>NZ_JBFANB010000038.1:0-101979 GCF_040659625.1 Nonomuraea sp. NPDC049750
GGCATGTCCATCGAGATGCGTGACACCGACGAGGACGTCTTCCGCGCCGCGGAAGAGCTCGGCATCGATCTGTCCCGGCGTGAGCCGAGCAGCGTCGAAGAGATCTGACCGCTTTATGACTTCTGGGCGCCTGGTAACTCCTGGGCGCCCAGAAGCGCCTAGCGACTTCTGGGCACCGGCGAGTTCGAGATAGATCTCCTCGCGCGTGCCGAAATAGCGCACCACATTGGACTTCGCCAGCCCGACGGCCGCCGCCACGGCGCACAGGCTTACCGTGCGTACGCCCGACCGCAGGGCGAGCTCGCGTGCGGCGGCGAGGATCGCGCGTTCATCATGCGCAGGATCTTCACCCCGCACGACCGCAGGGAGCAGATCATGCGCACCGTGATGCTCCGCCTGATGAACCGGCCGGGCCTCGGGCAGGCCATGGGCAGAATAATGAAGGGCCCAGACTTCACGAACAAAGAGTTCGACGTCGCCGCCGTGTGACGAGCCATGGAAGAGGACGACTCCGGTGAGCCAGCTGATCGAGCACCAATCGCGCAAAGCCGCCCGCATCCTGGACAGCGCGCGCGAGTTGGTGCTCGACCACGGCGTACGCAAGGTCACGGTCAGCGAGATCGCCCGTACGGCCGGCGTCGGCAAGGGCACCGTCTACCTTTACTGGCCGGCCAAGGAGGACCTCATCCTCGGGCTGTTCGCCCGCGAACTGCTGACCCTCGTGGACGAGATCATCGCCCGCATCACCGCCGACCCCGCCGTGGTGCAGCCGCGCCGCCTGGCCCCGCTGCTGATCCGCACGGCGGAGAGACTCCCGCTGGCGGGTCGCCTCTACGGCGGCGACCCCGACCTGCTGCGGCTGCTCACCCAGCAGGCCGGCGACCGCGAGTTGTTCGCCCGCACCAGGCCCAGCGCGCTGTGCAACGCGGTCATGCCGATCCTCCACCGCTACGGCCTCCTCCGCCATGACCGCCCCTGGCCTGACCAGGCGTACACCGTGCACGCCGTGCTCACCGGATTCGGCATGGCCATGTCCGACCCGGCGACGGCCACGCTCGGCGTCGACGACCCTTACGAGATCCTCGCCGACACCGTGGCCCAGCTGCTCGAACCGCCGGTCGCTCCGGGCGAACCGGCCATCACCGCGGCCGCCGCCGACACCGTCGCCGTCTTCCGCGAAACCAGGGACGCGGTGCTGGAGCTCATCGAGCGCAGCCAGGTCACCGGAGAATGACGATCATCCGAGCAACGGGAACTCGGCGTGTTGGTGCCAGCGGTGGCCGTCGCTGACGAACAGGCTGACCGACGACACGTGGGCAGTGACCGGCAATCGTGGGGTGATCGCGGCTTCCACCTCGTGGAACACCTGGTCCTGCTGGCCGTGGGCGACCGTCAGGTGCGGGATGACCTCCGCGAACTGTCCGCCGTACGGTGGCGCTTCGGGCCATCGCGCCGCGACGGCCTCGGTCAGGGCACGGAACGGCTGCTCGGGCGTCGGCGCGAGGTAGAGCACGCCAGGGAAACGCCGGCACTCGTCGAAGCGGACGGCGAACGGGCTGTGCGCGCCGATCAGCGCGGTCAAATCGTCGATGACCGCGGGCCCGATGCGATCGATGTCGAGGAAGGGAACAAGCACCGTCACGTGCGCGGGAATCCCCGCGTTCGCGGAGGAATCAAGACGCCGCCGCCAGCTCCCGACCAATGGCTCGGCTTCCCGCACCACGGCCAGCAGAGCCGTCTCGCCTACTCGGTACTGTCCTGAAGCATCATCCGACATGGCCGGATGATCTCGAACTACTCGGCAGATTCGCCACCCATATTCCGGCCACGGCCTACCTCGAGGTAGCTGCGACGCCGAGACGGTGAGCGCGGAGCCAAGCCCATGCTGGTCCGCCGTGTCCTGCGATCCCGGACCATGCCCGGGATCGCTATTGACAGAATCAACCAGCCCTTAACTTCACGCCCTTGGCCTAAAGCGGTGCGTGAAACCCAGCTTTAGGGGGTGACTGGTAGTGGATCAGCTGCTTCACAGTGGGGGTCGGGAAACCGATCCAACGCAGCAGGATCATCCGGGCTTCCGAGATTCCGCATCCCATGCGACGACCGCTGAGAACGCTTGCGGACCAGGTGAACCTTGATCATGTGCACGGCGTCGTATTCGTTGTGGATCTTGCCAGGGCTCGTGGGCTGCGCGTCGCCGCCGCAGCCGTCACCCTATTGTTCACTCTCGGTGGTCTCGATCAGCTGGCTATGCCCGCGCTGCCGATGCCCAAGGACGCGGCGGCCTCCGTCGAGGAGATCGCTGAGCGACTGCGGGGCCGCGCGAACGATGACGTCGACCGCGGCCTGGAGGACATCGGCGTCACCTACGCGCCCTACGCACTGAGCTTGAACACCCCTTTGTTGCACTGGTGCTGGCCGGGACAGGGACAGGGCGTCGAGGCACGGCTGCCACCCGAGGGCGTGCCCGGCTACACCGCGCAATTGCGCGCTGGGGAGGTGGCAAGGCCGTTGGAGGTACGGTTCTGGATCACCTCGCCCACGCAGGCGACCCGCTTGGTCGCGGCAGCCCGGCGCGGCACCGAGCAGTGCGATGATCGCCCTGACTATGCGCTCAGCGAGGTGGCCGATTTCGACCGCTGGGGATGGCGCGGCATGCAGGCCCTGGTCACCACGGAGAACTGGACGGAGTATGGCGACTCGGGCGCCAGGGCGACGATCGTGGCCGCCCGTGGCGCGCTGCTGGCCGAAGTGTCGTGGGACTGGGAATTCGAGGCGGGCGGCCTACCGGGTCGGCCGCCGCTGCTCCAAGGCGCCGCCGTGGCAACGTCCGTGCTGGCCGCCGTAGGCGGTGCTCCCACCAGCCCCGCACCGGCCGGCGCCGCCCCCGCGGCCTCAACAGCGATGGCCGCGGCTCTGCCCCCGCCGTCCGTGTACGGCGAGGACATGGCGCCGTGGTCGAGCCCTACTGATGCCGACCATGACTGGATCTGCTCACTGGCTTTCAACGAGAACGTGTACGGCAGCGCGCCCGCCATCACGCGTCGCCTGATCGGTGAGGTCTCCGTCCGCGAGGACGTGCTGTTCCTGCCCGATGAGCAGAGCGCCGAGCAGGAGCGCGTCCGGCCACTTCTTTGGGCCGGACCAGGCAAGAGCGGGGGAAGGAGCTGCGACTTCCGCGACGCGGTCTTCAAGAATGTCCGCCCCCGCGTCGAGCCCTTCACCAGGGGCCCATGGATTGGCGAGATCGAGACCTTGGCCGCCGGTCAGGACTCTGTCACGCACGTCGCGGTGTCCGTACGGCGGAGTTCTACCGTGGTCTATCTGCGCTGGCAGGGCCCCTCCGGGACCGATCCGGCCGCCGCTCTGCGCAGAGGCCGCGCCGCCCTCACTCACACACTCGATCTCCTGTCCACCGCCGGCGGCTGAGGCCGTTGACCCGGGCATCCTCACACGGCAGTTGCGGGCCCCCGATCACTGGCCTTCGACCGCCTGACGCTCCTCTGGGGTGGTCACGAAGCTGCCCATGCCGGGTTCGGTGCGGATCAGGCCGTCCGCCCGCAGAGCCCGCATGACCTTCTGACCAGTGGCGTTGGCGATGCCGAACTCCTCAATGAGTGCAATAAGGGACGGGATGCGCTCGCCGGCCTTGTACTCACCCGTGCGGATGCGCACCACGATGATCGCGTGGACTTGCCGCCACCTGGGCTGATTCGCCTTCAACTCCACCACCCATGAACGGTAGGAAGCTGTTGCGTGCCATGGCGATGGACGGCGCGCTATAGCGCGCTATAGCTTTCACAGCTTAAGATGCGGCCATGACTCCTCCGGAGATCGCCCCTGACCGGTGTATCAGTCCGCATGTGGCGATGGCGGAGCGCGACCATGTCCGCCTGGAGTGGCACGTCTCCGGCCTCCGCATCCACAGGACACGATCGCTCGCCTGGACATGCGACTGCCGCGCCACGGTGTACGAACTGTGCGCCGGGGGCGGTCAAGCCTTCATCCGCCGCACTATCCAACTCGACGACGGCCCCCAGATCCACGAAACTGCCCGATCGTCGACGAAGGAAGCATGGGGAGTCTGGACGGCTCTGCTGACAGGAACTGCCCGGTAGGCGCGCGTGGCGGCGTGAGATCCGGAGTGACTGGTACGTCCGCCCCGGGTCATCAGCGGTCGTGAGCCGCTCGGCAAGGGCCCGGCTGGTCAGCGGCCGGTCGATCCGTCGATCTGCTCGCGGAGGATGTCGGCGTGGCCGGCGTGCCGGCCGGTCTCCTCGATCATGTGCGCCAGGACCCATCGCATCGATGGCGCCGGCCCTGGGCGCGAGGGTCGCGGGGCGGGAAGGGCCAGGTCCAGGCAGGCGTCGATGACCTGGTTCGCCCGCTCGATGGTCTTCCGGTAGTCGGCGAGTACGCCGTCGACGGTGTCCTGCGCGGACGGCCGCATGGTCGCGGGCCAGTCGCCGGCATCCTCCCCGAGGAAGTAGAACCGTTCGACGAACGCCAGGTGCTTGACCAGCCCCAGAAGGTTGGTGCCCGAGGGCACTGCGGCCGTACGGACCTGCGGTTCCGGCACGCCCGCGACCTTGTCCGCGATCGCGTTCCGCAGATAGTCGAGGAAGCCCCGCAGGGTGGCCTTCTCGTCGGCGCCGGTCCGCGGCGGCGTGGTGTCCTTCGTCCGTGTTCTGGATCGCTGCATCGAGTCACTCCACTGTGGTTCAGGCGGTTGTGGTTCAGGCGGTTCGTTGGATGAGCAGGATGTTGTCGATGACAGTTGCGGTCTCACCTGCGGGTCCGGTGGCCTGGCGGCGGGGCATGTCGGCGCGCAGGACGGACCAGTGCGCGGGGTCGAGATCGAGTTCGGCGGCGATCTCGGTGGGTGTGGGGTAGTGGATGTCGGGGTCCTGGTTCCATGACCAGGGCGCGGTGGAGCCGTGGTCGACGATCAGCAGCAGACCGCCGGGGCGCAGGGCCTGTGCGGCGGTGCGCAGGACTTGGCCGCGGAGCAACGGGAACGGGGTCTGGAAGTACTGGGCGGAGACGAGATCGAACTGGCCGGCCGGGAAGCTTCTGGCCAGATCGTGCTGTTCGGTGGCGACCCGGTCCGCGATGCCGAGATCGCGGGCGCGTTCCCGTACCCGTTCGACGGCGGTGGTGGAGATGTCCACGGCGGTGACGTGCCAGCCCTGCTGGGCGAGCCAGATGGCGTCGCCGCCGGCGCCGCAGCCCAGATCGAGGGCGGCGCCGGGGCGCAGCGGCGCGGCGATCTCGGCGAGCAGCGGGTTGACGCGTGCGTCCCAGGTACGCCGGGTGCGGTAGTGCCGCTCCCAGAACAGCTCGGCGTCCTGATCGCCCGTAGCGTCGGCGGTGGGTTGTCGGTTTCGGGTGGAATCCATAAGGGTTGCCCCTTCGTCAGTCGTGATAGGCACTTTCGGCGCCCGTGATGTACGACAGCATCGCCACCGCCGCTTCCCGCTTGCAAGAAAAGTTGCGGATCCGCATTATCGGGAGGCATGAACAACCCCGCAGAAGACGTGTTGGCCGGAGTCGGGCCGCGTCTACGCGCCCTGCGCAAGGCGCGGAGCACCACGCTGGCGGCGCTGGCCGACGAAACCGGTCTCACCGCGAGCACTCTGTCCCGTCTCGAGAACGGCAAGCTCCGGCCTACGCTGGAACAGCTACTGCCTCTGGCCCGGGCGCACGGCGTCCCGCTCGATGATCTCGTCGCGGCGCCGCCCACCGGCGACCCGCGTATCCATCTGCGACCAGTGCGACGATCCGGACTGGTGATGGTGCCACTGACCAGGCGGGCCGGTGGCATACAGGCGTACAAGGTGATCTATCCACCCGCCGGCCGGGCACCCACGATGAACCTGCGGACCCACGAGGGATACGAGTGGTTCTACGTCCTCAACGGACACGTCAGGTTCGTGCTCGGCGAGCAGGAGTTCCGGCTCGGCGTCGGCGAGGCCGCGGAGTTCGACACCCACGTACCGCACTGGATCGGCAGCGCCGACAGCCAGTCCGCGGAGGTGCTCACCCTGTTCAGCGCGCAGGGCGAACGCGCCCATCTGGCACCGGCCAGACCATCGCAGGGATAAACCAGTTGTGCTTTGCGAGTCGACCGGCCAAGGATCGGCACGACGGTACGGCGAGCAGAAACGCCGACCGCCTTTCTGGATCGTGTCGCGGTACGGGAGGAGAGCCAGCATGTTTACCGACTCTGATCAATGCGGCAGGGAAAACCCCAGTCAGCGTGAGCATGCCCGGCGGCCCTGACACTTCGGGCCCCCGCTGCGGCGGCCTACCTGCGCGCGCTGACCGACCTCCAGAAAACAGGAGATCATGGCGCTGGAAGACGCGCGCAAGAAAGCGATCATCGCGGAGTACGCGACCTTCGAGGGTGACACCGGTTCACGTCAGCTTCTCGGCCGTAAACGACCGAGCTTGCAGCTCCTCGCCCTGAAGTGCAGATCGCGCTGTTGACCCATCGGATCGGCGACATCACCGCGCATCTGCGCATCCATCAGCTGGACCATCACAGCCGTCACGGGTTGCAGAAGCTCAACGGTCGTCGTCGGCGACTGCTGAAGTACCTACGTAACACCGACATCGAACGCTACCGACGCCTCATCCAACGGCTCGGCCTGCGCCGATGACACCTGAGCGGGGGGAAACGACCGCACTGCCGCCTCCCCCGGCTCACAGATCACGGTTGGCCGCCGGTTCCCGGTTTCACGCCGAAAGGGTTGTCGATGGCGTATCGCCAGCGCCCATCTTGCCCGCGTCGGGCGACATCGGTGGCGGTGCCCTCAATGTGTACGGGACGGCCGTCACGATCCGTCCCGTCGATGACCCAGTCGACGATCAGCAAGGCGATGTCGCCGGCGGTGTAGACGTGTCGCGGCCGAACCGTGATCGGCAGCCCGAGACTCAAGAATCGCTCATTGGCGGCATGGGCCTCCCGCCCGGTCAGCGGCGAGCCCGCCTCCGGGACGAACACCGCCCCGCTCTCATAGACTTCCGCCACCGCCTCCACATCCCCGGTGTTGAACCGCTCGGCGAACACCGCGGGCACGTCCTCGGGGCGTTCAGCAAGCTGCCGCATCATCGATGCATGTCCTTCCAGCAGGTACAAATCAGTCAGACGCGGCAACGCTAGGAGGCGCCCTCGTGACTCACCAAACGGTTGGCCACCCAGGTCGGCCAGGCTTGCCCGACGACCCTCGCGCCAACGTCACCGAACCCACCCCCTCCTGCCCGGTGGAGATCACCCTCGCGGCTCTGCACGGCCGCTGGACAACCCTGGTGATTCGCGAATTCCTGCAAGGAGATCGCACTTTCACCGAACTCCGCCATGCCCTGCCCGCGCTGTCGGACAAGGTCCTGTCCGATCGGCTGGCGCACCTGACGGAAGCCGGTGTGCTCGCTCGCCACCGTCAGCCTGGCTGGCCGCCCCGGGTCTCCTACACACTCACCGCAGACGGGCGCCGCCTCGGCCCCGTTCTGCAAGCCCTATGGGATTGGGGCGCGGAGCACCAGCCGTCGAAGAGCTGGCCACCGCGCTGGCGGCCTACGGTCTGACGCTGGTCACCCATCTCGCGGCGGCACACGGCCGGTCACTGCCCGACGTGTGCGCTGCAGTCGACGCCTCCGTGGTCGTCGGCTTCTCCTCCTTCGACCAGGACACCGTCCAGGCCCTGCACCGGGCCGGCGCCGATCTCGTGCTCCCCTCCGAGCCCGAGGACGCCTCTCCCATGCGACACTTGGGCCGCCTGCAGGCCGAGCTCGAACCTCCCGTGGCGCTGACCGTACACCTGGAGATCGCCAGCGCGGCGCAGGCCATCACCGGATGGCGCGAACAGGCGGTGACGGGTGTCTGCGCCTTCAACGACGAGACCGCGCTCGCCGTACTCGCCGGCCTGCACGACCACGGCCTCGCCATCCCCACCGACATGGCCGCCGTCGGAGCCGACGACATTCCCACGGCACGTCTGGCGGTCCCGCCGCTCACCACCGTCTGCTGGGACCTGCACGACGTGGCCCGACACCGCGCCGCGACGATCGTCACCAGCCTCGCCGGAGCAAGTCAGGTCTCAGCAGGTGCGCCGTATCGTTGTTCACGCGCGTAAACACGCTAAAAGCAAGCATCGTGGAGACGGCCAGACGTGGCCCCCGTAACGAGTCCGCAAGGATCGGCCCGTCACCACGTTTCCGCTGGTGACGGGCCTCTAGGACCCGTCCGGTTGGTGCCCGCTCCCCCGGCCTGGACAGATCTGTCAGGCGCCAGGAGCCCGGTATGCCACCTCCATCCGCGCGGCATCGTCGATCTCCTCTGGCGTCAGCAGGACCGCCGTCTTCGTTCGCACCGCCCCGGTCGCCGATATCGTGAGCCCCACAGCGGCCGAAGCCGCGTTGCTCGGCAGCTCGACGATCACATACGTGTCCGTCTCGCCGAACGCGAAATACATCTGCTCGACCCGCCCGCCGACGCTTTCCGCCATGCGCTCCACCGCTTGCCGGCGTCCGGTGCCGCCATCTCGCAGCACTCCTTTGAGGCCATCCGCGGTGTAGGTCGCCTGGATCATGTACTTGGGCATGGTTGAGTCCCTCTTCTCGTACCGCCACCCTGCGCTGGGGCGGCCATTGCGGTCACGAGGTCGAAATTCTCGACTTAGGGCGACGGTAATCCCGCCCGCTGTACTGGTTTTCCCCTGCTGAAGGCTTTGTGGGGGCTCAGCCGTAATAGTCGCGGATTTCCCAGAAGCGGGAGGGGTGGCTGTCGCAGGTGTACTGGACGGCCTCGACGTTGTTCTCGGTGCTGACGCCGCCGGCGATGGTCAGGCACTTGCCGGTCTGCCAGTTCACGAGCTGGACGTTCGACGCGGCCCAGACGGCCGTGGCCGACGGCGCGGCGGATGCCGGGGTGGCGGTGGTCGCGCCGAGGGCGAGGAGGGGAGCGATGACGGCTGCTGTACGAAGGATGTGTGACTTCATGTGACCCAGCGTGCTGGCGTGGGGCCGGCATGGCCTGAGTACCTCGTACTCAATGTGCGTGCCCTGGGCGGGTTGCTCTGGAACCGTCCCCCCGTCCCCCTGCCCTGCCGGTTAGGGGGGAAATGTACTGCCGCGCCTCACACCGCGCGGTTGCAGCCCGATTCGCCGTCGGACAGCACCATGGCCGCTTGCGGCGATGGCTGTTGCGGCTTGCGGATCACGGTGTCCGCATGCGCGGGAGTGATGCCCAGCGCCAGCACGGCGACCAGGCCGGCGGTCAAAGCGGCGGCACGGCGAGTCCAGGTACGGGTCTTCATACGGCTCTCCCAATCGGCCGATGATCATGACAGTACTGTGCACCAGCATCAGTGCCATATCCCTGATCGTCCACCCCAGAATGGGCGAGTGGCCGCAAGCGGACAGGCCCTCGCTGTTCCTCCTGGGCCTCGGTTATCTTGCGGATGACGCCGATCGCCAGCACGGCCGCGATGAGCATCAGCACGATGCTCACCACATCGAACCGCGCAGCAGCGGCCAGCGACTCCAACTCGTCGGCCCTGAACAGCAGGCGGCTCCCCAAGCTGGTCACCCAGGTGCCGATCAGCCAAGCCGCCCACCAGGCGTTGAACAGCCCCCGAGGAGGCGAGGGGACGCGGGAGGAGGCGTACCAGATGTCGTCCACGATCTGCTTGGGGAACCAGAAGTTGACGATCGGCACCACCCAGCCGAAGATCAGCCACGGCTGGCCGCGCCGGTGGCCGCCGGGTGAAAGGATCTCGGCGTTCGCCCTGACCTTGAACAACCACACCAGGAACGCCACGATGGCCACGACGTAGACGACCGCCTCGAGGATGCCGGACAAGCCGTAGACGAGGTCGGCCGTGTCGATCTCCGCCTCGGGCACGGAGTCGAGGTCAACGACCATGCGGTCCACGAATGAGGCGTACCAGAGGTCGATCCCGGCCGCGACGATGCCGACGAGGGAGTCGCACACCAGAGCCACCACGGCGAAGATGGCGACGCCGCGGACCGGACGTAGGGGCATCGGTGGCGGGTAGCCCGGGTGGGAGGGGGGTGGCGGATACATGGGGTGGCCCCTTCAGAATGGGGAGCGAATCAACATGTCGGGCCAAGACCCAGGAAAGGACCATTTGTCCTCGTCATGAAGCTGGACTTTCGGTATTCGTCACGGTGAAAGCGGGCCCGTCACTGTCGGGCGCTGGAACCTCACGTATATCGGAGCTTCGCCCGCGATCACCCTGCCTGTGGCGTTCTACCAGCTCTAGTAGTTGAAACCAACCCATTTAGCCACGCGGCCTAGCAAGCTACGTCCGTTCAGGTGTCTCCCAGAAGACCAGCCGGGCGTGCACAGTCAGTTCCGCGCCAGGAGAAACCTCGCCGCCAGTTCGTTGGCCAACTCAGCAATGCCTCGAGAGCCATCGACCTCCAGCAGCGGCAAATCCTGCTTGAGAGCCTGGCGTCGTACCTCGTCGTCCCAGAGCTCGTCGCGGCCCAGCCGATTCGCCATCGCCTCGACGTGGTCGCAGTTTCCCCAGTTTGCTCGCGCTCGGGCTGGGTCAGCGAATCGAGTGCCCAATGCATGGCGCCGGAATTCAGGCGTTGGCCGCAGGAATACAGCTTGCTCACGCCACTTCAGCAATGGTGCGACGTGTTCGGGCAGGGTACGGAAATCATCGACCAGCACTGGGCGGTCGGTTGGCAGGGTGAGCAGGTCTTCGATGACGAGTCCGATGGTCTCGCCGTGCAGACTGGGCATGCTCTGGAAGATCTCTTCCGGCGTGCGGCCCGTCCATCTCTGTTCCAGAGGCGTTTGCAGCAGCGCGCACATGTACGGATGTCGCTGCGGGGAACACCGCTGGATGTAGTGACGTTCGGCCAGATCGCCGTCATAAACGACCACGTCATAGCGTTCGGCCAAGACCTGGCTGAGGGTGCTCTTGCCCGCGCCGGCACCTCCGGCGATCCAGCGGACATGCGCGAGCCGACGGACGAGATCAGCAAAGTCATGTTCGTTCAGGCTGGTCATGCCCGTCAGTCTCACAAGATTGAGCAACTAGAAACAGTCTTGTTCTCGTGTCCCTTGCCGGTGAAGACTGAAGGAGAGGGACGGTTCGTACATGCCGCCGTCCGATCCGCCGCTGACGCCCGCAACCCCGTAGCCGCGGTCACCCGGCCGCCCGAGGAGACGGACAGTCGCGCCACTCGCATCACCCCGCGACGTACGGCACCAGATGCTGGTTGTGCACCAGCCAGATGGCCCGCTCCAGGTCAGGAGTGAGATAGCGGTCATCACCCAGGGGCGTGATGTACTCCCTGAGCTCCGCCAGCAGGGTCCGCGTGCCGGTGCCGAGCGGCAGGCCGGACATCTGCTGCGCGATGAGGTCGATTCCCTGAGCGGACATCAGGTACTGGACCGCCAGGACGATTTCCAGCCGGTCGAGGTTCTCGTGCAGGTGCCGGACCGAGGCCATCGCCATCGTGTTGTGGTCCTCCTGCCCATCCTTGACCGGCCGGGACAGGGTGCCCGCGGGTGTGGCCCTGGCCTGCATCTCCGGGATCAGCGCGGCGGCCACCGTCTGCACCTGCACCATTCCGGAGTTCAGGCCGACCGTCCCGCCGACGAGATTGGCCGGCAGGCCGTAGCTCCACCTGGGGGACAGCAGCCGCCCCGACAGTTCCTGCGACAGCACCCCAATGTCGGTGATCTCCGCGTTCACGGTGTCGGCGAGGTGCCCCATGACGGAGCCGTCCCAGTTGCCGCCCATCACGAACTCGTACCCCGGCCCTTGGTCGCGCTTGAAGATCAGCGGGTTGGAGGTCGAAGCATTGGCCTCCCGTACCAGAGCCCGGCGCGTGTCGGCGAGCACCTGCCGCAGCCCGGCCATGATGTGCGGCGCCGCCCGCACCGACACCGCGTCCTGGACCCGCGGGTGGTAGTCCGCCGGATCGAGGCGCCGGCGGCCCTCTTCCGTCATCCAGCCCGAGCCCGCCACCATCGCGCGCAGACGCGCCGCGATCGCGTTCTGCTCGGGGATGCGGCGTTCTTTGTGGGTACGCGCGTCCAGCGATCCTTGCTCGGCCCTGGTCGCCTCCATGAACAGGGCGAAGGCGCCCTCTGCCTGGTCGGCGAGCACGGTGGCCCGGTGTACGGCGTCCATCAGCGTGGCGGCCAGGACCGTGCTGCCGCTGATGATCGGCAGCGCTTCCCCGGCCTGCAAGGTGAAGTCGCCGGCCAGCCCGGCCTTCGGCAGCAGCTCGGAGGCGGGTCCCTCCTCACCCCGGTAGCGCACCGGCGCGTCCTCGCCTATCGCCGCCAGTCCCGCCGCCGCCTGCGGCTGTAGGTCTCCGGTGCCAAGCGAGCCGATTTGCGGCATCCGCGGCACTACCCCGGCGTTGACCATGGCCAGCAGCCGCTGGGGCACCTCGGGGCGCACGCCGACCGTTCCTCGGGCCAGCTGGTTCGCCTTGAGGATCATGGCCAGCCTCACCACGTTGTCGGGCAGCGGCTCCCCGACGCCTGCGGCGTGGGAGCGCAGCACGTTGCGCTGGAACTGCTCCGCCTGCTCGGCCGTCAGCGGACGGTCCTTCAGCGGTCCGAGCGCCTGGTTCCACCCGTACACCCGCTGGTCGTCCAGGGCGGCCAGCGCTCCGGTTCGCGTCTGGTTCATGTGGGCCCACGCGTCCGCCGCGAGCCGCACGACGACGGGACGGCCTTCGAGGATCGCGAAGGAGTCGTGCAGAGAGAGCGAATCGCCGTCCAGCACCAGGTCCATCACCGGCGGCGCCGCCCCTGCTGGGGGCGGTTCGGGATCGGCGACCGCCTGCCCCGGCACGCACAGGGCGGCGAGCAGGCCCACACCGGCGGCCATTCGTCCTATATGGGTCATCACGTTGTCCCCCGGGGCGTCACGACGAAGATCAATGCCGCTCCGTTATAGCCACCGGACGCAGGAGAGCCAGAGAGGGCTCAACAGGGCTGGCTCAGCCTCGACCAGTCCTATGACCGGCACTTACTTCTTCGACAAGCCAAGCCCTGGGTCAATCGACCAGCCCGACCTCGATGAGCACCTCGCGCTCGCGCACGGTGAGGGGCGTCCAGCCGACGGGTTACGTGGCTCAGCCGTGGGCTTGTTGGGCGTGTTTGGGGAGCAGGCTGACCAGGAGGAGTGTGAGGAAGTAGAGGGCGGCCGCGATGACGAAGACGAGTTCGGCGGCGGCGGTATAGGAGCCAGTGGTGGGGTGGCCGGCGCGGGCGAAGAAGACCGTGCCGAGTGCGGCGACGCCGAGGGCTCCGGCGAACTGCTGGACCGCGTTGAGCATGCCCGCGCCAGTACCGGCCTCTTCGGGGGTGGCGTCGCCGAGGATGTAGTCGACCAGCGGGACGAAGATCAGGCCGGAGCCGAAGCCGGTGATCAGCAGTGCCGGGGCCAGGTTCCATGAGGTGATCGCGGTGCCGAAGTGCGCGACGGTCCACCACAGTGCGAGCAGGCCGGTGACGGCGAGGGCGAGGCCGATCTGCAGGGTGGCGCGGCCGAGTTTCTCGGCGAGGAAGGCGCCGGCCAGGCCGACGGCGATGGCCGTGCCGAGGGCCCAGGGGATCAGGGTGAGCCCGGCGTGGATGGGAGTCCAGCGCATGCCGAGCTGGAGCAGCAGGTTGATGACCAGGGTGAAGCCGCCCAGTGAGGCGAAGAACCCGCCGGTGATCACCAGGCCGACGACGAAGCTGCGCTTGCCGAACAGCGAGGGCGTGATGAGCGGGTGCCGGCTGCGGCGTTCGGAGACGACGAACAGCGCCAGGGCGACGGCGGCGGCGATCATCATGGCGTACGTCCACACGGGCCAGCCGAGCTCGCGGCCTTGGACGAGCGGGATGATGAGCAGGGCCGAGGCGGCGGTGAGCAGGGCCACACCGGTGAGGTCGAGGCGGACGGTGGCGTCCTCACCGCCACGGCGGGGCAGGACACGCCAGCCGAGCACGGCGGCGATGACGCCGATCGGGACGTTGATCAGGAAGATGGACCGCCACTGACTGCCGAACAGGTCCATATGCAGCAGCCAGCCCGCCAGAATCGGCCCGGCCACGGTGGCCAGGCCCATCACCGGGCCGAACGGGATCAGGGCCTTGCGTAGGTGCTCGGGCGGAAAGACGACCTTCACCAGGGCCAGGCCCTGCGGGATCATGACGGATCCGAACAGGCCCTGCAGGATGCGGGCGACGATCAGGAACGCGACGCTCGGGGCCAGACCGCAGGCCAGCGAGGCCAGGGTGAAACCGGTCATGCCGATCAGGAACAGCCGGCGGCGGCCGAGCAAGTCGCCCAGCCGCCCGGAGGTGACCAGGCCGAGGGCGAAGGCCGCGGTGTAGCCGGTGAGCACCCATTGCAGGGTGACCGGGCCGCCGCCCAGGTCGGCGCGGATGGAGGGCCCGGCCAGGTTGGCGACGCTGGAGTCGATCAGGTCCATGACGTCGGCGATGAAGACGACGGCCAGGACGGCCCACGCGTGCCGCAGGCTCAGCGTCGTCGCAGGTGGAGTGCGCTCATCTATATCCATGGAACACTGTTCTACTATAAAACGGTGCTCCATTCAAATGGAAAGGTGTTCTATTCGCTGGTAAGGTGACCCCATGAGGTCCACTCCCGAGCAGCGGCGCGCGGCCCGGCATCAGCAGCCCACCGACCAGGACACCGCCGCCCGCACTGCCGCGCCCGCCCGCCGCAAGCAGCCGATCACCGTCGACCTGATCGTCGACACGGCGCTGGGCATCGTGGCGGCCGAGGGATACGAAGCGCTGACCATGCGGCGTGTGGCCACCGCTCTCAAGACCGGGCCCGCGTCGCTGTACTTCCACGTGGTCAACAAGACCGACCTGGACGACCTGCTCATCGGCCGCCTCAGCGCCGCGCTGGTCCTCCCCGAGCCCGACCCGGCCACCTGGCGAGAACAGATCATCGGCGTGTGCGCGCAGATGCGCGACCAATACCTGAAATACCCCGGCATCTCCCGCGCCGCCCTGGCCGTCGTACCGACGAACCTGGAAACCCTGCGCGTCGGCGAGGGGCTGTTTTCGATCCTCCTCGCCGGCGGCGTACCGGCGCAGACCGCGGCCTGGGCCGGCGACGCCCTGACCCTGTACGTCAACGCCTACAGCCTGGAAGCCTCCCTGCGCACCACACGGCAGAGCGACAACACCGAAGCCGGCGGGGAAGGCGCCGACGATGAGTGGGTTCTATCTCGCGACGAGCTGCTGAACCGCTTCGCCGCCCTCCCCGAGGACCGATTCCCCAACACCAGGCGGCACGCGGCCGAACTGACCGCCGGCACCGGGCACGAGCGGTTCGAGTTCACCCTCAACCTGATGCTCGACGGCCTCACCGGACGCTGACCTCGGCGTCGTTCATATCGCTACGTGTTCACTCCAGTCCCGGCCTGCTCCGGCGAGTGCCGAGCAGGGGGCGGGCTGGTCGCCGGCAAGGGTGAGCAGCGTAGCCCCACCGGACCGTCAGCTGGAGTACCGTTTCCAGCCAGAGCCGTTCGAGTGTGTCCCACGTCGCGCGGAAGTCATCGGCTGTCCGCGTCGCGCGCGGCGGTACCACGTCGTCATCGCGCCATTGTCCCCATACCGCCGCGATCCCGAGCACGCCGGCGCTCGGCGAGGTGGTTCCACGCTGATACGACAACGATGGAGACGGCCAGCAACACGACGCTTCCGGCGATGTCGAGCACATAGTGGTTCCCCGTGACGAGCACGACTGCCATCATGCCCAGCGGAAAGATCCATGACAGCAACGCCCATCGCGGGTGGGAGGGCCGCAGCGCGCACCACACGGCGTACGCGCACCACAACGACCACCCCACGTGCATGCTGGGCATCGCTGTCAGGTTCTGGCCGTTCGCGATCTCTCGTGAGGCATGGCCGCCCAGGATGTCGTGCTCGGCGATGATGTCGACGACGCCCGGTAAAGCGAACCGTGGGGGCGACATGGGCAGCGCCCAGTAAACGGGCAGCACGAGAACGAGCATCGTGACGAGGGTCCGCCGAACCTTGACGTAGACCTCGGCATGCCGGACGAAGACCCACACCAGCACACCGATGATCGCGAGGTAGTACAGGCGGTAGTAGTACACCGCCGGCTGGATGAGGGCCGGATGCTCGGTCAGCCACTGGTTCGCCCTGAGTGCGATGTCCAGATGGACGGCCCGCTCTATGGACTGCACGGCCAGAGCGTTGGCGGTAGCGGCTGCGACGTCCTTCCCGACGACGGTATGAAGCCATGCGAAGAGCAGGATCACGAGCAGCAGAGCGGCCACTTCGACGAGTGGTGCGGGGCGCTCACCCATCTTCCCGACAAGTGCCGCCGATCGGGCACGAGCGAGCAGGCTCGATAATCGGCCTGCTGCCACCTCACGTGGGCTCACGCGGGTCACCCTAACTCACCGTTCCTGAGGTAGCCGCGCCGCTCCATGGGGGTGGCCGGGTCTCGCCTGGCCTCGGTCGCCCTCGCCGGCCGGGAAGCGCTATCAGGACAGTTTCTCGAAGAAGAACTCGTGCTTGAGAAACGACGTGTCGTATTCGTGCCCTGGGTACGGCGGGATCAGCTGCGACGCCTGGAACAGCCGCCAGCCGTCGCGCAGCGCGTCCACCCCCGTCTCGTACGGCGGTTCGTCCCCGTCACCCGCCGTCGGATCGGTACGCCCGGTGCCGTCGTAGCGGGACCATCCCACCACCGGCGCGTCGAGGGCGGAGGTGGCCAAGTAGAGAACGAGCACTTCTTGCTTCATGCGACCCTCCCGGGACGGTTGTTCACACGCGTGATCCAGTAGTCGATGTCGAACGAGGGATCCGCGGTCATGGCGCGCCACAGGAGTGCCCGATTGTGGAACTCCAGCCGGCCGGTTGCCTGCTCGTACCAGGGGAAACGCCTGCCCAGCTCGCCGAGGACGGCGGGGTCGGCGAGGTCGGAGGTGTCCCACAGGAGCACCTGCGGGACGGTGGGGTTGAACCGGATCTTGAACATGTACCGCCGGACCGCGCTGTCGTTGCGCCGGCCGCCGTGCCAGATGCCGTGGTGCAGCAGCATCACCGTCCCGGCGGGGCAGGTCAGCCGGGTCTGGCCGAGCAGGTTCTGGTAGCGGCCGGTGTCGCTCTCGTTGACGCGGCGCAGGTGGCTACCGGGCACCACGAGGGTGCCGCCCATGTCCGCGGTGACCTCGCGGGGGTAGTACATGAGCTGTACGTCGAAGGCGTCCACACGGGTGTCGATGATGGCGTCGGCGTGCAGCGGCTGGGCCTGTCCGTTGTACGGCTCGCGGATGTGCACGGCGTGGTGGTCGACGGTCGGGCCGGGCCCGACGAGGGAGTGCAGGGCCCCGGCGACCTGGGGCAGCTCGATGAGGCGGCGGGCGAACGTCCCCTCGGGGAATGCCTTGTCGATCGAGGTCCCGTACGGCAGGCGCGGGATTCCCGCCTCCAGTACGTCGATCGCCTGGTCGTTGAGCTCGTCCGGGACGACTCCGTCGAGCCGCAGGTAACCGGCGGCCACGAAGCCGGCCACCTGCGCGGAGGTGAGCAAAGTGGTTCTCATGCCTCAAAGCTAGAATCGGACACTCGCCGTGTCGTGGGTTGTAATCCTCATCTACTGGTTGATTTTCCCCCACTGGGGTAGACATGCGCTGTGCGTCATCTGACGATCGCGCTCTCCGAGCCGCCCGTGGTGGCCGGGGCGGGAGTGGGCGTGCACGGCGTCGTCGGCCTCCACGACGTATTTCGGCTGCCCGACCTGTGGCAACTCCACTTGTACGGCTACGCGGCCGAACTCGTCCTGGACAACACCACGCACGCCATCAAGCCGGGACACGTGAGCCTGATCCCGCCTGGCGCCGAGGTGCACTACCACTATCGGGGCAGATCAGAGCACCTGTACGCGCACTTCCGCCTGCCCGGCGAGGACGAGCGCCGCACCGTGACGGTCATGCGGGACGCCGGCGACCAGGCCCCGATCATCGGCGCAGCGCTGCGCCAGGCCATCGCGGCCGTCCCCGGCACTCCGGCCAGGGCGTCGGCCGAGGTGTGGTCGGTGCTCTGGCGGGTGGCGAGCCTGCCCGTGGTCGGCAGCCGGCCCGCCGTGGTGGCCGCGGCGATCGAGTACATCGAGGCGAACCTGGCCGCGCCGCTGACCGTACCGGACGTCGCCAGGGCCGCCGGGGTCTCGCACAACCACCTCACCCGGCTGTTCCGCGCCCAGAGCGGTGACACGGTGGTCGCCTACATCCGCCGCCGCCGGCTGTCGCGGGCGCTGCACTTGCTGCGCGAGTCGACGCTGGCGATCCCCGCGATCGCCGCGGCAGTGGGGATCGCGGACCTGCAGGCGTTCAACAAGGCGTGCCGCCGTGAGCTGGGCGCCTCTCCCCGCGTCCTGCGCACGCGGCGATGATCCATGGAGCCACAGAGATATCGATATAGATCACCGTCCGGACGGCGAGTACCGATAATGGCGTGTGCCGTTCACCCTGAGCCATGTCGCCGCGATCCTGCCGATGCGGCGGTGGTTACCGCCGTCGGCGCTGGCGGTCGGGGCGGTCATACCTGATCTGCCGTACTACCTGCCGCTGCCGTTCTCGTCGGCGAGCACGCACGCATGGTGGGGGGTACTGCTGCTGGGGGCGCCGTCGGGCGCGGTGCTGCTGGTGCTGTTTCACCAGGCGCTCCGGGCACCGCTGGTCGCGTTGGCCCCGGCCGGGCTGCGCGCCCGGCTGCCCGTCGCGCCGCGGCCGGCGCCCGTGACGGTGGTGGCGGCGCTGGTCGCCGGGATGGCCACGCACCTGGTCTGGGACGGGTTCACGCAGGTCGGCGGGTTCGCGGTGGCGCACTGGCAGGTGCTGCGGCTACCGGTCATCGGCCCGCATCGTGTGTTCAACGTGCTCATGTACGCCAGTTCGGTAGGTGGTCTGGCGGCCCTGGCCGGATGGTTCGCGCTCTGGTATCGGCGGACCCCGCTCCGGTCGGAACGGCTGCCCGGGGTGGCGGGCCGGGTGCGCGGCGCGGTGCTGGCCATGGTCACGGTGGCCGTGATCGCCGGGGCCGCCGCCGGGGCGGTGACCGACCGCGCCGCGGTGAGCGGCTACGACCTGGTTCGGAGCATGATCCTGGGAGGCGCCGACGGGGCCGCTGTGATACTCGCGTGCTACGTACTCGCCTGGCATGGGCGGAACGTGGTGAGCACCCGACGGGCGGCGCGTGATGCGGGCCCGCCGGCCTGAGCGCTTCGCCTGGTGGCCAGCACGGTAGCGGGTCACCCTCCGTGGGGGTGACCCCCCACGGCCGGCGCCGTGCCTTGCAGCGCATGCTCGATGTTCATGCGGTCTCCTGCATCAGCGTCTGCTCACGCGTAACGCGATTGGGCCGGGTCGGCATCCCAAGTGTCGGGTTGGCGACGCTCCATGCGGCGCTCTTGCAGATCAGTTCCTTGTAGGCGGCGGCCAGTCGGCCGGTCAGGACCGCCTGCTTGGCCTGGTCGTCAGCTGTGACGTACTGGATCAGGCCCTCCTTGCGGCCCAATGAGACGCACAGGTTGAAATAGCCGATCGTCTTGTTCGGGACCTTCCGGCCGGTCAGGCGCGCCGCGATGGCGTCGGCGGCCAGCCAGGCGACTGGGATTCCCGAGGCGCACGACATCCGCAGCGGCTTGTCTCCGGCGCCCATCGCCATGGCCGCGTCGCCGACGGCGTACACGTCGGGGTGTGAAACCGAGCGCATGGTCCGGTCGACCACGATCTGGCCGGTGCCGGAGACCTCCAGGGAGGTCGCCTTCGCGATCGGGTGGACCGCGAAACCGGCGGTCCATACGGTGACCGCGGCGGGGATGACCTTGCCGTCGGCGGTGGTGACGCGGTCGGCTTCGACGCCGCTGATGGCGGCGTGCTCGTACGCGGTGATGCCGAGCCCGCCGAAGACCTTCCTTACGTGCTCGCGCCCCTTGGGTGAGAGCCAGTCGCCGAGGCCGCCGCTGGCGGCCAGGGCGACGTTGAGGTCCGGGCGGGCCTCGGCGATCTCAGTGGCGGCCTCCACGCCGGTGAGGCCGCCGCCGACCACCACCACGGCCTGCCCGGCGTCGAGGCCCGCCAGGCGCCCCCGTAACCGGAGTGCTCCGGTACGGCTGGCGAGCTGGTAGGCGTGCTCGGCGGTCCCGAGTACGCCTTGGCTGTTCCAGTCGCTGCCGAGGGCGTACACGAGGGTGTCGTACGCCAGTTCTTCGGCGCCGCTCGCACCGGTGATGGCGACGGTCTTGCGGTCGACGTCGACGCCGGTGACCTTCGCGAGCCTCAGTTCGACGCCGGTGCCGGCGAAGATCTCGCTGAGCGGCCGGGGCCTGAGGTCCTGGCCGGTCGCGAGCTGGTGATTGCGAACGCGTTCCACGAAGTCGGGCTCGGCGTTGACGAGGGTGATGGCGACGTCCTCGCGGCGCAGCCGCTTGGCGAGGCGGCCGGCGGCGCTGGCTCCGGCGTATCCGGCTCCGAGAACGATGACGCGATGCTGCATTTCAGGCTCCTGTCCGGTTCGGATGTGCCACTTGAACCGGATGGCCCGCCGTTTCCTGACAGGAACGCGGTGTGAGACACGTCACATCATGAGAAGGGGCTCCCCATGGCCGGCCGCCGCCCATTGCTCGGTCGCGCGTTCGAGCTTGTCGGGGTTCGCCTGGGTACGGCAGGCGGTGATGCCCTCGGCGGTGACCTCCAGGCACATGATGGCGACGACCCGGCCTTCCACGACGGCCACAACGGCGGGTTCGCCATTGGCGGTCCAGGCGTATATCTCGGGCGAGCCGCCGACGACGGCGCGCTTGGCCTCGGCGGGCTTGAACATGCCCCACACGAACTTCGCGACCGCGACGGCTCCCTCGAACGCCTTGGTGCGTGCCGGAACCTTCCCTCCGCCGTCACCGATGGAGATGGCGTCCTTGGTGAGCAGGCGTACGAGCTCATCGGTCTGACCACTGGTGGCGGCCGCGAGGAACTCCTCGACGATCCGCCGGGCGGCGGCCTCGTCGATCTCGGTGCGGGCTTTGCCGTACGCGACATGCTTCTTGGCACGGTGAAAGATCTGCTGGCTGGCCGCCTCGGTGATGTCGAGGATCTCGGCGATCTCCCGGTGCGGGTAGTCGAAGGCCTCCCGCAGCACGTACACGGCCCGTTCGTTAGGGGACAGGCGCTCCATGAGGGTGAGGACCGCGTACGAGACCGATTCGCGCTGCTCAGCGGTGTCGGCCGGGCCGAGCATCAGGTCCCCGGCCAGCAGTGGCTCGGGAAGCCATTGGCCCACGTAGGTCTCGCGGCGCGCCCGCGCGGAGGTGAGCTGGTTGAGGCACAGGTTGGTGAGTACTTTCGTCAGCCAAGCCTCGGGGACCTCGACGCGGTCGACGTCGGCGGCCTGCCAGCGCAGGAACGTCTCCTGCACGACGTCCTGTGCCTCGTCTGCGGAGCCGAGGAGACGGTAGGCGATGGCCTCCAGACGGGGCCTCGACAGCTCGAACCGGTCCACGTCAATCACCGTTAAAGGCATGACCCGATCCTAACCCTGTGGTTGTAGATCGCTTTTGGGCCCGAGGGTGACGCCACGAAACGCTCACAGTCTTAGCGGCAGGCGTCGCAATCGTCGCACAGGGTTTTGATCCAGGGGCGTTTCCTGGCCTGGCCGGGATTACCGCAGTATTCACAGATCCTGGCCGATTCCTGTTCAGCGGCGCGTACGAGGAGTGTCGCCGCGTCGTCCTCCCGCTTGTAGCGTTCCGCCTCATGTGGTTCGGGCCACTTGTCGCCCCCCTGGTGCAGGTGGCGCAACAGGCCGGTGAGGAGGTAGACGCGTAAGGTGCCGTACTTCTCCTTGACCTGTTGGACGCTGTAGCCGGGGCTTACGGCCAGCAGTTCCTCGTGCAGGCGTAGCAGCAGCGGACGCCAGCCCGGGCCGATGCCGTCAAGGTGGGCGGGGATCTGTTCCGACATGGCTTCATGATCCGATGCGGTGAGGTCGGCTGTCGACAGCGTCAACTCGCTGATCCCTTCGCTCGGTAGGGTGCCCGTACGGAGGAGAGTGTGCGCCCCGCCACCGCTCACGACTTCAGCTCAAGCCTCTTCCTCGACGCACCCGGGAACACGACGACCAGGTGCTGCTCCTCCCCCGCAGCGTCGACCCGCACGTAGACACGGAGCCGGTAGCGGCCCTTCCCCGCGATCGCCAGGTTGGGCATCGGGGCGCCCGCGCCCACATCTCCGCCCTCGCCCATGTACGGCACAGTGAGCTGGCCGCTGCGGCTGACGATCGGCACCTCGCTGACCTGGTCCCACCCGGCCGTCCGCTGTGGCGGTGCGGCGCGGAATGCCTTCACGGTAAGGCACAGATCAGAGACGTCTTCGACGTGCCCGATGAGCGCCGCGCTGCCGGCCACCCCGATGAGGTTGCTGTCGTCGTAGACCTTGCCCATCGCCTCCTCCGCCGCCTCGTCGGCCGCTTCGTCTTCGGGGTCCTGGACCAGATAGCCGGGATCGCCGTCGACGAACAGGAAGTAGTTGGCCGTGCCCTGGACGACACCCTTCGTCCGGGGCCACGGGTCGCGGCACTTCGCGTTCTTCTTGGCGATGTAGGCGGCGTTGTCCGCCTCCGTCTGCGTGGTCGACCGCAGCAGCTCGGGATTTGTCGCACCGACGATCTCCGGGCACACGTAGACGAGGTCCCACGGGTCCACGCTCCAAGCGGGCCGCGCGCTCCCGGCCCGCGTCAGAATCGCCTTCTGCTCGTCGCGGTCCTCTGTACGGCACAGCGCCCGCCCGTACGCGAGGATCGCCTGATCCGACACGCTGTCAGGGAACATGGGCGGGACTCCACCAGCTCTGCTCCGCGCTCGGCACAGGAACGCGGCGTCGCGTTCCGCGGGTTTCAGGTCGCCGAAGCTCGGCCGGTCGTAGCAGCCCATCGACCGGCCGGTGTAGGTGAGGTGCGCGGCCTGCTCCGGCTGGATCAGTACGATGATCGGCAGCACGGTCACGGCCGCGACCACGACGCGGATCACACGCCGCCGCGCGGGCGGAGGGTCCGCCAGGCAGTCCTCCGCGGGCAGTTCACGGGCGGTCGCGGCCATCCACACGGTGCTGACGAGGTTCACCGCGTCCATCATGATCAGCAACGCCGGAGTGCCGCCGGAGAATACGTTGGGCGCCATCGCCAGCGCGTAGACACCCAGCGACAACAACCCGGCGATCTGCGTGCCGCGGCTCCACCGGCCGTCGCGCCGCTGCCCGACGACCGTGAGGATGGTCGCCACCACTCCGCTCAGCATCAAGACCGGTTCGACGATGCCGCCCGATCCAAGCTCTGGGAGGTCGAGATCGTCGAGCAGTCCGTTGGCCATCCCCGCCAGCTCGACCGCGAACATCGCTCCGGCGGCCGCGCGCAGCATGCGGGACCGCCAGCGGATAACGAGCAGGTAGAGGACGTCGATCGCGGTCCACAGCGCGAGCTGGAATGCCATGTTGACCGCGTCGGGAAGCAGCACGATCGGGAACCACAGCACGAGGTTGTACGCCACCGCGAGATACAGCAGTCGGCGCAGCGCCTTCGCCCGGCGGTTCAGCGGTCCGGGTGCGGGGGCACGCAGGATCAGCCACAGGAGCGCGGCCTTCACCAGGGCGGCCACGAGCAGCACCACAGTCGTCGGGGTGTCGAACCCGCCGCGCAGGTAAAACTCCGCGTAGGCCGGCGGCGACCATTCGACGGCCGCCCAGAGCCAGGCGTCGCCGAGCACTAGGCCCGCGCCAACCGCCGCAAGGACCAGACCGACTAATCCAATCCTGATAATCCGCCATAAATTATCCGAAAGCACGGGACGCGATCTTAGCGCGGCACCGCCGTACTACCGCTGGCGTGAGATCGGCAAAACCCCCGAGGGCATCCGGCTACCCAACGGCGAACTTCGCGTCTACCGCAGCAGATATTCGGATCGGTAGTAACGCAAGGATTGTCAAGCCCCGATGGCGACGCGAACTCGATGACTCGCCATCGCGGGATTTGCCTGTTGCGCCGGAAACAGCGACGTATTCCCAACTGACGATCATCCGACTACGCTGGCCGTGTCTGCTATCACTCACCGGACCGGATGTTCGGGGCGAGATGGCCAACAGAGGGGTGCCTGCGTCCGCACAGGAAACCGACAGGCGTGATCGCGGTGCCAGATGCCACGGGAACCAGGGGGGAACCGCAGGCACACACGGGTGATCAGCGAGCGGCCCCTCACCGCATTCCTGCTGGTGAAGGGCCTCTTTCCGCTGGTGGCAGGTGCAAGGTTCGAACTTGCGCAGGCTGAGCCGACGGTTTTACCGCGGACCGATATTCTCGCCCGCGTCAGCCTCTGACCTGGCCATACGGCTTTCATCTCAGGATCCACCTGAAGATCCATCTGGCGCATATCCCGTGGACATGCATCTGGGGGCGCATGGCTGCTGTATGCAGGGGCCTGCAGGGCTCGAGGAGCGATCGTCAGTCGCCCTGAGCATGGCTCTGTCATGCCCGCTGGACACGGGCGGCCGGCTCAGCTGCAGCGCGCGACGCGGGTCACGGAATACGGCTTGTAGACAGCGGCGTAGAACTTCTTCTTGCCCTTGGTGTGGGCGTTGACCGTCATGCAACGGTACTTGGCCGCCTTGTCGCCGACCGAGCCCTTCCTCACGAACATGATCTTGGCGCTGACCTTGTGGCTGCAGTGGTTGTTGAAGTAGATGGTCGCGGTCGTGTTGCCCTCACCCCACGAGTAGTTGGCCCACTTGCCTCTGGGCCGGGAGCAACTGATGCTGTCGCGCTCGACCCCGGCTTGAGCCGACGCGGTGGTGGCCTTCGTAACGGCGGTCTCCGTGCTCGTCCGTGCGGTGCCCGCCTGTGCGGTGGCTGCGGTCGCCGGTGTCAGCAGCATGGCCGTCGCGGCGGCGGAACCTAGCAGAACGGATGTGAGCTTCTTCATGCTTCAACCTCATAAGAGCAAAGATCTTGACCGAATCAACCGTATCGGCCATCCCAATACTCTGTAAAATCGAGGTTGTCAGCCCGTCAAGCAGATTGTCGCCAGTGTCGTCCAGGCTGTGGGGGCCCTGGAGAGCGAAGAGTTGGAGAGACTGCGGCGTACGTGCCCACCAGCGACGTCCCCACGAGATGACGGTCAGCGCCATCACCACTGCGGAGCCGCTGGTCGACGTCTTGGCGGCGGCGGCAGGAAATTAGCGCCCGTCTCCTCACGCCGAAACAGCGTTAGGAACATGACCAGCACAGCGGCCGCGGTCCCTGCGGTGCTGCGGCGGCTCGATCCTTATCTACCAAGCGTTTGCCCCCAGCAGCGGTGAGTCTCGCGGTGGTCGCAGGTCTACACGTCACACCGCTCCATCGCACTCGAACCGGGAGGCATCTTGAAGCTTCTTCTCACGTCCGGAGGCGTCACGAACGCGAGCATCCGCGATGCGCTGGTGGACCTGCTGGGTAAGCCGATCGCCGACTCCAGTGCCCTCTGCATCCCTACGGCGGAGTATGGCCACCCCATGTGCACGCCGGCCTCAGCCTGGCGCTTCATCGCCGGACAGACCCCGGCACCCATGTGCGACCTGGGCTGGAAGTCGGTGGGTGTCCTCGAGCTCACCGCACTGCCCAGCATCGGCAAGGACCGCTGGGTCCCCTGGGTGAGGGAGGCCGACGTCCTGCTGGTGGACGGCGGCGATGCGACGTACCTCTGCCACTGGATGCGGCAGTCCGGGCTGGCGGATCTCCTGCCGTCGCTGCCCGAGACGGTCTGGGTGGGGGTGAGCGCCGGAAGCATGGTGATGACCCCCCGGATCGGTGACTACTTCGTCGAATGGACGCCGCCCACCGGAAGCGACCGCACCTTAGGGGTCGTCGACTTCTCGATCTTCCCGCACCTGGGACACGAGCTCATGCCGGGAAACACCATGGCCGACGCCGAGAGATGGGCCGCCGACATCGCGGGTCCGGCGTACGCCATTGACGACCAGACGGCCATCAAGGTGACCGACGGCACCGTCGAAGTCGTCTCCGAGGGCCACTGGAGGTCCCTTTCCTCTTAGGGGGGCGTCCACCTGGGGAAACGCCTCGTGATCCATCCCGCGCATATCCCGCGACCAGCGACAAACGGCGCTCAGGGTGGCTCATGGCTGCATGCCCCTGAAACGCAGAAGAGGCCCCGTAGGGCCTCTGAGCTGCGCTTACTGCGTGTGGCAGGTGCAAGGTTCGAACTTGCGTAGGCTGAGCCGACGGTTTTACAGACCTCTTGCCGACGAAGATCCGCTATCGCCGTTCTTGCTGGTAGAAGGCTTGCTGGTCGCCCAGGAGAACCGCCGCTTTTCCTGCCGTGCCACGAACGTGCCAGATGGCCGACGGTCTTCCACACCACTCCCCTTCAAGTACTCCCCGTCAAAGGCTTCCGCGATCTCCTTGTCTCGACCTTCCACGGCGCGAGCGTAGTGGCGCGTGGTCACGCTGGCATTGGAGTGGCCGAGCCGACGAGCGGCGGCCATCACACCGTGCCGGTCAGCCACCCAGGTCGCATGCGTGGCGACCGACTGTCCTTTGAGCATGCGTACGGTGACCAGGTCGGCCCATGCCGTACAGGTGAGCTTGCCGAGGCGGGGCAGGTAGTCGCGGCCCCACAGGTGCCGTCCCAGGCCAGAGACGATCATGACGGGTTGCCAGTGCCGCCGGTAGATCCAGGTCAGCCGCCACCAGGCGAGCAGCCGCAGGCCGATCACGCGGTTGAAGCTCAGTCGGTCCGTGGCGGCCCAGACGAGGAGTCCAGTGGGGATGGGCGCGAGGAGCAGGAGAGCGGTCTGCCAGCCGTAGGCCAGGGTGAGCGCGCCGGGCGTCGACGTGACGAGGGTCGCGACGGGGTGGCGCCATACGAGCCGGACGCAGCCGGTGAGGATGCGCCAGGTGAAGATGATCAGGGTGATGATGGCGGGAGTTCGGATGACGGCCGGGCGGAAGACGACGGCCGTGTCGGGCGTGGTGGTGACGAGGTTGCGCGCCTCATCCCCAGGCAGCCGCTTGAACATATGCTGGGAACCTCTCGTGAGTGAGATCAGGGAGAACCGAGGGGCCGCCGGAAGTTGCACCTTCTGGCGGCCCCGCCTTGCCTGTCAGGCCGCCGTCTGGTCGATGGCCTTGCCGGTGGCCGACTGCTCGGCGTGCAGGCGCTCGCAGTCGGCCAGGTAGCGAGCAGCGGCGCTGTAGATCTCGCGAGCCAGGGCCAGGTCGGCGTCGGTGACCGGGCCGCCGCCCGTGGTGGAGACCGAGACGTCCGCCTCCGACGTGCTGAACGCCAGGTACGGGCGGCGCTCGTCGATCACACGGGCGGCTACCCGTACCTCGCTGGTGTGGAAGGAGACGATGAGCCGCGGAATCTGCACCTGAGTCATCAAGCGGCGGCGCGGCGCGCCGCCGTGCCCCCGGCCCTCCGCCCGCCCGCCGTCCGGGCGTGCGGCCTGGGGGCCGGTCCCGGACGGCGGCGGGACACCGGGCCGGCCGCCGCACGCCAGCACCGCCGTACCGACCGAACGCTCCGACCAAGGTTGCCACGCCGCCGCACAGATACAGCCCTTACGATCGCCACGGCGTGGCCGGCCACCGTACGTGCTTGGGGGCGATCGACGATCCAGGGTTCGTTCCTCACCCTGGCTCACCGAGCAAGGTGGTTGATCGCCGACCTTGACCTCTGAACCGGCGGACTGCAGCGGATGAGCCAGGTGTCGCTGCCCATCTCTGGATGAAGTCATTGCCGCCGATCCGGCCGACAGTCACGGTGGCCGCCGATCTCGTGACTGGTTCACGCAGGGCACTTCCGCAGAACGAAACGCTGGCGTACACTTCTCGAATGTGAACGGCACCGTTTCGATGAGGATCAGCCATGCCGGCGCGCCGACGGGGTGAGATCAGAGAAGAAGCCATCCTGCTCGCAGCCATGAGTCTGCTGAGCGAAGTCGGCTATGACCAGTTGACCATCGAGGCCATCGCAGAACGGGCTCGCGCCAGCAAGGCCACGATCTATCGGCGATGGCCGGGCAAGGCCGACCTGGTGGCGACGGCCATACGGAGGTACGCGGGAACGCCGGTGACCGCTCCACCCGACACGGCGAGCCTGCGTGACGACCTGGTGGCGGTTCTGCTGAGCCTGCGTGCCAGCCTCACCGGTCAAGACAGCGCGCTCATTCTTGGACTGCTCGTCGCGATGCGCCGCGACCCTGATCTCGCGCACACCGTACGCCGACACGTCCTCGACCACAAACGCGATGTGTTCGCGGCCGTCATGGCCCGGGCCATCGATCGAGGCGAGATCCCCGCAACGATGGACCATGCACTCCTCGCCGAGATCAGCTCGGCCACGCTGCTGTCTCGTCTCCTCGTCACCGGCGAACCCCTCGACGACCTGTTCCTGCACACGCTCGTAGACGCGGTGCTGCTTCCCATGCTCAGCCATCAACTCGGCCGACGATAAGGACCTCATGCAATGTGGCAGACGATTGTTCTCAGCTTCCTTGGCAGTCTCGTCGCCGGCAATGGACTGCCTCATTTCATCCGCGGCATCACCAGAAGGCGCTACCCGTCCGCCCTGGGCAATGGGCCCATCACCAACCTCGTCGCAGGATGGACCGGCCTCGTCATCGGCGGCCTGCTGTTGTGGTGGGCGCATATCGACCGATACCCCGCGCTGTCCTTTGCCTCCATCGGTGTGGGCGTCTTGCTCATCGGTCTGTTCCATGCGGGCCCGGGCGCCTTCGGACGCAAGGAGCTCTCGCAATGAGCGCCCAGATGCTGTGCCCCGCGAAGCGCTCCATACGACGGGTTCCCGTCGCAGACTGGGACAGGTGGGCTTGCAGGGATCGGCACGGCGGCCTCGCCCTGGGGGCGGGAACTACAAGGGAAGGCGGGGAGGAGAAGGGGATGGTGGGCTACTGCAACAGCCCCGTGCGATGGGATTCCGCCACAACTGCCAGCCGCGCAATATACGTGCAATGATCATGGTCTGCATCACGGTGAGACAAGGTCATGTCGCAGGTGGAAGGCCATATCCAAGCCGCAACGGTCACGCGCTGTAAAACCGTCGGCAAATCGACGCCGTGCCCGTCGCGTGCCCGATGGGGCGGGCAACAAGGGGAAACAGCGGGGAGTCACGGGGAACGCGACCAGTCTGCTGAGCTGCGTTTTCGCGACTCGAGAAAGATCGACATGCGTCTTTGCAAGCAGGATGTCAGCGGTTCGAATCCGCTAGGCTCCACACATGCGAAAGCCCAGGTCAACGGCCTGGGCTTTCGATTTGTTGAGGCGATGGACGGGCCTTTCTCTTCAGGTCTGGCTCGCCAAGCAAGCGCGACGCGGCGCCCTACACCAGCTACGTCTCGTCTGAATCTACAAGGTGTGATCTGTCGTCGAGATCAACCACCATCTCTCCCAGGAAGTAAGCCCCACAGGTGCGGCAGAAGGCTTCTTCTGCCGCACCGTCGACGACCAGTTGTCCGGCCGAGCCGGGGTAACCGAGGTACCACTGTCCGTCCAGCATGACCATCAGTTGCGGCCATCGCGGCTCGCAGGAGCACAGGGTGACCTTCGGCTCGCGAGCCCACTCGAACGGGGGTGGCGTATCCGGTTCGATGATGAAGCTTCCCGGGTAGATCGCGCCGCACTCGCCGCACCGTGCCGCTAGACCGCCGAGGGAGGTGAACGGACTGCCGTGCTCGTCTGGTAGGCACGGCATGGCATACCCGTTCATCTCCGTCACCAGAGCTGGCCACTGTGGTCTGCACCGGCACGACGACTTACGGGTCCTGAATAGTCTCATCGCTACGCTCCCCACTCCGACCTTGAGGCGATGAGCCTACGCAGGATGCGCAACCTTCAGATTTCCGCCCTCGAACACCGGCTTTCGGGCTTGCGAGACCAGGCCGCTCAGCGTGGTTCAGCGTGGACCAAGAGGGACGTAGACCTGCCTTTGAAGGTGATCAGGACAAGCATTGCGTCGTCGGTAGCAGAGGCGGGCCAACTCGACCCGTCGCCTTGGACGATGAGCAGACCAAGGACCACTCCCCTGACGGGTGGGACGACGGTGACGGGAAGATCAGGCCGGGAAGAAAGTGTGCGAGTCCACACCGGGAACATCCCGATGATCGCGTGCCAGATCCGTGCCAGATGCCACGGAGAAACAGGGGGAATCGCGGGTACTCACGGGCGATCAACGAGAGAGGCCCCTCACCGCGTTTCCGCTGGTGAAGGGCCTCTTTCTGCTGGTGTGGCAGGTGCAAGGTTCGAACTTGCGTAGGCTGAGCCGACGGTTTTACAGACCGCTCCCTTTGGCCACTCGGGCAACCTGCCGCGCCATCCGCTCTCGCGGCGACATCAGAAGAATAGCGGACTTCCGAGGTACACGTGACACCGGTTTGTCCCACGCCGGATCCCGCCTGCCTGCTCCGCCGAAACGGTATTCGCCCCACCGTCGACCGAACCACCCCTTTGACCGGACCCGTGTCCTTGACCTGCGGTAACGGCTTGTCAGGCACCAGGGCGACGAGGAGGTCGCAGAACGGGATCTAGCTGATGAGCTTCGCGCGCCAGTAGGTGGCGGCCTCAGGCACCCGCGCAATCGCCACCAACACCATCGAAAAACGCCCTAATCGAAAAGCGACGCCGGTGATCCTTCGGTGTGGCGGGTGGATCAAGGCCCGGCGCCCTGCACGACGCGCCGATGCTGGCTAGGCTCGTACGCTGGGGTCCGCGTTCGCAGAGGGCGCGTTTCGAGGTCCGCAAGATCTGGAACCGGATACCGCCTAATGCTTACGCAGCGAGAGGATGTGCGTTTTGGCCGATTCATCTTTCGACATCGTCAGCAAGATCGACCGCCAGGAGGTCGACAACGCGCTGAACCAGACGGTCAAGGAGATCGGACACCGCTTCGACTTCAAGGGCACCGGGGCCAGCATCGGCTGGACCGGGCAGAGTATCGAGATCAAGGCCAACAGCGAGGAGCGGGCCGGGGCCGCGCTCGACGTGTTCAAGGAGAAGGTGGTCAAGCGAGGCCTCTCCCTGAAGATCATCGACGCGGACGAGCCCAAGCTGTCCGGCAAGGAATATCGCATGCTGGTCTCGCTCAAGGAGGGCATCGACCAGGAGAACGCCAAGAAGATTTCCAAGCTGATCCGCGACGAGGGACCCAAGGGTGTCAAGGCGCAGATCCAGGGTGAGGAACTTCGGGTCAGTTCGAAGAAGAAGGACGATCTCCAGGAGGTCATGTCCCTGCTCAAGGGCAAGGATCTGGACATCGCCCTGCAGTTCGTGAACTACAGGTAGCGGGCGCCCCGCCGTACGTCAGAGATCGCGCAGGGCATATCCGGGGCACACGGCCGAGCGCTGTCCACAAGGGCACGCGTTTTCTCCTGTGCCTCGGGCCTCCGCTCTCCATAAACACGTGTCGAACGGCGCCCCTACTTGTGGGCTGAGCGATCGTGCGCTGAAGCGCCCTGGTGACGTGGTGAAGGTCTACCAGTGCTGGGCGGGCTCGGACGATGCTCGGTGCCCGACTCACCGCCTCGCCAGGCCGCTGGTCGCCGTATCCGAGGCCTCGTAGTGATCCGGATATGCCAGGGTTGGCGTAATTGGGTGAGCGAAAGGTGAGGGTCTTGGCGTTATCGCGCGTTGTGGCCGGTCTGGCCGTCGGTGTGCTGGCGACCGTACTACCTGCAAGCAGTCCCGCCCAGGCGAGCGCCGCGTTACCGCCGTGTCCGCAGATATTCGGGCATGGCGGCTACCCCAGCGGCGCCAACGGGGCCGACACCTGGAACCGGGATCAGGTACGCCAGCCCAACAACCCCACCGCCATCCGGAAGTACAAGGGCTGGGGTGCGGCAGGTGTCGAAGCGGATCTACAGCTCACCAAAGACGGTACGAAGGCCGTCATGTGGCACAACACCTCCACCTGGGGCCTGAGCGGCGTCAAGAAGAACATCACCGACATCTGGTGGGCCGCCGGTGACACCGCACTCAAGGGGCGGACGATCAACCGGGGGAGCTTTAGCGGCGAGACCGTTTACACCTTCCGCGAGTGGCTGGCCGCCATGAAGGCCAACAGCATGATCGGGCTGGTCGAGATCAAGCCCGAGACCCGGCAGTTCCTGCTCGGCGCCGACGCCGCGGTCAAGTCGCGGGCGTGGGCCGAGGTCCTGGATCCGGTCAAGGAGCGGTACGAGTCGCAGGAGATCATCCTGTACTCCCATGATGCCGATATCGCGGCCGAGCTCAAGAGGCGCGTCACCGCCGCGGGCCTGGCGCGGGTGTTGACCGGCGGGCCCAGCTGGCCGGAGGTGACCAAATGGGAGGAACCGCCGCCCTCATGGACGCTGAACGAGAGCGCGTGGCAGGCCGCGCTCGATCGGTCGACCAAGCGGGTGGCGACCGACTACACATCCCAGCTCAGCGCGTGGCTCAAGGGTAAGTGCCAGTAGCTGTCATCGACCGGCTGACTCGTCAGGGGCGTCATCATGACCATGCTCGTTCACGTCACCGCGGCCAAGAACACGCGGTCGATGCGGCGCAGCGGCATTCGTGCGGTGAGCGGTGGGCATGACGGGATCTCTGGTGTCTATTGCCTGCCGGTGCTCCCGTCGTACCAGATCACCCATCAGTGGGTACGCGAGCTGCGGCGAGGCGGGCAGCGTACCCTCATCGCGGTCTATTTCCGGGTGCCAGATGACGAACCGGTGCAGGTCGGCCACTACAGCCGCTTTCCGGCCGAGATGGCCAGCGCGGAGGCGGCCGCGCTGGTCGCGGCCCAGCAGGACGCACGCGGGTACGAGTTCTTCGTCGCGCGGCCCATCAGGGCCGACGAGATTCACCGCATCCGCGGCGTCAACCAGGTGACCGGGTGGCGTTACATGCCGGACGCCCATGGAAGACCGCCATGCGCGTGCCCGATCTGCAATCCGTCGGGCCAGTACGGCGCGGCCAAGATCCGGAAAGCCTTCGGCGACCCAGACGACTAGTCGGATGGACGAGGAAATCAGTGAGGAGCTGCGCGGCTGATCCGCGCCGCGACCGCTCCGCGCGGCTGACTCGGCTCCCGGCTCACTGGCCTACCTGCGCTACGTGCGGCCCGTGCTACTCAGTGATTCACCGTGCCAAGGACAGGAGGTGGAACGCGCCTCGGATGATGGACTGGCCTTTGGTCGCCATCTCCATCGTGTCGGGCGCGGTGGTGGGGTCGGACACCATGAGGCTGGTGGCCAGAGCGCGGCCGTCGGCCGTGCGGGCGAGGTAGTGCATGGTCACGACGCCGGGTTCGCTGCCGCCCTTGTACCAAACTGCCGGGAACCGGGCCGCGTCCAGGTTGAGCCCGTCGTCGTTGAGTGACAGCGCGTGGTGGATCTCGGGCTGGTCGAGCCGCAGCAGCCCCGCGTACGCGTGGCAGATGTCGGCCGGCGAGGCGAACCATTCGATCTGGTCGATGTTGTTCGGTTGGGGCCAGGTCTTTCGTACGTCAGGCAGAGGCTGCCCTTCCAGTTCCCGTAACGCGGCGGCGCGCTCGTGTCGCGGCAGGGCCAGGTACTGCTGTGCCCGAGCCGCATCCGGGGCGGCCTTGAGCTGGAAGAGCGCCTTGGTGGTGAGGAACGGGATGTTCTCCTGGGGCTGCCGGTGGCCGAACAGCGACAGCTGGCGCACCACCGCGTCCCTGCCCAGGTGGTGGATCAGGTGGTCGGTGGCGGTGTTGTCGCTGATCGAGATCATGTGGTCGGCGAACGCCGCCAGCGGGAGGGTGGTGCCGGCCGGGCGGTCCTGCAGTGTGCCCGAGGGCAGGCTCTTCCAGTCCTCGCGGATCGCCAGCTCTTCGTCCCACGCGGCTCGCTTCTCTGCGACGGCTTGGGCGAGCGCGCCCAGTACGTACAGCTTGAACGCCGAGCCGATCGGCCGTCGCGTGTCGGCGGCGAGGCCGTGGGCGATCCGGCACTGTCCGTCCGGCCCGATCTCCGCGGCGGCGAAGGACACGCGTGTTCCCAGCTCAGCCAGCCGCGTGTCGATCTGCGTCCACGAGGTCGGCTCGCCTTCGTCCGGGGTCAGGCGGAGGTTGTCCACGAGCCCTGCCCCGTCCACATGCACCGTGAGGAGGTAGCCGGCAGCATGACCACGCACCTCCGCCTGGGCCAGATCCGGTCGCGTCGTGAGGATCTTGCCTGCCGCCAGCCTGCCCACCCCGGCCAGTGCGGCGTTGAGTCCCTCCGGCCCGCCGCTCGCGTCCAGCAGGGCCGGTGCCAGGCGCTGACGGATCTCACTGTCCGGCAGCGGGGCTCGGGCTGACGCGCCCAGCAGCCAGTTCAGCTGTTCTTCAGCGGTCTTGGAGGAAGCGTCCGCTGCGGTTTCTCCGATCATTGCCGTGCCCCTCGGTCAAATGTGAGTCGGTGTGGTCAGCGCGTGAGGCCGGAGACCAGTCGGGCGATCTTCCCCTGTCGGGGTGCCAACCAGTCGGCGATGTCGGCGATCACGGCCGCGTCGACGTGCTGGGGCGACTCGTAGTCCGCGGGAGAGGACGGGCCTGAGCCGGAGAAGAACAGGTGGTTGTCGGCGTCGTGGACGCGGATCGTGACGTCCGCCCGGTGGGCAAGACCTGCCTGCCAGCGGGCGAGGTCGTCGGCGACGGTCACCTGGTAGTCGCGGCCGCCCTGCAGGATGAGCATCGGCTTGTCCAGCGCCGCCGCGGTCGCCACCGGGTCATAGCCGCGCAGATCCAGCCAGTACGCCCCCGAAAAGCCGAACGGCAGCTCGGCGGCGGGCGTGTCGGGCGACAGGTCGGGGCTGTCGACCATCGCGGCCTGCCGCGTGATCATCTCGACGGCGGCCTGCGCGCCGGGATCCAGGGAGGCGAGGTAATTGACGACGCGCACGGCGGCCTGGTGCATCGGCTGGGCGTCACCGGCCAGCAGCACCAGACCGGCCACGGAGGGCTCGGCGGCGGCGACTCGCGGGGCCACCTTGCCGCCCATGCTGTGGCCGGCGACGTACACTCTGGCGGCATCCACGTTCGAGTGGCGCTGCAGCAGGTGGATGGCGGCGACGGCGTGCGGGACGTACTCGTCGGTCATCGTGAAGTCGGACCGGCCGGCGTGGGTGTAGGTCACCTTGTCGAAGCGCAGCACCGCCACTCCACGGCTGGCCAGCCCCCAGGCCAGGTCCTTGAGCGGCTTGTTGGGGCCGCTGGTCTCGTCCCGGTCGAACGGTCCGCCGCCGCTGAGCAACACCACGCCGGGCCACGGGCCGCGCCCGCGCGGCAGGCTCAATGTCCCGGGTACAGCCAGCGCGCCGGAGCCCAGGGTGACCTCGTGCTCGTCGAAACACTTACGACGCGCGTACGGCGGCGGCGTCCATTGCTCGGTGAGCGGGGGCGCGAGCCGCAGACCGTGCAGCAGGCCGGCCTCGTCGACCGACATGACCACCGTCAACCCGCCCCGCTCGCACGTCACCGGCACGCTGACCCGGGTCAGCCCCGCCTTGACCGGCTCGCTCACCGGTGTCCCCAGCGCCGAGATCGACCCGATCCTGGAGATCAGGCCCTCCCACTCGACGCGCAGCGCCTCAGCGGACACCATCGTTCGCAGCGGCGGGGCGAATAACTGCTCGATGTCCGCGAAGTGCCCATTTCCCGCCATTTCGACGACCGCCGTGGCGGCGGCCGCCGGGCCCATTTCCACCATCATCCCGACACCAACCTTTCTACTTTTTTGCGAACGGTAGCACAACATGAGATCGTTGTTCGGATGGAATCCTTGGAGCTACTGGCACATCCGGTACGACTGCGGATCGTGCACGCGATGCGCGGCGGGCGCTCACTCACCACCACTCAGCTGTGCGCCCGGATCCCCGACGTCTCGAAGGCCATGGTCTATCGGCACGTCGACCTGCTCGCGTCCGGCGGAATCCTGGAGGTGGCCGACGAGAGGAGAGTGCGTGGCGCGGTGGAACGCCACTACCGCCTACGCCTCGACCGGGTCACCGTCGACGCCGACGCGCTCGCGGCGCTGTCGCCCGACGACCACCGGCGCGTCTTCGCCACCTCGATGGCGGTCCTGGTCGCCGAGTTCAACGCCTACCTCGACCGCGAGAACGCCGACCCGGTCGCGGATCTCGTCGGTTACCGGCAGCACGCCATCTGGCTCAACCGCGGCGAGCTGGAAGAGATGATCAATGGGCTGCGTCGCGTACTCCTGCCCCTGCTGGCTAATCAGCCGACGCCGGACCGCGCGCAATACCTGCTCAGCCCGCTCTTCTTCCCTCTCGAACAGCCATCCGGCGACTCCGAGTGAAGCACCGGCCCATCGCAAGCCGGAGAACGCCCGCATAAGCTCCAATGACGTGACGAAGATCCCCCTGCGCCGGTTCACGGCCCGTGCTCTGCCCATCAACGAACAGGGCAGGGTGCTCCTGCTCCACGGGTTCGATCCCGCCCGGCCCGATGAGCCGTTCTGGTTCACCATCGGTGGCGCCGCCGAGGACGGGGAGACGCTCCAGGAGGCCGCGCTGCGCGAGCTGCACGAGGAGGTCGGGATCCGGGTCGGGGCCGACCGGCTCACCGGTCCGTACGGCACGAGCACGATCGAGTTCTTCTTCGCCGAGTACGCCATCACCCAGGACCAGACGTTCTTCGCAATTCGGGTGGCCGAGGGCACTGACATCTCGTACGAGCACATGGAGGAGATCGAGAAGGCCACCACGCTGGGTCACCGGTGGTGGAGCCCCGAGGAACTGGAGGCCACTGACGAGGTCTTCTTCCCCGAGGACCTCGCCACCATCCTGCGCAAGATCAACTCGGCTGCTTGACGAGCATGAGGCAAATTGTCATGAGAGTGGCGGGAGCCCTCGGCGTGGCGGATTAGCGGCGGTAGCCCGCCATGCGCTCCAACCGGGCGACCCGCTCGGAAGTGGGCGGGTGCGTGGAGAACAGCCGCCCGAACCCGGACCCGCTGAACGGGTTGGCGATCATCATGTGGGAAGCCGAGGTGAGGCGGCTGTTCTCCGGCAGCGGCAGCCGGCGCGCGCCCATCTCGATCTTGCGCAGCGCCGAGGCCAGCGCCAGTGGATCGCCCGTCAGCCGAGCGCCGGACTCGTCCGCCTGGAACTCCCGCGTCCTGGAGATCGCCATCTGCACCATCCCCGCCGCCACCGGTCCGAGAACCATCATGAGCAGCGCCCCCACGAACCCGGGCCCCTCATCGTCATCCGACCCGCCGAAGAACACGGCCACGTAGCTGAGCCAAGTGATCATCGTGGCCAGCGCACCGGCTACCGACGAGACCAGGATGTCTCGGTTGTACACGTGGGACAGCTCGTGGCCAAGGACTCCGCGCATCTCGTCCGGGTTGAGCAGTTGCGTGAGCCCGTACGTCACGCAGACCGCCGCCTGGCGCGGGCTCCGTCCTGTCGCGAAGGCGTTCGGTTGCACAGTGGGCGAGATGTACAAGCGCGGCATCGGCTGCCGGGCTTCGTTGGACAGCTCCCGTACGATCCGGTAGAGCATGGGCTGCTCGACCTCGCTGACCTGCCGCGCCCGCATCGCCGACAGGGCGATCCGGTCGGAGAAGAAGTAGGCGATACCGCTGCTCGCCATGGCGAGCACGAACGCGAACTGCAGCCCGGTGCCGCCGCCCAGCCACCCTCCCACCGCGAGTATCAACGCAGATAGGCCGCCCAGCAGAATGGCGGTGCGCAGACCGTTGTGGTGCAAGGTTCCCCCCTTCGCGGTGTGGGTTCACCTGGTCCAACGACGATGCCCCGGCTCATCGTTCCCTGTGGTGCCCAACGCAGGGCACAGCGCGACCGAACCGCCTGCTCAGAGCGCCAGAACCACGCCCCATCCACCTACTCGTCCGGAGGGAGACGCACCCCATCCGCTAGCTCAGAGCGTCAGAACCACGCCCCATCCACCAGCCCTTCCGGAGGGAGACGCACCCCATCCGCTGGCTCACCCGGAGTCGGATGTGCCTCATCCGCCTGCTCACCCGGAGGCGGACAGCGACGTCATCCCCAGCACCAGCTGCGGTGCGACCGAGAACAGCAGTGCCACCACCACAGCGATCCCGACCGCCACCCAGGCGGCGGGAAGCGCCCGGCGGACCCCGGCGGGCACGGGTTCGGCCGGGGTGAACAGCCGGGCCGTCCAGACCACGTAGTAGTACAGACCGATCACGGTGTTGACGGCCATGACCACCGCGAGCCACCCGGCCCCACCCTCGATGATCTCCCGGAACACCACCACCTTGGCGAACAGCCCCGCCAACCCCGGCGGCAGACCCGCCAGGCAGATCAAGCAGAACGCCAGCGCGATCGCCGCCACCGGACTGCGGAAGGCGAGGCCACGGTAGTCGTCCAGCTCGTTGCGCGCGGTCGTCCGCGATATCAGCATGACGACCGCGAAGGCGCCCAGATTCATGGCCGCGTAGATGACGAGGTACGCCATCGACGCCCCGACCGCCCCGGCGACATCACTGGCAGTGTCAGCCGCACCCGCCGCACCGACGGTAAGGCCGGGAGCGCTGGCCATTGCCCCAGTCTGGGCCGTCACCGCGAGCGGGGCCAGGATGTAGCCGGACTGGGCGACCGAGGACCAGGCCAGCAGGCGTACGGCGGAGCGTTGGCGCATGGCCAGGAGGTTGCCGACCGTCATGGTGAGCGCCGCGATGACCGCGATGATGGGCGACCAGGTCGACGCCTGGCCGGGCAACGCCGTGACCAGAACGAGGATCAGGCCCGCGAACCCGGCCGCCTTCGAGATCACCGAGAGCAGCGCGGCGACCGGGATCGGCGCGCCCTGGTAGACATCCGCCGCCCAGGCGTGGAACGGCACCACAGCGATCTTGAACGCGAAGCCCGCCACGACGAGCACCAGCCCGACCGTGACCACGCCCGGTAGCCCGTGACCGGCCGCCAGCAGCGACGAGTATGTCTCCGGCGCCCCCATACCCGGCGCGGGGGTCTTCCCGCTGAACACCGAGGCGAGACGGGAGAGATAGACCGTCCCCGCGATCCCGTACAGCAGCGAGACCCCCAACAGCATCACGGCCGTCGACACGACCGAGACCAGGAAAAGCTTGACCGCCGCCTCGGAGGAGCGCCCGTCGTAGCGTTTGAGCGCGGTGAGGGCGAAGACCGGTAGCGAGACCAGCTCCAGTGCCACCACCAGCATGATCAGGTCACGCGAGGCAGGCAGGGTCACCGCGCCGACCAGCGTACAGAGCAGCAGGAAATACCACTCACCCGCCGGAATGCCGCCCCCGGCCAGCTGGGTCATCGACATCAGCACGACCACGACGCCCGCGACCAGCACCAGCCCGGCGAAGATCAGCGTGAACCGGTCGACCACGAACGAGCACGCCGGCTCACTCCCGGGGCCCGCCGCGGTGGCGAGGCTGTCGGGAACGCAGAAGGTCGCCCGTGCGCCGCCACCGCGTACGGCCTGCGCCACGACGAACCCCAGGGCGACGACGACGCCCGCGAGACTGACCAGACCGAGCCCGGTCCTGGTACGTCCCCCGCTGGGGAGGAACGCGTCGAGCATCAGCACGAGCCCGGCCACCAGCGCGAGGACCAGCGGCACCGCGATGACCGAGTAGTCGATCTGCTGGATCATGACAGGGCCCCCAGCAGGGTCTGTACGGCAGGTGTGGTGAGCGAGAGGAGCAGTTTCGGCCAGAGCCCGAACAGCAGGATCAGCACGATCAACGGCACCCAGGCGGCGAACTCGTAGCCCTGGATGTCCCGCAACACCCGCCCACCGACGCCACCCTCGCCCTTGATCGCCCCCGCGACCCGCTCACTATCGGGCGACTCGCCTGCCCACGCGGCCTGCTCGCTGTCCGGCGACCCGCCCGGCCACGCAGCCTGCTCACTGACGGGCAACTCGCCCGGCCACGCAGCCCGCTCACTGTCGGGCGACTCACCCGCCCACCCAGACCACTCACTGTCCGGCAACGCAGACGCGTCGGATGGCCAGCCGCCCACGCCAGAAGCGCCCGAGCGGGCGGCGGCCGGGACCGCCTGGGCGCGTTCGGGGCGCCCGTGTGTCACGCGGGACAGCATGACGAGGAAGTACGCCGCCGTCAGAACCGCGCCCAGCCCGCCGATCACCATGAACGTCAGGAACAGCCCCCGAGGCAGTCCGGCCGCCGGCTGGAAAGCGCCGAAGAGGGACAGCATCTCCCCCCAGAACCCGGCCAGCCCCGGCACCCCGAGCGAGGCGATGGCCGCGAAGGTCAGCACCGACCCCAGGTGGGGAAGTGTGGCCAGCATGCCGCCGCCGAGTGCGCGCATGTCGGCCGTGCCGTAGCGCTCCTTGATCGCGCCGGCGAGGAAGAACAGCAGGCCGGTGATGAGGCCGTGGGCGACGTTCGCGAACAGGGCGCCGTTGATGCCCACGGTGGTCAGCGTGGCGAAGCCCAGCAGGACGAAGCCCATATGGCCCACGGAGGAGTAGGCGATCATACGCTTGAGATCGCGCTGCGCGAGACAGGCCAGGGCCCCATAGACGATGCCGACCACGGCGAACGCCCCCAGCCACGGCGCCACCGCGGTCGCCCCTTCGGGCAGGACGGGGATGGCGATCCTGGCGAAGCCGTACGTGCCCATCTTCAGTAGCACGCCGGCCAGCAGCACCGAGCCGACAGTGGGCGCCTCGGTGTGCGCGTCGGGGAGCCAGGTGTGCAGTGGCCACATGGGCGTCTTGACCGCCAGCCCGACGCCGATCGCCACGAACGCGAGGATCTGTACGGCCCTGGGCATGCCCGCGCCGTGTGCCTGGCCCAGGGCGACGATGTCGAGTGTGCCGGTGCGCGCCCAGACGAGCAGCAGGCCGAGCAGCATCACGACCGAGCCCAGCAACGTGTAGAGGATGAACTTGATCGACGCGCTCCGCCGGCCCTTGCCGCCCCAGATGGCGATCAGGAAGTACATCGGGATCAGCACGATCTCGAAGAACACGAAGAACAGCAGCAGGTCGAGCGCGAGGAACGTACCGATCATGCCGACTTCGAGCACGAGCAGCGTGAACACCAGCGCCCGCGGCCGCCCACCCCCCACTCTCGGTCGCAGCAGCTGGCCGGGACCGCGCGCGTCTCCCCAGCTCAGGTAGACGAAGCAGAGGAACGTCAGGAGGGCCGTCAGCGCGATCAGCGGCAGCGAGATGCCGTCGACGGCCAGGTGGAAGTGGAGCCCCAGCCCCGAGATCCACTCCCGGTCGACGGCGAACTGCGGCCGCGCCGCCTGCCCGTAGTCGAACGTCGCCACCATCACCACGGCCAGCGCCAGCGCGACACCCGACACGACCAGCCCGTATACCCGCAGCCAGGGGCGCAACACGGCGGGCGACACCAGCAGGAGCGACGCGCCGAGCAGAGGCACCGCCAGCAGCGCCACAGGAAGCCAGCTCATCATGTGAACACCACCGCCCCCACCACGATCAGGAGGACACCGGCGAGCACGCCGCTCACATAGAGCTGGACGTTGCCGTTCTGGGCGAGCCGCAGCAGACCGGACAGCCCTCGCGCGGACCGTCCCGAGCCGCGCACCGCCCCGTCCACGACCACGTCGTCCGTCCTGACCACGAGCCTGGCCAGCGCCAGGGCAGGCCGGACGAACAGGGCGGCGTAGACGCCGTCCACGTAGAACGCCCGCTCGCACGGCACGCGCAGGGGGCCGAGCAGCCGGGCCGGGTCGGCGAGGGGGTCGCTGCGCCAGAACGCGTACACCACCCCGGCGCCGAGCAGCGCGAGCACGACGCTGACGGCCGCCACCCCGAGCTCCACATGGAGCCCACCGGCGAACCCGAGGAGCACGGCGGGAACCGAGAGAAGCACGATGGGCACGAGCATCGTGCGTGGCGCCTCGCGGATGTCGACCACGTGGGCCGTGCCGGGCTCGGGCTCGGGCAGCGCCACGACTCTCGCCTCGCCGAAGAAGGTGCGTAGCCAGGCTCTGGTCGCGTATGCCCCGGTGACGGCGACGGTCGCGAGCGCGCAGCCGTACAGCAGCAGGGCGGCGGCATCCGTCAGACCGCCGCTCGACAGCGCGCGGTCCATGGTCAGCAGGAGCTCGTCCTTGCTGAAGAAGCCGCTGGCCGGAGGCAGCCCCGCGAGGGCGGCGAACCCGATCGTCATCGTGACGAACGTGACCGGCAGCGCCCGTCTCAGCCCGCCCATCTGGCTCATCAGGTTGGAGCCGACGTGGTGGATGACCGCGCCGGCGCACAGGAACAGCAGCGCCTTGAACGCGCCGTGCGTGAGGAGGTGGAAGATCGCCGCACTGTCGGAGCCCGCCGCCAGCCCGCCGGCCATGTAGGAGAGCTGGCTGATCGTCGAGTAGGCGAGCACGCGTTTCAGGTCGTCCTGGGCGAGCGCGGCCAGGGCGGCGCCCAGCATGCCGAGGGCGGCCATGACGGCCAGCACGTCGAGCGTGGGACGGGCGCCCTGGAAGGCGGGGAAGAGCCGCGCCACGATGAAGATCCCGGCGGCCACCATGGTGGCGGCGTGGATCAGCGCGCTGATGGGGGTCGGGCCCGCCATCGCGTCGGGCAGCCAGGTGTGCAGCGGAACCTGCGCGCTCTTGCCCGCCACCCCGGCCAGCAGCAGCATGGTGGCGGTCACCATCGTGCCGGTGGACATCTCGGGCACCTTCGCCAGCACCTCCGATATCCGGAAGCTGCCCGCGGCGCCACCGAGCACGAAGATGCCGAACAGGAAGCCGACGTCGCCGAGCCGGGTGACCAGGAACGCCTTGATGGCCGCCCGCGAGTTGCTCTTGTCCTCCCACCAGTGGCCGATGAGCAGGTAGGAGCACAGGCCCATGACCTCCCAGCCCACGTAGAGGACGAGGAGGTCGCCGGCGTAGACGACCAGCAGCATCGCGCTGGTGAACAGGCTGATGAAGGCGCTGTAGGAGGGATAGCGCGGGTCGTCGTGGAGGTAGCCGACCGAATAGAGCTGTACGGCCAGCGCCACGAGGGTCACCAGGACGCCGAGGATGGCGGACAGGTCGTCGGCCTGGAGGGTCAGCGAGATCGGGACGGCGCCGGTGCCGATGGTGCCGTAGGTGCGGCCGACGGCCGGACCCGGCGTCGCGTCTTCGAGGAAGGCGAAGCCGGGTGCCCAGGCCAGCCAGAGCGCCAGGACCGCGGCGGCCGCCGTGGGCAGCACCGCGATCCACGCCGCCCGCGTGTTGGCCGCAGAGCCCCCTGAACCCGGTCTGCTTTCCGGGCGCCGATGCGGCCAGCGCGACAGCAGCAGGCCGGCGAAGGCCGCGACGAACGGCAGGACGACGGCCACGAGCGGGAAGACCGTCACGACGCGCCCCCTCGCTTGGCGGGCTCGGCTTTCGTGGCCGAGTCCCCCGCCGCCGAAGGCTCTGGTGTCGTGGTCGGATCCCCCGCCACCGCGTTCTCTCGTGTCGTGGTCGGATCCCCCGCCACCGCGGGCTCACCCAGCCGACGTGTCGGCGGGTCATCCGACGTGCTGGGATCTGCGGGATCGCCCGGCATGCCGGAGTCTGCCTGGTCGCCCGACCTACCCGCCGGGTCCGCCAGGGTGTCCGACGTGCCTGGTTCGGACAGGTCGCGAAGCTGGTCGATGTCGACCGTACGGCGGTTGCGGTAGAGGGACAGCACGATCGCGAGCCCCAGCCCGACCTCGGCGGCGGCGATCACGATGATGAACAGCGTGAGCACCTGGCCGCTGTGCAGCCGATCGCCCAGCCACACGTCGAACGCGACCAGGTTGAGGTTGACGGCGTTGAGCATCAGCTCGACCGACATCAGCACGAGGATCGTGTTGCGCCGCGCGAGCACCCCGTAGACGCCGACGGAGAAGAGGAGCGCGGAGACGACCGCCGGGTAGACGATGTGCACTAAGAACCCCCGGTCTGCTCAGGTGGCGGACCCCCGGGTATATCCGTGCGGGACAGCACGATGGCACCGATCAGCGCGGCCAGCAACAGCACCGAGAGCGCCTCGAAAGGCAGCACCCACGTGCTGAACACGCTGGCGCCCAGCTCCTTCGCCGCGCCGGCGCCGGGTCTCAGCGGTGTGTACGCCGTGCGGAAGCCGTCGATCACCACGGTGACCAGGACGGCCGCCGTCGCCACCGCCACCACGGCCGCCACCCACCGGTTGCCGCTGTCGAGATCGGCGGAGCGGCCGATCGGAGCCCGGGTCAGCATGATCCCGAACAGCAGCAGGACCACCACCGCGCCCACATAGATGAGCACCTGGACCCAGGCCACGAACTCGGCGGTCAGCACCAGGTAGCCGCCGGCGAGGGCGCCGAAGGAGACGACCAGCCAGAGGGCGGCGTGGACCAGCTGCCTGGTCGTGACGACGAGCAGCGCGGATCCGACCGCCACCGCACCCAGCAGCAAGAAGACGATCTCTTGCCCGGTGGGTGACAGATAGGAGGGCACCGCCTCGGTCACGAATCCTCCTCGGACTCCCTTGTCTTTTCCGGGTCGAGCCGCCCGGGCGGGCGGATGGATCGAGGATCGGCCATCCTGCGCCCGCGTCGGCTCGTGCCAGAAGTCTGCTCCCCGCGGCCGGGCGGCGACGACGGTTGGCCCGCGCCTGTGGAAAACTCTTCGGCAGATGGCCGACCTGTGGATGACGGGCCGGATTCAGCGCCGGATTCAGCGCCGGGAGCCGGTCCGGAGGCGGTATCTGCGGCAGGTCCGGCCGCGGTATCGGAAGCAGCGGCACTGGAAGCGGCGGCACTGGAAGCAGGGCCAGAAGCCGCTCCGGATGCGGGGCCGGAGACATGGCCAGAAGCTGTACCAGCGCGGTCCGCGGCCGGACCGCCGGCGCCAGGGCGAGCGGTGGACGGGCCCGCGGTGTCAGGGCGGTCCCCGGCCTGGCCTGCGGCTCCAGGGCGGGCGGTGGACGGGCCACGGGCCGGGCGGCGGGCAGCGGTGAGTTCCTTCGGCGGCTCGGCGCCAGGATCGTGGGCAGGAGGAGGCGCGACCGTGGGCGCCCAGGCCGCGAGCCGATCCTTCTCGTGCAGAAGGTTCCGAATGTCACCCTCGGCGTACTCGAACTCCGGCGACCAGAACAGCGCGTCGAACGGGCACACCTCGATGCAGATCCCGCAGTACATGCACAGGGCGAAGTCGATGGCGAACCGGTCGAGCACGTTCCGCTGGCGGGGACGTCCGCCCTCAGGGGCTGGGAGGGTCTCCTTGTGCGAGTCGATGTAGATGCACCAGTCGGGGCACTCGCGCGCGCAGAGCATGCAGGAGGTGCAGTTCTCCTCGACCAGGGCGATGACGCCACGGCTGCGCGGTGGGAGGGTGGGCTTGACCTCGGGATACTGCTGTGTCACGGATTTGCGCAGCATGTGACGAAGAGTGACCGATAGGCCCTTCGCGAGGCCGACTCCCGGTATCCGCGCCATATCAACATCATGTCGCACTTGACCGCGCAGGTGAACGCTCCAGGCCCGTTGTCCCCAAGTTTTCCACAGCTATCCACAGGCAGACCGGAGGTTATCCACAAGATGTGTCCACACCCGATATGTGAAAGTCCTGCGCGATAGTCTTCCCGCCATGTCGTACAGCCAGCCGCCTCGTCCCAGCGGCGGAGCGTGGGCGGCGGCCATCGTGTGGGCGGTGCTGCCGCTACTGACGTGTGGGCTGGCGACGCCGTTCACGATCGGGTTCGCGGCCTACTGGCTGCGGAGCACGTGGCACGTCGTCGCGGCGGGCTTCTATGCCATCTGCATCGGCTCGTTCTTGCTGGCGGCCGTGAGCTTCGCGGAGTTCGACGAGATCCCGGACCCGCTGTCGGGGTTGGTCTCGTTCGCGCTGGTGATCAGCTGGCTGGGCGGGGTCATCCACTCGGGCATCCTCGTGCCCAAGATGGTCAGGGCCCGCCTCAACAAACCTGTCTACCAGCCTCCCCACCAGCACCGGAGCGCTCCCCCGCCCTTCGATCTGCACCAGCGCACCACCGCCCCGAGCCAGCAGCGCCGACCGCACGAGCCCGAGTGGATCGGGCACTACCGGGTGCTCCAGCCGCTCGGGCGGGGCGGGCAGGGCGCGGTCTATCTGGCGATGGCGCCCAACGGCGTACGCGTCGCGGTCAAGGTCCTGCACGACCTCGTGGACGAGGTGGCGCGGGCCAGGTTCGCCAGGGAAGTGGACGCGGCGCGGCGGGTGGCGACGTTCTCCACGGCCCGGGTGCTCGACGTCAGCATCACGGGTCAGCACGCCTACATCGTCAGCGAATACGTCGAGGGTCCGTCGCTCGAACATCTCGTACGCAAGTACGGCCCGCGCGACGAGGACAGCCTGACCCGGCTGGCGTTATCCACAGCCGGGGCACTCGCCGCCATCCACAAGGCGGGGGTTGTCCACCGCGACTTCAAGCCGAGCAATGTGCTGATCGGATCGGACGGGCCGCGAGTGATCGACTTCGGGATCGCGCGGGCGCTCGACCAGATGACGGTGACCTCGGGCAAGATGGTCGGCACCCCGCCGTACATGTCGCCCGAGCAACTGTCCGGGGCACCGGTGGGGCCGCCGTCCGACGTGTTCAGCTGGGCTGTGACGATGATGTTCGCGGCGACGGGGCGGCCGGCGTTCGGGGAGGATACGGTGCCCGCGGTGTTCAACCGGGTGCTCACCTTCCATCCGGACCTGTCGCCGTTACCGCCCGCCCTCCGCGGCATCGCGGGCTCCTGCCTCCACAAGAGCCCCGACGACCGGCCGTCCGCGTCCGACGTCATGCTGGCCATCGTCCACTGACCCGATCCATCGGCTGGCCTGTGGAGGGGCGCTTGCTGGGCCGACTCTTACATGCGGCTTCGCCTGGCAGGCCGGAGCGGGGCTACCGGCTGGGGTCGATGACCAGTTTGCCGGTCGTACGGCGGCTGCGGAGTTCCTCGTGTACCTGCCGGATCTCCGACATCGGGTGGTCACCACCGTTGATGACGCGGAGTTCGCCGGCGGCGACCTGCGCCGTCAACTCCGCGTACGCCTTGGCAAGAGTCGCCGGTTGGGCGAAGGCGTTCATGAGCCAGAAGCCGCTGACAGTGAGGGAGCGGCGCTGGAGCGCGCGTGGCGACACTTTCTCGGGTTCCACCCGGCTGGCCATTCCGTAGAAGGCGAGTCGGCCGAAGGGGGCCAGCGCGGCGATGCTCTGGTCGGTGACAGGGCCGCCGGTCATCTCCAGGACCACGTCGACCTGCTCGCCGTGATTCGCCGCGCACAGGGCCGCGGTGAGATCTTCGGCCGCGGGGTCGACGGCGGCATCCGCGCCGAGAGACAGCGCCAGTTCACGCTTCTCCGGTGTACCGGCCGTGGCGATGACCCGGCCCGCGCCGCTCAGCTTGGCCAGTTGTACGGCCAGCGAACCGACGCCGCCCGACGCCGCGTGCACGACCACGCTCTCGCCGGATCGCACCCGGCCGGTGTGGTTGATCAGCCACCAGGCGGTCAGCCCCTGGATGAGCAGAGCGACCGCGGCGACGTCGTCGACCCCGTCGGGCACGGGGAAGGCGGCGTCCTCCCGTAGTACGGCTTTCTCGGCGTACCCACCGCTCTCGATCATGGCAGCCAGCCGTCGGCCGTCCTCTGTCCGGCCGACGACTTCGCTACCTGGCACCAGCGGCAGCGTGACCGGGGCGATGTAGGAGTTCTCGTGCAGGAGGGTGTCGGCGAAGTTCACCCCACATCGCGCCACGTGGAGGAGGGTCTGTCCGGGGCCGGGCTGGGGGTCGGGCACCTCGCGTACGGCCACTACTTCCGGGCCGCCGAACTCGGTGATCTGCACTGCCCGCATGTCATCTCATCTCTCTAGGAACTTCGTACCAGTTGGTACTGAGTACCATAATGGATCGCGTTCGGAAAGCGATAGACTGTGTTGGTGTCTCGACCGTCCCTCCGCGTACGCAAGCAGCAGCGAGCTCGTGACGAGATCGTCGCGGCCGCCTACGAGCTGTTCGCCGAACGCGGCTATGCCGACGTGACCGTCGCGGACATCGCGGAACGAGCCGAGGCTGGGCGTACGACGTTCTTTCGGTACTTCGGCGACAAGCAGGAGGTCGTTTTCGCCAACGAGCAGGAGTGGGTCGACAAGGTCGCCCGCCGACACCGTGAGCTACGCGTCGACGGGGCGCCCTCATTGCCCGAGGCGCTCGCTCTGCTGCGTGAGACCACCCTGGCCATTTGCGCCGAGGTCACGCGGGACGCGGAGCACTATGTCCAGCGCGAGCGGCTGATCGCCGACAACCCCGAGCTCAGCGACCGCGCGGCCCGCAAGCAGCGGCGCCTCGCCGAGACGCTGGGTGAGATCCTGCGCGACCAGGGCGCGACGGCCGAAACGGCCGCGCTGGCGCCGCAGATCGCGCTGGCCTGTTACAACGCCGGACGCGAGATCGCCGCCGACGACCCAGCCGCGCTCCGACCGAACGTGGCCACCGCGTTCGACCGGCTCGGCATCGCCTCGACCACAGCCCGATAGCCCGATAGCCCGATAGCCCACCGGACATCAACCAGCGCGGCACCGGGCCCACCAAGGCCCGATGCCCACAGGCAGCCCGAGCCTCCGGGATCCGACGGCAGCGACGCGGCCGATGAGGCGGCCGGTGAGACGGCCGAGGACGCCCCGATGGACCGCCTTCGGGGCCATCCGACACGATCAGGGTGTCGCGTCCCGGGAGTTGAGGGTCAGGGCGATGTACTCCTCCCGCGACACCGCATGCACAGCCAGCCTCAGCCCCTGTCGGCGCGCGAAACGGTTGGCCGCGTCGGGCAGCCAGGGCCCTGGGAGATGGTGCACAGCATCTTCCCGCTTATTCAGGATGACAAGTCCGGATAAACCGTCGTAGTGGTAGAGCAGCAAGCTCACCGCGTCCGCCAGCCCTTCACCGAGCCGTATCTTCGGGAGCTGCGCCTTACCCTGGTTGATCTGCAGTTTCTCGTTTGGCGTGACACTGAGGTACACCCCCGTAGCGGAGCCGAGGATCACGCCGCGATCAGCACGCCACCGCTGAATGCGAGCCGACACCGGACGTACGACGAGCAGCAGGGGGCTGAAGCCCACCGCCAGCCACTTGGCCTCCACGACGTCCAAGAGCATCCGGCCGACCGCCGAGATGCCGCGCCAGGCCATCCACATGCCGGTCGACGCGAGGTACACCATCGCGACCAGGCCGGCGACGCCGACGCCGATGCTCACCGGTTTGCGGTACCTGAGCAGCACCGGTGGAGGCTGGCCGTGGAGGCGACGCCAGCCGGGAGCCCGGGCGGCGAGCACGGCGCGTACCCGGTTCGAGGCGTGACTGCGGGCGTCGACCAGCGGGATGCCGGTTCTCGCCACGAGGTCGGTCAGGTGCGGGAAGTGCCATTCGCCCGGCAGGTCGAGGAGCACCAGGCCGTCTTCGTCGAGTGCGGCCAAGCCCTGGACCGCGTGGATCTTGGGCTTTCTGGACGACACGAGGAACGCCTGATCGTAGCTGTAGCAGTAGAGCCTCGCGGGTCTCAGCCGTAAGAACTGGCCGGATGCGGTGTCGGTGACCGCCAGCGCGTCGCCGTCCCACGAGATGGCGGTCTTGGGGCAGCGCGCCCCAGGATGCGCCCCCGCTACCGGTCGAAGCTGAACGTCCATGACGATCGTCCTCCCCTAGCCCCCTATTCACATAAGACGGATAAGTCGGAGGTAAAGTTTCGAGGCCCGGAAATGCCCACGTGACGGCCCAAACGACTAATACGGTGACCACAATCGCACTAAGTGAGGACCTTCACCACACCCGTGAGCGCCAGTTGCGCCAGCGCCAATGGCACCAGCACCACCCAGGCCAGCTTCTGCAGTTGGTCCTCGCGCAGCCGGGGAAAACTCACCCGCAGCCAAATCACCAAAAAGGCCAGCACGAAGACCTTGACCAGCGTCCACACCCACCCGGCCAGCAACGGTCCGTGCCAACCGCCCAAGAACAGCACCGCGGTCAGGAACGACAGCACGACGATCCCCACATACTCCGAGAGCATGAACAGGGCGAACCGCATCCCGGTGTATTCGGTCATCGGGCCCATGATGATCTCGGACTCGGCGATCGGCATGTCGAAGGGCGGGCGGCGCAGCTCGGCCAGGCCGGCCAGGAAGAACACCACGCCGCCGATGGCCTGCCATGGCAGCCACCACCACTGCCACGCCGACACGATCCCCGGAATGGACAGCGTGCCCGCCGCCATCGCGACCGAGGAGGCCGCCAGCACCAGCGGCAGCTCGTACGACATGAGCTGGGCGGCCGCCCGCATGCCGCCGAGCACCGAGTATTTGTTGGCCGACGCCCATCCCGCCATGATCGAGCCGAGCACCCCGATGCCCATCACCGCGAGTACGAAGAACAGCCCGAGGTCGAGGTCCACGCCGACCAGGCCCTGGTCGACGGGGATGGCGATCAGTACGAGCAGGTAGGGCACCAGCGCGACGCCCGGGGCGATCATGAAGATGCGCCGGTCGGCCGCGGCCGGGATGACGTCCTCCTTCTGCGCGAACTTCACCCCGTCGGCGATGAGCTGCGCCCAGCCGTGGAAGCCGCCCGCGTACATCGGCCCGAGGCGCGACTGCATGTGCGCCATGACCTTGTGCTCGGTCTGCCCGACGATCAGCGGCAGCACGAGGAACACGACGAGAATGGCGACGAAGCGCAGCACCACGTCAAGCATCGGGCGTCCCCCAGTCGGCGGGCACACCGGGCGGCAGCGTCTTGCGCCGGCTCGGCGAGCCGTGCCCCGATTCGCCCGGTTCCTTGGCTCCCGGCCAGGGCTTGGCCACCCGGGCGGCGAGGATGAAGTCCTTGCGCAGCGGATGCCCCTCGAAACCGTCGGGCAGCAGCAGCGGCACCAGGTAAGGGTGGCCGTCGAAGAGCACCCCGAACATCTCGTACGTCTCGCGCTCGTGCCAGTTGGCGCCCCGGTAGACGCCCACGGCCGAGGGCAGGCGCGGGTCGGCGCGCGGCACCCGGGTGCGGACGAGCACGCGTTCGCACGAGTCGGGGTCGTAGACGTGGGCGACCACGAAGAACCCGTCGGGCGGGTCGTCGACCCCGGTCAGCCAGTCGAAGAAGGTGTGGCCGGAGTCCCTGAGGAAGGTCAGGACCTCGATCCAGTCCGCTGTGGCGACGTCGACGGTGGTCTCACCGAAGGAGGTGGAGACCGAGACCCGCTCGCCGAACCGCTCCTCGAGCGTCACGACTCGTCCCCGCCCGACGTGCCGTGGGAGTCCTCCTGCGATCCGTGCGAGCGGGACCACACGTAGCGGTCGCTGAGCCGCTCCGCCGCGATCTTCTCCTGCAGCTTCATGATCCCGTGCAGCAGCGCCTCAGGCCTGGGCGGGCATCCGGGCACATAGACGTCCACGGGAATGATCTGATCGACGCCATTGGTGACGCAGTAGGAGTCCCAGTAGGGCCCGCCGGTGTTGGAGCAGGCACCGAAGGAGATCACGTACTTCGGGTCGGGCATCTGCTCATAGAGGCGCTTGACCGCAGGGGCCATCTTGTCGGTGACGGTGCCCGAGACGATCATCAGGTCGGCCTGGCGCGGCCCGTTGGCGAACGGGATCACCCCGAACCGGATGAAGTCGTGCCGGCTCATCGAGGTCGCGATGAACTCGATCGCGCAGCAGGCGAGCCCGAAGTTGAACACCCACAGCGAATATCGCCGCCCCCAGTTGAGCACGAAGCGCATCGGCTTGGGCGCCAAGCGCGAGATCGGCCCCACTGTGGGCATCGGGAGATCCGTGGCTGCCATACGACCATTGTCCCTCGCGATCTCCCCCAGGAGTAGAGAGTCCCCGGTTGATCGACCGAAAAACAACCTAAGTCCAGGCGAGTACGCGCTTCCGCCAGGCATAGAGGATGCCGAGCGCGATGAAGCCCAGGAAGACGAACATCTCCACAAGCGTCGTCAGCCCGTATCCCGGCGCGTCGAAGACCGTGGCCCACGGGAAGAGGAAGACGGCGTCCACGGCGAAGACCACGTACAGGTAGGTGAAGACGTAGTAGCGCACCTGCGACTGGGCCCAGCCGTCGCCGACGGGGTCGACCCCGCACTCGTACGTGGTCAGCTTCTCGGCCGTCGGCCTGGTCGGGCGCAGGAGGCGGTTGGCCAGGAGGGCCCCGGCCACGATGGCCACGCCGATCAGCAGCAGCGCGGCGACCAGTATGTAGGACCCGAAGTAGCCGTCCATGTCCTGATCGTAACCCAGTCAAAGCTCCGTCCCTATCACCCCAAAACGGGGTAAACCACGCGATCTCCCCCATAATCTGGCGGCCATGCGCAAAAAGCGATTCTTCGGCGGAATCGCGCTGCTAGTCCTCTCCGCGGCAGGTGGTGGGCTGGCAACCGCCTCCCCCGAGCCTGAGCACGAGCACGACGTCATGGTCCCCGCGGAGCCGACCATGATCGACTTCGTCGACCCGGCGACCGTGGACGGTCTGGGCACCAGAACCCTGGGCGGGGACGAGGGCGAGAACGCGGGTCGCTATGTGCACCTCACCTACCCCCGGCTGCCGGACGCCCCCCGCCTCAACGCGGCCCTGCACGGCGAGGCCGAGCGGGTGCTGCGCGGCTTCCGCGAGGCCACCAGGTTCGACGCGCCGCGCCCCCGCCCCGAGCTGAACATGGACTGGCAGCTCACCGCCGCCTCCGGCGAGATCATCGGGGTACGGCTGCGCACCGGCGAGTCCCTCGGCGACGGTTGGAGCAACTCCACCCGGACCCTCTGGTACGACCGCAAGACCGGCCAGGCGACCGGCTCGACGGGCCTGCTCGCCGGGCAGAGCGCGCTGTACGACCTCACGCGACTGGTCAGGAGCCAGCTCGCCAAGCGCGGCACCCCCACGACCGCCCACGAGCTGACGGGCGAGCAGTTCGACTCGATGGCCTTCAACCATGACGGGGACCTGGTGGTGGAGTTCGACGACTGCCAGGTCGGGCCGTGCTCCCTCGGCCGCCTGGCCGTGGCCGTGCCCGCCCGGCAGGTGGAGCCCCTGCTGTCGCCGACCGGACGGGCGGCTCAGCATGCCGTACGGACGGCCGCCGAGCAGGCGTCCGCGACCGTGCCGAAGACGGTCCCGACGCCCAGCCCCGAGGCCGCCAGCAACCAGGCGGGCTCGGTCGACTGCGCCGCGACCAAGTGCGTCGCGCTGACCTTCGACGACGGACCCGGCCCCGAGACGCCCCGGCTGCTCGACACACTGCGCGAGGAAAAGGCGCGGGCCACCTTCTTCACCATCGGCATCAACGCCGCCGCACGGCCGGACCTGGTGCGCAGGATGAGTGCCGAGGGGCATCTGGTGGCCAACCACACCTGGGCGCACCGGGACCTGACGAAGCTGCCGACCAGTAAGATCGCCGATGCGCTCGGCCGCACCCAGGACGCCATTACGGCCACCATCGGCGAGCGCCCCACGCTGTTGCGCGCGCCCTACGGAGCGGTGAACAAGGACGTCACGGACGTGGCGGGAGAGATGGGCCTGGCCATCGTCGGCTGGGACGTCGACGCAGGTGACGGGCGTGTGGACGACACCAAGACGATCACCAGCCGGGTGACCGGGCAGGTGCGGGCCGGGAGCATCGTGCTCATGCACAACGTCAACAAGACGATCGTGGACGCGGTTCCGGACATCGTCAAAAGATTGCGCGGGAAGGGTTACACCTTCGTGACTGTTCCAGAGTTGTACGGAACAGCAGGGATGCAGGCAGGACGCCTTTACCGGTCGGAGTCGGAGAGCACGTCTCATCGCCCCCAGACGTAGGCCACGCCTTGGGGGGACGTATAGTTGGCGCTCGTGACCCGAACAGTCCTCTTCGCACGGCTGCACGTAGACCTGTGCACAATCGCCGGCGGCCTGTGTCACCCCTAGTGGTTCTCCGGTAGCCCCTGATTGCCTCCGCGTTTACCCGCATTATGTGGCGAGGAAACGTGTTGAACCTCGCGAGGATCTAGCATGGAAACTGAGAACGCGCCCACAGCCACCGGCGCGTCGAGGAGGACTGAGCTGTGACGAAGCAGGTCCAGCAACTCGACCGCGTGATCATCCGATTCGCCGGGGACTCCGGTGACGGCATGCAGCTCACGGGCGACCGCTTTACCGCGGGCACCGCGGAGTTCGGCAACGACCTGTCGACGCTGCCCAACTTCCCCGCCGAGATCCGCGCCCCCGCAGGCACCCTCCCCGGTGTGTCGAGCTTCCAGCTGCATTTCGCCGACCACGACATCCTGACGCCGGGTGACGCCCCCAACGTGCTCGTCGCGATGAACCCGGCGGCGCTGAAGGCCAACCTGGGCGACCTGCCCCGTGGCGCCGACATCATCGCCAACATCGACGAGTTCACCAAGCGCAACCTGCAGAAGGTCGGCTACGCGGCCAACCCGCTGGAGGACGATTCGCTCAACGAGTGGCGCGTCCACGCGGTGGCGCTGACCTCGCTGACGGTCAAGGCGCTCGAAGGCTTCGAGCTGTCCAAGAAGGACGCCGAGCGCTCGAAGAACATGTTCGCGCTGGGCCTGCTCTCGTGGCTCTACCACCGGCCGACCGAGCACACGATCAAGTTCCTTGAGCAGAAGTTCGCCAAGAAGCCGGAGATCGCCAAGGCCAACATCGCGGCCTTCCAGGCGGGCTGGAACTACGGCGAGACCACCGAGGCGTTCTCGGTCTCCTACGAGGTGAAGCCGGCCCAGCTGGCGCCCGGTGTCTACCGCAACATCTCGGGCAACCAGGCCCTGGCCTACGGCCTCATCGCCGCGAGCGTGCAGTCGAAGCTGCCGCTGTTCCTCGGCTCCTACCCGATCACGCCGGCCAGCGACATCCTGCACGAGCTGTCCAAGCACAAGCGGTTCGGTGTCCGCACCTTCCAGGCGGAGGACGAGATCGCCGGTGTCGGCGCGGCGCTGGGCGCGGCGTTCGGCGGCGCGCTGGGTGTGACCACGACGTCGGGGCCCGGTGTGGCGCTGAAGGCCGAGACCGTCGGCCTCGCGGTCACCACGGAGCTGCCGCTGCTCATCGTCGACGTGCAGCGGGCCGGTCCGAGCACCGGCATGCCGACCAAGACCGAGCAGACCGACCTGCTGATGGCCATGTTCGGCCGCAACGGCGAGTCTCCGCTGCCGATCGTGGCGCCGATGTCGCCGAGCGACTGCTTCGACGCCGCCATCGAGGCGGCGCGGATCGCGGTCAAGTACCGCACCCCGGTCATGCTGCTGTCGGACGGCTACCTGGCCAACGGCTCCGAGCCGTGGCGCCTGCCGGAGGTGTCCGAACTACCCGACATCTCCCAGGAGTTCACCACGGCGCCGAACGGTGCCGACGGCGAGTTCCTGCCGTTCAAGCGCGACACCGACACGCTCGCCCGCCCGTGGGCCATCCCCGGCACGCCGGGCCTGGAGCACCGGATCGGCGGCATCGAGAAGGCCGACGGCACGGGCAACATCAGCTACGACCCGAACAACCACGACCTGATGGTCAGGACCCGGGCCGCCAAGATCGCCGGGGTCGACGTACCCGACCTGGAGGTCGACGACGCCGACGGCGACGCCAAGGTGCTGGTGCTGGGCTGGGGTTCGACCTACGGCCCGATCGCGGCGGCCGTACGCCGCATCAGGAAGAGCGGCGGCAAGGTCGCGCAGGCGCACCTGCGCCACCTCAACCCCCTGCCCGCCAACACCGGCGAGGTGCTCAAGAGCTACGACAAGGTGCTGCTGCCCGAGATCAACCTGGGCCAGCTCGCGCTGCTGCTGCGGGCGCGCTACCTCGTCGACATCATCAGCTACAACCGTGTGCGCGGGCTTCCGTTCAAGGCCGAGGAGCTGGCCGGAGTCATCCAGGACGTGATCGACAGTGACTGAGCTGATCAATGGGAAGGGCCTCTCGCTCGTCCCCAAGACGGACACCAAGCAGGGCCTGAAGGACTTCAAGTCCGACCAGGAGGTGCGCTGGTGCCCCGGTTGCGGTGACTACGCGATCCTGGCCGCCGTGCAGAGCTTCCTGCCGGAGCTCGGGCTCAAGCGCGAGAACATCGTGTTCGTCTCCGGGATCGGCTGCTCCTCCCGCTTCCCGTACTACCTCAACACCTACGGCTTCCACTCGATCCACGGCCGCGCGCCGGCGATCGCGACCGGGCTCGCCGCGAGCCGGCCCGACCTGTCGGTGTGGGTGATCACGGGTGACGGTGACGCGCTGTCGATCGGCGGCAACCACCTGATCCACGCGCTGCGCCGCAACGTCAACCTCAACATCCTGCTGTTCAACAACAGGATCTACGGTCTGACCAAGGGCCAGTACTCCCCCACCTCGGAAGTCGGCAAGATCACCAAGTCGACGCCGATGGGCTCGCTGGACAAGCCGTTCAACCCGATCTCGCTGGCCATCGGCGCCGAGGCGTCGTTCGTGGCCAGGACGATCGACTCCGACCGCAAGCACCTGCAGTCGGTGCTGCGCGAGGCCACCGCCCACCGCGGCACCTCGCTGGTGGAGATCTACCAGAACTGCAACATCTTCAACGACAACGCCTTCGAGCAGCTCAAGGATCCGGAGATCCGCGACGACATCACGCTGCGGCTGGAGCACGGGCAGCCGATCGTGTCGGCGTCGAAGGCGGTCGTCAGGGCGGCCAACGGCGGCATCGAGGTGGCCGACCGCGCCTCGGTGAGCGCCGAGCAGATCCTGGTGCACGACGCGCACCACCCCGACCCGTCGCTGGCCTTCGCGCTGTCGCGGCTCGACGAGCCCGCGTTCGAGCACGTGCCGATCGGCATCTTCCGCTCGATCGACCGGCCCGCGTACGACGTGGCGATGGCCGAGCAGATGGAGGAGGCCGTGGCGCAGAAGGGCCCCGGCGACCTCAGCGACTTGCTCATGGGTGGAGACACCTGGCGCATCGGCTGAAACCGTGGGGTAACGCAGCTCCTTCGCGAACCGATACACCTCCGATGCATCGGACTCGCGGGGGAGCTGCGGAGTGGCCGAAGCGCAAAACGGGCCTGGTCAATCCCGGCTGAACGCCTTCAACCTGCTGCGCCTCCTGGGCGCGCTCGCGGTCATCGTCGAGCACAGCTGGGTGCTGACCGGACACGGGACACCCCTGACCCCGGACAGCGGGATAGGGGTCGGCGGCATAGGCGTCGGGGTCTTCTTCCTCATCAGCGGCTACCTGATCAGCACGAGCTGGCTGTCCGACCCGTCGGTACGCCGCTACACGCTCCGCCGGGCGCTGCGCATCTATCCCGCGTACGCGCTCGTCGTCGTCGCCACCGCCCTGCTACTCGGGCCCCTGGTGAGCGCGCTGCCCGCCGCCTCCTACTTCTCCGGCACCGGCGCCTGGAGCTACATCGCCAGAGGGCTGCTCATCCAGCCGGTGAGCTACGCGCTGCCGGGCGTCTTCCAGGGGCTCCCCTATCCGGGCGCGGTGAACGGGTCGCTCTGGACGATCTGGGTGGAGGTGCTCTGCTACGTCGGCGTGGCGGTCATGGGCCTGCTGGGGCTGCTGCGCCGCCGGACGGTCCTGGTCGGGCTGGTGCTGCTCGCGCTCGCCGCCGCCTCGGTCATCCACCTCACCGGCTACTCCGGTCCGCTCATCCCCCTGGTCGTGTCGGCGTACGCCGCGCAGCCCGTGGCGTTCTTCGCGCTCGGCATGCTGATCCGGGAGCTGCGGTGGGTCCCGCCGCTGTGGCTGACGGTCCCCGTGGTGCTCGCGTGGTGGCTGCTGTGGGGCACACCGGTGGCCAATCTGGGGGCGATCGCGGCGGTCACCTGCCTCACGTTCCTCATCGCCTTCCGCGCGCCGGCGTGGCTGCATCGGCCCACCGGCTCCTACGACCTGTCGTACGGGACTTACCTGCTGGCCTTCCCCGCCCAGCAGGTGCTGGTCCAGTACGGGCTCCGGGCGCCCGCGCTCGTGTTGCTGGCCACGGTCGGCATCGTGCTGCCGCTGGCCGCGCTCAGCTGGCGGCTGGTCGAACGGCCCGCACTGCGCCTGCGGCAGCGCAAGCCCGTCCCGGTCCCGGTCCCGGAGCCCTCTTAGTGAGGCTCCGCCTGCGCCAGGAGCCGTTGCAGGTGCAGGCCCCGGTGCACGTCGATCTCGTGTGAGCGGCCGATCCGTACGGCGGTGGCGAACTCGGAGCGCAGGGTCGCCCTGGTCTCCGTCGAGTCCTCCGGCAGCTGTTGGGAGTCGAGCACCAGCGTGCCCTCCGGGCCGTACAGCTCATAGCGGGTCCGGCGGCGCTGCGGGACCCGGCCGCAGATCGTCAGCTGGCTGATCACGTCGTTCTCGTGCAGGCAGGTCAGCGCCAGGAAGCCGGACCGGTTACCGGCCGGCCTGACCTCCGTGATGCGGCCCAGCGCCGCGTCGAGCAGGTCCAGGCCGTGCGGTCCGGTGTTGTACAGCACGCCCGCGCGGGAGCGCCACGGGCTGTCGGCGAAGGTGTCGTCCAGGAATTCGCCGGTGAGCTGCATGGCGCGGGCGCCGATGGCCGGGAAGTCGCGGGCCCGCTTGAGGAACTCGCGTACGGCGGGACGGTAGCGGTTGGTCAGCACGAGTTGCGTGGCCACGCCGGTGGCGTCGACCTCATCGGCGAGCGCCCGCGCGTCGCGTACGGTCAGCGCGATCGGCTTCTCCAGCAGCAGCGCCCGGCCCTGACGCGCCGCCTGGACGGCCATAGTCGCCTGGACGTCGGGCGGGACGGCGAAGACCACGGCCTCGCACCGCTCCAGCAGCCGCTCGTAGGAGGTGAAGGCGGGCACGCCGAACCGCTCGGCCAGCGCCTGGGCGGCCGGGGCGCGCCTGCTCCAGACGCCCGCCAGCCGGGTCTCGGGCCCGGCGGCGAAGACGGGGGCGTGGAAGTCGCGCGCCCAGGGCCCGGCGCCGACCAGGCCCACGTTCACCGGCGCGCTCATGCCGTGACCTTGTAGACGTGGTAGGTGTTCTCCCGCTCGAAGGTGTCGGTGAAGCCGCCGTCCTTCACGGGGAGCGTCCTGTTCTCGAACAGGACCTCCACACTGGAGGCCGAGTCCAGCGCCTTGGGCAGCTTCAGCGTCTGCCGCCCCGGCTTGACGCCCGCCTTGGGCATGGCGAAGACGTAGGAGGAGCCGTCGAGGTCCTTGAGCATGGTGTCGAGTCCCGGCGCGAAGGTGTGGACGTAGGACTGGGTGTTCAGGACAGGCGCGAGCGTGCGGATCCGCCGGTTCAGCTCCGTCACGGCGGTCCGCGTCGCCTGGGCGCACGGCTCGCGCAGCACGTGCTGGCTCGGGCAGGGCCCGGCGAAGCTGTGGTTGAAGTAGATGACGCCGCGCGCCTCGTGGATGAGGGAGTTCATCACCGCGCCGGCCAGCTCGTCGCCGGTGATCGCGCGCAGGCCGTTCGAACCCGGCCAGCCGAGCTCCACGAACGCGTAGATCGGCTGCCTCTTGCCGTCCAGGGCGTCGAGCTTCCTGCCCCGGTCGACGACCATGCCGTAGTTGGCGGCCCGCGGGCACCGGTCGGTCGGCAGCTTGATGAAGTTCTCGGCCTCCGGGCAGATGCCGGTGTCGGTGTACCAGTACACGTCGGTGGACATGACGTCGGTGTAGCTGTTGACGAACTTCTTCGCCTCGTCGTCGGACTCCCACATGGCGATGCCCTTGCCGTAGTTGGCGTAGTGCAGGCGGCCGTCGTTCTTGGGCAGTTTGTCCTTCAGGGTGCGCATCGCCGTGTAGCCGCAGGGCGGCTTGTCGGGCAGGCACACCTGGCCTTCCCCGCCGTACTTGCCGCTCCAGACGCCGTCACCCGGCCCGGCGAACATGTCGGGCTCGTCGGCGATCATCCAGCCGACCGTCTCGCTGCCCGAGCCCGCCAGGGGCTTGCTGGTGATCGCCGACATCCCGTTGGCGCGGATCAGTCCCATATTGCTGTTGGCCGTCAGCTCGACGTAGGTGTTGAGCCCGGCCTCCTTGTCCATCCGCACGTCGCGTTCCTCGACGACGGACTCGAACCAGACCCCGATGGGGAAGAACGATGGAGCGGTCCAGCCCGCGGCGGCCGGGGCGCTGAACTTGGCGTAATAGGCCGGGCCGCCGTCCCAGGGGACGCGCGGCAGGCCGAGGTCGTCACGGGTCGACTTGGCCCGCGCGAAGACCCAGCCCACGGCGATCACCAGCAGGGCGGTGGCCGCGATGAGCAAAATCCGCCTGGCCGTTCTGTTCGTCGTTCGAGAAGTCATTGCCCTCCCAGCTACGGGGCGATCCGGTAGACGTGATAGCTGTGCTCCGCGTCAAAGGTCTCGGTGAAGTGTCCCTCCCTGTCGACCGGGATGGACCGGTCTTCGAAGATCTCCTCGATGTGGCCCGCCGCCGAAAGATCGCTGGGTACGGTCAGCACGCGCGGCCCCGGAGCCTGGCCCCGGCCGAGCATCGCGAACAGGTAGTAGGCGCCGTCGTGGCGCTTCAGCATGGTGTCCAGCTCGGGCGCGAAGTCGTAGGCGTACGACTGGGTGTTGAGCACCGGTGCGAGCCGGGCGTTCCGGCGGTCGAGCTCGGCGACCCCGCGCCTGACCGCCTTCCCGCAGGCACGGCGGAGCACGTTGTCCACCTTGCAGGCGGGGTCCGTGCCGTGCGCGTCGTAGACGATCCCCCTGGCTCCGTGGATCAGGGCGCTCATCGCCGCGCCGCCCACCTGCTCGGGGGTGAGGCCGGAGAGCGAGATGATCGCGTACACCGGCTGCCGGCGGCCGTCGGCGGCGTCCAAGGTGCGCAGCCGTTCGACGGTCGCGCCGTAGTTGGCCGCCAGGCGGCACTGGGCCGCCGGGAGCTGCAGCCACCGGGTGGCCTCGGCGCAGACGTTGGGGTCGCCGTACCAGGAGACGTCGGCCGCGACCACGTCCGAGTAGCCGTTGACGAACTTGGCGGCCAGCGCCTCCTCCTCCCAGTAGGCCACGCCCTTGCCGAAGGAGGCGTAACGCAGCCGCTCGCCCTTGGGCAGGCGCTCGGCGAGGGTGCGCATGACGGTGTAGCCGCAGGTGACGAGTACGGGGACGCAGACGGGTTTGGTAGTGAAGCCGCGGGCGCCCGTCCAGCGCCCGTTGCCCGGCCCCGCCCACACGTCGGCCTTGTCGGCGATCAGCCAGCCCACGGTCTCGGCACCCGCGCCGGGCAGCGGGCGGCTGGTCAGCGCGGCCATGCCGGACTTCCTGAGCAGCTCAGGGCGGCTGCCGTCGGCCAGTTCGACGTAAGTATTGATGCCCGCCGCCCGGTCCAGCGCGACCTCCCGGCCGGTCCGCGCCGAGGCGAACCAGAGCCCCACGGGGAAGAAGCCGGGACGGGTCCAGCCCGCCCCGACGGCCGCCGCCGAGCCCTGGTAGGCGGCGGGACCGCCTTCCCAGGGCAGCGCCCGCAAGGTCATCGACAGCGCGGGCAGCGTGCTCGCGACCGGCTTCGGCGGGACGGACCGCAGCCACAGCCCGCCCCCGACGGCCACCGTCGCGGCGGTGAGCAATGCCGCCCACCGCGTGACTGTCAGTATCCTCACGCGATCCTTCTTCACGCCAACGCTCTTCACGCCAACGCTCTCAACGCCGTGCGTCGGGTGTCTGCTCAGCCAGCGCCATGAGGTCGGCCGCCCGCGCCGACCAAGAGGCGCCCGCCAGCGAGCCGCGCAGCCGCTCCGGCGACTGCGGGCCGCCCTCGGCCAGGCAGACGCGGATGGCCTCGATGAACTGCTCGGGGGTGGTCGCGGTCCTGACGCGGTCGGCGTAGTGGGCCAGCTCGTCGAACTCGGTGCTGACCACGGGCAGGCCGAGCGCCAGGAACTCCTTCAGCTTGATCGGGTTCGCGTGCTTGATCCACTCGTTGTCCAGCCACGGCATGATCGCCACGTCGAAGCCCGAGCCGTAGGCGGGGATCACCGAATAGGGGCGCAGACCCAGCCAGTGCACGTTGGGGTGCTTGGTGAGCCGTTCGATCTGCCCGTTCGCGTCGCCGACGAGCACGAGCGACGCCTCGGGCAGGCCGAGCGCGACCCGTTCCAGCAGGTCGAAGTCCACCACGAAGTCGTCCAGGGCGCCGAAGAAGCCGATCCTGGGCCCCGGTACGGCCCGCAGGTCGGCGGGCTGCCGATCGGCCGGTACGCGGCTGAAGTGCTCCAGGTCGACCCCGTGGTCGAGGAAGCGGGCCCGCGCGCCCGCGAGCGGGCGTTCCTCGGCCATGAGTCCTCGGCTGGCGTACACCACGTGGTCGGCACGTTCCAGAAGGTCACGTTCGAGGGTCTCGATCGTCCTCGTGTCGGACTCGGGGAAGGCGGAGTGGCGGTCCGAGCGGTTGAAGATCAGCGCGCGGCGGCGCATCGGGCGTACCACGTCCCAGGCGGTGGGGATGGTCACCACGATCACCGGCACCTTCAGGCCCAGCCACCCGCAGACCGCCCGTACCTGTGTCCTGACCAGCCAGGCGTTCAGCCCGCGGCCCAGGCGCGAGCCGTACAGGGGGAGCGGGAGCGGCGACATCACCCACAGGTTCGGCTCCACCCGCCGGACGAACTTGGCCACGCTGCGCAGCTTCCTGGCGATGCGCCGCAGCACGAAGGTGGAGCGGCCGGGCAGCGGCATCCGCATGCCGATGCTGTTGACGATCAGCACCTTGCGCGACCCCGCGAGGTGGCGCATGAGCTGGAAGTCGGAGTGGGCCCGGTTGTGGTACCACCAGTCCTGGGCGGAGAAGCAGACGTAGGCGGGCGGCGATAACGGGCGGCCGCCCGGCGGCGTGGGCCACTCGGCCATCGTCGCGAGTTCGCGCAACGCCGCCCGGTGCCGCTCCCCCGCTCGCCGGCCACGGGTGACGGCGCGCAGGGCCTCGTTCAGGGCGACCGCCAGGCGCATGAGCAGCGCGCGGGGCCTGCCGTACCGCTGCCGGTGCAGCCGCACCCGGTTGGCGGCGGCGAGGGTCCACAGCGGGGCGGAGTTGGCCTGCTCGCCGCCGAGGTGGACGGTCACCGCATTTGGCTCGTAGCGGATCGAGAAGCCGTGGTCGCGGATCTTGAGCATGTACTCGGTCTCCTCCGAGTACAGGAAGTAGCGCTCGTCGAGCGGTCCCACCGCGTCCAGGCACTCGCGCGAGACCAGCCAGGCGGCGCCCGTCGCCCAGTCGGGCGTGCCCGGCCGCTCGTAGACGCGCGGGTCGACGACGAGCTCGCCCAGCGGCGCGTGGCGGCCCGCTCTGAGCCCGCCGAGCAGCGCCTCTCCCACGGCCCGAAGGACCGTGGGGCGTCGGCGCAGGGACAGCTGCAGCACGCCGTCGGCGCCCAGCAGCCGGGGCACCGCGATGCCCGTGCCGGGCACGGCCAGCGCCTCGCGCAGCAGGCGCACCGAGTCGGGTTTGAGCCGGATGTCGGCGTTGAGGATGAGGACGTCACAGCCGGGGGCGGCGGCGATGCCCGCGTTGACGCCCGCCGAGAACCCGCCGTTGCGGCCGGTCTCGACCAACTCGACGGGCACTCCGGTCGCGAGCACCCGCTCCACCGTGTCGTCGGGGGAGTCGTTGTCCACGACGATGATCCGGGCCGGCTCCCCTTCGCTCAGCACGGCGTCCAGGGAGCGCAGGCACTCCTCGATGACCTGACCGCTCTGGTAGGTGACGATCACGATGGCAAGCGGCGACCGCTCGGGAACAGTCATCAGGCAGACCAATCTGTGGGGATCAGGAGCGCCGGCCCGCGGCCAGCCGGTGCCACGCGGCCCCGGCCAGCAGCCTGAGCGCGAAGGGCAGGTCGTCACGTAGGTACCGGCGGACGAGTCGACGGGGTTCGAGGGCGAGCCTGAACAGCCACTCGCCGCCCACCCGCTGGATCCCGCCCGGAGCGCGCCGGAACTGCCCGGCGGCCATCGGGATGGCGGCGCCGCAGCCGATGTACCAGGCGTGCGGGAGCTCGGGGCGGAGCGCGGCTATGACGCGTTCCTGCTTGGGAAAGCCCAGGCCCACGAAGACGAGGTCGGGCGCGGCCGCGCGGACCTTCTCCACGGTCTCCCCCATCCCGCCGGCCAGCCGCTCGAAGCCGAAGGGCGGCGCGTATACTCCGGCCACCCGCAACCCGGGATAACGCCGGACCAATGCCTCACCGGCGGCCTCCGCGACCCCCGGCTCGCCGCCGAGCAGGAACACCGACCGCCCCTCGCGGGCGGCGACCTCGCTGAGGGTGAAGATCAGGGAGGCCCCGGTGACGCGGTCGGATACGCGCAGTCCGCTGAGCCGGGCCGCCCACACCACCGGCATGCCGTCCGCGACCACGAGCTCGGCGCCCGCCACGAGCTCGGCGAGCTCAGGGTCACGGGTGGCGGCGCGGACGATGTCCACGTTGGCGGTCACGATCATGCCGCCCAGACCGTCCTGCCAGGCTCGCGCGAGGTGCTCGGCGACCTGCGGCTCGGTGATGGCGTCGATCCCGACGGCGCCCACCCGCGCGCGCTGCGCGAAGGGTAAGGCGCGGTTCTTTGGACCGTTCTCATCCGACGAGTGGTCCATCGGAATGCCGCACCCCCCGTCTGCCGACTCACCCTTTGGACATCGGTATCGGGCTATATCCGTTACACGGTGGCCGACCGGAGGAGACACCCGCCAGGATGGGGTCCATGAGAGTCGAGCAAGGCGCGCTCGCGGGGACGCTGCTGTTCGTCCCGAGCCCGCACAGTGACGAGCGCGGCCTGTTCACCAGGACGTTCGACGCCGAGATCGCGGCCGAGCACGGCCTGGACCCCGCGGCGTTCGTCCAGGACAGCCAGTCCCGCACGGTCAAGGGCGCCATCAGGGCCATGCACGGCCGCTCCGGCCGGGGCGAGGCCAAGCTCGTCAGGTGCGCGCGCGGCGCGGTGTACGACGTCCTCGTGGACGCCCGGCCCGGCTCGCCCACCTTCGGCGAGCGGATGTCGGTGGTCCTCGACGACGAGACGTTCATCCACCTGTACGTGCCGCCCGGCCTGCTCCACGGCTACCAGGCACTGAGCGACGCCGACGTCTGCTACCGGATCGACCGGCCGCACGACCCGACCGAGGACATCTCCGTCCGCTACGACGACCCCGACCTGGCGATCGACTGGCCGCTCCCGGTCTCGGCGATCAGCGCGCGGGATCTGGCGGCCGGCTCGTGGAAAGAGGCGCGGCGGCGGCTGGAGGGCTGACCTGGCGGCGCGGGGGCTCTTTCAGCGTCCCCGCGCCCGGAAGCCCGGCCTCGCGGCGCGCGACCCGCATCAACGCCCCGGCCAGGCCGATGAGCAGGAACGACAGCGCGGTGGCCGTGCTGAAGGAGTTCAGGTCGAACGTGGCCGAGCCCACCACCGGCACGATCAGGCAGGCGGCCAGCGTCAGCCCGAGGTCGCGGGTGCGGTCGTCCTGGCTGATGCTCCTGACGCGAACGGCCGACCACATCCCGACGACGAACAGGCCGACGAACGCCAGCACGCCGATCGCGCCGCCCTGCACGGCCGTCAGCAGATACTGGTTGTCGAAGACCGGATGGTGCGGCGGGAACCAGGTGCCGTTGCCCCGGCCCAGCAGGGGATGCTGAGAGAACTCCGAGATCGCCGTGGTGTAGTCGTTGGTCCGCCACCGCAGGCTCTCGTCGTTGTCCAGGTTGGTGAACAGCCCGGCGATCGCGCCGATCAGGCCGGGCACGAGCAGCTTCATGACGACCAGGAAACCGGCGAGCGCGACGGCCGCCCTGACGCGCCGGGCGTTGGGCCAGCCGAGGAACAGCACCGCCCCGGAGGCGGCCAGGCCCAGGACCGTCGAGCGTGAGGCGGAGAAGGCCATCCCGCAGGCGATCAGCGCCACCACGGTCCACCAGCGCCGCTGCGGCTCACCGTGTTCGCGCGCGCCGAAGGCATAGTGAAGGGCGACCGGCAGCACCATCGCGGACACGACGCCGAACTCGATGGGGTGCCCCGCGGTCGAGGCCACCCGGTTGAGCCCGTTGCGCTCCAGGATCGTCACTTCCACCGCCCGCAGGCGGCTGCCGGGGATCTGCATGTACTGGGTGACGTCGAACGACAGCAGGAACTGGATCGCGCCGACCACTCCCATGATGGCGCCGACCACCACCAGCGTCTTCAGCACCAGGTCGAGCCGCTCGCGGCTGGGCACGCCGTCCACGCCGATCAGCGCGATGCCCACCATCGCCACCGCGATGACCAGCACGTGGTCGGACAGGTCCTGCTCGTAGGAGGGCAGCCACCCGGCGGAGGCGTAGGCGTAGGTCGCGAGGAAGGCGAGCGCGTAGAAGTAGATCGCGTAGCGCACCGCCGACGGCCCCTTGGCCGCGCCGAGCGTGCTGGTGAGGTGCGCGCAGAACCACCAGACGGCGGCGAACAGCCCGATGGCCTCCGCGTAGGTGAGGTCGAACGGCAGGCCGCCGATCACCTGACGGGCGGGCACCAGCATGAGGACCACGGTGAAGATCGCGCACAGGGTCGCGGCGTCGGCCCGGTGGGGCACCGGCCGGACGATGGACCGCTCGATGGCCACGTTCAACGCTGCAACACCGCTTCCTCGGTCCGGACGTCCGCCTCGGGCGCCGGTCGCGGCCCGTCCCGCTCGTCCCTCCTGCGCCGCAGCCCGGTCATGACGCTCTCGGCGCAGAAGGAGGCGCCGAGCGCGGCGGCCACGCCCAGCGCGAACACGGCCGCGGCGCTGCGGATCTTGCCGCCGCGCTCCGGCTGCGGGTCGGTCGGGGAGACCATCTCGTTCAGGTTGATGTACGTCTCCGGCGGGGCCTTCAGCACCTCCTGGCGGCGTTTCAGCTCGACCTTGGCCCGCTCGGCCACCCTGACCACGATCGCCCGCGCGTCCTGGGGCGCCAGGCTCTTGCCCTCGATGACCACGAAGGGCGCGCTGATGAGCAGTTCGGGATTGGGGTGGCCGTTGTTGACCTTGTAGGTGGTCTTGCCGTCCGGCCGGATGCCCATCTGGCCGGCCACCTCCGTGGTGTTGAGGATCTGCACCAGGATCGAGGCCGACATGTTCAGCCCGCCGTCGAAGTTGAGCAGCGGGTTGATGATCGGGTTGGGGTTCTTGGGGTTCGGCGGCCGATACGACCCGCTCGGCGGCACCGTGAGCACCATGACCGTCGTCGAGGAGTACTGGACGGGGATCTGGGTGTAGACGCCGTATGCGGCGGCGAGCGTCAGCAGGAACGCGGGAGCCGCGATATACCAGCGACGCAGGAGGACGATGATCGCGCTCCAGAAGTCCAACACAGCCCCCCAGGCATGTTCCAGCCGTACGTCAAAGCATCGGCGAGGCTGCGACCAGCGTTACTTATCACGTGTAACGTGCCAAAGCTTCACGCCGATGAGGGTGAGTGACCAAGCCCATGGCCTCGCTGGCCGTCGTCACCCCCAGCTATGGACCCGACGCGGATCAGTTCGCCGATCTGCACCGCTCCGTACTGGAGTACACCCCCGAAGACACCGTCCACCACGTCTTCGTGCCGCGCGCCGACCGGCGTCTGTTCGCCGCCCACGAAGGGCCCCGCTGCCGGGTCAGGACCGTGGGAGAGCTGCTGCCGAAGCGCTACGTCAAGGTGCCCCGAGTGGGCATGTGGGTCAACGCCCTGCGTCCCTGGCCGCCCGTACGCGGCTGGGTGATGCAGCAGATCGTCAAGCTGGCGGCCACGGCGGCGATGGACGCGGACGTGGTCCTGGTGGCCGACTCCGATGTGGTGCTCGTCCGGCCGACGACGGCCCAGCGCTCCCTGGTCGGCGGCCGGCCGCTGCTGCACCGGCTGGAGGACGGGGTGCACCCGCTCATGACGCGGCACGTGCTGTGGCACCAGGTCGCCCGCGAGCTGCTCAAACTGCCGCCGGCGCCCGAGCCGCCGCTGCCCGACTACATGAGCCCGCTCACCTTCTGGGACCCCGCCATCGTGCGCGGGCTCCAGCGGCGGCTCACCGAGAACACCGGCCGGCACTGGGCCGACGCCTTCGGCTCCCGGCTGCACGTGTCGGAGTTCATGCTCTACGGCCTGTTCGTGGACGAGGTGCTCAGCGCGCCGGACGGGCGTCCGCCGTCGGACACCGGCCTGTGCCACAAGACTCCCGACGAGTCGCCGATGGATCTGCCGACCGCCCTGGCCTTCGCCGATCGCCTCGGGGACGGGGCGATCGGCATGATGATCTCCGCCAAGTCGGGCACCCCGCGAGAGGTGCGGCAGGCGGCCATCGAGCGCTGCGCCGAGGTCGCCAACCGCGTTGCCTAGCCCTGAGCGCCGCGCCGAGGCGGGTTCCCCAGCCCCGAGCGCCGCGCCAGGGGCCGGGTTCCCTAACCCGCGCGGCCGTCCTGGTCGGGCTTTCGCTGGTCGGGGGCGATTCCCAGGAACTCACCGTTGATCCGGGCGAACTCCTCCGTCGGGGGGCCGTCGCTGTCGCGGTCCGCAGACGGGTCGTCGTCGGATCCTCCGGAAGGCATGACCGTTGAGCGGCCATTAAGGGGCTTCGCCGCTTCCGGTTCGGCGGCGGGTTCGGGTACGTCCGCTTCGCCCTCGGCCGGCTCCGCCGGGGCGGTACGGCCACGGACGCGGCGGATCCACATCAGGTAGGCGGCGCCGAAGCCGAAGAGCAGGGCGACGACCAGCACCTCCACGGCCAGCTGGATCTTGCCCCCGCCGTCGTACGCGACCGGGATCAGCGCCACGTTGTTGACCGCGATGAACGTGCTCTTAGGCGCGCCCAGCGAGGTCTGGTAGCTGGTCAGCTCCTCATGCAGGCGCCGCTCGGCCCGCTCGAGGATGCCCTTCGCCGTCTCCGCCGTCCGGCTCACGACCTTGATGTGGATGAACGGGCCCTGCGTCACGACGCCCAGCAGGTCGGCGTTCGACCGGCCGTCGTCGATGACGATCTCGGTGCTGCCGTTCTCCTCGATCCCGAGCTTGCGCAGCTCGTCCTTGCTGTTGAGCGCGAGGATGAGGATGCCCGCGACCGTCCGCAGCCCGTCGTTGTACTGCAGCAGCGGATTGGTCAGGCCGACCGGCTTGGTGGGATCCATCGACAGGGTGCCACCGGACGGCGGCGCGGTCAGGATCAGCGACGACTCGGTCTCGTAACGCGGTGACCCCACGAAGAACGCCACCAACGCCAGGACGAGGGCGAGGGCGATGATGGGAGGTCCAACACGCTTGTTTCGGATAAGGCCTAACAGATCGTTCCAAAAAGCCATATTTACCCGCCCAAGCCCCCGCCAATATGGGCCAATGCCTGGCCATAAAAAATGGTACAGATTGCTTATCGTGACCGGCCGAGTCGATGTTACGAATCACCGGACCTGGTTGCCGTTCGCCCTACTTCGCGAGAACATCGGCGCGACCGTACCTCAGCCTCACCTCAGCTTCCGCTAGAAGGGCTGCCCGGATGACGTCCAGATCACCCAATGTACGCTCCTCCGCCTCACTCGTCGGCCGCGCCGAACCGCCCATCGGGGTCGGCATGCCCGTCTACAACGGCGAGCCGTACCTGGAGGGCGCCCTGCGCTCGGTCCTGTCCCAGAAGGGGGTCGACTTCGAGCTGGTGATCGCCGACAACTGCTCGACGGACGGCACCGAGGAGCTCTGCCGCGAGCTGGCCAGGACCGATCCTCGCGTCCGCTACTTGCGGCGCGAGCGCAACGTCGGCATCACGGCCAACCACAACAAGGTCGTCCACGAGACCCGCGGCGAGTTCTTCTCCTACGCCACCTCCGACGACGAGTACCACGAGGACCGCCTGGCCCTGCTCTCGGCGGCGCTGCGCCGCCACCCGGCGGCGGCGGCGGCCGTCTCGGGCGTCGAGGAGATCGACGAGACCGGACAGACCATCGGCACCTGGCGCGACACCGCCCCCACCGACCAGCCCGACCCGGTGACGCGCCTGCGCCACCGGCTGGACAACTACGACGAGACCATGCACTTCTACGGGCTCATGCGCAGGGACACGCTGCTGCGGGCCCGGCCGCTGGAGGCCATCCTGCCCGCCGACCGGGTGATGATCTCGGGCCTGGCGCTGCTCGGGCCGCTGGTCGTGGTGGACGAGCTGCTGCTGCGGCACCGCAACCACCCGGGCAGCAACAGCCAGGTCAACCACGCGCGGGCCTTCCGCGCCCGCGAGATGCCCGGAGACCAGCGCTTCTTCCTGCCCAACGTGGAGGAGGGCCGCGCGCTGCTGCGGGTCATCAGGAACGCTCCATTGACCCGCGGCCAGCGGCTGCGCGCCTACGCGGCGCTGCGGCCCTGGCTGCGGCGCAACGCCGTGCCCATGGCCCGCAACGTCGCCCACTCGGCCATCGACGTGGCCCGCGGCCTGCGGGGGCCGCTCAGCTCGTCACCACCTCGCGAATCTTCCTGATCCGCTCCCGCGAGAGCCCGGTCACCACGTACACGATCAGCCCGGCTCCTCCGGCGGCGCAGAGCCGGACGAAGTCGAAGGCGCCCTCGGTCAGCCTGGACACCAGCCAGGCGGTCAGGCCGGCCAGCAGGCCGCCGAGGAGCAGCCGGAGGATGCCGGGCAGGACCGGTCCGAGCACGACGCCCGAGCGGCGCAGTTGCAGCGCCGTCACGGGCAGGGCGATCAGCAGCGCGACGGCCGCGTGCGCGATCGCCACGCCCCGGATGCCGTCCAGCCGGGCGCCGGCGTACAGGGCGGGCAGGAGCGCCAGGGCCCAGCTCAGGTTCATCCACACGACGAGCCTGGTCGCGCCGAGCGAGGTCAGGATGTCGAAGGCCAGCGCGGTGAGCATCCGCACCACCATCAGCGCCATGAGGAAGGACAGCGCCTGGGCGGCGGACAGCCACCGCTCGCCGTACAGGAAGGGCACGACCAGGGGCGCCAGCACGCCGAACAGGACCGCGACCGGCAGCACCAGCGTGATCAGCATCGGCACGAGCTGCTGGACGCGCGCGGAGAACGCCTCCGGGCGCTCCTCGGCGACCCGCGAGAAGCCGGGCAGCGTGACGTGGCGCAGGGCCTCGCCGACCAGTCCCGGCACCCAGCTCGACACGTTCAGCGCGATCATGTAGAAGCCGAGCGTGGTCGCGCCCAGCAGCCGGCCGATGATGATGGCGTCGGCGTTGAGCACCAGCGCCTCGATGGCCAGGCTGACCGCCAGGGGCACGCCGAAGCCCAGCAGCTTGCGGGCGATGGCCCGATCGAAGCCCAGCCGCAGCGGCATCTTGGCCCAGATGAAGACCAGGATGCCGCTCACCAGGGAGTTGGCGACCGCGCCGATGACGAAGCTGTAGACGCCCGCGCCCATGACCGCCAGCGTGATCGCCACCGGCACCTGGACGGCGATGCCCGCCATGTTCGCCTTGGCTATCTTGTCCTGCTGGAAGCCACGGAGCATGACCGCGCTGCGTACGTTGACGAACCCGTCGATCACGATGATCACGGTGAGCAGCCGCACCACCGGCGTGGCGGAGACGTTGCCCGCCAGGCCGGTGAAGTAGGGCGCCGCCACCCAGAACACGGCGTAGATGGCCACGCTGAGGGTGAGGACGACGGTGGTCGCGGTGACCACCATGTCCTCCAGCTTGCCCCGCCACTGCACGACGGCCGCGACGATGCCGGCGTCGTTGATGTAGAAGAGGAACTGGTTGGCGGCCAGCGCGACCGCGTACAACCCGAAGTCCTCCGGGGCGAGCAGGCGGGCCAGCACGAGGCTCAGGGTGAAGGTGGCCACCTTCGACCCGCCCCGCGCCAGCAGCCCCCAACGCAGTCCCCTGCCCGCCGATCCGGCCCGATGATCGCTGACGGGCTCGCTCACTACCGGTTCACTCACTGTCCGGCACCCGTTCGAGCCAGATCTCGCGCCAGAAGGGGAAGAACTCGCGGGGGCAGTTCAGCGAGTGGACGCCCTCGCACACCACGTCCTGCAGCACGATGCAGGGCGTCTTCATCTCCAGCATCCGTCCCGTGGGCTCGTCGATGCAGCGGTCCACCCGGGCGCGGACCCGCGCGGTGCGGCCGCAGTGGCGGGCCAGCTCGGCGTCGAAGTTCATGCCGCGGTTGGACAGGTCCTCGTTGACGGTGGCCAGGATCTCCTGCTTGGACCGTACGCGGACCAGCTCGCCCGGCTGGAGGTCGAGCGTCTGAACCGGCGTGCGGCCCCTGACCTCGCCCTTCATCGTGCCCCACGGCCGGCCGCCCTTGATGCGCAGCGCGCGGGGCAGCTTTCTCCTGGTCAGGTGCTGGAACCGGTTGTACAGCCCGATCCCGGTGGCCTTCAGGGTCCTGAGCACGCCGACGTTCCGCGTCCGTACGTCGGCCACGAACTGCCCCAGATCGGCCATCGGCAGCGGTACGGGCGCCGCTCGCAGCAGCTCGGTCGCCTGGCAGGAGTAGCGTTCGGTGCCGTCCTCGCCCGGCGGCTTGCGGCTGTTGATCTCCAGCAGCGGCAGCAGCCGGGAGTCCGGCACGGCGTTCGGGGGCAGCTCGTCCGCCGCGACGCGCTTGATCCACGCCTGTTTCCAGTACATGGAGCAGGCCGTCTGGCAGCCGCCGTGCGCCGAGCCGTCGCACCGCGCGCCGAGCAGGTGCACGGCGCTGTCCATGCGCCGCAGACCCGTCTTGGTCAGCGTGTCGCACAGCTTGTGCGCCACCTTGTGCACGGTGAGGCGCTGGCCGCAGAACTTCAGCATCTCCGGCATGAACGGCAGTCCGTCCAGCTCACCGCGCTCGTCCAGCGTGGCCAGGATCTCGGCCTCGCTGCGGATCTCCACCAGGTCGCCGACCCGCAAGCTCATGGTTTCCATTCCCTCACCAGTTCCGCGTCTTCGAGGCTCCCCGCCGCTTCGGCCACCGCATGGAACGGCAGGCCGGCCCGTTCGGCGATGTCCAGCAGCGAGTGCGTGCCGTCCGAGAGGTTCAGCACCCAGAGCATGGCCATCTGGGCCTGCTTGGTGTCGCTCCTGCCGCCCAGCGCCCCGTACAGGCCGCGCCGGCCCAGCTGCGGCTCGCCGTAGGGGCTGAGGTTCTCCAGGCGCCGGTCTCCCTCCAGCACCCGGGTCACCTCCCAGCAGGTCTCCAGGGTGTCCTCCATCGACTCGGGCAGGACGAACGCCGGGTCGTCGCCCGAGGTGTGGTACTCCGGATAGCCCGCGTACGTCGATCTGGTCAGGCAGCCGACGGGCAGGTCGAACCCGGGCGAGCAGTACTGCCGCTCGTCGTAGCCGTACGGGGAGAAGTCGAGCGTGCGGTGCGGGCGCCCGGAGGAGCCCAGCACGTGCCCCACCGCCCGGTCGATCTCCGTGTCGCCGCGCCTGCTCCGCTTGTACGTGAGCGCGCCGCCGTCCCCCGCGCACGCGAGGACCAGCCCGTGCCTGACCCGCTCGACCGCGTCCCGGTTGCGGGCCAGCCAGGTGATCGACCCGATCGTGCCGGGCGCGAACAGGAAGCGGTAGGTGTAGCGCGGCGACGCCGCCGCCAGCCGCCGGGCCAGCTGGACGGCCACCGCGATGCCCGCCAGGTTGTCGTTGGCCAGCGACGGGTGGCAGGTGTGGCAGGAGATCAGCACTTCTTCGTCCGTCCGGCCGGGCACGACGTGCTCGGCGTACGTGAGGTGGCCGTCCGCCAGCGTGGCGTCCACCACGACCTCGTACTCGCCCTCCCGGAGGCCCTCCAGCGTCTCGTGGCGCAGGCAGAACCCCCAGTCCTCGGCGTAGTAACTGGTCCGGTACGGGATGAGCCCCGGCTGGTCCGGGAGCGTGTGCAGGTGGCCGCGGAGCTCGGCCAGCGGCATCCGGGCCGACACCGGCACGCTGTAGCCGACCACGTGCAGGTTGGACTCGGCGAAGTCGACGACCTTGGCGCCCGTGGGGTCCTTGATGTAGGCGTCGCGGATGTTCCACTCTTTGGGCACGTTCCAGTCGAGCACCTGCGTGCCGGTGGGCACCTCGTGCACGTTCAGCGCGAGGTGCTCGCCGACGATCTCCAGGGTGCGGCGGACGCCGTCTCCCGTGATGCTCCGGCACAGCGGGTAGAGACGCTCCACCAGCTGGTGCATCTCCTTTCCGAGGCCGGTCACGAGGGCATCAGCCGCTCGTCGACCGTCCCCGCGGCCTGCCGGTCCGAGAGGCGGGCCAGGCGGGTGAAGCGGCGCTCGAAGCCCTCCCTGGTCAGCCCGTGCCGCCGGTAGGCGTCGATGAGTTCGAGCGCGCCCTCCTTCACCGAGCGGCGCGCCTCGTATCCGGGCAGCGCGGCGCGGATCCGCGAGAAGTCCACCCGGTAGGAGCGCGGATCGGCGCCCGTCTCCCCCGTGATGGCCAGCGTGGCGCCGGGCACCGCCTCCACCACGGTCGCCGCGATCCCGGCCACGGTGACGTTGTTCTGCTCGGTGCCCACGTTGAACGCCTCGGCGTGTACGGCCTCGCGCGGCGCGACCAGGGCGGCGGCGAACGCGTCCGCGATGTCCAGCGCGTGCACCAGGGGCCGCCACGGCGTGCCGTCGGACAGCACGCGTACCTCGCCGGACAGATGCGCGTGCCCCACCAGGTTGTTGAGCACGATGTCCGCGCGCAGCCGGGGCGAGAAGCCGAAGGCCGTGGCGTTGCGCAGGAAGACCGGCGTGAAGTCGGCGTCGGCCAGCTTCAGCACCTCGTCCTCCACCCGCACCTTGGATTCGGCGTAGGGGGTCACGGGACGCAGGGGCGCCTCCTCCGTGACCAGGTCGTCCCCGCCGGCGGCTCCGTAGACCGAGCAGGTGGAGGCGTACAGGAAGCGCCGCACCCCCGCCTCGCGGGCCAGCCGGGCCAGCCGTACGGAGGCGTGGTAGTTGATGTCGTAGGTCAGCTCGGGTGCCAGCGAGCCGAGCGGGTCGTTGGACAGGGCGGCCAGGTGCACGACCGCGTCGAATCCGGCCAGCGCCTCGGCCGGGACCTCGCGCAGGTCCACGGCGAGCCCGTGGGGGTCCTGGGGCCGCGGCCCGAGGACGCAGTCGGCGAACAGCCCCGAGTCGAGGCCGGTCACCTCGTGCCCCGCTGCGGCGAGTACGGGGGACATGACGGTGCCCAGGTAGCCCTGGTGTCCGGTCAGCAGTACACGCATATCCGGCTAGTCTCCTGCGAGGTCGAGGGTCAGTTTGCGGGTGTGGAAGGCTTCGGCGTACCTGTCGCCGCACTCGATGCCGCGGATGCGGGCGAGCCCGAGGAAGGCTTCGTCGTCGAACCAGGAACGCCGCAGTTGCGAGGGGTAGTGCCGCCGCAGCAGGGCGACCTTCTCCGCCGCCACCTCCGGCCGCAGCGGCTGGTAGGCGGCGGGGCGCCCGAGGTCGCCGTCCCACTTGACGATCTCGTAGCCGAGCGTCAGGTGGTCGCGGAAGGCCGTGGGTACGAGCTCGGCCAGGCCCCGGTGGTCCTGGTGGGCGTCTCCCGGATGCGGGCCGAGGATCAGGTCGGGATCGGTCCTGGCCCGCAGCAGCTCAAGCGCCTCCTTGGCCTGCTCCCAGTGCGCGGGCAGCCGGCCGTCGGGCAGCTTGAGCACGGTCAGCCGCAGGTCGGCCCCGGGGCAGAAAGCGGTGAGCGCCGCGTGCTCCTCGTCCTCCCGCTCGGTGCCACCGCCGGACAGGACCAGCGCGTCGACCTGGAGCCCTGGCCGGCCCGCGCAGAGGGTGAGCAGCGTGCCGCCCGCCCCGATCGCGATGTCGTCGCAGTGCGCGCCCAGCGCGACGATCCGGCCCAACCGGGCGGCCGTCAGGCGGATCATGCCTCCCACAGCGCCCAGGGCCTGTCGCCGCGCGAGTACGCCTCGTCCAGCTCGATCCGCTGGTTGACGGTGTCGGTCGGCCGCCAGTAGCCGCGGTGCCGGTAGGTCATGAGCCGCCCCCGTTTGGTCAGCTCCACACAGCCATCCCCCACCAGATCCCCATTTTCCGGAATGTGATCGAAAATTTCCTGACGGAGCACGAAATATCCGCCGTTGACCCAGATCGGCATCTGGGTGACCGGCGCGATGTCCCTCGCCAGCCCGTCGTCGTCGATGTCGATGCAGTGGAAGGTGCCGGGCGGCGGCACGACCATCATGGACGCCCCCACGTCGGCGGCCGTGAAGCGGTCGATGATCTCCGGCAGCGGCGCGTCGGTGAGCACGTCGGCGTAGTTGGCCAGGAACACCTCCTCGCCGTCCAGATGGTCGCGGACTCGGCGCAACCGCTCGCCGATCGGCGACTGGACGCCGGTCTGCACGAAGGAGATCGACCAGTCCGAGATGTCCTGCGACAGCAGCTCCACGTCGCCGCCGCGCAGCCGGAAGTCGTTGGAGGCGGTCTCCTTGTAATCCAGGAAGAACTCCGTGATGTGCTGGGCGCCGTAACCGAGACAGAGGATGAACTCGGTGTGCCCGAAGTGCGCGTAATAGCGCATCACATGCCAGATGAGCGGCCGGGGACCGACGAGTTGCATGGGCTTGGGTACCTCGCCAGGCGCCCCGGTGCGCATCCGCGTGCCGTACCCACCGCAGAAGAGCACGACCTTCATGGCACGATCTCCAGACTCGGGATGGGAAAGACCAGCTGCCCGCCCCACTCGCGGACATAGGAGAGCTGTTCGGTGAGTTCCTCTCGCAGGTTCCACGGCAGCACCAGGACGTAGTCCGGCCGGTCCTCGGCCAGGCGCTCGGGCGGCAGGATGGGGATCCGGGTGCCCGGCGTGAACCTGCCGTGCTTGTACGGATTGCGGTCCACCGTGTACGCCAGCAGGTCCTCGCGGATCCCACAGTGGTTGAGCAGCGTGTTGCCCTTCCCTGGAGCGCCGTAGCCGGCCACGGTCTTGCCCGCCTCGGCCGCGTCGATGAGGAAGCGGAGCAGGTCGCGCCTGACCTTGGCCACCCGGGCGGCGAACTCCGCGTACCCGGCCAGCTCGTCGAGCCCGGCCCCCTTCTCCCTGGCCAGCACGTCGGCCACCCGCTCGCTGGGCTCGCCGCCCGCCTCCTCGGGCCGGGCCCAGAGCCGGATCGAGCCGCCGTGCGTCGGCAGCAGCTCCACGTCGACCAGCGCCAGGCCACCGGTGGCCAGGGCCCGCCGCGCGGAGGCGACCGTGTAGTACTGGAAGTGCTCGTGGTAGATCGTGTCGTACTGGTTCAGCTCCACGAGCGTGAGCAGGTGCTGCACCTCGATGGAGACCCATCCGTCGTCGGCGACGAGCGCGCGCAGCCCTCGGGTGAAGCCGACGACGTCGGGGATGTGCGCGTACACGTTGTTGGCCACGACCAGGTCGGCGGGCCCGTGCTCGGCGCGCACCGCCGCCCCGGTCCCCGGGTCGAGGAAGGCCGTGAGCGTGGCGATGCCCTTGTCCCTGGCCGCCTGGCCCACGTTGGCCGAGGGCTCGATGCCCAGGCAGCGCACCCCTCGTTCCGCCACGTGCCGCAGCAGGTAGCCGTCATTGCTGGCCACCTCGACCACGAAGCCCGGCGCGAACCGGTCCACGGCCGCCGCCACGAACTCCCGGGCGTGCTCCACCCAGGAGGTGGAGAAGGAGGAGAAGTACGCGTACTCCGTGAACGTCTCCTCCGGCTGGATCAGCGGCGGTATCTGGGCGAGCCAGCAGCTCGTGCAGACCCGCAGGTGCAGGGGGTAGGTGGGCTCGGGCTCGTCGAGCCGCTCCCTGGTGAGGAACAGCTCGCAGGGCGGCGTGGCACCGAGGTCGACCACGCTCGCCAGTTCGCCCGAGCCGCAGAGCCGGCAGACGGTCACCGGCCTCGGCCTCTTCCGCGCTGTAACCAACGAGCCATGGTCCCCTCCCGATGTGTGAAATTCAGTCCGAACTACCGTTGGCTCGCTCCAGGTGAGCCACGGCCTCCTTCTCGTACTCCGCCGATAGCTCCTCCGGGATGCGTGCCAGGTCCCCGGCGCGCATGAAGTCGCGCAGAGTGGTGCCCAGGCACGCCGCGTCCACGTTGGGCGCGCCCTTGCGTGATCTGACGTCGTCGATGTGGACGGTGCGGAAGTCGATGCTGAAGCGCGTCACGCCCGAGGTGTTGCGTACGGTCGAGTGCAACTGGGCGCCCGAGAACAGGAGCACCCCGCCCGGCTCCATGACGAACCTGAGCTCGCCGGACAGGTCGAGATCCTCCTCCGGCTTCGGCTGCTCGCGCGTGTCGCTGTAGATGTGCTGGGCGGCCGACGGGCGCTCCGTCCTGACCCACGAGGCGTAGTCGTAGCGGCCGCTGCCGTTGCGCACGGCCTGGGTGAAGTACTCCGGGTGCAGGGCGAAGACGTTCTCCGGCACCACGTCGTAGACGGGGATCCACCAGTTGACCTGGTTGAACGGCGCCGAGTACCAGCAGTCGCGGTGGGCGTGGTAGGCGTAGGAGATGCCCGAGTCGAGGTAGCCATCGGAGGTCGAGGTCCGTAACCGCGGCACGTCGAAGTAGGTCTCGTCCGGCGCGAAGCCCAGCTCGTCCAGCAGGACCGCGATGAGCTCCTTGCACCTCGGATGATGGATGAAGCGCGGCTTGACGTCGGCCAGCAGCGCGGCGAACCGCTCGACCGGCATGCTGTGCTGGGCGGTGGTGGGATCGGCGCCGCCGAAGGTCTCGGCGACCAGTTCGCGGGCGAAGGACACGAGCTCGCGGGACGCGGGCGAGGCCGTGTAGACGAAGACATCGCCCTGGAAGATCCTCTCGCGTCGCGCCTCGTCGTTCATCGTGCTGCCGGTGAATACCGTGGTCATCTGGGCTTGCCCCTTACACGTGCATGGTGCGAGTCGAACCGATCTCCCCTCGTAGGTCTTGCGAGGCCGTGCGTGGGGCGGGATGGGTTGCTGGCTCCCGGAAACGTACTGATCGGGATGGTGATCCTGACCCCGCTCAGGACCACATGCCTCAATCAACTGGCATTTCGCGACTGCCATCTCACGCGTTACACGCTCTGGTGGGAACGTTCCTGCTATGTCAGGATCCGGCTCATGGATCCCCTCGGTTTCGACGGCGCCTGGTTGTTCAGCCCGCGTATCCACAAGGACGGTCGCGGGCAGTTCCTGGAGTGGTTCAGGAGCGACGAGCTCGACCGCCCGCTGGACCTCGCCCAGGCCAACTGCTCGGTCTCGGCCAGGGGCGTGCTGCGCGGCCTCCACTACGCGGACGTGCCGCCCGGCCAGGCCAAGTACGTCACCTGCGTCTCCGGCAGCGTCCTCGACGTCGCGGTGGACCTCAGAACCGGCTCGCCCACCTTCGGCCAGTGGGCGTCGGTGCAACTGGACGACGTCTCGCGGCAGGCGGTCTACCTGGCCGAAGGGCTCGGCCACGCGTTCTTCACGCTCAGCGAGTCGGCCACCGTGATCTACCTGTGCTCCACCTCGTACGCCCCGCGGCGCGAGCACGGCATCCATCCGCTGGACCCGGCCCTCGGCATCGACTGGCCGGAGGGCATCGAGCCGATCCTCTCGGACAAGGACGCCGCGGCACCCACGCTGGCGGAAGCGACCGAACAAGGTCTACTCCCCTCCTACGCCGACTGCCTGGCCCACTACGCGAGCGCCCCAGGCCCTCAGCAGGGCCGGCCAGGACGCGTGTAGGGCGATGGACCACTCCCGCATCGGCGGCAGCCCGGCGGCCTGCCAGTTCCCGTGCGCCAGCACGCTGTTGGCGGGGCGCGGGGCGGGCCGGCGCAGGGCCGTGCTCGGGATGGGTTCGACCCGGCCGGGATCGGCCCCGAGCAGGGAGAAGAGCTCTCTCGCGTAGTCGTACCAGCTCGTCCGCCCGGCGCTCGTCCCGTGGTAGACGCCGGGCGGGGCGTCCGCCCGGCCGAGCTGGACGATCCGCTCGGCCAGGTCACCGGTCCAGGTGGGCTGGCCGAACTGGTCGTCGACCACGGAGACGGTCGGCCGGGAGGCTTCCAGGCCGACCATCGTGCGGGCGAAGCTGCGGCCGTGGGCGCCGTAGAGCCAGGCCGTACGCACCACGTGGTGACCGTGCTCCAGAGCCGCGTGCTCGCCCGCGAGCTTGGTCCTGCCGTAGGCGTTGATGGGCCCCGTCGGGGCGTTCTCCCGATACGGCCCGTCCCCGGCGCCGTCGAAGACGTAGTCGGTGGAGAGCTGGATCAGCCGGGCGCCCAGATCGGCGGCGACCCGGGCGAGGACGGACACGGCCGTCCCGTTGATCGCCAGGGCCTCCTCCTCGCGCGTCTCGGCGTCGTCGACGGCCGTCCACGCGGCGCAGTTGACCACCACGTCGGGCCTGGCCGCGCGCAGCACCCAGGCGACGGCACCGGCGTCGCACAGGTCCAGCTCGGACCGGGTGAACGGGCGGACCCGCATCCCCGGCATGGTCCGCAGCAGCTCCGTCAGGTCGGTGCCGAGCATGCCGCCCGCACCCGTGATCACCCACCTCATGCGCGCCGCCTCAGCACCAGGTCGGTGACCGTGGCGCGATGGTCGGTCCGCGGGAGGGCGAGCGTCTCGAACGAGCGCACGACCACCCCCTCGGAGGCCAGCACGTGGTCGATGGCGACCTTGGGGACGAGGGCTGAGCGCCCGTAGTACGGCCAGGTCATGACAAGTCCCTTCCCGGTGACGGACGCGGCGTCCTGATAGCCGGTGGCGATCAGCTCCCTCAGCACCGCGTGGTCGAGCGTGGAGTTGAAGTCGCCGGCCAGGACGCGGGGCCGCTTGGCCACCGCCGGCGGCAGGACCCGGATGCTCTGCGCCCAGCATCCCGCCAGCCAGCCGCCGGCCGGCGCGCACGCGTGCACGCCGACGACGTCCACCTCCGAACCGTCGGGCAGCGTCAGCAGGCCGCCGACGTGCTGCCACTGGCCCGCCGCGAAGCCGAGTCCAGGACGCAGCGGGAAGCGCGAGTAGACGGCCGTGCCCAGCTGTTCCAGGTGGTACGGCAGCAGGGCGCGCAGGCCGCCCCGGTCGAGTCGCGCCGCGAGGTCCGGCGTGAGCTCCTGGAGGGTGAGCACGTCGGGACGGCTCCGCTCGACCGCGCCGATCAGGGCCTCGGCGGGCACCGAGCCCACGCGCAGGTTCGCGGTCATCACGCGCAGCGGCTGCCCCGCCGCCTCGGGGACGCCCTGCGGCACCGCGCGCGGCAGCACCACCGAGGCCAGCAGCCCGCCCACCACCAGCGCGGCGTACGTGGCGGGCCGGTTGCGCAGCGCCAGAGCCAGTGCCAGCGGCACCAGCGAACCCGCGGCGGCGTAGGGGGTGAACGACACGAGCTGGGACCACCTGAGCTTGGGCTCCCAACCCGCCACGCGGAGCACCGCCCAGCCGGCGAACGGCGACAGCAGTGCCCAGAGCGCGGAGGTGAGCAAGGTGTTCGGCTTCAAGCTCCCCACCACGCCGCGTTGCTCGCGTACCAGCTGACGGTGTCCTTGAGCCCTTGCTCGAACGGGATCTCCGGCCGGTAGCCGAGCGCGCGCAGCTTGGTGTCGTCGAGCGAGTAGCGGCGGTCGTGGCCCTTGCGGTCCTCGACGGGCTCGACCATGCTCCAGTCCCGGCCGCACGCCGCCAGCAGCCGCTCGGTCAGCTCCCTGTTGGTCAGCTCGGCGGTGCCCGCTATGTGGTAGACCTCGCCGGGCGCGCCCTTCTCGGCCACCAGGCGGATGCCCGCGCAGTGGTCGGCGACGTGGATCCAGTCGCGGACGTTCCCGCCGTCGCCATAGAGCGGGACCCGCTCGCCCCGCAGCAGGTTCGTGACGAACAGCGGGATGACCTTCTCCGGGTACTGCCTCGGGCCGTAGTTGTTGCCGCACCGGGTGATCGACACGTCGAGCCCGTACGTGATCGCGTACGCGCGGGCGACCAGGTCGCCGCCCGCCTTCGACGCGGCGTACGGGGAGCGCGGCAGGATCGGCGCGGACTCCTCCCATGAGCCGTGGTCGATGGAGCCGTAGACCTCGTCGGTCGACACGTGCACCACCTTCGGCACCCCGGCCTCCAGACACGCCTGCAGGAGCGTCTGGGTGCCGAGCACGTTGGTGCGTATGAACTCGGCCGGGCCGTCGATCGACCGGTCGACGTGCGACTCGGCGGCGAAGTTGACCACCAGGTCGTGGCCCGGCACCACCTCGCCGAGCAGCTCGGCGTCGCAGATGTCACCGTGGACGAAGGTGTGCGGCCTCCCTTCGAGGTTGGCCCGGTTGCCGGCATAGGTGAGCTTGTCGAGCACGGTCACGTCCGCGTCGGCCAGCCCGTGGACGAAGTGCGAGCCGATGAAGCCGGCCCCACCCGTCACCAGAATCCTTGTCATGAACTGATCTGCACCTTGCTGTGATCGCCCAGCACGAGGCGGTGGGCTTTGGGGGTGTCCGGAGCGGGGGTCACCTCGACGTCGTGGCCGATGAGCGACGACTCGATCCGGCCGACACCCTGGATGGAGGCTCGGGGCAGCACGATCGAGTATTCGATCTCGCTGCGGCCGATCGCGCAGTCGGCGCCGATCGAGGTGAACGGGCCGACATAGCTGTCCCGTACCCGCGCGCCGGGGCCGATGATCACCGGGCCCACGACGCGCGAGCGTTCGACCACGGCGCCCGGCTCCACCACGACCCGCCCGATCAGCTCGCTGGCCTGGTCGACCTGGCCGCTCACCCGCCGGTCGAGCGACTCCAGCACGAGCCGGTTCACCTCCAGCATGTCGGTGACGTTGCCGGTGTCCTTCCAGTAGCCGGAGATCACCGAGGACTCGACGCGCAGCCCCGACTCGATCAGCCACTGGATGGCGTCGGTGATCTCCAGCTCGCCGCGCCCCGACGGTTTGAGCTCGGCCACGGCGGCGTGGATGGCCGGGCTGAACAGGTAGACGCCGACCAGCGCGAGATCGCTCTTGGGCCGGTCGGGTTTCTCCTCCAGGCCGACCACCCGGCCGGCGGCGTCGAGCTCGGCGACCCCGAACTGGCGCGGATCGCCGACCCTGGTGAGCATGATCTGTGCGGCGGGCCGCTCCCTGGCGAACCGGTCCACCAGGCCGTTGATGCCGCCCACGATGAAGTTGTCGCCCAGGTACATGACGAAGTCGTCGTCACCGAGGAAGTCGCGGGCGATCAGCACGCCGTGGGCCAGGCCCAGCGGCGCCTCCTGGCGCAGATAGGTCACCTGCAGGCCGAACGCGGAGCCGTCGCCTACGGCCGCCTCGATCTCGGCATGCGTGTCGCCGACGACCAGTCCGAGCTCCCTGATCCCCGCCTCGGCGATCGCCTCCAAGCCGTAGAACAGCACCGGCTTGTTGGCGACGGGCACGAGTTGCTTGGCCGAGGTGTGGGTGATGGGCCGTAGCCGTGTGCCCGACCCTCCGGCCAGCACGAGTGCTTTCACCGCTAATAAGCCCCTTCTCCACGGGTGACGACGGACCAGGTCTTCCAGAGGATCTGGAGGTCGAGGATGAGGGACCAGTTCTCCACGTACCTCAGGTCGAGGCGTACGGACTCCTCCCAGCTCAGGTTCGAGCGGCCGCTGACCTGCCAGAGTCCCGTCATGCCCGGCTTGACGACCAGGCGGCGGCGGACGTCGCTGCCGTACTTGGCGACCTCCTCCGGGAGCGGCGGCCGGGGGCCGACGAGCGACATGTCGCCGCGCACCACATTCACCAGTTGGGGGAGCTCGTCGAGCGAGTATTTACGCAGGAAAGCGCCTACCGGCGTGATCCTTGGATCGTTCCTAATCTTGAAGAGCACCCCGTCCAATTCGTTGGCATCGAGGAGCGCGCCTCTGAGCTTCTCGGCGCCCTCCACCATGGTCCGAAATTTCAGGACACGGAACTCTTTGCCGCGTTTGCCGACCCGGGTCTGGGTGAACAGCGCGGGGCCCGGGCTGGTGAGGCGGATCAGCAGCACGATCGCCAGCAGCGGCACGGCCATGAGCAGCAACGCGGCTCCCGCTACGAGCCGGTCGAAGATGGTCTTGACGATCTGCCTGGCGCCGTCGAACTCGGGATGCTCCACGTGCAGGAGCGGCATCCCCGCCACCGGCCTGATGCTGATCCGCGGGCCGGCGACATCCATGAGCGCGGGCGCGACGAACAGGTCAGTACGCGCGGTCTCCAGGCTCCACGCCAGCCTTCGCAGCGCCGACCCGTCGAACTCCGGGCAGGCCGTGACGGCGACCGCGTCGGCCCCCATCCGGTACACCACCTCGGCGACGTCACCGAACGAGCCCAGCACCGGGATACCGTCGAGGTCGACGTCCATCCGGCCCGGTGGCAGGCAGGCGCCTATGACCCGCATGCCGTGGTACGGCTGACGGCGGAACTGCATGACCAGGTCGAGGATGGATTCGCGATGGCCGACGGCGATGACCTCGCGCATGTAGTCGCCGACCACTCTCCGGCTGTGCAGCCGTTTTCGCATCCTGTAGCGGAAGTACAACGTGGACAGAAGCGCCAGCGGCAGCATCGCCATGACGAAGCTGCGCGCGACGACGGTCTGCGTGGCGTAGGCGCCGATCGCGACCGCGGCCATCAACCCGACGCCGCCGTTGAAGACGGCCCTGAACTCCTCAGTGCCCTCGCCGTGCGCGCGCTGCCGGTACGCGCCACCCATCGCCAACGCGAAGGGCCAGGCGATGATCAGGCCGATTCCTAGTACGAACTCGGCCAACGGAACGTACGCGCCGGACAAGAGGCGGATGCCCAGCACGCAGACGCACGCGACCAGCGCGCACGCCGTGTCGCCACCCCACAGAAGCCGTAAGTACGCACGCGTCCAGATACTTGACGCGTGACGTGGTACGGCCTCGAGGAGTACGACATCGGACTCCTCAGTCCCCACCCTCATAGCACCACCCTGAAAACTTTTGTGCACCGCAAGAACATGACGTTCCTTGAACCTCATGGGTTGACAAGTCCCCCATGCACAATCAAGGGCGGCGGCCCCCACTAAAGAGTAAAGATCCACTCCGACAAGCGATATACCGTTAAATGTCCACAACCGGACGGAACTCGGGGCGGAGAAGGGGTTGACGGAACGATCCAAAAGTGCAGATCGACACGTCGGCAAATGTGCGGTTTATGGCAACATTTCAGCAGGTTGCCGGAATATGACGCGGCTAGTCATATTCCAGATCCGGCAGTGCGGATGGCGGATCGGGGCTCCGCCAGACGACCACGACTCCGTCATGTGCCGACTCGGCGGCGATGTGCAGCCGGTCGAGGTCGAAGTCGGGCAGATAGCGCAGACGCGCCAGAAACGTGGCGTCGGTGGCCGACCTGGGTACCACGCAGCCTTCGCCGTCGCGGTCGAGCAGGATATAGAGGACGTCCTCTCCTGACTCGGTCACCACACGGACCTCGACCACGTCCTCCCAGGCAAGGGCTTCGACGCTCCCGTCCGCATAGTGACGGGTCACGCCCTCTTCCGTGACGTACACGTAGGAGTCCGGCATCGGGTTGCCGTGCATGGCCGCGATTCTTGCGACTTCTGGGGTCCCGCCGCAAGAGTTCGCGATATTGGGTGCGGATCTCCATCGCTAGATCGACCCGGCAGAGGGCCAGCAGCGACTCAGTAGAGGCTCGGAAGCGGCCGGTCTCGTTACGGAAGGTCGGTCTCGTTATGGGGGTCGGTCTCGACTCGGGGGGATGCGTCGCCGCCCCACGTGTGGCTGAGGTGGGCGACCACCGCGGCCCGCGCCGCATCGGCCGGGCCGTCGGCGATGGCGTCAAGCAGCTCTCGATGCTCGTGTACAAGCACGTCCCTGTCCTCGTAGACCTCACGCAGCCGGACCAGGCCGAGCCGGGTCTCCGCGGCCAGCGCGCCGTAGAGCCGTTCGAGCCGCGGGCTGCCCACGGCCTCGATCAGCGCCTGGTGCAGCGCCATGTGCTCGGCCACCGACTCCGACCACGGCGCGTCGGCGGGCAGCGCGTCCATCCGAACCAGCGCCGCCTCCGCCTCCGGCACCCGCCGCCCCGCCACCGCCGTGGCCATCAGGCCCTCCAGCGGCCGGCGTACGTACATGAGATCGTCGAGGTCCGCGATCGTCACCTCGGGGACATAGGCACTGCGATTGCGCTCACGTCTGAGCAGCCCTTCGTGCACCAGCACAGCCAGGGCCTCCCGGACCGTGGGCCTGGCCACCCCGTAGGTGGCGGCGAGCTCCTGCTCGGGCAGCGCCGTACCCGGCTCGATCTCGCCGGAGAGCACCCTGCGGCGCAGCGCGTCGGCGAGCGCGCCGACCGCGGAGACGGGTCTGAGCGGCAACGTCACGGCTGCGACTCTAACGCCTCATCGGGACACACCGTTCCCCCCGCGACCGCCCGCGCCTCCTCAGCCGCCGGCCTCTCCGCGAGCGGCCTTTCGGATGGCCGCTTTTCTGGTACGGCCACGACCACCAGACTGATCGCCAGAAGAACGAGCCCGGCGATGGACACCGGGGTCAGCCGTTCGCCGAGCACCACCAGCCCGAGCAGCGCGGCGACCGCCGGCTCGGCCAGGGCGAGTGTGGCGGCCGTGGCCACCGGTGTGGTGCGCAGTCCTCGGCCGTACAGGAAGTAAGACAGAGCGGTGGCGCCGACGCCGAGGTACAGGGCGGCGAGCAGCCCGCGCGGCTCGGCCAGCCACTCGGTGCCCCGCCAGAGCAGGACCGGCACCATGATGACGGCGGCGCCGCCGAACATCACCCCCATGACCGCGTTCGACGAGGCGCCGGTGCTGATCGCCCGAGCGGCGGTGACGGCGTAGAACGCGTACAGCAGCCCGCCGAGCAGCGCGAACAGCACCCCGGACACCATCTGCCCGCCCGCCTGCGCGCCACCGCCCACGATCAGGGCGGCGCACCCGCAGACCGCGGCGGCGGTGGCCATGGCCCACCGCCGGCTCGGCCGCTCACCGTGCAGCAACCAGGAGAGCACCCCGGTGAAGACGGGCCCGCTGCCGATCGCGACGACTGTGCCGATGGCCACGCCGGTGCGGGCGACCGCGGCGAAGAAGCACAACTGGTACACGGCGACGGCAACGGCGGCGGCCAGCAACCCGGGAGTCACCGGCAACCTGAGGGCCAGAGGCAGCCTGGGAGTGACCGGCTGCCTGGGCGTGACCAACGGGCCCCGCCCAACTCCCGCTCCAGCTCCAGCTCCGGCGAACAGGCCGACCAGGGCGAGCGCTGTGCCGCCGATGACCAGCCGGGCGGCGGCCAAGGCGATCGAGTCGGCCGAGACGAGCAGCCCCGCCGTACCGGCCGTCCCCCAGAGCACGGAAGCACCGATGACGGCGAAAGGTCCGTTCTTCATGTCTATAATTGTCAGACAGTCAGACAATATTGTCCAACTGCTGGTCGATGAGCTGCCCGGCCGGGGCGGCCAGCTCGCCCGCATAGTCGTCGAGCACGGCGAGCCCGTCGTGGATGCTGGACGTGGTCTTGCGCGGCAGCCCCAGCAGTACGTCACCCTCGACGGAGATCACCCCGTCGACGTGGAACTCGCCGTCGACGGCGGAGATGGAGACGGCGAAGCTGAGCTCACGGCCGTCGGGGAGGGTGAACGCGGTCCCGGTCCGTACGCCGGCGGGCGGAAAGAAATAGGAGAAGGGCTGGCTCCGGACGAACGGGTGGTGTAATTCGGCGAGAATCTCCGCCGCCCGGCTCAGTGCCGCCAGCAGGCCGGCCGCGGCCGAGCTCTCGCTGTCCACCCCCCGAGCCTAGATCAGCTCGCCCACCCATGACCAGGCGCGAGCTATTCGGCACTCTCCGTCCCACAGTCCCAGCCCTCCGCGGTGGTGGGCGATGGCGGGTCAGTCGGCGATGGAAGGCAGTCGGTGGCAGGTCAGTCGGTGGCGAGGCGGGCGTGGCGTTCGACATCGTAGCGGCGGCCGTCATAGCGGAGCTTCTGGCGTTCGATGCCCTCAGGACGGAAGCCCGCCTTGGTGGCCACTCGGCACGAGGCCGGGTTGTTGATGCGGTGGCCCAGCTCCAGCCGATAGAGGCCGCGCTCGCGGAAGGCCCAGCGGGTCAGCTCGACCACGGCCGCCGCCGCGACACCCCTGCCCCTGGCCTCGGGCACCGTCCAGTAGGAGACCCAGCCGTTGTCGTGGCCGTCGATGCCCGTCACCGCGACGTTGCCCACGACCTGGCCGGAGAGCGTGACAGCGAACGCGTGGCCCGCGCCGGGCCAGGACGCGATCCAGCCCACCGCGTCCTGGAGTGAGACGATCGGCCACGACGCCTGACCGGCCATGTCCGGCGCCTGGAACGCGCGCAGCACGGTAGGAGCGTCGTCCGCGCACCACTCGCGCAGCTCGATGTCCATATCTGTCACGGTGCCTGATCCTAACCGCGACTTCCAACTGGTTTTACGCCCTATTGCCCGATTTTATGAGCAGCCTCGAAGGGGGCGACCAGTTCCTTGGGCGCCGTCAAGCACCACGCCTCGGCGACCAGCTCGAACAGCTCGTCAGCGTCGATCCGCTTCAGGTGCACCACCACCCACCCGAACCGGCCGGCGGTGAACTGGATCTCGAACACCTCGGGCCGTTCGGCGACGAGCGCCATCTGCTCCTCGATCGTCGCCTTGAGCCCAACGGTCTCGGTCTCCTCCCACAGATAACCGAAGCCCTTGTCACGCACCTTGAGGCTGACCCAGGTGCCACCGTGATCGCCCAGGCGCGCCTCGGGCAACCGGTCCAGCAGCTTGAGGAACTCGTCGACGCTCACACCCATGCCGTCTTGTGTAGCAAATCGTGCCGACAGTTTGCGCCCGGCCGCGTCCTTGAGCCTCAGTCGTAGTAGCGGGCTTCGATCACGTTCCCGTCGAGGTCGGAGAAGTAGATCACGCCCGGCGCGATGCCCTTGGCACCGAACGAGTTGGAGCCGGTGCCGGTGACCTCCACGCCGTTGCGGGTCAGCCTGGCTTCGAGCGCGTCGAAGTCGTCGCGGGCGAGCGCCAGGCAGAAGTGGTTGATTGGATGACCGGCGCTGCCGCTGACGCCGGTGCCCTCGTCGACGCGCTTCGCCGCGTTCTGGGGCATCAGGTCGATGATCGTGTCACCGGAGACCCGTACGCTGGGGAACGGCGCCTTGCCGTCCCTGAACTCCTCGGCACGTACCCCGGGCAGGCCGATGACCTGCTCGTAGAAGTCGAGCGCGCGAAGCTGGTCCGAGACCCAGCAGACGAGATGGTCCAGACGCACGTCCATACAGACCTCCGGTGTGGGGGATGTTGACCCCGTCCAATATGAGTTGCCCGCTATATCGCTGTCCACTTGTCGGTTTGTGAGGGAGCCGTTCGTCGTTGGGGTGAAACGACGAGCAGAAGGAGTCATCTGGTGAAATATCTGCTGCTGATCTGCGCGGATCCGTCCATCGAGGTGAGCGCGGAAGAGGGCGGGGCCGCAGAGTGGGTCGAGGAGATGGACCGGCGCCGTGTCCGGCTGGAAGGGCACGCGCTGCGGCCCGCTTCGGAAGGGCGGTCCGTACGCGTCCGCGATGGGCGCGTACTGGTCGGCGACGGGCCGTTCGTGGAGACGAAGGAGCAGGTCGGCGGCTTCGACATCCTCGAGTGCGCGAGCCTGGAGGAGGCGGTGGAAGTCGCGGCCAAGCATCCGGCGGCCAGGTTCGGAACCGTGGAGGTGCGGGCGTTCCAGGCCGATTACGCCGTGACGGGAGCCACCACGGAAGTCGTGGTCCGGGTCGACAACTCGCCCGAGGAGATGTGGGAACTGATCACGGACGTCTCGCGCATCGGCGAGTGGAGCCCGGAGTGTACGGGCGCGACCTGGCTCGACGATGGAGACGGCCCTGCGATCGGGAGAAGGTTCGAGGGACGCAACCGGTTCCCCAACGGCCAGACCACTTCCGTGACCTGCGAGGTCACGGAAGTGGAACCCGGCAGGCGGTTCGCCTGGGCGGCGCTCGACGGCGAGGGATGGCGGGCCTCGTTGTGGAGCTACGACCTGACCCCCGACTCCGGACAAACCATCATCAAGCACACGTTCGTCCACGCGTACGGGAACACCGGGCTGCGTCAGGCCATACTCAACAATCCCGGTGACGCGAGCGCCATCCTCGAGGAGCGGCTGGCCCGGCTACGGGCGAACATGACCAAGACCATCAGGGCGATGACCAAGACAGAAGGCGATTAACTCCCCAGAAACCCTTCAGTCTGTCCCTATACGCTCGACGGCATGGGACGACCGCCTCGCCATGACGTTGACCGATTGCTCGACGCGGCCGCCGAGTTGGTGGCCGCGAGCGGCCCGAGCACCGTGACCGTGGCGGCGGTCGCCCGTGCCGCCCGCGCGCCGAGCGGCTCGATCTACCACCGCTTCCCCAGCCGCTCCTCCATGCTCGCCACTCTGTGGCTGCGCACGGTCGACCGCTTCCAGATCGGCTTCCTGTCCGCGCTCAACACCGAGCCCGCCGCGCGGGCCGCCCCCGCCGCCGCGCGCCACGTGGTCGCCTGGAGCCGGGCGCATCCGCACGAAGCTCACATCCTGCTGTACGGCCCGGCGGACTTCGACGAACCCAACTGGCCGTCGGAGGCCCGCGAACGCCTGGAACGCAGCGACCGCCGGGTCCGCAACGCCGTCCGCGCCCTGGCCGAACGGCTGGACAGGCGCGAGCCGCAGGAGGTCGAGCAGCTGTTCCTGGCCACGGTCGACCTGCCGTACGCCACGGTCCGCCGCCACCAGAGCTCGGGCCGCCCGATTCCCGCCTACGCGGAGGACCTCGTCACCAGCTGCGCCGCCACACTTGTGGGGTAGCCGGATCAGCCCTTGATCGCGGTGCCCTGGGCGGAGGTGAGGCGCCAGGAACCATGGGAGTCGGCGGTGTACACGTGGGTGTAACGGCTCCCGGCACTGAACGTGGCACCTTCGGGGCTGGTGAAGTTCATGCCGGTACGTCCCACGACGATGCCCACCTCCCCATGAAAACGGACGATCGCCTCGTCGGGAAACGAGTCGATCCGCGGAAACCGGAGGGACCCGGACGCCACCAGGTCGAGGATGACCTGCTTGGTGGCGACCGCCCCATCTTCGACCCCCACCAGGAGGAAGTCGTCCGCCAGCAACTCCGTCAGCCGGTCGAGGTCGTTGGCCACCAAGGCGTCGAAGAAGCTCTGGTCGTACTTGAGAAGAGTGTCGCGGTCCTTGCTCATGCCGGGGCGTCCGTTCGTCGGTGGTCGGGGATCGACGATAAACGTTGACGCTGGTGACAAGGTCAAATGATGGCGGCAAGCCCGCGGGTCTGGCGTTACGCGGGTCCGGGCATACGGAGACTGCCATGGCTGACATCGATGCCGCGATGAAGGGTTGGCGATCATGTCCGCTGCGATTCGTTCCAGAAGTGCGCCCCGTCTGGTGATCGGGCTCGTGGCCGCCGCGCTGACGCTGACAACGGTCGGCGCGGGTACGACTGCGGCTCGCGATACGTCTGTCACCGTGACCGAGCGGGAGTTCTCTCTCACGCTCTCGACGACCGACTTCAAGGCAGGGGCCTACACCTTCACGATCCACAATGCGGGGACAGCTTCGCATGGCCTGTCGATCAAGGGGCCCGGGGTCGACTCGACCTCCAGCATCGTCCCAGCTGGAAAGACGACGAAGCTCTCCGTCACGCTGAAGAAGGGGATGTACGACCTGTGGTGCCCGGTGGACAATCACCGCGCGATGGGGATGATGACGAAGATCAACGTGAAATAGCGAGCCGCTAGCGGCGGTAGCGCAGGCCGTCCATCAGCAGGTCGAGCAGGCGGCCCGTCCGGTCGCGCTGCTCGTCCTCGCCGACGACCAGCGCCACGCCGCCCAGGCTGGCGAGCACGTCGTCCGGTTCGACGTCCGAACGCACGGTCCCCGCGGCGGCCCCGGCGGCCAGCAGCGACCCGATCGCGCCGACCATCCGGTCGCGGCTCTCCGCGAACGGGTTGCCGCCGGAGGCGATGACCGCGCGCAGCGCGTCGGCCATGCCGCGCTTGGTCGTCATGTAGTCGACGAAGCGATCCATCCAGGCGCGGGTCGCCTGGTCGGGCGGCATCGTGCGCAGCAGGCTCGCCGCGGCCTCGCACAGCCGGGTGAGCTCGTTGCGGTACGCGGCCTCGACGAGCGCCTCGCGGGTGGGGAAATGCCGGTAAAGCGTACCGATGCCCACGCCCGCGTCCTTGGCGATCGCGTCGAGCGTCACCTCGGGGCCCTCGTGGGAGAAGGCGCGCACGGCGGCGTCGAGCAGCCGATCGCGGTTGCGGCGCGCGTCGGCGCGCAGCGGTCGGGATCCGGCCTGCACGGTGACTCCTGTGGATTTCGGGGGCGAGATTTGCCAAACGGAGGAGACTCCGAATACAGTCGGAGTTAATTGGAGGCTCCTCCGTTTCACATCTTACCGTTTGGGGCTCTCCTACCGCATCCCTGACAGGACTGGGAATCATGACTGCGAACACCCGCATCACCACCCCGTTCACCGCCCAATCCACCGCGGCCGAGGTGCTGGAAGGCGTCGATCTCAGCGGCCGGCGGGCCATCGTCACCGGCGGGGCGTCCGGCATCGGCGTCGAGACCGCCCGCGCGCTCGCCGCGGCGGGCGCGGAGGTGACCCTCGCCGTGCGCGACCTCGACGCGGGCGCCGCGACCGCCGCGGACATCGTCGCGACCACCGGCAACAAGCAGATCTTCGTCGCCCCGCTGGACCTCGCCGACCGCGGCACGGTCACGTCGTTCGTGACCGCCTGGGAAGGCCCGCTGCACATGCTGGTCAACAACGCCGGCGTGATGGCCTGCCCCGAGGCGCACACGCCGGACGGCTGGGAGCTCCAGTTCGCCACGAACCATCTCGGCCACTTCGCCCTGGCCACCGGCCTGCACGCCGCGCTCGCGGCGGCCGGCGGCGCCCGGGTGGTCTCGGTCAGCTCCACCGCGCACCTGCGCTCCCCGGTCGTCTTCGAGGACATCAACTTCCGTGAGCGCGCCTATGAGCCGTGGTCGGCGTACGGGCAGTCCAAGACGGCGAACGTGCTGTTCGCGGTGGAGGCGGCGCGGCGCTGGGCGGACGACGGGATCACCGTCAACGCGCTGATGCCGGGCGGCATCCGTACGAACCTCCAGCGGTACGTCTCCGACGAGGAGCTCGACCGGCTGCGCGCCGCCGCCGCTTCCTCCGGCGAGGACTTCAGGTGGAAGACGACCGAGCAGGGGGCGGCCACGTCGGTGCTCGCCGCCGCGTCGCCGCTGCTCGACGGCGTCACCGGCCGCTACTTCGAGGACTGCAACGAGGCGTTGCCGAACGACACGCACTCGGCCCGCCACGGAGTCGCCTCCTACGCCCTCGACCCGGCGGCCGCGGCGCGTCTGTGGGAGCTCTCCGTCAACGCCTGACCTGGAGCCCGCCTGCTAAAGTACCCACTGGATCGATCGATCCCCGGCGCCGGCGAGTCTCCCCCGCGCAATTCACTCCCCCACTGTTCCTGGTAGTCCGGTGCAGAGTCTCTTTTATGGATACCAAGGGATTTCCACGTCAATTCGCCCGCACCCAGCGGTTCTCGCTCGGGGTGCCCCGGGCCTTCACTCTGTCGCCCGATGGCCGCCGGGTCGTGTTCCTCCGGACTCGCGGGGGTGAGGATCGGGGCAGCTGTCTGTGGGTCGTCGACGAGATGGGTGAGCGACTGGTCGTGGCGCCGGAGACGCTCGGGGCGGACGGGGCCGTTCCAGAGGCGGAGCGGATTCGGCGGGAGCGGGCTCGGGAGCGGGCGACCGGGGTCGTCGCCTATGCGGCCGATGCCGCCGTACGTACCATCGCCTTCGCCGTTGACGGACAGTTGTGGGCGGTGCACATCGAAGGCGGCGAGGCACGGCCCGTGCCCACCGCCGGGCCGGTGGTCGATCCCCGGCCCGACCCCACCGGGAGCCGGGTCGCCTACGTGACCGGTGGCGCGCTGCACGTCGTAGAGCTGGCCGACGGGCGTGACCGGCGGCTGGCCGTACCCGAGGACCCGGAGGTGGTCTGGGGGCTGGCCGAGCATGTGGCGGCCGAATCCATGGACCGGACGCGCGGCTACTGGTGGTCGCCCGACGGCACCCGGCTGCTGGCCGCCAGGGTCGACAACCGTCCCGTACAACGCTGGTGGATCGCCGATCCCGCCAACCCGTCCCGGCCGCCCCACGAGATCGCCTACCCGGCGGCCGGGACGGCCAACGCCGAGGTCACGCTACACGTGCTCGACCTCGACGGCGGCTGCGTGGAGGTGCGTTGGGATCGGGCCGCGTACGAGTACGTGGCCACCGCCGGCTGGGACACGCACGGCCCGCTGATCGGCGTGCAGAGCCGGGACCAGCGCACGCTGCGGGTGCTGGCCGCCGATCCGGACACGGGCCGGACGAAGCCGCTCCACGAGCAGCGCGACGCCGCCTGGGTCCAGCTCATCGCGGGCACGCCCGCACGTACGGCGTCCGGTGCGCTGGTGCACACCGCCGACCTGGACGGGACCCGGCGGCTGCTCGTGGACGGCCGTCCGGTCACCCCCGACGGGCTGCAGATCCGCTCGGTCGTGGACGTCTCCGGCGAATCTGTGCTCTTCACCGCGAATGACGAGCCGACCGAGCAGCACCTGTGGACGTATGACGCGGAGCGCGGACCCGTACGGCTGAGCGACGGGCCAGGACTGCACACCGGCCAGCGGGCGAGCGGCGCGCCGGCCGGTGTGCGGGCGGGCGGCGCCCTGGCCGGTGTTCAGACGGGTGGCGCGCTGCTGCTCGCCTCGCACACCGAGGCCGGTCACTCCTTCCGTGTGGTGCGTGACGGGCGGCCCGACGTGGAGATCGCCTCGCTCCAGGCCGAGCCGCTGATCGTCCCGCGCGTCACGTGGTCGCGGGCGGGTGAGCGGGAGATCCGTACCGCGTTGCTGCTGCCCTCCTGGCACCGGCCGGGCTCCGGTCCGCTGCCGGTGCTGATGGCGCCGTACGCGGGACCGGCGATGCAGTTGGTGACCCGGGCCCGGCACTGGTGGCTGGCCGAGTCGCAGTGGTTCGCCGAGCACGGGTTCGCGGTGGTGACGGCGGACGGCCGTGGCACTCCGGGACGCGGCCCCGCCTGGGACAAGACCGTCCATGGCGACACGCTCACCGCGCCGCTCGAAGACCAGGTCGTGGCGCTGCGGGCGGCCGCCGAGCACTGCCCCGACCTCGACCTGGGCCGGGTGGGCATCCGCGGCTGGAGCTACGGCGGCACGCTCGCGGCGGCGGCGGTGCTGCGCATGCCGGAGGTGTTCCACGCCGCCGTCTCGGGGGCGGCGCCGAGCGACCAGCGGCTGTACGACACCCACTGGCGGGAGCGGTTCCTGGGCCACCCGGACGAGGAACCGGAGAACTACGAGCACTCCTCGCCCATCGGCGACGCGGCCCGGCTGCGCCGCCCGTTGCTGCTGGTGCACGGCCTGGCGGACGACAACGTGGTGGCCGCGCACACCCTGCGGATGTCGGCGGCGCTGCTGGCGGCGGGCCGCCCGCACCAGGTGCTCCCGCTGTCAGGGGCCACGCACATGCCGACCGCCGAGGCGGCTGTGGAGGGGTTGCTGCGGCACCAGCTGGAGTTCCTGCGTACGGCGTTGAACGTCTCTTCCGCCTGACCGCGCGACCTGCGGCCGGGTCCGAAGCCCGGCCGCGGGCCGCCACCAGCGGCCTGACAGCGGGACAACAGCGACCTACCAGCGGGCGCCGCCATGGTCAGAGGACAACCTCCTCCGAAGGGACAACTCATGACATCGACCGACAGCATCCGGATGGGCGTGGCCCGCGGCATCCAGTACGGCCTGGTCGCCAAGCCCGACACGTTCGCCCCGCAGGCCCGCGACCTCGGCGCCGGGCTGCTGCGTATGTTCTTCTACTGGTCGCAGCTCGAACCCGAGCCGGGCCAGTACGACTGGAGCGCGGTGGACGCGGTCCTGGACCAGTTCGACGACGACACCGAGCTGTGGTTCATGATCTGCGCGGCCTCACCCTGGGGCTCGACCAGGTCGACCGACCTGCTCCCCGGCTCACCGCCCACCGACCCCGCCGCGTACGAGGCGATGCTGCGCGCCCTGGTAACGCACTGCGCCGGCCGCGTGCGCTACTGGCAGTGCGAGAACGAGCCGTGCATCCCGCTGTTCTGGGGCGGCACCGCCACCGAGTACCTCGACCTGCTGGCCCTGTTCCACCGGGCGGTCAAGAGCGCCGACCCACGGGCCGACGTCGTGCTCGGCGGCTGCCCGCCCGGCGTCTTCCCCGCCCCCGAGACCCCCGACGAGGAGCGGGACTTCTTCCTGCGGCTCGTCGCCGAGGGCGCTTACGACGTCTTCGACATCCACCTGTACGGCGACCCGTACCTGATTCCCGACACCATCGACGACATCCGCACCGTGATGCGCTCGTCCGGCCCCGAGAAGCCCATCCTGGCCGGGGAGTACAACGGCCCGCTCCTCTTCCAGTATCCGGAGGTGATGGAGCACCTGGCCGACGTCATGAACTCCGGCGCCATGACCCCTTGGCACACCTTCACCACTGCGGACTTCAGGGCGGGCCGGGCATCCGCCGCACCCGCCCGGGAGGCGATGGAGCGGCTGTACGCGCGGATGAGCGAGCTGCCGCCAACTCTGCAGATGTTCATGACGGGCTGCCCACCGGAGCTGGAGGCCGAGCGGCATCGGATCAACGCGCGCGACCTGGTGGTCCGCAACCTCCTGGCGATGTCCTGCGGCGTGCGGCGCACGGTCTGCTGGCAACTCGGCCCCGACGCGGACGCGCCCATGGCCCATCTCGAGATGCTGCAGTTGGTGTTCTCGAAGTTGATGCTGCTGGAGTCCGACGGCGAGACACTCGGTGCCCGTCATCCGAGCGCCGACGCCTTCGCCGAGCTGGCCGCGCGCCTCGACGGCGCCGAGAGCGTCCGGCGGGTCGACGTGCCGGACGCCTATCTGTTCGAGGTGACCCGGCCCGGCCGCCCATCGCTTTACGCGACCTGGGTACGCGGCGCGGAACAGGACATCGAATGGCGAACCGCCCCTCACGGAAGCAGCAGCCCCCAGTAGAGGGCCCACGGGAGGAACACCGCCCCACCGGCGAGCAGGAGCCCGAGCCGTACCCTCTCTCCTCGCTGCACAGTGGCGCGGACCCGGCGCCAGGCCAGCGCCGTACGGACGGTGGCGACCACGCAGGCCACCGCGAGGAGCTGCAACACCAGCCAGATCACCGGATGACCCGCGACCATGGGCCCGGGAGCGGCCAGCTTGCCACCGGTCATGACCACGTAGAACAGGTAGGCGAACGCCCCGAGCACCACCCCGAACCCGCCCGCGCTCACCAGCCGGGCGGCCCTGGACACCGGCGCCTGGGAAGCGCGGCGAAGCCGCCGCGCCAGCGCGACCACCGGGTAGGCCCCGAACCCGACCAGGAACACCAGCAAGGCCACGACCTGCATAAAGGCCGACTCCCACCAGGCCGGAGGATCCATCGGAATGGTCAGCGACGCCTGCGTGGGGGCCGGTCCATTCGTCTGAGCCGTGGGCGGCTTGCCGCCGGTCACGTCCTTCACCCAGGAGCCGACCAGATCGGCGTAGCCGGGGGCGAGCTCCTTCAGCCGGGTGACGCCGCCGTCAGGGGTCTGGTGTGCGGCATGATCGGCGTCGGGGAAGAACTGGAAGGTGTAGTGCCGATTCCCGCCCGCTTCGAGCGCCCCGGCGAACACCGGCGGGGTCTCCTTGGGCGGGGTCAGCAGGTCGTTCGTGCCCCAGATGCCGAGGACGGGCTGGCGCACCTTGGCGATGGTCGGCGCGGGATCGTAGTAGGGCTCGGGGAACATGCCGCCGTCGGCGATCGCCGTGTACAGCTTGGGCTCGGCCCGCTCGACGAGCGACCCCGACACCCCCGCCTTCCGCAGCCCGGCCGCCACCGCCCAGGTCTGCTGCCGCAACGGTGCCAGCCCGTTGGCGCCCACGAGCACGATGAAGGCGACCTCCTTCGAGCGAGAGGCCGCGATCGGCACCACCCAGCCGCCCTCGCTGAGCCCCCACAACCCGACCTTCGCCGGATCCACGCCCGGCCGCGCACGCAGCGCGGCCACGGCGCCGAGCGCGTCGTCGGCCAGCTGCGAGTAGGACCGGGTGAAGAGCGAGTAGCCCACTGATCGCTTGTCGTAGATCAGCACGGACAGCCCCCGGCGGGCGAACTCGACCGCCTCACCCAGAAGCTGCTTACGGGGCGTTCCGGTGCCGGCGCCGTGCACCAGCACGATCCCCGGCCGGTCGGCCTTCGCCCCAGCCGGGGTCAGCACCGTGCCGTGCAGGTCGAGCCCGCCGCTACCCCGGAAGCTCACCTCGGCCGCGCTCAGATCAGGGGGTACGACGAGCGGTGATGGTTCGGCCACCGCGACAGCCGGCGGGACGAGCAGACACAGGGCCATGGCCGCTGCCGCCGCTCCAGCAAGAATCCGTCTCATATGCCGAAGCTACTCTGCAGAGACATCTCGGCAAAGGCTTCTCTGCAGATATCGTTCGGCAGGAGGATAGGCTGCTCCTCATGAAGGATGACGAGGCGTTCACGCTCGACGACCCGGCGAGGCTCAAGGCCCTCGCCCATCCGATGCGCCGGCTCATGCTGCGCCACCTCAACGTGCACGGCCCCGCGACCTCGACCACCCTCGGCGAACTCCTCGACGCCAAGACCGGCACGACCAGCTACCACCTGCGCCAGCTGGAGAAGTACGGCTTCATCGAGGAGATCCCCGAACGCTCGACCGGCAGGGAGCGCTGGTGGCGCCGCGCCCCCGAAGCCCCGAGAGACATGCGCGCGCCCACCCCGGACCAACTCGCCCCCGAGGACCGCCCGGTGCTGGCCGAATTCCACCGGATCGGCATGGACGAGGACCGCGTGCTCTTCGAGCGCTTCCCCGCCGCCTACCACCGCGACCCGGACTGGGCGAAGGCATCACGCGGCCTGGGCCGAATGACGAAGCAGGAGTTCGCCGAGTTCTACGAGGAGTACATCGCCCTGCTCCTGAGGTACAGCCACCGCGCCGAGGACGCACCCCCGGACGCCCGCCCCCTGTACATCCGCCTCTTCGCCCTCCCCGCAGACGAGGATTGACCAAGCCCTCGCCAAGACAACTCACCTGCGCGCACGACGCTCACCGGGCGGGAAACGCCCTGCCCCACCCGCTGTAGCCGAGGGCCGCGCCGGTCTTGGGGCGTCTCGCGACATGTGCTTGTCGTACCTGGGGCTGATCCGGAGTGGCACCGGCTCTCGTACCATGACCCTGTGCGCGGTCTCATTCGTTCGGTGTGGGACGAGCCCCGTCCTCCCAACCCCGCGCCGCGGGGGTGGCGGGACTGGGCGCTGGTGGGGGTGTTGGTGGCGGTCGCGGTGCTCGAAGGAGCGTTGCGGCCGGATCTTCCGTGGCGGGCCCTCTCGGTGATCGTCACTGTCGGGCTGGCGACGACGTTGTTGTGGCGTCGCAGCAGACCGCTGCTGATGATCGTGATCGCCTTCGGTGCCATGACCCCGGTCCCCTTGCTGACGGGCGGCTACTCGCCAGAGACGTACACCATGGCGTTTCTGCTGTTGCTGGCCTACTCCTTGTTCCGGTGGGGATCCGGACGCGATGCGGTGATCGGGTCGACGATCATCCTGGTCAAGATCTGCTTCTCGATGGTCTCCGACTACCCCGGTCCCAGCGATGCCGTCGGCGGGGTCACCGTGGTGTTCCTGGTGGGCGCCCTGGGCGTGGCCTTCCGCTACCGGGCCAAGGCCAGGATGCGCGAGCTCGACCAGGTCAAGTTGCTCGAACGCGAACAGCTGGCCCGCGACCTGCACGACACCATCGCTCATCACGTCTCGGCGATGGCCATCCGCGCGCAGGCCGGTCTGGCCACCTCGGCGTCGCGACCGAGCGCCGCGACCGAGGCGCTGCAGGTGATCGAGGCGGAGGCGGCGCGCGCCTTGGCCGAGATGAGCGCCATGGTCCGCGTCTTACGCCGCGACCAGCCGGCCGGCCTGGCGCCCGGGCGGCGGGTCACCGATCTCCAACAGCTCGCCGGCCCAGGCGGCTCCGGTCCCTCCGTTGACGTGGAGATCTCGGGCGACGTCGACGACCTGCCCCCCTCGGTCGGTGCCGCGATCTACCGCCTGGCCCAGGAGTCGGTCACCAACGCCCGGCGCCACGCGCGTCACGCCACCCGCGTCCAGGTCCGCCTGACCGCCGACGACACCTCGGTGCACCTGCGCGTCAGCGACGACGGCGACGGCAGCCTCATCCGCCCGGCCGCGTCGCCGGGTTACGGACTCATCGGCATGATCGAACGCGCCGACCTGCTCGGCGGCACCTGCGTGGCCGGCCCGAACCCCGATCGAGGCTGGAGCGTGACCGCCGTACTCCCTCGAAACGGATCGGCCCCATGAGCATCCGCGTGATCGTCGCCGACGACCAGGAGATCGTCCGCACCGGCCTCATGATGATCCTCGACGCCCAGCCGGGCATCGAGGTCATCGGCCAGGCCGCCGACGGGCGGCGAGCCGTCGAGCTCGCCCGGCGCCTACGCCCCGACGTGTGCCTGTTCGACATCCGCATGCCCGTCCTTGACGGCATCGAAGCCACCCGGTCCCTGGCCGGGCCGACCGTCGAGGACCCTCTGGCCGTCGTCGTCATCACCACGTTCGACCTGGACGAGTACGTCTACGCCGCCCTGAGAGCCGGCGCCCGGGGTTTTCTGCTCAAGAACGCCGGCGCCGAGCTGCTCTCCCAGGCCGTCCACGCCGCCGCCAACGGCGACGCGCTCATCGCCCCGAGCATCACCGCACGACTGCTCGGCGCCTTCACCCGCGCCGGACCGACCGCACCACCGGTCCACCCCATCGAGGCGCTCACCGAGCGAGAAGAACAGATCCTGACCACCGTGGCACGTGGCCGAACCAACAGCGAGATCGCCGATCAGCTGCACATTTCCCTCAGCACCGTCAAATCCCACATCGCTAGCCTGATGGCCAAACTCGGCGCCCGCAATCGCGTCGAGATCGCCATGTGGGCGTATGAGACCAACCGCATCAAGAACTAACTCGGCGTGCATTGGCCGGTCGCCTACGGATGATCCATTCAGCCACGGCGACGTTGATCACCCACCCAGCGCCCATGAGCAGCCCTCTGGGCAGCTCGCCAGGTGTGCCGAAGAACAGGAACCACGGCAGGTGGGTCAGCGCCTGCGTCCCCGCACCCAGTGCGATCGCATACCCGCGCATCATCCAGGCGCGGTGCCGGGCGAAGTCCCGCCGCCGGATCGCGGCGAGGCCAAGGCCGAGGGACAGCAACATGGCCGTGCCGAACACCAGCCGGAAGCCGGTGACGAGACCACCATCCCCCGCAGGGCGGGGATAGAACAGGGTCATCCACAGACCCGTCAGCGCTACGACGAATCCACATGGCACCAGCACCCGCCCGGCGACGCGATGCCACCCCGGCCTCCGGCGGCGGAACCCGGAGGCGAACTGAAACGCCCCCAGAAGGCTGTACACAGTGACGCTGATGATGTGCAGCACCACGGGCAGGGGCATCGCGAAGAACCGAGCGTTCTCCGGCGTGATCGCCGCACCGCCGGTCAACTGGGTCAGGCGGAAGGCTCCGGCCGCCACGGGAATGGCGCTGAGCAAGATCAGCGCGGTGGGCACGAGCCATCCTGCCCGCGTGGACGGGGTTGTAGCGCGAGTCCCTGCTCTGCGCCGATCATCCGTCGGCCGGCCGCCTTGAGGGGATTGCCGGAAAGGGGGGCGTACCGTCGTGATCTCGTCGCTCATAACCCCGATTGTGCGGACTGAGGCGGTGGCGGCTCATCGATAGAACGGCCCGTTCTGAGCTGGCCGATCGTCCGGAAATCAGGCGTACTTTCGGCTGATTGGCGGGCCCGGGGTGGGGGGGGGGGGGGGGGCCCCCGCCCCCCCCCCCCCCCCCCCCCCCCCGCCCGCGGCCCCCGGCCCCCAATGGAAAAGCGAGGGAGGGGGGGGGGCGGAGTGTGG
>NZ_JBFANB010000039.1:0-101586 GCF_040659625.1 Nonomuraea sp. NPDC049750
CCGCGAAGTCTTCCCCATCATCACTGATGCACTCTCACCTGCGAAAACCTCGCCCACTGGAGCTTGACAAGCATAGGGGCGTCATCACGCTCGTCCTCCAGCTCGGCGCGCTCCTTCTCCCAGGCGGCCTTGTCCTGGGCGTGCTGCTTGACCAGGTCGGCTTTCTCCCGCCGCAGCCGCGCCAGCTCCTCCCGCTCGGAGTCCTTCAGTTTGCCGCCTCCGTTGCCGTCCCGCCCGACCTGCCCCGTTGCGTGCCGGTCCATCTGCACCCAGTTGTACAGCGTGTACTCGTTGACACCCAGATCCCGCGCGATATGCGCGACGGGCTTGCCCGTCTCCTTGACGATACGCACCGCCCCAGCCCGGAACTCCGGATCAAAACGACGTCTCGTGGTTCCTGCCACGACCAAACCTCTCTTGGTTCGGTCTCCACGCTACGAGGGGAAGCTCAGTTGTGTGGTGACCTCAGACTGAGGATGACGCTGGGCGGCGTTCGGGTGGGCGGCGTTCGGGCTACTTCGGCTGCCAGCGGCCGAGCTTCTTGGTGATGAGGGTGGCGCCGATGCGCTCGTAGAAGCGGTGCGCGCCTACGTTGGCCTCGGCCACCTCCCAGCGGATCACCTTGCCGTCGGCGGCTTCGGCGATGGCCCGCATGAGCTGCTCGCCTACGCCGTTGCCGCGTTCAGTGCCGGTCACGTACAGGTCGTCCAGGTGGAGGTAGTCCTGGCCGGACCAGAAGCTGATGCGCTGCAGCCAGGAGACGTAGCCGATGGGGTGGCCGTCCCGTTCGGCGATCAGATAGCCGACTTCGGGGCGGGCGAGCATCCGCTTCAGGTCGTCGACGCTCACCGTGACGCCCCAGCCCTGGTCTTGATGTTCGGCCAGGCCACGGATGAGCTCGTGCACGGTGGCGGCGTCATCGGGGGTGGCGCGACGGATCGATATCACAGGGATCCTCCCAGGAAGAGGGCAAGGGGTGGTGTGTTCTCAGGCGGGCCGGACACGCCCGGGCGGTCAGTGGCCCGGGGTGTTGCCGGTGGGCGGGATGACTCCCAGTCGCCGCAGCGCCAGCACCGCCGCGGCGGCGGCGATGACCGCGGCGATGACGGCCGCCGTGGTCAGCCCTGCGGCGAACGCCTCCCGCGCGGGGGCGAGCACGGCCGCGCCCAGCTCGCCGGGCAGTGTCTGCGCTGCGGTGAGCGCCCCGTCGAGGCTGTCGCGGCTGGCCGCGGCGGCCTCGGGCGGCAGACCGGCCGGTAGCCCGGCGGCGACCTGGCCGCGGTAGACGGCAGCGGCGATGCTGCCGATGATCGCGATGCCGAGCGAGATGCCCAGGTCGCTGCAGGTGGTCGCGAGGCCGGACGCCGCGCCCGCCTTCTGCGGCGGCGCCGAGCCAACGACCAGGTTGGTGGTCAGCGCCATCGACGGGGCGACGGCAGGGTACAGGACGATGAAGCCCGCGACCAGGAGCGGAAGCCCGCCGACCGCGCCGACTTGGGTGAGCATCAGGTAGCCGGCCACTTGGACGGCGAGCCCGGTCGCGATGAGCCGTCCCGGGCGGAAGCGCCGGGCCAGGATCGGCGAGGCTGTCGAGACGAGCACGAGCAATGCCGCGACCGCCAGTACCCACAGGCCCGCCTGCAGCGGCGACAGGCCCTGGACCAGTTGCAGGTACTGGGTGATGAGCAGGTAGACGCCGCCGAGCGCGGTCGCGGCCAGTAGGAACACGCCCAGGGCGCCGCTGACCACGCGGTTGGCGAACAGCCGCACGTCCAGCAGCGGCTCGGGCAGGCGCAGCTGGCGGACCACGAACCAGGCGCCGAACGCGAGCCCGATCACGATGGCGGCCACCGCGACGGCCAGGCGGCCGTCCTTGCCGAGCTCTTTGACGCCGTAGACGATCGGCAGGAGTGTGGCCAGCGTCAGCGCCACGCTGAACAGGTCCAGCCGGCCCGCGGCGGGGTTGCGCGGGTTGGGCAGCAGTGGGGCGCCAATGGCCACGATGACCATCACCGGCACGGCGACCAGGAACGCCGCGCGCCAGGAGAACGCCTCCAGCAGCGCCCCGCCGATCACCGGGCCGAGGGCGGTGCCGACGGAGATGCCGCCCGACCAGATGCCGACCGCGAGGCCCCGCTGGCGCGGGTCGGTGAAGGTGGAGAAGATCAGCCCGAGGGTGGCGGGCATCTGGGTGGCCGCGGCGATGCCGAGCACGGCCCGCCAGACGATCATCATGGCGGGATCGGAGGTGGTGGCCGCGATCACCGAGACGACGGCGAAAACGGCCGCGCCCGTGATCAGCAGGCGGCGGTGGCCGATCCGGTCGCCGAGGGTGCCCATGGTGACCAGCAGGCCGGCCATCAAGAAGCCGTAGATGTCGATGATCCACAAGGTTTGGCTGCTGCTCGGTCTCAGGTCCGCGGCCATCTGGGGGATGGCCAGGAACAAGATGGTCAGCATCATGAACAGCAGCAGGGCGGGCAGGACGAGCACGGCCAGCCCGAGCCAGTCTTTGGGGCGGGCACGTTGGGTGGGGCTGCTATCGGTTAAGGACATGGATGAGGCCTCTTCATAGGTGATGAGCAGTGCACTGAGCGGCGACGTGCTGTCGCGCTGCCCCTTTGGGGCGCGGATACAGTACCCCGGTTAGGCATATGGCGAGCACAGGTGTGCCTGGTGCGCCCGTCGCGGGCGCTCAGGCGGAGCGGGTGACCGGCCCTTGCGGCGGCACGCGAGCGGAGCGGGCCAGCAGGTCGTGGAGGAGGGCGACCACCTCGTCGGGGGTGAACTCCATGGCGTTCTCGCCGACGCTGACCTCGAAGGCGCATCGGTCCGGCTCGGACGCCGAGCGGACCCGGCCCCAGAGCTGGATGCCGTGCTCGGCGAGGATCGCCTGGCCGGCCCGTTCGACGGCGCGCCGGTCGGCGGGCAGGTGGATGTGGAACAGCGGGGTCTGCGGTGGGTCGGGGTGGGCGCGGGCGGTGCCGTCGGCGTTGATCGCGGCCGCGATGGCGATGGCGTGCTCGCGGTAGGCGGGCATCTGATCGGCCAGGCTGTCGAGGTGGACCAGCGCGGCGAGGGCGAGCGGCCAGGCGTCGCGGATGCCGCCGCCGAGCCGCTGCCGCCACACCCTCGCGACCTCCACGGTGGCCGCATCCGAGGCGAACACCGCGCCGCGCACGCCCTGCAGGCTCTTGTAGAGGGAGACGTACACGGTGTCGAACAGGGCGGCGATCTCGTCGAAGGGCCGCCGGTAGTAGCTCTGGGCCTCCCACAGCCGGGCGCCGTCCAGGTGCGCGGCGGCGCCGGTGGCGCGGGCGAGCGCGACCTGCTCGCCCAGGTCGTCCCACTCGGGCAGCAGGCCGCCGAGGTCGCGCTGCGGCAGCTCCCAGACGACCGCGGCGAGGGGCTCGCCGACCGCGGCCAGGTCCTGGGCCGTCATCAGCTCGTGCAGGTCGCCGGTACGGCGCAACCGCAGACCGTGCACGGCGTTGTAGCCCTGCTCCTCCCACACGTCCAGATGCGACTGCGGGTGGGCGGCGAACGTCCGGCGGCCGCGCCGGTCGGCGTGCAACCGCAACGCGGCCTGCTGGGCCATCGTCCCGCTGGGGAAGAACAGCGCGGCCTCCTTGCCGAGCAGGCCGGCCAGCCGCCGCTCCAGCACCGCGACAGGACCGTCGGGGCCGTCAGCCGGGGTCTCGTCATCCACCAGGGCCAGCATCTGCTCCAGCATCATGCGCGGCCTGCGGCGGATGGGCGCGTGTAGGAACAGGGATCGCCGCACCGGTGGGCTGGGGTCGGGCATGAAATGTCTCCTGTGCTCGTCGCAGCAAGGAATGCAGCGAATATAGAGGGAACTGTACCGGGGTTGGGTATCTAGGAGAGTCGGCCGGTCTGCGGACTTTCAGCAAGAGAGGGGCGAGCGGGGATCGGGCGAAGGTTCAGGGGGCCGGGGTCATGAGGTGGGAGGAGTCATCCGTGTTCGGCGTGCTGCCCGTGGTCGGTGACCTGGGCGTCGAACCAGGCGTGCAACGCCTCGAGGAGGGCCGGGTCGGAGGTGGTGTAGGTGATCTGGGCCCCGGCGGAAGCCTCCGCGTAGCGGATGTCGATCCGGTCATGGCCCGCCTCGAGCTCGCGCAGGCCGGGCATCTGGCCGCCATGGATGGAGGCGGGGTCACCGTAGTCGCCCTTGCTGAAACCCGCCGCCTCGGCGGTCAGATGCCCGCGGATCAAAGCGACCTGCTCGGCGTCGGCAGGGTCGTCGGAGGTGACGGTCTGCACGCCACCGGTGGCGGCCTTAGCGAAGCGGTGCGTGGTCCGCTCCAGGTCGAACGGCATCACCGTCCGGCTCTTGGCCGCGATCTCGGCCTGCCGGGCGGCCAGCGCCTGCTGCTCGTTCCGGCTGATGAGCACGTACGCCGTCGCGGCGACGACGACGAGGGCGAGCGCCGCAAGAAGCGCCTGGACACGTCGATCTTTAAGTTTCATCGATGGCCTCCGTGAGGGTGGTCAGGGCGCGCAGCACATCGGCACGCTCGCCCTCGGGAACACGGTCCAAAACGGCGGAGAACCGCTCGGCTCTGGCCTCGGCCAGCCGGGCCGCGGCGTTCACTCCGTGCGGGGTGAGCCGGACCAGCACGCCGCGCCCGTCGTCGGGGGCGGGGGTGCGCTCGGCCCAGCCGCGGTTGATGAGCTGGGTGACCAGCCGGCTGGTGGTGCTCTTCTCCAGCCGGAGCCGGTGCGCCAGGTCGCTCTGCCGCAACGCGCCGTCCCTGGCCAGCTCGCCCAGCGCGTGAGCTTCCGACACCGGGATGGGCTGGCCGCAAGGGGTCTGGTCCGGCTGGTGCAGGCCGAAGGCCCGCACGAACCGGGCCACGGCCTCCTGGAGTTCGCGATCATCCGCCATAGTTCGACCATACAACCACATAGTTGTGTCGGGCAACCAGATAGGTTGGCGGGAAAGATCGCCGTTCGGTGTCATAGGGGGCGAAGACACCGCACTGATCGCCCGGGCATATGACGCTCAACGCACCAGGTCACGGCAGGCGACCACGGCGGCGGACCGGTCTGCGTCAGTCGACCCAGTCCGGTTCGTCCGGATCTCGCAGCTCCTGCACGCCGGCAGGGCCGAGATCAGGCAGCGTGAAGGTGTAGGTGCCGATCACGTTGATATGCCGGCGGCCGAATGGCGACAAGCGGGCGACATCCTCCTCCGCGAGCAGGTAGCCCGCCTCCCGCAGACGGCCCAGGGCCTTGTCGACGTAGAAGGTGTTCCACATCGTGACGCAATTGAGCACCAAGCCCAGGGCGCCGAGCTGGTCCTCCATGCCCTTGTAGTAGCGCTGGTAGACCTCGCCCTTGCGGCCGTGGAAGATCTTCCCAGCCAGGGCGTGGCGGGATTCCTGCAGGTTGCGGATGCCCTTAATGTCGCGCCGATACGGCTCCTCCACGGCGTAGGTGAGGATATGGAGCGTCTTGAAAATCCGGCCGTAGACGGCGATCGCGTCCCCCAGCGGGGTGGGGTTGCCGTCGCGCTGCAACATCCGTATCACGTCGTAGGCGCGGATCCGGCCGGTGTAGATCGACGCCACCACCCGCAGGATGTCGTCCCAGTGCCGTTTGACCTTGGCCAGGTCGATCTTCCCGCGGGCGAAGCGCGCCAGCGGCCCGTGGTCGGCGTCCTGGATCCGCCAGCCCTTCTGATCAGGCAGGTCGACCAGCGCCGGCCGATACTGCATGCCCAGCAGATGCACCAGCCCGAAGACCACGTCGCTGTAGGATCCGGTGTCGGTCACGATGTTGTCCGGCCGCTGCCCGCCATCGCGCCGAAACAGCACATCGATCATGTGCAGCGAGTCCCGGACGGTGCCGGTGACCACCTTCGCGCCCAGCCCCACGCCCTGGTCATTGATCATGTTGAGCCAGGTCAGCCCCCTCTTGCCGCCGAAGAATTTCCGGTTGGGCCGGGTGTAGATGGACGGCACCGGAACCACGAACCGCATGCCGTCGATCGCGGCGACCAGGCCGCCGCCGAGCTGCTGCGCGAAGCCGATTTTCGCCTGCTCTTCGATCAGCGGCGCATTGGCCAGCGAGAACGTCTCGGCCGACAGGTAGTTCTGAGCCACGTGGCTGAGCCGGTCCCGCTCCAGCGCCGCGGTGCCGGCCTTGATGACCGGCGCGTAGCCGATGTTCAGGGCACTCGCGGTCAGGCAGGCCGCTACCGAGACGTGAAGTCGGCCAGCTTGCTCACCCCGCCCGCCACCGAGGTGAAAGCCGCCTCGAACGCCGGAACGCGGCCCATCACCTCCAGCAGCAGCTCGGGCAGGTCCACCCGGGGCAGCATGCCGGCCACCCGCTTGCGCAGATCCACCAGCGACGGCGGCTCGGGCATGGCCTGCAGCCTGGCCACGTGCAGCCGTCCCTCCTGATCGACGGTGACGTCCACCCCTTCGGTGCCGAGCCGGGCCGCCACGTCCCGCAACGCCAGATGCAGCACCAGCGCGTGCTCGGCCAGCAGCGTCTCCGGATGCTCCGGCAGCTGCAGGTCCGTCAGCGCCGGCCCCTTGGCCGCCGCCCAGTCGGCGCCGTCCAGCAGCTGGCCGCGCGGGTCCCGCCAGCGGGCCGAGGCCTCGGCGTAGACGTCGCGTCGCTTGAGGTGTCGGTGGAACTGGGTCAGCACGCACATGGTGTAAGCGTTCTTGTCCACCGTGCTGCCGTGCGATCCGGCTCGGAACACCAGGCGCCTCCACGAACCGGTCACCAGCGCGACGTCGATGTCGTCCTCGGTCACCTTCTTCTTGCGGCCGTCCAGCAGCCGTGGCAGCGTCTTCATCGCCGCCAGGACCCGCTGCGCTTCGGCGTTCGCCCCGAACTCGATCACCGCGGTCAGCGTCTTGAGGAACCCCGACACGGTGGCGATCCGCTCGGCCAGCAGCGCCCGCATCTGCCCATCAGCGTCGGCGTCCGGCGGCGGCACCATGCCGGTCACCGCGGCCACCGCCTCCTTCAGCTCCCGGCGCGGCACCATCGCATCGATCGCCTCCCACACCTGCTCCAGCCGCAACTCCTCGCCGTACTCGGTGACCTCCAGCAGCGTCTCCACCGCGACCGCCAGCGTGGCCGAATGCCGGGCCAGCTTCGGGTGCTGGCGGGCGCGCTCCTTGTCAGTGGCGGTCTCGGCCTTGCCGATCAGCTCGGTCGTCATCAGCAGGTCGAGCAGATCCAGGCAGTCGTCGACCGACTTGCCCTCCAGATAGATGACGGTGGCCAGCAACGTGGCCAGCTGCCGGGAGGGGCCGTGCCGGCGCAGCGTGGTCGCCGTGGCGGTCATCCCGTACCGGGCCAGATCCACCATCCGCCGGTGCGGCACCCCTGGCAGCAGCACCTTGTTGGTGCGCAGCCAGCTCACCCCGTCGACGGAGATGCTTTTCTTACCATCCCCGGTGTTCCACGCCCGCGCATCCACCCACGCGGTGAACTCCGCCTCAACCGCGGAGAACTCCCGCAGCCCGTACGCCTTCTTGATCTCGTCCTGGTGGTCGAACTGCGTCTGACGCCGCTCGGTGTACTGCTTGATCTGCGAGACGTCCGTCACGCCGAGCTGATCGGCCAGGTAGTCGATCACCTCGGCCGGGACCTCCAGCGGGTCCGGCAGGAACCGGCCCACGAACCGGGCCGTGGTCAGCTGCAGGGCGAACCCTAGCCGGTGCTGATCGCCACGGCGGCGCCCGATCAGCTTCCGGTCCGCGTCGTCGAGGAAGAACATCTTCTCCAGCTCGGCCCGCGTCGGCACCCCTGCGTTACGGCCGTAGGCGGCCGCCTCATCATCGCTTAAGAACTCAACTGGCATGGGCCCCGAAAGTAGGACTCATCCACCACAGCGGACCAGACGCAAGATCAAATTGTGATCCCCGAACGGTTGAGGCGACCCCCGTGAACTGCATGGTTCCGCAGGTCAAACACGTCGGAACGACCATCCACGGTTAGTCGAGCCTTGAGGGCCGCCTAATGCGACTTTTCGTTCGTATGCTGCTCAGCCCCGGACTCATATCCCAGTCCCCAGTTCTGCATCGTTCCCGCCTTGAAGTTCTCCACGACCACGTCCGCCTGGGCGATGAGGTCGTACAGCACCTCGCGGGCCGGTGGCGTGCGCAGATCAAGGACGACGTTGGACTTGTTGCGGTTGAGGCCCTGGTAGTAGGCGCTCGTCGTCTCGGCCTCATCGACGAACGGCGGCCCCCACCGGCGGGTCTCATCACCCGCGGGCGCCTCGACCTTGATCACTTCTGCGCCGTGGTCGGCGAGCATCTGCGCGCACAACGGCCCGGCGAGAACCCGGCTCAGGTCGAGAACGCGCACGCCGCGGATGGCGCCGCTCATCTGACTCCTCCGGTCAGCAGCGGCCACCACGCCTGGCTGTTGACGGCGGCGGCCAGATGGTCGTGCCAGTGGCTCTCGTTGCCGAATTCATCGCGCCAGGCCCACAGCCGCGTGGTCATCGCCCCAAGGTGGTGTTCGCTGGAGTAGCCGAGCGCGCCGTGCAGTTGATGGCCGATCGCGGCGACCTGCCGCACGCCGGCCGAGGTGGTCGCCTTCGCCGCGGCGACGGCCACTTCGGCGTCGGCGTCCTCGTGCTCGGCCGCCGAGACGGCGGCCTGCGCGCTCACCTGCATGGCGGTGACCTCTGCGGCCAGAGCCGCCAGGTGCTGCTGCACCGCCTGGAAGCGGGCGAGCGGGCGGCCGAACTGCTCGCGTTCGGTGACGTAGTGGCGGGCGGAGACCAGCACCGCGCGTGCCGCCGCCGCGAGCTGGACGGACCTGGCCAGCGCGCCCCGCGTCAGCAGCGCGGTGGGGTCCAGGCCGGGCGGCGCGACCGCGGACACGTGCACTGCCGTCACCCCTTCCAGGACCAGCACGTCCCGTGGCTCGCCGGCGAGGTTGTCCGCCGTCACGAGGTCCTGGCCGGCCATCTGGCGGGCGCCGCCGGGGATGACGGCGACCGTGCTCTCATGCCCGCACCGGACCGTCGTGACGACGTGATCGGCGTGCCGGGCCCACGGCACGCGAAGGCGCCCCGACAGCCGCAGCGCACCGTCCCGCCGACGCCCGCGAGCCGCGTCGAGGGAGGCGACGACCAGGCCCTCGGGCATGGACAGCCTGGCGCCGGCCAGCAGCCAACCGGCGAGGAAGGCGGTCTCCACCACAGGCACCCGGGCGGCGTGAAAGGCCGCCAGATCAGCCACCACCGCCAGATCGCCCAGGGTTCCCCCGCTGCCGCCGGCCTCCTCCGGGACGCCGACGAGATGGAAGCCGCCCTCGCTCAGGTCCTTCCACACCGCCCGGTCGAAGCCGTCGGCGTGGGTACGGCCCTCGCCCGGTCGTTTGAGGATGGCGCTCACCGCCGCGCGGATCTCCGCACGCAGATCGTCGTTCATCGGACCCCCAGTCCTCGCGCCACGACCGAACGGAGGATCTCGTTGCTTCCGCCGCGCAGCGTGAACACCGGGGAGTGCAGGACCGCCTCGGCGAGCAATCCTTCCAGCCCCGGCCCGTTCTTTCGGGGCTCGATACCCGCCAGCCGCCGTACGGTCTCCACCACGTCTCCTTCGAAGCGGGATCCGAGATCCTTCACCAGCGCGGCGGCGATCTCGGGCGGCCGCCCCTCGGCCAGCGCCGCCGCCACGGACAACGACATCTGGCGCAGCGTCCAGGCGCGTGCCGTGAGCCTGCCCAGCTCCCGATCGGCGACCGTGTCACCGCTCTGCCCGCCCAGCTGCTCCGCCCACGCGCGCAGGAGCGGCACCGTGCTCATGTACCGCTCTGGCCCGGACCGCTCGTGCGCCGGTTCGGCGGTAACCTGCCGCCAGCCCGCGCCGCGCTCGCCCAGCAGACTGTCCTTCCCGACGACGGCCGCGTCGAAGATCACCTCGTTGAAGTGGTGCTCCCCGTCAACGGCGAGGATGGGGCAAATCTCCACACCTGGTGCCGGCAGGTCCACGATGAACTGCGACAGCCCCGTGTGCCGGTCCGCCGGCGAACCGTCCGTACGGGCCAGGACGACGATCGCATGAGCAAAGTGCGCCCCGGTCGTCCACACCTTCGTCCCGGTGATCTCCCATCCCCCTTCGACCTGCCGGGCGCGGGTACGTACGGAGGCCAGGTCGGAGCCCGCGTCGGGCTCGCTCATCCCGATGGCGAAGTAGCAGTCGCCACGCGCGATCACCGGCAGATAACGCTCTCGCTGCGCATGGCTGCCGTGGCGCAGGATCGACGGCCCCATCTGGCGGTCGGCGATCCAGTGCGCGGCGACGGGCGCGCCCGCGGCCAGCAGTTCCTCGGTGACGACGAACCGCTCCAGCGGTGATCGATCATGGCCGCCGTAGACGCTCGGCAGCGTCATGCCGATCCAGCCGCGCGAGCCCAAGCGCCGGCTGAAGGCTGGATCGGCCACCGACATCCACGCATCGCAGCGCGGAACGAAGGTACCTGCCTGCAGCTCGTCGTCAAGAAAGCCCCGGACCTCGTCGCGAAGCCGTTGTGCGGCCGCGCTGAGGCGGTGTGGGGGAAGATGGATGGTCGATGTCAACCGGACTCCTCCTTCGGTCCGGTTCACGCTATGAGACCAGAGTCCACCAGGGGGACGATGTTCCGTTCAGCGGACGGCCAGGGATGTCTTGTCAGCGCACTGGAGGGTGCGTGATCACACCTGCGGCCAACATCAAGCTCAACTGGGTCTCCGATCCCGCGCGATGGGCGTTCATAAGCTCCACCAGCCGCTCCACGTCACCGGCGCCGAGCGCGGCGACCATCTCGCGATGCTCGGCCAGGATCCGTGCCCGTCCCGCCTCGTCATAGAGGTAGACCGCGTGGTAAGGCAGCGCCCACGTCCAGATGCGCCTGATCTCGCCCACGACCAGGCCCAGCTCGCTCAAACCGAAGATCGCGAAGTGGAACCGGCTGTTGAGGGTACGCATGCGCGGCAGGTCCACCTCGGCAGCGGCCTGTTCGACCTCCGCGGCCAAGGCCGCGATCTGGGCGAGCTCGTCGGCGGCGGGCTGAGAGAGGCTGCGGATCACCTCCGTTTCCAAGAGCCGGCGCATGAGGTACACCTGGTCGAACTCCGACCGGCTCAACCGGGCCACAGCGAAGCCGACATGTTGCTCATGGACCACCAGACCGTCCGCGACGAGCTGGCGCAGCGCCTCACGCACCGGCAGCCGGCTCACCCCCAGGGCGGCCGCCATGTGCTCCTGCCGGATCTGCTGGCCGGGCAGCAGATCCCCCGACACGATCATCTGCTTGATCTCATCGACCACCCGCGACACCGCCTGGCTGGCGGCAGGCGCGACAGCGGTGGCCGGAGTCTTCCTGGACGGCATGGCGCTCCTCACGATCCCCTCCACCGTAGGGGCTCGCCCACCACGCACGCACCCCCGTGACCCGCAGCCTCAGGTGCTCAGCCGGTGACGCTGCCGCCGTTGAGGTTGAGGGTCTGGCCCGTCATCCAGGATGCCTCCGGCGAGGCGAGATAGACGACGGCCGCCCCGACATCCTCCGGCGTACCCAGCCTGCGGGTCGGGATCTTCTGCGCGAACTCCTGCGTGCTGTCTCCGGCGGCGTTGCTCTGCAGACCGAGCGCGAGAGAGTTGGCGGTCACGCCGAACGGGGCGAGTTCCTGCGACAGATGCCGGATGAAGCCCTCCACCCCGCTTTTGGCCGCCCCGTACAACGAGATGCCCGCCGCCGAACCGGTGCGCGCGGCGCCGGAGGAGATCTGGACGATCCGTCCCCAGCCCGCCTCACACATGTCATCGGCCACGGCCGACACGCAGTTCATGGCGCCGAACAGATTGACCTCCACCGGCGCCCGCCACCGGCTCGGCGCGAGGGTGCGAAACGGCCCCTGCCCGAAGTCTGCGGGGATGCCCGCGTTGTGGACCAGGATGTCGAGATGCCGCCCGAACTCCGTACGGGCCCGGGCGGCCCCCTCTCGCACCGCTTCCAGGTCGGTGACGTCGAAGACGACCGGGACGGCTGCCCCACCGGCGGAGATGATTTCCTGGCTCACCGCCTCGGCACGATCCGGCACCAGATCGTTGACCGCCACTGCGGCCCCCTGCGCGGCCAGCGCCCGGGCGATCCCCGCGCCCGCGTTCTGACCGGCCCCGGTCACCAACGCGGTACGACCCGACAGATCAAACATCGTCTCCTCTTTTCTCCCCGCACCGACAGCCGTGCCGTTCCGCCCGCTCACCCATACTGGACGAGCTCCACCAGGTGACCTTCGGGGTCCTCAACCTGGGCGACACGCAAGCCGGCCTGGGGCATGTCCCTGGGGCCGGAGCGCACGACCCCGCCCGCGGCCTCCGCCGCCCGCACCACCTGGTCCACGTCGCCGACGGTGAAGCCGAGCACCGCCTCGCCTGGCTGCGGGGCCACCTCACGCCGGAGCAGGACAAGGGAAGGCTCCTCGCCTCCCGCCGAACCCAAGATGATCTCCTCGTACGGCCTTTGCCCCTCCCCGCCGGCGACGCGGTGTCTGACCGCCAGGCCCAGGACCGTGGAGTAGAACGCGGCCTCGGCCTCAAGATCGCCGACGAGGAGCTTGGTGAAAGAGAAGCGCGGACCATCGGCCATGGTGCCTCCTGGGGAACGATTGATTGCGACGGCGACTTTTCCCAGCCAGTACACCGATCGGCGGCGCGCATCGGAGGCGAGTGTTCCACTGGATGGGAAGCTTCGTTGTGACCATCGGCTCCCATCGCGAGCCGCCGCGCGACCGATCCGCCCTGGAGCGGCCGCGTGCCCTGATTGGTGGGCGCCGCCGTCGACGCGGATCTCCGTGTGTTCTCGCCGATCTGGACGGTGTAGTCACCTGGCGTGACCAGCCAGCGGTCTTCCTTGATGTCCCAGTAGGCGAAGGCGCGAGCGTCCAGGTCGAAGGTCACGGTCGTGGACCGGCCGGGTTCGAGGCCGACCTTGGTGAAGGCGCGCAATTCTCGAGCCGGGCGCCGGACCGGTCCGGCCTGCGTGGCGACGTAGAGCTGGACGACGTGCTTGCCGTATCGCTTGCCGGTGTTGGCGACGGTGACGCAAACGCGCGCGCTGTCGTCCCCGGTAGCCGTCACCGTGAGGTCGCTGACAGCGAAAGTCGTGTAGGTGAGCCCGTGGCCGAAGGGGTAGCGTACCGGCAGTTCGACCGTTTCGTGGTAGCGGTAGCCGACCATGACACCCTCGCCGTAGCGGACCACGTCTCCTGCTCCCCAGGGAATTCAGGTAGCTGGCGGTGTCCTGCAGCCGTTGCGGGATAACCGCCCGGAGGGCGCGGTGATGCCGAACAGCAGATCGGCGATCGCGCCCCCACCCGCCTGGCCGAGCAGCCAACACTCCAGGACGGCGTCGACCTCGTCGCGCCAGCCCTCCAGCGACACCAACCCGCCGTTGGACAGGACCACGACGGTACGGCGGGCCGCCGCAGCGGTGGCGCGGATGAGGTCCACCTGCTCGGCGGGGAGATCAATGGACGCCCGATCGTAGCCTTCGGACTCGTTGACGTCGGCCAGCCCGGCGAAGACGATCGCCAGGTCGGCGCCCTGCGGGCTGGTGATGACGGTGCGGTCTCCGGCGAGCTTCCTGATCTCCTCCAGCGGTATGTCGACGCGGGTGGGATTGATGTGGGAGCTGCCACCGCCCTGGAGGCGCGGCTCGGTGGCGAAGAATCCGAGGACCGCGATCGTGCGCACGTCGGCCCCGACGGGCAGTGTGTCACCGTCGTTCTGCAGCAGCACGGCGCATTCGGCGGCCAGCTCGCGGGCCAGGGTGTGGTGGGCATCGACGTCGAACGCGGCGGGCTCCGGCCGCCAGACGTCCACCATGGCGCGCACCCGCGTGAGGGAGCGGTCGACGACCGCCTCGTCGAGTTCACCCTCCCGTACGGCTCGTACGATCTTGGCGTCGTTGGCGGGGTTGCCCGGCATCTCCAGATCCAGCCCGGCCTTCAGCGCCTGGACCCGGTCGTTGACGGCGCCCCAGTCGGAGACCACGACACCCTCGAACCCCCACTCCTCGCGCAGCACCTGGGTGAGCAGCCAGGGATGCTGGCTGGCGTAGACGCCGTTGACCTTGTTGTAGGCGGCCATGACCGTCGCGGGCCTGGCTTCCGCTGCTGAGTTCACCTGTGAAGTTGCGCGGAAATGTCCCTGCCGGCTCGCTGGGGGTACTGCGGTGAGCGCCATGAGTGACGCGCCTCGTTCGATGTCGTGATTCTGGATCGATATTTGTCGGGGTGCCGGTAAGAATCGTGTCAGTGCGCCATGAAAAGCACTGTTTGTCCGAACGGAGGTGAAAGACCACCGTCGCTCTGCCGTCGTAGCGGTGGGGTGAAGCAGGAGGCAGCCTGATCCGGGGATCGCCGGGGAGGGTGGGAGCGGCCTCGACAAAGTCGGGTGGGCCCAGCTACCGGATGGGTCGGGCCCGGTGAGCGAGACGGGAAGGTATACGCGAGGAACCGGTGTCTTACCGCCTCTTGAATTCTTGCCAGCTCCAACTCGGTGGATATGGGCTGGTCGGCCCGGCGCTCGGGTCGCTGTCACCAGACGCAAAGTAGCTGTGAGTGATCGGGAGCTCCTGAACGGGTTGACATAAGCGCCGTTAGCAAGCACCGCGACCTGCCGAAACGCGCCCGCCGCCGTTATCGGGGTGGCGAGCGCCGGACTCATCCCCGGAACGCCCGGGCCGAAACTCGGAGTCGGGCGCCGCAGCCGTCACCCGCTGTGGCCTGCGGCAACGCCCTACTTTGCCCCTGGTGACAGCGACCCGAGCGCCGGGCCGTCAGGCAAGTAGACCCCGGCATGTCGAGCGTGGTTGGGGGCCGGCCAGCGCGGTAAGACGGGTGAGGTTGACGGCGTAGCCGGCGCGGGTGGTGGCGGCCCGCACCTGGTCGAGGAAGCGGCCGACCGCGGCCGCGACGCTCTGCCCGCCTGCCGGGGCGTCGGCGCTCGGCGCGGGTAAGGAGACGACCGCCACAGCAGCTTTTTCACGTCGATGTGACACATAATGTGGCCGAGTCGTGTCTCGCCCGGCTCGCCGCGAGCTGGGCTCGGTCCCGGCCGCGGAGGTCAGTGTGGCAGATAATGCAGATTCTGTGTCACGGATGTGCGGCGCCATGGGCAGCGGCTAGGTGGTCGTTCGCGACCGGGTCTCGGCGGCCCAATGAGGTGCGTTCCACCGGTCGGCGATGGTGGCGGCCTGAGCGAAGTGGGCGGCGGCCTCGTCGTCGTGACCGAGGAAGACGGCCAGCTCGCCGAGGGTGTGGGCGACCGGGCGCAGCTCCACCGACAGGCTCGTGGCGTCCGGCGGGGGGCCGTCGCGGCGCGCAAGCAGCGTCGCGTAGATCTCCTCGGCCACGGCGCGATCGTCCAGGGCGATGGCGGCCATCGCGCGGACGGTCGTGAGGAAGGTGAAGAAGTAGTCGGGGCGGATCGGGTCCGAGGTGCGTATCCGGCGGGCTTCGTCAATCAGGCCGTTGGCGTGCAGGGCGAGGACCAGCAGGTCGGAGGCGATCGGGCCGAACGCCTCGTGGAAGGCGCGCACCTCCTCCAGGTGCTCGCCGAGCGTGCCGTTGTTCACCCAGATCGCGGCCAGCGCGAGGCCGAGGAAGCCGACGGCGTGCAGGGATCCGGCACGCCGCATGCCGTCGGCGGCCTCGGTGTAGAGCCCTTCGGCGTCGGCGAACCGGCCCTCGATGAGGGCCAAGGTCGCCAGCACCACCTTGGCGACGCCGATCGCTTCGGGCAGTCGGTAGGCGCGCGCGAGGTCGAGGGCCTCGCCGGCCGCGCGGCGCATGGTGGCCGGGTCGTTGGCCGCGGCGGCGCAGGCGGCCTGGTTGAGCAACCCGGTGACGCGGTAGACGGGCAGGTCGTGCTCGGTGCCGATCGCCACCAGCTCGCGGCAGAGGTCGTCGCGTTCGGGCAAGCTGCCGTGGCCGCGGGTCAGGACCTGGAGGGCCGCCGCCCGCAGGCGGGGTGAGGTGGCGAGGTCGAGCGCCTCGCGGGCCGCCGCCAGGGCGGTGGGGTCGTCCTCGCCGACCAGTTCTTCGGCGTAGGCGGCGAGGAGGTGGCTGCGTACTTCCGGGGCCAGGTCGGTGCGCTTGAGCAGGCGGCTCAGCCTGTCGACGATGGGCCGGTCCACCGTGCCGTACTCGCGGGACTGCCATGGTGTCGGCTCGGTCCAGGCCGTGAACGCGGCGATCATCAAGTCGTCGCGTCCCAGGGACTCGGCGTACTCGACAGCCTGCAGGCGGGTCTGGCGCGCGGCAAGCAAGGCGCCGGCCCGGATCTGCGCCCGCAGCAGCCTGCCATGCAGGTCTATGCGTTCCTCCGGGTCGGTCGAGTTCGCGACCGCGTCGGTGAGGAGATCGGCCGCGACGTCGTGTGCGTAGCGTGCCTCGGCCAGCTCGGCGGCCCGGAGGCAGTAGCCGACGGCCTGGGGGGATCCGGCTCGCGTGTAGTGGTACGCGAGCGCCGTGATGTCACCGGTGGTCTCCAGCGCGGCGGCGAGGCGGGCGTGCATGCGGGTGGCCCGCAGGCGGCTGACGTCGGCGACGAGGGTGTCGCGGACGAGGGCGTGCACGAACCGCACCCGCCCGGGGCCCGGCTCGCTCAGCAATCCGGCGATCACGCCCGTGTCCAGCGCGTCGAGCACGCCGTCCTCGTCGGTGTAGGCGGCCTCCACCAGGACGTTCACCGAGCTCTCCCGGCCCGCGACCGCGGCCAGGCGCAACACGGCCACACCTGCCTCGGGCAGCCGTGCGAGGCGCCGCCGCAGCACGTCCCGTACGCCCTCGGGGACCTCGGAAAGGGCGACCAGCGCGCCCTCCCCGTTCATCAGCCGGGCGCTTTCGCGTACATAGAACGGGTTGCCGCCGGTGCGCTCGGCGATGGCGGCGGCGGTCTCGTCGTCGGCCTTGCACTCGGTCCGTACGAGCTGTGCGACGGCCTCCTCGTCCAGGCCGGGCAGGGGGAGCCGCAGCGGTGTGGCGCGCGCGAGGGAGGCCAGCGTTTCGGTGAGGTGTTCACTCTCATCCGCCCGGTACGCCGCGACGACCAGCAGGGGAGCCCTGATGCCCAGGCCGCCGCCGAGCAGCTCCAGCGTGGCGGTGTCCGCCCAGTGCAGGTCGTCCAGGACGATGGCGACCGGGCGTTGCGCGGCGACCGCCGCAAGCCATGTCCACACGGCTTGGCGCAGGCGGAACCGTCCCGCGGTCGCGTCACCGTTCACCGGCCCGGCGTCGGCGAGCAGCGGCGCGAGGTCGTCCGCGAACCCGCCCGGGGATGTGGTCGCGGCGATGCTCCTCAGCACCTCGGTCCACGCCCACGCGGGCGGCGCGCTGTCGATCTCGGGGCAGCGGCCGACGGCGACCAGCCATCCGTCACGTTCGAGCCGCCTACCGAGGTGTTCCAGGAGCGTCGACTTGCCGAGCCCGGCCTCGCCGGTGACCAGGGCGATACGGGCTCCATCGGCAGCGGCTTCGGCGGCGGCCGTGACCAGTGCCGACAGCTCCGCCTCGCGTCCGACGAACGGCGCCTCGACGATCGTGGCCGTTCCCGGGCGAGGGGCCGCGGTCGGCTGTGGCGGGGGCGGCGGCACGGTCGCACGTAGGACGTCCAAGCGCTGGGTGAGGATCGCCTCCTCCAACCCGGCCAGGTCCGGGCCGGGGTCGAGCCCGAGCTCCTCGGCGAGGATGCCGCGGGCGCGGCGGAGCGTCGCCAGCGCGTCGGCTTGGCGGCCGCTGCTCCACAGGGCCAGGGCGTGCAGCCGCCAGCCCTCCTCTCGCAGCGGCTCGTCGCGGGTGAGCCGCTCGGCCTCGGGAACCACCGCGGCGGCGTCGCCGATGCGCAGACCCGCCGCGACGTGCAACTCGGTGGCGACCAGGCGCAGCTCGTTCAGCCGGGCCGTCTCGGCGGCGGCCCACGGCTCGTCGGCGACCTCGGCGAACGCCGGTCCCTGCCACAGCCCCAGCGCCTCGGTGAGCCGAGCCCGGGCGACGCGCGGGTCGGTGACCGTACGGGCCTGGTCGAGCAGGTCCTCGAACCGCCACGCGTCCACCGACTCCGGCGGCATGCGCAGCGCATAACCGGGCGAGGCGCTCACCAGCAGCCGGGCCGGCGTGCGTGGCGGACGTCCGGGCTCCAGCAGCCGACGCAGGTTGGACACGTACGCCTGCAAGGACATCAGCGCCCGCGCGGGCGGCTCCCCGCGCCACAGATCCTCGATCATCCGGTCGACCGGCACGACCTGCCCACGCGCCGCCACCAGCAACGCCAGCACACCCCGCTGCCGCGGCCCGCCCAGGGGAACGGGCTCGCCGCCGACCTCGGCCCCGAAAGAGCCCAGCACCCGGATGAAGACCATGATCCGCACATTTTACGTGGACGTTCCAAACCGCTTCCAAATCCCCTCCAAACACCCGGGAGCAGCCTGAACACGTCGCCACCGATGAAGGGCAGGAACAGATGAGCGTCGACACCCAGGACATGGAGATCGTCCACCGCGTGCTCCGGCGTGAGTCACGGCTGCTGATGGAGCTCGTCGCGGCCGTCACCCCGGGTGACACCGCTCGCGCCAAGGTGATCGCCGACCACTTCCGCCTCTACCGGCTGGGCCTGCACCACCATCACGAGGGCGAGGACGAGCTGCTGTGGCCGCCGCTGCTTTCCCGGGTGGACCTGGAGGCCGACATCGTCCTGCGCATGCAGGCCCAGCACGAACGCGTCGCCGACACCCTGGCCAGGCTGGACGCCACGGTCCCCGCCTGGGAGGCCACCGCGGGCGCCGACGAACGCGACACCCTCGTGGCCGCCCTCTCCGAGCACCGCGCGGTCCTGCTGGAACACCTCGACGACGAGGAGGCCACCCTCCTCCCGCTCGCGGCCAAGCACATCACCGAGCAGGAGTGGGCCTCCCTGGGCGACCACCTGGTGAACAACACTCCCAAGCTCACCCTGCTCACGCTCTTCGGCGCCGTCCTGGAAGAGGCGAACCCGGCCGAGCGTGCCATCGTCCTCGGCGGCCTGCCCGCTCCGGTCCGCGTCATCTGGCACGTCATCGGCCGCCCCCGCTACGCCCGCCACATCCGTCGTGTCCGCGGCTGAACCCCGCCCCCTCTGAACATCACCCGTCTGAACATCACCCGTCTGAACATCAAAGGAGAACGACCATGTCGCTGAAGAAGCTCAACACTGTCCTGGCCACCGCCGTCGTCCTGTTCACCCTCTACCTCGGGTTGTCCTTCGTCCTGCCCCTCGAGACGTCCTTCCCGGGCTTGCCGCACTGGCCCTCTGGCGACAGCGGCTTTCCTGTCGTGAAAGGCAGCCGCGAAATCGCGATGGGCCTGGCCATGGGCATCCTGCTGGTGACGGGCCACCGCCGCGCATTGGGCTGGGTCCTGCTGATGGTGGCCGTCGCCCCGTTCGGCGACATGGTCAACGTCTTGGCCCACCACGGCCCCATGGCCGCCGCGTTCGGCATCCACGGCCTGACCTCGGCGCTGATCGCGGTCACGGGACTGCTGATCCTCCGCGAGACCAGCAAGGCGCGCAAGGCCCAGGAGACCGCCACCGCAGCGCCCGCCGCGCAGCCCGCCTGACCTGCCCGTAGTGCAGCACGGTATTCCTTCGCATTTTCTGACAACTCGAAAAAGGGAGACGACAATGGCGATCAACAATCTGCGCGGTGTCCTCAAGGGGCGCGTGCTCCTGCCCGATGACGACGGCTTTGAACAGGCGGCCACCGCGTGGAATCTGACCGTCAGGCAGCCGGTGGCGGCCGTGGTGGAGGCCGCGGATGCCGATGACGTGGCGGCACTCGTGCGCTACGCGCGGCAGGCGGGTATGACGGTGACCGCGCAGCCGAGCGGCCATGGCGCCTCCGGTGATGTGGAAGGCCTGATCCTTTTGCGTACCGGTCTGCTGAACGAGGTGGAGGTACGCGCGCAGGAGCGGCTGGTCCGGGTGGGCGCGGGCGCGAAGTGGGGGCAGGTGCTGGCGGCGGCCGGTCCGCTGGGCCTGACCGGCCTGGCCGGCAGCGCGCCGGGGGTCAGCGTGACCGGCTACACCCTGGGCGGCGGCGTCGGCTGGTTCAGCCGCAGGTACGGCTTCGCCTCCGACAGCGTGCGGGCTATCGACATCGTGGACGCCGATGGCCGGCCGGGCCGGGTGAGCGCCGAGTCCGATCCCGAGCTGTTCTGGGCGCTGCGCGGCGGTGGCGGGGACTTCGCGGTGGTGACCGCCCTCGAACTCGAGCTGTATCCCGTGCCAGTCCTGTACGGCGGGCGCGTGATCTGGCCGGAGCACCGGACCAGGGAGGTGTACGAGGCGTTCCTGGAGATCACCGCCGAGGCACCGCGTGAACTCAGCGTCTGGATCAACCGGCTCCAGCCACCCGGCGCGCCGCCGATGGTGACGCTGGATCTGGCCTACCTGGGTGAGGCCGCTCAGGGGCAGGACCTGCTGGCGCGCATCGACAAGATCGAGGGCGCGATCTCCGACAGCCGGGGCGTCATCCCGGTTGCCGACCTGGGTGACATCACCGCCGAGCCCACCGACCCGGCCCCATCCATCGCTCGCGCGGAGCTGCTCACCGGCCTGGACGCGGACGCGGTGGAGCTCCTGCTCGCCAAGCCGGTCCAGCCGCTCATCAACGTGCAGATCAGGCACCTGAGCGGGGCACTCGCCGAGCCGGGCGGCGGGGCCGGTGCGAGCGGCACGGTGGCCGAGCCGTACCTGCTCGGCCTGCTGGGTCTCGGCCTGCCGCACGCGGCCGACGCGACGCGCGCCAAGCAGGCCGAAGTCGTGGCCGACCTGGCGGCCTACATCAGCGGCCGCAAGCCGTACACCGTGCTGTCCCCCGGCGACACGGCGGCCAAGTCCTTCTTCGGCGGCCGCGGCATCGCCGTCGCCCTGCCGTAGCTCAGCGCCACGGCGATCCTGCGGCTGCGCCCGGCCATCCAGCTCCAGGTGCCGGCTCATGTCCAGCTTCCAGCCTGCCGTACAGATTCAGATGCGTCCAAAACAGCGCCGACAAGCCGCGCAGATCGACCGGGGTCAGCTTCTTGCGCCACTTCGCATCGCGCACCACGGTCTGGATCAAGATCGTGTTCAGACCCGCGAGATCTGCCACGGCCGCCACGGCGCATCCACCAGGCCTATCGCGACGGTCAAGAAGACCAACTCGGCTCACTCGGGCTTGTCTTGAACGCCATAGCCCCGTAAAACACCCGCTACCAGACACCGACCAATAAGACCCCCAGGGCCCCGAGCCGGACGCCCAGCAGGCCCATGACGTGGCTTCGAGTCCATCCCCCGTCGTTCCACCGGCAGCTACTGGGCCCACCACTCGGCGGCGCGACCAGCCCCAAAGTAGCTCTGTGCAATCATCGCTACTCTTCGTGTTCTCGGAAATGAGGAGTTCTGATAGCGATCATCATCGGTTCCCGCGCGTCCCTGAGCGGAACGCAGTAGTTCAGGCCCCCCTCGTTGTCCGACAACAAGCTTAGCGACCGCACCACTCCATCCGTCCCGGCCGGGCGCCGCCGCTCCTTACGGAGGAGCTGGACTCGAAGCCGCTGATTCGTCGCCGCCGTTTCGAGTGCGTTGGGTGATGGTGTGTTCGAGGCCGTCGAGGAGGGCGTGCAGGCCGAACTCCTGGGTCGTGGTGGCCGAGGGGATGGCCATCGTGGTGGCCAGCAGCGGGAAACGGTCGGCGTTGCGGAGTAGCAGGTCGCGCATAATGGGGGCGGCGCTGCCGTCCGTCCAGGTCTGAGTGCCTTGGGTGGCGGCTGGGTGGGTGGCGCGGATGTGGTGGGAGACCAGCATGACCGCGTCCAGCCGTTCGCGTTCGGTCAGGGGCGTGTCGGCCAGAGCACTGAGGGCTCTTTCGGGCCATCCAGTTTCGCATGGACCCATGACGCGGTCGCCCACGGTGATCGACGGCAGCCAGGGGTGGCGTCGCCAGGCGGCGGACAGTTGGCGGGCGTACTCTTCCAGCTTGGCCCGCCAGCTGGTCACGCCGCTCAAGTCGGGGGGTGTGCCGACCGCCGCCTCGATCATGATTGCACTCAGCTCAGATTTGCCGTTGACATAGCGGTACAGGGCCATTTTGGTGAGGCCGAGCTCGGCGGCTACCCGATGCATCGAGACCGCCTCCAGTCCCTCGGTATCGGCGACCTTGACAGCGGCGTCGGCCACCTGGGCGAGGTCGAAGGCGGGCCTGGGGCCCCTCGTGCGCGGCTTCCGCAGGCCCCACAACAGTTCGGCCAGTGCCATCGGATCCTCGTTAACCGACATCGCAGCCTCCCACTTGCCCACTCCAAAAAACTGTATCTATGATACACAGTGTTATAGAGACACAGTTAGTCGTCGAACTCGGGAGCAGGCGGCGTGGCTGAGGAGTTGCACCGTCGCGGACAAGGAGCGGACTATGTCCAAATCAGTGCTCGACATGTCAATGTCGCTCGACGGGTACGTCGCCGATCCCAACGACTATCTCGGTGGCGACGATGGCGAGCGGCTGCACAAGTGGGCTGACGCGGGCCCGCAGACCGGTCCGATCCAGCAGTTCCAAGCCGAATGGAAGGCGGCCGGTGCGGTCCTCGCAGGGCGGCGAACCGCCGAACTCATGGATCACTGGGGAGGCGATCACGACGGTCTCCCGATCTTCATCCCCAGCCACCGGCCGCCCAGCCCGGCCGCCCGTTGGGGTCATCCGCTGGTGACATATGTGAACGACGGGATCGAAAGCGCGATGGCGCAGGCGAAGGCCGCCGCCGGGGGCCGGGACGTCCAGGTGCGTGGCGGCGCCTACACGGTGCAACAGGCACTCGAGGCCGGGGTACTGGATGAGGTGCAGATCCATCACATCCCGGTGCTGCTGGGCGCCGGCCGCCGGCTGTTCGACGTCTTGCCGTCGGAGATCGAACTGGAGATCGTTCAGGTGATCGACACACCGGAGGCCACCCACATCCGCTACCGCATCCGCCGCTGAGCCGATCGGTCACCGACCCAGGCCAGCGCTGAGGCCAGCGGCGCTCCGCCTCTCCTTCCCGGAGATGGGCACCGAGTACGAACTGGTGCGGTTAGCTGTCAATCTCTTTGAGGTGACTTCGGCTAATCCTGTGTGGTGTTCGGTGGCTCTTCTCGGCCGACGGGCGTGTTGATCTGTAGGCGGCCCGGGCGACATAGCGGCTCCCTTGCAGCCAAGCCTCAACAGCCCCTCAACTCAAGATTAGACTCTTCTCGCGGCGCGGTTCTGGTTCGTCTTGTTTTCGGGGGACGGGTGACGTGGGTTGGGCCGGAGCGTGATGCGACGTAGTGGGTGTGCTCGCGCAGCATGACGGCGATTTGCTCGGCGAGCTTGGCCTTGCCGCCGTAGTAGGTAATGGGGGGCAGCACCGTGCTCCTCCTACGCCGAGACCGGCTTGTCGGGGTCAAGGTGGCGGTAGATCGTGGCACGACTGACGCCGAGCCGGTCGGCGATCTGCTGGACGGTGTGGCGCCGCTTACCGTCCTCGCCTTTCACCTCCAACAGCGCGCGGGGCCATCTCCACGCCGTGCTCATCCAGGGCGGGGGGACGTCCGCCGACGCGGCCGCGTGCCCGGGCCGAGGCCAGCCCTTCAAGGGGGCCCTCCACGATGAGCTCGCGGAGGAAGATCGCGGCCGCTGCTGCTGAACCTCTCTGGTTGTCGGCCCCCGCCAACGCCCTGGGCCACCAGTTCCTCCACCGCCGCGGCGTATTCGGCGCTCGATCGCCGCAGCTCGCGCCATTGCTGCGTCCGGCACGCGGGCCAGCAATACCGCCGCGACGACCGCGACTCCTCGGGCAACGAGAGGCCGCAGTTCGCGCACGTTCGAACCGCCGGGCGCTGGCCCACACCACCGATTGTCGCAACCCGGCGAGCTGATCGCCCCACTGTTCGTGCCCTGCTGCTGACGATGCTCGCCGCCCTGCTGCCAGGCATCCGCGGCGGCACAGCCGTTTCCTGGAGGTCTGCCAGGGGGCCAGCCGGAATACGCCAGAAGGGGACCGCGGCCCTAAAGAAGGCCAGGTCAGGCGCATGGCAGGGTAGGGATGAGGTCGCGCCGTGAGGTCCGTCCGAGTTCGGCGATAATCCGGTGGGTCGATAGCCCGTATTCCCGTTACCCCTTGACGGACGGAGCCCCGTGCAGATCAACGATCAGCAGCTCGACGACAATCTGAACGACTTCTCCGCCCCGGCCTGGCCACGATCGTCCTTGTCGTTCGTCTTGGAGGGATGGCGAAGACGAGGATGCCGAAGTTGGCGGGGCCTTTCGGTCATGGGGTCTTTCTGGGGTCGGCCCACATAAGCTCAAACCCACATTGGGATGATCTTTAACCGTGTTACTTCTAGTGAGTGCGTTCGTTTCGGCGGGGCGAGGATGCCGGTGGCTCCATTACGCACTTCGTAAGCCGCATCGACTCCGATGCCTTACCCACCTCATTCAGGTAGTCGGCAACGGCGACCGGACCGGCAACGTCGGCGGCTGCCGTGATCGCCTGGGGGGACAGCGTGCCGTCTGGCTGGGTCAGCATGTCGTGCCAGTCAAACGAGAAATACAGCACACCATCGAGTTGGTCCCTCGGCCTCATGGCCAGTAGCTGGGTCCACAGGGGGACGTTCTTCTTGACGACCAGGTCATACAGATCGTTCAGCTCCATGCGCCCAATATGCGCATTGATCGACAGACGTGCCAGACGTTGGAGAGTAGCTGCCGCCCTCGCCGTATGCCGGTGGCACCCATCCCGGGGGTGAAGCCGCTCGTTTGGGCCGTGAGACACGATTCTTACCGGCACCCCAAGGAGTGAGGTAGATGACTGAATCCGCAACCGGTATGTCGCGTCCGCCGGTTCACGCACTGCGCAGCAGCCCCGCCTACTGGCGGGTGACGTTCGACAACCCACCGCTCAACTTGTACGACCCCGAGGTCGAGAGCGCACTGGCCGGGATCGTCGACAGGCTTATCGACGATCCCGAGGTCAAGGTCGTCGTCTTCGACAGCGCCGTTCCCGACTTCTTCATGGCACATCTCAACCTGGGCAGGATCGAGGAGTTCGGGGAGGGTATGCCGACCTGGTTCGCCTTGATCGACAAGCTGGTCAGGGCGCCGTTCATCACCGTCGGATCGATCCGGGGCCGTGCCCGGGGTATCGGGAACGAGCTCCTGGCCGCGCTGGACGTGCGGTTCGCCGCCAAGGAGACGGCGGTCCTGGGTCAGTTGGAGATCGGCACCGCGATCATCCCCGGCTGTGGAGGCATGCAGCGGCTGCCACGGCTCACCGGCCGGGCCCGCGCGCTGGAGATCATCGCCTCGGGTGAGGACTACGACGCCGACACCGCCGGGCTCTACGGGTGGGTCAACCGTTCGGTGCCCGACGCCGAACTCGACGCCCTCGTCGAGCGGTTCGCTCAGCGGATCGCCTCCTTCGACGCCGAGGCGCTCGCCGCGGTGAAGGAGATCCTCGACGAGCAGTACCCGCGGCCCTCAGCCGAGAGCCTCGCGGCCACGAACGCACGCTGCTCGCCCGCGAGACGGTTCAGGAACGGCTGCGCAGGTCCGCTTCGGCGCCGCCGGAGATGATCCTCGACGCAGAACGCAACATGGGCGAGTGGATCGGCCCCCGATAGCCGCCGTCCGCGTCCCCCGGCGAGCGCCCGAATCGGCGAACGCCCGGGTGTCAGTGGGGCAGGATCACCGACAGCTGTGTGCGGATGTCGGCCAGCACCTGTTCTGCGTCGTGGTCGGCGTTGAGGCTCGCCGCCATGGCGAGGAACATCACCGCGGAGGTGACACGGGCGAGGGTGGCGGCGTCGGCGCTGCTGCGCTTCCCGTAGCGCTGCAGCAGCTCGGCGACGGCCTGTTCGGTTTGGCCGGCGATCGTCAGTGCCTCGTGGTGTCGGGGCTCCGTGGGGTCGCCGAAGGCCATTTCCCGCAGGTAGGTGCGGCCATTGCCGGTGTGCACACGGTTGCACTCCACCACCGGCCGCAGCAGCGCGAGCACCGCCTCCACGGGGTCGTCGACGGTTTCGGCGGCGGCCCGGCCCCGGGCGAGAGCGTCGACGTACAGGGAGTTCTGGAGCAGCAGGAGGAGCTCGCCCTTGCTCTTGACGTAGAGGAACAGGGTGCCGGTGCCGATATCGGCCTTCTCGGCGATCTGCTGGGTGGTGACGTCCTCGACGCTGTGCTCGGCGAACAGCTCGCGGGCGGCGGCCGTGATGCGGTCCAGCTTCTGCTGCTTGTTCCGCTCCCGCCGACCCGACGGGGCAGGCGTGGACGGCATGGGACCTCCCGGGAATGAATTAATGACTGTACTCAGTTATGATTGTAGTCGTAAGCGATCGGACTCAGATCCATTCTTGCATGCAGCCGCCTGCAGGGGGGCCGGGGCCCGGCCGCCGCACATCGCACCACGCAAAGGAACTTCCGCCATGACCGTGTCCTCCACTCTCTGGCAGCCGTTCGCGCTGGGCCGCGTCAAGCTCCCGCACCGCCTGGCGATGGCCCCGATGACCCGTAGCCGAGCGCTGCCGGACGGGACCCCGACCGAGCTGATGGCCGAGTACTACGGGCAGCGTACGGGCCTGGGCCTGATCATCACCGAGGGCACGCAGCCCTCGCCGGACGGCCAGGGCTACCCGAACACCCCCGGCATCTACACAGCCGAGCACGTCGAGGGCTGGCGGAGGGTCGCCGACGCGGTGCACGCCGGCGACGGAGCGCTGTTCGTGCAGCTGATGCACGTCGGGCGGATGTCCCACCCGGACAACACCCCGCACCACCGCCAGCCGGTGGCCCCGTCCGCGATCGGCGCCGAGCAGGAGATATTCACCGCGAACGGCCTGCAGAAGACCCCGGTACCGCGGGAGCTCGCCACCGAGGAGCTGGCCGGTGTGGTCGGGGAGTTCCGGCACGCCGCGGCGCAGGCCGTCGCCGCCGGCGCGGACGGGGTGGAGATCCATGCCGCCAACGGATACCTGCTGCACCAGTTCCTTTCCCCCAACGCCAACCACCGCACCGACGCCTACGGCGGATCGGTCGCCGCACGGTCCCGCCTCACCGTCGAGATCGCCGCGGACGTCGCCGAGGAGATCGGCGCCGACCGGGTCGGCATCCGCATCTCGCCCGGATTCCCGCTGGGCGGGATCGACGAGGGCGACGCGCAGGCGGTACGCGCCCAGTACCGGCACCTGGTCGGCGAGCTGGCCCCGTTGAACCTGGCCTACCTGCATGTGCACCACCTCGGCGACGACGAGCTGCTGCGCTCCCTGCGCGAGGCATGGCCCACCGCGCTGCTGGTGCTGCGCTATGGCCACACCCGTGAGGAACTGGCCGGTTACGTGGACTCCGGCCTGGCCGATATCGCCCCGGTCGGCCGGTGGGCGCTGGCCAATCCCGACCTGGTCGTGCGGCTGCGTACCGGAGCGGAGCTCAACGAGGTCGACCCGGACACCCTCTACGGCGGCGGTGCCGCCGGTTACACCGACTACCCGGTCCTGGACCGGGTCTGAGCCCGCGCACACAGCTCGTCCCACCTCCCCTTATGCCCACTCTGAAAGGCAAGACAGTTATGACCTCGTTCAAGGAATCCGTCGTCCTAGTGACCGGTGCCAACGGCGGTATCGGCACGCAGCTGGTCCAGCAGGCGCTGGAACGGGGCGCGGCGAAGGTGTACGCCACCGCCCGCACCCCCCGAACCTGGGACGACGACCGCATCGTCCCGCTGGCACTGGACGTCACCGACGCCGCTTCCATCGCCGCCGCGGTCCAGGCCGCGCCGGACGTCACCATCCTGATCAACAACGCGGGGGCGTCGGTGCCGAGCCCGGGGATCCTCAACCACACGGACGAGGACATCGCGCGCAACGTCGCGACCAACTTCCTCGGCCCGCTGAACCTGTCCCGCGCCTTCGCCCCGGTCCTGTCGCGCAACGCGCCGGCAGCACTGATCAACGTGCACTCCGCGCTGAGCTGGTACGCGGTGGCCGGGATCTACAGCGCCACGAAGGCCGCCCTGTGGTCGGTGACCAACTCCCTGCGCCTGGAGCTCGCCCCGGACGGCGTCCAGGTCGTCGGGGTGCACGTCTGCTGGGTCGACACCCCCATGGCCGCCGGTGCCGAGGGCCCCAAAACGGACCCGGCAGACCTGGTGCGCACGGTGTTCGACGCCACGGAGGCCGGACGCCACGAGGTCCTCGCCGACGACGTCTCCGTCCAGCTGAGGGCAGCCCTGTCCCAGCCGCTGGAGGCGATCTACCCGCAACTGGGCGAACCCGCGGTCTGACCGCCGCCGACCACGACCACAAGGAAAGGAAGGGCACCATCATGGCCCCGAAGCACGCACACCCGACCCCTCCCCCGGCAAACCAGGCCTCTGCCGCAACCTACAAGGACGCCGTGACCCGGACCGTCGAGGCCGCGGGGGTGCGCTACGCCTACCGCGACCTGGGCCCGCGCACCGGCACTCCCGTGGTGTTCCTGACCCACCTGGCCGCCGTCCTGGACAACTGGGACCCGCGCGTCGTCGACGGCATCGCCGCCGAGCGCCGCGTCATCACCTTCGACAACCGCGGCGTCGGAGCCTCCACCGGCACCACCCCGGCCACCATCGCCGAGATGGCCCGCGACGCCGCCACCTTCATCAAGGCCCTCGGCCTTGACCGCGTCGACCTGCACGGCTTCTCCATGGGCGGCATGATCGCCCAGGAGATCGCGCTGAGAGAGCCGCAGCTGGTCCGCAGGATCATCCTGACCGGAACCGGCCCCGCCGGCGGCCAGGGCATCACGAACGTCACCCGCATCTCCCACCTGGACACCCTGCGGGCGCTGCTGACCCTCACCGACCCCAAGCAGTACCTGTTCTTCACCCGCACCGCCGCCGGCAAGCGCGCCGGCCAGGAGTTCCTGGCACGCCTGAAGGAACGCACCACCGACCGGGACAAGACGATCTCCCCGAGGGCCTACCTCACCCAGCTCAAGGCCATCCACCGCTGGGGCCTGCAGCCCCCGCAGGACCTGTCGGTGATCACCCAGCCGGTGCTGGTGGCCAACGGCGACGCCGACCGGATGGTCCCCTCCCACAACTCCACCGATCTGGCCCGGCGGCTGCCCGCCAGCGAGCTGGTGATCTACCCTGACGCCGGTCACGGCGGCATCTTCCAGTACCACCAGCAGTTCGTCACCCAGGCACTAGCCTTCCTGGCCCGGCCGTAGCACCTGTACCGACAAGAAGGGACCCGCGAACCATGAAGGCTTTCGTCGTCGAGCACTACGGCAAGGACGGCCTGCGCGCCGCAGACGTGCCCGAACCGCAGCCCGGCCCCCGGGATGTCCTGGTGAAGATCGCCGCGGCCAGCGTCAACCCGCTGGACAAGCTGGTCCGCGACGGAGAGTTCAAACAACTCCTCAAGTACAGGACGCCGTTCGTCCTGGGCCACGATCTCGCCGGCACCGTCACGAAGGTCGGGACACTGGTGCGCGGCTTCGCTGTCGGCGACGAGGTGTACTCCCGGCCACGTGACCTGCGCATCGGCGCCTTCGCCGAGTACATCGCGATCGACCAGGACGATGTCGCGCACAAACCGGCCACGCTGACCATGCCCGAGGCGGCCGCGGTGCCGCTCGTCTCCCTCGCGGCCTGGCAGATTCTTGTTGACACGGCCGGGATCGGGCCCGGGTCGAAGGTACTGGTCCACGGCGGCGCCGGCGGCCTCGGGTCCACCCTGATCCAGCTGGCCAAGTACCTGGGCGCCGAGGTCGCGACCACCGCCCGGGGCTCGTCCGAGGAGCTGCTGCGCTCCCTGGGCGCCGACATCGTCGTCGACTACACCAAGGAGGACTTCTCCTCGCTGCACTCCGGCTACGACCTCGTCGTCGACGGACTCGGCGGGGAGAATCTGATGAAGTCGCTGACCGTGCTGACCTCCGGCGGCCTGACCCTGGGAGTGGCCGGCCCCCCGGACGCCGGCCTCGCCCGGCAACTCGGCGCCCCCCGGGTCTTCGAGATGGTGCTGTCGCTGCTGAGCCGCAAGGTCCGCCGCGCGGCCAGGAAGGCCGGAGTGCGCTACTCCTTCTTCTTCATGCGAGCCGACGGCAAGCAGCTGGCCCACCTGGCCGGCCTGTACGACGCCGGCGCGCTGCGCCCGGTCGTCGACACGGTCTTCCCCTTCGACGAGACTCCGCAGGCGATGGCGTTCGTCGAGGCCGGCAAGACGAAAGCCGGCAAGGTCGTCGTATCCGCCGACTGAATCGGCGCCGACGACGTGCTCCGCCCCCCGGCGGATCCTGCTGACGCGCCCTGCCGGCTCGGCATCCGCTCCCCACCGATACAGCGCTTCCAGGCAGGAAACCGACCGCTCCGTGGGCCGGATGTCCACGGCCGGTAAGGGAACGTGCTGTGGGTTGATCGCGATCACATCGACGGGGTGCCTTCGAGCGGGGCGCGTCGGTACGGTGCGGACATGCCGCCTTCGCCTCCGCCAGCTCCGTCCGCATCGTCGATCTCGGCGGCGCTGGCCGCGCTCGGCGCCTCCGCGCAGACTCCCACCGACGCCGAACTGGCCGCGGCGGTCGGCGGGGAACGGGTGCTGGCGGCGGTGCTGGCCAACTCGTTGTACGGGGCGGCGATCGGGGTCGGCATGCTCACCGAGGGCCACATGCTCGCCCACGGCGCGGGGTGGAGGAGATGGCGCTGGCCCGCGGTCAGGTGCTGAAGGCTTCCGGCGCGGCCGGTCCCGGGGTGACCGGGATGCTGCACTGGCAGGCGTGCCAGACCGCCGAGCCGCTGAAGGCGTGGAACCGCAAGGCCGACCTGGGGCCGACCGGGAACGCCGCCGCTGACATCGCCTGGGCCCTGGTGGTGCTGCTGGAGGCGACCACGGTCACCGACCCCGCCGACCCGCGGTTCGCGACGCTGCACGAGAACATCACCGAGTGAGTCCCTCTGCTCGGGTCCGTGTAATGAGCCCCAAAGTAGAGATCCGGGCAGGTCAGGGTTGTCTCAGAACCATCTATGCGGAAATACGCCGAGAGAAGCGGACAACGGAGGATAAACCGTTGTGGCCCGCAGCCACTCCGGGTCGGTGGCGGACGGTGTCGCAATGGCTTAAGTCACTTAGGGTAGTAGATCATAAGCAGAGAGTAAATGTTCGGGTGGAACGCTCACTACCCATGGAGGTCCCCCCATGCGCACCTCAGCCCTGGCCGTCCTGGCCCTGACCGCCTTGCTGCCGGCCACCGCCGCCAGCACCCCCGCCAGCACACAGACTCCCCGGGCCATCTCCGCCGAACCCACCTACCGGCTCATCAACCTGGCATCGAACGGCTCGGCAAAAGCCGCCCCTGTCGAGGACTTGCCGATCACCATCGACAACAACCCCGGAGGAAGCCAGGAGAAGTGGCAGATCTTCCCAGCCGAGTCCACTTACTACATCTGGAATGTGGGCACGGAACGCTTCGCCTCCGAGGACCACGAGCAGGTCGTGTGCAAGGGCCAGGCCCCGACGGCCTGGTCTCTCATCAGGTCCGAGGACGGCACATTCACCATCAAGCTCCCCAGCCAAGATCTGGTCTGGACCACCGCACCTTACGGGCCCGGTCTACCGCCAAAGGTGGCGCTGAAGCCCGCCACCGGCGCCGCCACTCAAAAATGGAAGTTCAGCCCTGTCAACTGATCAGCAATAACGGCGCAGGCAACGCGCCGTAGGCACTTCAAGGCGGCCACCGGCCGGTCGGCGTAGACCCGGCTGGAAACCTGGGCTTCCACTCGCTCGTCGACGGTGGCCGTCATCGCGTCCCGCCGGGGCGGTCAGCGTCGCACGAGTTCGCGAGCCGTTCACCCAGGTCGCCGTTCGCAGAACTCCTCTCACAACGCGGGCGTCCTGCGAGATGGTTCTGAGACAACACTGACCTGTGCGGATGCTCTACTTTGGGGCTCATTACACGGGCCCGATGTCGATTTTCGAAGTCGCATGCATCGATTTCCGAAGTCGCGTGCACCTACCGGTGAGTCTGCTGGGTTGATGTTGGGCGCCGGGCCCCTGGTGAGGCACGGGGGGCGAGGTGATTCATGACCCTTACATCGCCTGGCCGGAGGCGATGTGCGAGGCGTTGCGGTCCTCGGCGGCGCGGATCGCGGTGGCCGAACGGTTGAGCGCCGTGGCCGTGCCGCCCCGCGAGCAGATGAGGTCCACGGCCACGCCGCGCCCGCACCCGATCTCCAGAATCCGGTCGGCGGGCCTTACGTCCAGCGTGTCGACGGCCCAGGACAAGCGCGCAGGTATCGCCATGAGCTCCATACTTGCATAGTGTTCTGGACACTAGTTAACCTTCTACTATGACAACGCGCCGATCACCGCTGGCGATGGCCGTCCTCGGCCTTCTCGCCTACCAGCCGCTACATCCGTACGGCATGCAGTCCCTGATCAAGCAGTGGGGCAAGGACGAGGTGATCAACGTTGGCCAGCGGACCACGCTGTACAAGACGATCAACCGGCTGCACGAAGCGAGCCTGATCACGGTCCACCAGACCGAGCGCGACCAGCAGTACCCCGAGCGCACCGTCTACGCGCTGACCGAACAGGGCCGCGAGGCGCTCCAGCGGTGGATGGGCGAGATGCTGACGACGCCGCGCAACGAGTTCCCCGAGTTCCCCGCCGCGCTGTCGTTCCTGCCGATACTGACCCCGGAGCAGACGCTGGGCTTCCTGCGCGAGCGCCACGAGCTCCTCCAGGTACGGCTGGCCCGGCTGGAGGCGGCGCTCGGGGAGGCAGGCGTGCCCCGCGTCTCGCTGCTGGAGACCGAGTACCTGCGTGCCGCCACGGAGAGCGAGCTGCGCTGGGTCACCGGAGTTCTCGACGACCTGCGCGCCGGCCGCCTGACCTGGAGCGAGGAGCGCCTGCGCGCCTTCGCCTCCGACCATCTCGAGATCCCGGAGGACTGAACCATGCCCACGATCAAGGTCATCGTCATCGGCGCCGGCACCGGCGGGCTGTGCCTGGCGCACGGGTTCAAGCGGGCGGGCATCGAGGTCGCGGTCTACGAGCGCGACCGCACCCGCGGCGACGGGCTGCAGGGCTACCGCGTCGGCATCAGCCCCGACGGCAGCCGCGCGCTGCACGACTGCCTGCCGCCCGAGCTGTACGAGACGTTCCTGGCGACCTGCGCGCGGCCGCCGCGCTACTCCAACATCCTCACCGAGAAGCTGACGGAAGTGCTGTCGATGGGCGACGGTAGCCCGCCCGGCGACGACCCCGTCGACAGCGAGAAGTCGGTGTCGCGGATGACGCTGCGCCAGGTGCTGCTCACCGGGCTGGAGGACGTCGTCCACTTCGACAAGGTCTTCCGCAGGTACGAGCGCAACGCCGACGGCACCGTCACCGCGTTCTTCGAGGACGGCACCCAGGCCACCGGCGATCTGCTGGTGGGCGCCGACGGGACGAACTCACGCGTGCGCCGGCAGTACCTGCCGCACGCCGTAGTGGAGGATTCAGGGCTGATCGGCATCACCGGCAAGATCGCGCTGACGGCGGAGACCCGCCAGCTGATCACGCCGAAGATGCTGCACGGCGTGTCGATGGTGTTCGCGCCCAAGGGCTATTTCTGCGTCTACCACGTCATGGAGTTCCCGTGGGACGAGCGGGGCCGGCCCAAGATGGGCATCGGCGCGACCGACGCCCGGCTCATCTCGGCCTGGCCCGGCCTCACCTTCGACAACACGCGCGACTACATCATGTGGGGCTGGGCCGCGGCCGCTCGCAGGCTGCCGTCGGACGTGCTCGACCTCAAGGGCCCCGACCTGCAGAGGCTCGTGCTGGAGCGGACCGCGGGATGGCATCCCAACCTGCGCAGGCTGTTCGAGCTGGCCGACCCCGGCAGCTGCTTCCCGATCAACATCCGTACCTCGGTCCCGCCCGGCCCGTGGCCGGCCGGCAACGTCACCATGCTCGGCGACGCCATCCACACCATGACCCCGGGCCGTGGCGTGGGCGCGAACACCGCACTACGCGACGCCCGCCTGCTGACGCGCAACCTGGCGGCCTTCCGCGACGGCAAGGCCATGCTCCTCGAGGCGGTCGGCGGTTACGAGAGCCGGATGCGCGAGTACGGCTTTGACACCGTCCGCGAGTCGCGCAAGCAGATGAGCGCCGACGGCCCCGTCCACTGGCCGGTCATCGGCCGCCTGGCACTGGCCGGCATGCGTACGGCAATGCGGACGATCAACCATCTGCCGCCGGTCAAGCGCAAGATGGAGCAGTCCCAAGCCGCCTACCGCGGCGAGGGCCGCGAAGACTGAAAGGCGCCAGGCGCCTGACCCGCCGCCCGCGATCATCACGACCGCCGGCCTCTAGGATCGGGGCGTGCTCGCTCCCCTGTACCTGCTGACCGGCGCGCCGGGCGCCGGCAAGCCCACCCTGCTGCCGCACCTGATCGAGGCCGCCGACGGGCTGATCGTCATGGAGATGGACGAACTGCTCGAGCAGGACGGCACGCTGCTCGGGGTCCGGATCGCCGAGCCGGCGGGCGGCGCCACTGCCTACGAAGAACTCCTCACTGACCAGCTAAGAGTGTTCGGTCCTGACCACCCCGACACCCAGGTGAGCCACAACAACCTCGCGGAGTGGCGGGGTGAGGCGGGGGATCCGGCGGGCGCTGCCGCTGACCTCGAGGAACTCCTCATAGAGTTTCACCAGGTGCTGGGTTCCGACCATTCCTCCATCGTGATTACCCGCAAGAACCTCGTGTACTGGCGAAGCCAAGCGACAGCCCAGAAATAGGCATATTCTCTTCTCGGAAACGCTCGATTGCGAGAAGAAGCCAAGCGCGGTCTTCTCGATCTTGAAATCGAGGTCAGCCGGGACTGATTCCTTCTCAGAACTCGTTCTCACTCACTTTTGCCAGATCCAGTGTTCTGGGAAATGTTTGTGAGAGAATCCAGGGCATGGTCAAGATCCCGGAACCCCGCGAACGCGCCGGATCATCCGCTGTATCCGCCGATGACCCGAACATCACCCGTGACGCGGATGAGGTCGAACGCCACGCGTGTCCGCGATGTGGCGTGGAGGCGGGCTCGCCGTGCAGGTCGCGTTCGGGCGCGGTGGCCGGGACCTACCACACCGGCCGGTTCGTGAAGGTTGCCCGCCTGTCGAAGTTGCTGCGGGTGCCGACCCCCGCCGACCGAGGGCCGGGCCGGCCGTGGCGGCCGGGCACGGCGCCGCCGGCGCCGATCGACCCCGATCGGCCGACGGCCGACATTCGGATCGGCTACGCCCGCTGCTCCTCCCTCACCCAAGAGCTCCAGTCGCAGCTGGACGCGCTGGAGCGGCACGGCATCCCGCGCGAGAAGATCTTCGCCGAGAAGATCTCCACCAGGGTAAAGGTCCGGCCCCACTTCGAGGCCGCGCTCGCCGCCGCCCGCGAGGTGAAGGCCCACGCCCCGCACTGCCGGGTCATCTTCACCGTCTACGAGATGAAGCGACTGGGCCGGGACGCCGCCGAGCTCACCGCACTGGCCGACCACCTGACCGCCCACGGCCTGGTCCTGGAGATGCTCGCCGGGCCGCTAGCGGGGACCTACGACCCGTCCGGGCCGGGACGGATGCTGTTCGCCTTCTTCGCCGCGATGGCCGAGACCGAACGCGAAGCCGTCCGCGAAGCCACCCTCGAAGGTCTGGACGCCGCCGCTCGCAAAGGCAATCACGGCGGCCGCCGCCCGGTGATGACCGACGACATGCTGCACACCGTCCTACGTCGCAGGGCCGCTGGCGAACGGGTGGAGGACATCCGCAAAGACCTCATCATCCCCACCGGCAAGAACAAAGGCCAGAACCCGTCGCTGGCCAGCGTCTATCGGGCCTTGGCCGAATACGAGAAGGCCAGCGCCTACCCCGAGGCGATCGAGCAGGCCCGCGCGGACTTCGCCGCCCTGCGGTAGTGGCCAGCGCGTCAATGCGGGCAGGGCAGCAGATCGGCCCGTCCGCAGCCCGCGGCGTCGGGCAGGAACGCCTCGGGGACGCCGGCGTCGATGAGGAAGCGGCGTTCGGCCTCGAACTCCTCCAGGGTCCTCGACCGGAAGGTGAAGATCCTCAGGAGCTGGAGGGCGGTGGCGGGGTAGTCGCGGGCCAGGTCGAAGAACGCCTCGCACTCTTCGTGCAGCGTCCCCCCGGCCGCCAGATGTTCAGGCCCGCCCGGACCGGCCGCCCCGCTCTCTCCCAGATCAGCCGTAGCGTCTCGGCCGAGCCGGTGCGGACGACCGAGGGCGCTGTGCTGACCTCGTCCAGGAGGGTACGCAGCAGCCGGAACCAGACCCCCGCGTGCACCGGGCGGCGCGGCAGGGTGACCCGGCCCGTGGTCCAGCACTCCCAGGTGAGCCGGTCCAGCGCGACGACCGCGTCGCTGACGGGCTGTGGTGCGACCGGCCTGCCGAGGGCTAACCCCAGCTGGACGTCGGCGCCGTGCTCGAGCCGGCAGCCGTGGGCTGGGCAGCTCGTCGGTTGTGGGTCAGGAGCTGTGCGACCGTCAGCTCATAGCGGGAGGCGAGCCGCTGTAGCCACGACGACAGAGCCTCGCCCGGGTGCGGTGGCGGGTGGAGCGGCCACCGGCGGGCGCCGCCACCGCTCACAGGAGTTCGCGTTCGAACAATCGGCGACGCTCGGTCGGCCCGTTGTAGGTGGCCAGCAGTAGGGTCCGCTGGTTGATCGCCTCCTCGCCCGACTCGATCGCCGCGATCGCGGCCTCGGTCAGTAGCGCCGACAGCTCACCGATCGTCCCTTCGCTGCGTGCCAGCAGGTACTCGGCCATCTGTGGTGTCGAGATCGCCGACGGGCGGCGAAGGGGGAAGGCGGCGGCGAAGCTCGCCAGCAGGGACCGTGCCTCCTGATCGGCCTGCCAGCGCGGCAGCGCGAACGGCGCGAACCGGTTCTCCAGCTGATCGTCCGAGCGGATCGCCAGATAAGCCTCCCGGGTACCGACCCCGACGAGGGGGATCTTCAGCTCGTTGCCCAGGAACCGCAGCAGGTTGAGGAATTCGCGGCGGGAGTTGCCATGGCCGGCCAGCGTGCTGTGTAGTTCGTCGATCACCAGCACCCGCACGCCGGCCTCGCGCAGCAACCGCAGCGCCAGCTGCTCCAGCACGGCCAGCTTCATCGCCGGCCGCAGCGGCGCCCCGAGACTGGCCAGCAGCGCGGTGTAGAAGCGGCCGACATGCGGATCGGAGGGCATCTGCACCACCAGGACCGGGATCTCCTCCCGATCGATGTGCGCGACCAGCGGGTGCGACCGCCGGAACTTCTCGATGATCATCGATTTACCGTTGTTCGTCGCCCCGACCAGCAGCAGGTTCGGCATCCGCTCCCGCTTCGGGGCCGCCAGCAGCTTCCCCAGCTCTGCCAGGGCCTGTCTGGCGCGGGTGTAGCCGATCCACCGGTCCGCCCGCGCATGCCGCAGCCGCTCAGACGACGGCAGCCGAGCGATCCACCGGGCACCCTCATGCAGATGCGACAGATCCTCCGGATCAGCCGCCTCCACCCCGTTCACCACTGTTCGATCACCTCGAACGGCTCGGCCGCCGGCGCGGTGGTCCCGTCCACCGCCGGGACAGGCGGCGGCATCACCCGGACCTGTGGGAGCTTAGGCGTCGCGGGCCTGCGTTCCAGCGAGCGGATCGAGCGCCCAGATCCGGGAGATGTCGCGAGGGTCTCGCCGCAGCACGATCTTCTCCAGCTGTCCGCGGCGGGCGATCCACGGCTTGAGTGCATCGCAGTAGTACTGGACGTGATCGAGCGTGAAGCCCGTGCGGGTCAGCGTCCGCCGCTCCACTGGCAGGAAGTCGACCAGGAACGCCGTCTCGCTCGACACCGTCGCGGGGCGGCCTCCCTCGGCGACGCCCTGCGCCACGTCCCCCTGTGGACCCAGCTACTGGACCTAAGGGTGGAGGGTTTCTACAGTAGCGCGCTGCTTATCAAGTTTCCCTGGTCCGACATCCTGGCCCTGCAACGCGAGACGCTGTCCACCGCGGCGATCACGGCAGCCGCCGACATCGCCGGTCAGGTCGCAGTTGCCTGCGCGCTGGATGAGCTCGGTCAGACGTGGGAGTCGATGCGGGTGTCAGAGTACGTAATGAAGAGCTACAGACCGATATCGAGAACGGATGGTGACTACCCCGATATCCTGATCTTCGCAACGGCGACGGGATGCACCAAAACAACCGCCCACTGTGAGATCACCATAGGGTCGTCGAACATGGATGTGGATGATTTCCCGGTCATAGCCACAGTGACCTACGCACTTCAGCCCTGACGACCGTCCCCGGCACTCACACCTCGGCACCGTTGGACCGGGCGCGGTTATGCCGGCCCGGCATCTAGGTGAGTGCCGCGCAGTACGGCGTCCGGGGACAGGTCGAGTCGCAGCCGCCGGTACCGCATCGGGTGCCGCCACCGGCCGCGCTCCTGGTCGACGTCGACCAGGAGCGCGATCACCAGTTCGGGCGCGACCTGACGGTAGGCGATCGGGCGTCCGCGAGGTCGCCGACCAGCTCTACCCGTAACCCTCCGCAAGCCCAGTGGGTCTAAATGAGGGTATTTATTCGATTATGTGTTTGGGTTTTTGTCCCGCCCGGACGCCTTTACAAAGTAGATTTTTTAGACCAGTATCACCGCCGGAACCGCCGCGGGCTGCCGCGACCCGTGTCCGCCAGACCTGTTCGCGCAGCACGGCCAGAGCGCCGTCGGCCAGATGCTCACCGTAAAGCGCGCGCGGCACCAGGTCGTCCAGGTGGGCGGCGGCGCGCTCCCAGCCCCAAGGCACCTGCGAAACATCGCTTCTACCCCCCCGGCCCCGGTGCAGGAGCATGCGCTCAGCTGATCATCGGTGTGGCGGCATGGGTGCGAGCAGCACTCTCGGGGGCAGTAGGCGGTGCGCGTTCGTCCGGACCGCCGATGAGAAGGCGGGCGGCAGGATCGGCTGGCGCTACCCGGCGCGCGCCCATGAGAACGCCTCCCCCATCATCCTCCTGTGCCTGGTCTCGCCGCTGACCTCGGCGTCTCCTCCCAATTCCTCTGGAGATAGGGACGAAGGTCCCTGTCTCCAGGATCGGTCCCAGCACAGGATGGAGGAAACCGAAAGCATCCGAGGTGATGGCGATGATGTGGTGGGGCTACAACGGCATGGGCGGCTGGGGATACGCGCTCATGGGTCTGAGCACGGTGGTCTTCTGGGGGCTGGTGATCACGGCGATTGTGCTGGCCGCCCGTCACGTGGGCCGAGCCACCGGCGCGGGGCCCGCTTCGCCGCCGCCGACGGCGGAGGAACTGCTGGCGCAGCGGTACGCGCGCGGCGAGATCGACACCGACGAGTACCACTCCCGGCTGGACACCCTGCGCGGCCGGCGCGACCACTCGGCCGACGAAGGGGTCAGGTAGCCGCTCTGGCCGCGGCCCTGAAGCGAAGGCGTCCACGGGGCCGATCCGGTGGCGATCAGGTGCTGCCGGGCCTCGGTCGTGATTGCGCCGCCGTCGTTCAGCGCCACCTGTAGCAGTGGTCCGGGCACAAACCGGACTGTGCCAGGGGTGATCTGCCGGCTGTGTTCGCAGGCCAGATCGATGTACATGATCGATGTACATGCTGGCCACCATCGCGCCCTTGCCGTCGAGCCGACCGTCATGTTGCTGACCATGCCGTCCCCGCCATGCCTCGTACGCGGGCTCACAGCTCGATGATGCCCGCCGAACCGTCGACCACGATGGGGTGTCCCGTCTGCGATGTCCTGTGTGGCGTCGAGTGCTCCGTTCACTAGCGCACGCTCTGCTGATGCCCGACACTTCCGGACAGGCCGCCTTGCGTGCCCGCATCGACGAGCTGGGGCTGAGCCAGTTCGTGATCGTGATAGCGCAGGGAATGGTCAAGGGCAACACGCGCAATCTCGGCACCAACCTCGTCGTTTGTCTCCAGCCGTAGATCGCGACGGCGTGCGATCAGCTGGTCAACCAGGTAGTAACCGGCTCACTCTCGATGATCGCTCGACCCCTCATTCCCGATGACCTTCGCCCATAGAGATCCCCACCACGGCGACCGGGCACGGAGCGTGCTGGAGGAGCGAGGTGATCATTCCGAAATGGTCGGTCCTCTTGCGGCCGGCCACGATGAGCGTCGGCCTCTCGTGCGCTTTCTGAACTCGGGAGGGGACGTTCGGATGGCTCTCCTGCCCGGTCTGAGGTTCGGCGGTGGTGACCAGGGCGAGTCGGCGCATGTCCGCCTCGTTGACGGCGAGCTCCAGGACTGAGGCGGTCGGTTCCTTGTCGGCGACCACGATCGGCCTTGGATGCGCGGGGGCGGGCAGCGGCCCTGGTCCGCGTACGACGATCACCGGGCATTCGGCGTGTACGGCAACGTATCGGGCCACCGAGCCCACGAGGGCCCTGGGCAACCCGTGCGGCCCTCGCGAGCCGACCACGACGAGGGCGGCGCCGCTGGACGGTTCGACGAACCGCTGTGCCGCCGGGCCCTCGTGCAGGTCGGTTTCGATGCCGACGACGCTGGTCGCGCGGGCGCAGTCGGCGCCGTGTCACAGTACGTGGTCGGCTGCCTTGCGCAGGTGGTTGTTGGCCGCTTCGTCGGCTTCGCCGTATGGCCGCTGCCAGGGGTGGGCGACGGTCAGCGGGAGTTTTCTGAGTTCGGTCTCGTCTGATGCGGTGGCATCCGATGGGGAGCCGCGTCTTCACGCGCGTGCTTTGCCTGCCATGCCTTGTGCGCGGCGTCGGTCAGGATCATGACGGGAATCGCCATCGCGGCCAGTGCCCATCCCGCGGCGGGTGGGAAGGCGCCGCCGAGCAGGTTCGAGACGGGCGGCAGGCCGAGGAAGGCCAGCAGCAGCACGGCTTCGACGGCGATCGCGCCGAGCAGCAGGGGGTTGGTGCGCCAGCGAATGCGCCCGATCCAGCGGGATTCGCTGCGGCAGGCGAAGGCGTTGGCGAGTTGGCCGAGCACGACGGCGGCGAAGGCCGTACCCGAAGCCCCGGCGAGCAGGCTGAGACTCGGGGCGGTGCCGAGGTGCCAGCCGCCGAGCAACAGGACTCCGATGAACGCGCCCATTTCGGCCATGGCCTGAGCGGGCCCGAGCACGCCGAAGACGCGGATGAGCAGGCGGCGGTCGATGAGGTTTCCGGCGCGGGCCGGGCCGTGCATGGTGCGCGGGTTGGCCGGTTCGGCGCCCAGGGCAAGGGCGGGCAGCAGGTCGGTGCCGATGTCGAGGGCGAGAACCTGCAGCACGGTCAGGGCGAGGGGGATGGTGCCGCCGGACAGCGCCCAGACGGCGAACGGGGTGAGTTCGGCGACGTTGTCGGTCAGGTGGTAAGTAAGGAAGCGGCGCACGTTGGCGTAGGTTGCCCGGCCCAGCTCGACCGCGGCGACGATGGTGGCGAAGTGGTCATCCAGCAGCACCAGGTCGGCGGCCTCGCGGGCGACGTCGGTGCCCGACTTTCCCATCGCGATACCGATGTCGGCCTCGCGCAGCGCCGGCGCGTCGTTGACGCCGTCACCGGTCATCGCCACCACGTGCCCACGCCCACGCAAGGCCCGAGCGATGCGCAGCTTGTCCTCTGGCGTCACGCGGGCGATCACCACCCCGTCGTGGTCGAGCAACTCGCCCAGTGCGGCGTCGTCGGCGGGCAACTCGGCGCCGGTGATCACCAGCTCGTCCGGGCCGAGCAGCCCGACCTCGGCGGCGATGGCGCGGGCGGTGCGCGGATGGTCACCGGTGAGCATGGCCAGCTTGATCCCGGCGAGGCGGCATTTCCAGATCGCCTCGGCCACATCCTCGCGCGGCGGGTCGTGCAACCCGACCAGGCCGAGAAGTTCCAGCTCTGACTCCTCAGCCGTGTCACCGCGCGCGACGGCGAGCACCCGCAGGCCGCGGTCGCTCATCCGGGCCAGCGCATCATCGGCCCCGGGTGCGGCCCGGCACAACGGCAGCACGGCATCCGGTGCGCCCTTCAGGTGCAATCCGCCATCCACCAGGACGGAGGCGCGACGCCGTGCCGGATCGAACGGAAAGCGCCGGGTGACCCGTCCTTCCACGTCAGCGCCGAGACGCAGCGCTTCGACGTGCAGAGCCACCTCCATCGGGTCCCCCACAGGCTTGCCGCCGCTGAGGCGGCCGGTGGAGCTCAGCACCGCCGAACGCATGACCTCGGCGGGCGAGCTCGACGGCGCCCACACCTCGGCCACGCTCATCTCGTTACGGGTCAGCGTGCCGGTCTTGTCGGTGCAGATGAACGTGGCCGAGCCGAGCGTCTCGACCGCTTCCAAGTGGCGCACCAGGGCGTTGCGGGTGGCCATCCGCTGGGCGGCGCGAGCCAGCGACAGCGTGACGGTGGGCAGCAGCCCTTCGGGCACCAGCGCGACCGTGACACCGATGGCGAACAGGAAGCCCTGTCCCGGCTCCATCCCGAGCAGCACCGCCAGCCCGAAGAACGCCGTGCCGACGGCCACCGCGACCCCGGCGACGACCTTGACGACCTTGCCGAGCTGGACGGCCAGCGGGCTGGGCGGCCTGATCGCCTCCCTGGTCAGCTTGGCGATCGCGGCCAGCCGGGTGCGCGCCCCGGTGGCCACCACGACGGCCTCGGCCTCCCCCTCGACCACGAACGTGCCCGCGTAGACCGGGCCACCCGCCCGCGGCCGGGCTGGACGACTCTCCCCGGTCAGCATGGACTCGTTGACGGCCAGCGCATGAACCTCGGCCAACTCCAGGTCGGCCGAGATCCGATCCCCCGCCTCCAGCAGTACGACGTCCCCGACCACCAGCTCAGCCGCGCCGATCAGCACGCGCCTGCCATCCCGCCTGACCACCACGTTGGCCGGGATCAGCTCCCGCAACCGCTGCGTGGCCCGATCAGCGCGATACTCCTGGGCGAAGGCGAAACCCCCATTGAGCACCACGACCACCGCAATCGCCACGGCCAGCTGCGGCATCCCGGCCAACACGGCCAGCGCGGCCGCCCCCCACAACAGCAGAGCAAAGAAATGCACCATCTCACGCAGCAGCAACACCACAGGAGAGACGCGGCGAGCCGCGGGCAGCGCGTTCGGGCCATCGGCGGCCAGCCGCTCCGCCACTTCGACGGCGCTGAGCCCGCATCGGGATTGCGACAGGATGGTCATGTCCACCACTCTTGACGCGACCCCCTGCGTTGGGCAGGGACTTTCGACACCAACCCACGGGCCGTCCGGCACTGCCTGTGTCGCCCGGCCGTACCCGGAAACGGGCTGTTCTCGAGCCCCGGCCGATGCCGCGCCACCCACACTGACCCATGGTCGGCCCGTCCGGGACTTCCTGCGGGACCGGCCCACACCCCCACCGAAGTGCGGCGCCCGCACCGGAGATCGCACGCGGCATACCAGACGCAGCCGCGCGTCGCATGCCCGTGCCCGCTGCAGGGCGGCCTCGTCAGCCCGGTCCGTTGACGCCGGCCACGATCGACCTCTTCATTGTCGACCTCTTCATCGTCGACCTCTTCATCGTCGATCTCCTCTTGGCGGTAGGGCGCGGGCGGGAGCCTATGCTTCATCCGCCCGCGCCTGGCCTGCCGTCAGTGCTCGACGGCGATCCGGCGACCTTCCGCCTTCTTACCTTCGGCCGGCCCGACGCTGACCTCCAGGACGCCGCCGGCGTAGGTGGCCTTGACGTCGTCCGTCTTGGCCGCGGCGGGCAACGTCACCGATCGCGACAGCGACCCGTAGGAGAATTCCGATCGGTGCGCCTCGGAGACCCTGCGGGTCCTCTCTGCCCGGATGTGGAGCACATCGTCACCCAAGGTGACCTCCACGTCCTTGTCGGGGTCGATCCCGGACAGCTCAGCGCGTAGCACGTACTGGCCGTCGGCGATGTAGTCCTCGACCCGGACGATCTGTCCGAACGGCCGGAACCCGAACATCGGGCTCTCCATTCACTCGAACAGCTCCGGGAACGGGAATCTGACGTCCCTACGCTCTGGCAGGTTCATCACAGCCTCCTTGTGCGGTTCCGATTCCCACACCTTCAGGACACACCCGTTAGCGCCTCGCCCCAGAGACCGAAATCCCTTCCCGCCAGGGGCGACCGGCCCTGTTTTGCAACTGCGGCGAGCCCTGCTTTCCCCCGGGCGTCCGCTCACCGGATCTGTGCGGCCAGTGTCTTTGGTCCTGCCAGCCGGGGACGTTCGCCGCTGTCGGGGTCCCGGTAGTAATGAAGAAATTTCCAACGAAGTAGCCTCTGACCTGCGACAACGTCCGCATTTGACGGGTTGGTGATCACTGCCGCTACGTTCGTTCCGATTTCGTCCGGTACGGCACGTGGAGTGGTGCGTTGTCAGAGAAGATGTTCTCCGAGGAGCAGCTGGAGCAGCTGCGCTCGTTCCCGGAGATCAGCGCAGATGAGTTGATCCGGTATTTCACGCCGACGTCGGCTGACGTGGCTTTCGTCGATCCGGGCAAGGGGCGGGGCCCGGTCGACCGGCTGGGCATGCTGGTCCAGCTGTGCACGTTGCCTTGGCTCGCGTTCGTGCCCGACGACGTGGCCGCGGCGCCACCCGCGGCGGTGGCACGGGTGGCCGAGCGGCTGGGGGTGACGCCGGTGGCGCTGCGGCTGTACGGCAAGCGCGATCAGACCCGCTCGGACCATCTGGGCCTGATCGCCAAGTATCTGGCGTGGCAGACAGCTCTGGCAGGTAGCCAGGCGATGAAGGAGCTCGAGCAGTTCCTGCTGGACCGGGCGATGGAGCACGACTCGCCGACGCTGCTGTTCAACCTGGCGCGCGAGTATCTGATGGCGGCCAAGGTGATCCGGCCCGGCGTACTCATCCTGGCCAAGATGGTCGGCACGGCCCGCAAGGGCGCCTCCGATCTGACCTCTCAGCTGGTGGGGCACCTGCTGACCGCTGAGGTCCGGGCCGACCCGGAGCGGATGCTACTGGTGGATGCGGGGCTGGGATGACCCGGCTGGAGTGGCTGGTCAGCCCGGCCCGGGACGCCTCGGCGACATCGGTGAAGACCACGATCGACAAGCTGACCTGGTTGCGCGCGATCGACGCCCACCAGATGGATGTGTCGGTGCTGCCGAACGAGCGCCGCCGGGTCCTGGCGCAGGTCGCACGCCGCTCGACCAACCAGGGGCTGGAGCGGCGCAATGAGCGCAAGTTCCCGATCCTGCTGGCGTTCGTCGCCCAGGCCGCGGTCGACCAGCTGGATGAGGTGGTGGCCCTGTTCGACCAGGCCGTCAGCGCGCGGGAGTCGCGGGCGAAGTCCAAGACGGACGAGGCGCTGGTCGAGCGGGCCAAAAAGGCGAGGCCCGCCAGCTGCTGATGGACATGATCCTTCCCGTGCTGGCCGACCCGGCGATCCCCGATGATGAGGTGGGCGGGATGCTGCGCGTTACGGCTTGGAGCTGGCCAAGGTGTTCGGCGGCGGCACCATGAGCTCATCCGATGGCCAGCGGTTCCCCGTTCGCGGTAAAACTCTGAGCGGCCGGACCATGGTCATTCACGGCGGCCAGGTGCTGTCGACCTACACCCACGTCTCCGATCAGTGGTCGACATACGGGACGAAGATCATCGTGCCGACGGCGCGGGAGGCGCACTATGTCCTGGACGACTTTCTGGGCAACGCGACCGACCTTCCGATCGCCGAGCACGCAACAGATACGCACGGCGCCACGTTGATCAACTTGCCTTGTTCGACCTGGTCGGCAAGGCGCTCACCCCGCGGATGCGAGATCTGACCCGGGTTACTCTGGTCCGTGACGCCACCCCGACCGAGATCGCCAAGCGCTATCCGCACGCCGGGCCGCTGCTGGGCGCGCGCTGGAACGAGGACCTGGTCACCGACTGCTGGCCGGACCTGCTGCGTATGGCCGGGTCGCTGAAGTACGGCCAGGCCACCGCCTCACTGATCGTCGGCAAGTGGTCGGCCGCCTCTCGGCAGAACACCCTGGCCGCCGCCTTGAAGGAATGGGGCATGCTGCGAAGGACCGTCCACCTCGCCAAATACCTGTCGGACCCAGCCTTCAGAAGGAAGATCTCGCGGCAACTGAACAAGGGCGAGAGCCTGCACGCGCTGCGCCGCGACCTGCACTACGCCCAGCAGGGCACCGTCACCCGCCCGCATCTGGAGCAGCAGACCGAGCAAGCGTGGTGCCTGACCCTGCTGACCAACTCCGTGATCGCCTGGACGACCGAATATTATTCACGAGCGGTGCTGGAGCTGCGCTCCCAAGGGCGGGGAGTCAGCGACGAGATCCTGTCGCACATCTCACCTGGGCACAGCGACAACATCAACTTCTTCGGCGTCATCAACGTGGACGTTGAGGCGGAGCTGGCCAAGCTCGACACCAGCGGCTGGCGGCCGCTACGGCCCGCGCAGCTGCGCGAGCTGGGGCTGATGCCTTGACGGGCGCTGCGCTGCCCTCGACGGGGGACGACCGCTAGATGACAATAGCGCTGGTACGCGCCTGGCGTAGGCGCTTGTTCATCTGGGTGCGCAGGTAGGCGAGCGGCTGAGTCGCGCCCAGATGGTGGAGAAACTCCTGGACTTCCCAGGTGATGAGGCCGCCTTGGCGCGAGAGGTACAGGCCTACGCGGTCGATGTGGAAGCGGTCGTCGTAGTCCAGCAGGAGGTACCCGGCCAACTGGTAGACCTCTGCAGCGCCCAGTTTGTGGGGGTAGATGGTCGCTTTGCAGTCCAGCAGCAGCCCGTCGAGGACGAAGTCGGCGTCGGCGCCACCGATGTCCGCGCTGCCGGCGAAGACGGGCCCGCAGGTCTTGGCGTGCTTCGGCAGAGAGCGGAGGGGGGCGAAGGTGCTCGCGGCCAATCGCATCTGACGGTTGATGTCGGTGATGGCGTAGGCGGGGACGGCTGCGGTGAGGTCGCGCAGGGTGGTGGACGGGGTGGCGCCGGAGAGCAGGCTGAAGCGGTTGATCTCACCTGTGCGGCCGACGGCTTCGTAGAAGGCGGCCACGAAGCACAGCCGGACAAGGGCCTCTTCGTGCAGGTGGGGCCCTGTTCCGAGATGGACACTCACCGCGGCCAGGAGGTGTTTTCCTGCCGCGTGCAGGGCCGCCCGGATGTCGGGCGAGGGTGCGCCGACCAGGTGGGGGTCACTGGCGAGTGCCTCGACGCCGGTGGCGACGGTGCCGCCGAGCGGGCTGCCCAGCGCCAAGCGCAGCCGGAAGTCAATGGCGTGTCCTAGCGCTGCCCAGCTCGGGTAGCGCGTGTCGATGGGCTGCAGGGGGTGGGGGAGGTCCGCGATGCGCTGCAAGTAGTTCTTGACCACCCGGTAGCTGCGGGGCAGGTGCTGGGCCATGAACTGCGATACCGGTGAGGTGGGGTACTTAAGTTGGCCGGTCAGGCTCAGATCGATCATCGGCCGCCCGGCCACCAAACCCGTCCCGCTGTTGTCAGCCGTTGCTTTCTCGTAGGCGTCGATCCAGTTGATGCCCTCCACGTCCAGGAGATATCGGGCGCGGGTGACGGCGACGTAGATCAGGCGGGCCTCGGCGGCGGTCAGCGGCCGCGGGATCCCGTCCGCGTCGGTTGGCGGGGACAGGAAGCCCTCTCCGATGCGGACGCTGGCCCATTCCCTGCCCTTGGCCTTGTGGGTGGTGGAGACGCTGACCTTGGCCTGGTTCTCGGCGGTGAGATGGTCGATGGCCTGGATGATCTTGTCTGGGCCGTAGGTGTCGACCAGGTCCACGGTCGTCTTCAGATCTTGGCCGGAGGCGTCGTGTTCGACGTAGTCCTGGACTTCGCCCCACGTGGTGAACAAGAACAGTTCTGGGTGGCTGGTACGGCGGCCGGCCTGCAGTTCCTGGGCTGCGGTGGCGATGCGGCGCAGGTTCTTGCCGCCGCCGGTCAGGGAGACGGCGACGCCGCGTTCGAGGAAGTTGAGGACTTCCTTCATCGCCTCGGCGTTGCCCCGGCACAGCACCGCGTCGGCGTTCTCCACCGGCTGGACGCGTGAAGTCGCCGGACCGCATCCACTGAGTCGCATCGGTGAGTCGGCGTGGTGGAGCCACCGGTTGGCGACCGCGGCGATCTGCGGGCCGAACCGGAAGGACTGGGTCAGGTGCAGGTGTTCGGCGGGGAAGCTGGTCATCACGTCCCGCGCATCGCGCCAGGCGTAGATCTGCTGGGCTGGGTCGCCCACACACACCCGCTGGGCGTCTTGGGCCAAGAACACCTCTTCCAGCACGGGGTTGGTGTCTTGGGCCTCATCCAGCAAGATGAAGTCCGCCGCCAGCACGGGTTTGGTCAGCGCCCACATCTTCAGGTAGTGGTCGGGCACGAACCGCAGGCGGCCGCGTGGGAAGCAGATGTCTTCCCAGGCTTTGACCGCATACGGCAGCAACAGGCCGGCCACATACGCCTGCCCCAACTGGTCCAGGCCGTTGAGGCGCTCCATATGCCGGGACGCCAACTCTCGGTCGGTGGTGAAGCAGAAGCGTCTGACCATATTCATGACCAGGCGCGCCTGGTGGGCGCGTGTGATGCGGCTGCCATTGATGTCCAGATCTTTGGGGATCTCCAGCAGCCGCGCCACCTGCTTGCCCGGCATATGCGCGGAGGCGTCCAGCCGCTCCTGGTAGCGGTGCCCGTGAGCGACGAAGGCAAGCGAGTGCGAAGTTCGGCACTCCACGTTCGAACCGAATTTGCTGCGGGCCTCGTGAACGATGGAGGAGTTGAACGCCACGTACAGGCCCCGTTTCCGGGTAGCGGCTCCCATCAAGATCAGTGTGGAGGTCTTACCCGTTCCCGCCCCCGCCACCAGAGCCAGATCCCTGCCTGCGGCGAATACATCCCGTGCGGCCTGCTGCTCTTCGGTCGGCTTGCCGGCCATAGCGTCCTTCCTGGGGCGCGAGATCAGGGCCGCGTTCCCGGCGGCGTGTCCGAAAGGCGGGCCGTGGCGCGGCCCTAGGCTTGCGCTGCCTGCCGTGCATGAACCTTCTGTAGCGGTTCGATCACGTGGCGGCTATAGCTCGCCGCTCATCTTGACCGAGAGGTCCGACAGAATCTGGGACGCCGGACACAGGCTGGTCGCCTCGCCGGTTCACGGGAGCGGGGTGTTCACCCTGATCGTCATGATGCGCTCAGGGAGTCGGGGTGGTTGGCGGGGGTGCCGGAATCAGTGGCCCGCCACTCGCGCGAGGCACGCCCAAGCGCTTCGGCGACGGCGGCGACCTGGGTGTGGTCGTAGCAGGTGCGTACGCCGGAGACCGACATGCCTGCGGCGGCCGCCAGGTCATTGAGGGTGTAGGGCCTGGGCCGGATGAATTCCCGGCCGTAGGCCACCAATTGGCGGATCTCCTCCTCGGCGCGTTCCTTCGAGGCCCGGGCCGATTCGATCGCCGCCAACAGCGGGTCGACGGCTTCGTTGTCGGAGAGCATCTCCAGATAGAGAGCACTCTCCTTCCGCTCTTCGTCGACTTTCCAGCAGGCGTCGCTGTACATCTCTTCCGGCTCCACCGTGCCCGGCGCGGGCATCGGATGCTGGATCGCGGCCACATCTTCGTACACAGTCATAAGTACAGTAGTCGCATGGAATTACGATGAACGCAAGAACTTATTCCTCATGCATATGACTAGGTGATCGGGGCTGTGAAACAGAACTTGCATTATCTGTCACACCGGCCCTTGGCGTACCATGTCCGCCCAGCTCGGCATCCGCCGCCACGACGGCGACTCGGCTACATTATGTGTCACATCGCCCTGGAGGAGGTCGCCCGTGTCCGTCGTCGCCTTCCCCGGCCCGCCGACCGGCCCCGCGACCGTCGTCACGCCCGAGCAGTACGCTGCGGTGATGGACCAGTGGAAGAGCGCGGCCGCCGCCACCTGGAACCGGCACCTGTCCGCGCTGGTCTCCTTCACCACCTGGGCCCAGCGCCAGGAATTCCTGGTCACCAACCCGGCCCGGCGGCTGGAGCGTCGCAAGCCCGCCCGCCGCGGTGATCGGGCCATCCCGGCCGCCCGGATCCTGCCCCGCCTGCTGACCGGCCGCACCGCCGGGCCGGTGTTCCTGGCTGACCGGCGTGCCCCCACCTCCGGCTGCCGGGCGCCCGCAACCGGCGATGTCTGCCCCGTCACCGGCCGGGGCCGGCCGTCCTACCCGCGCGCCGAATACCTGTTCAAGACCGCCACAGCCCAGCTCGACCCGCACCGCCAGGGATGGACTCTGCACCAGCTCCGTCACTCGGCACTGCAGCATCTCGCGCAAGCCGGCCGCACCGCGCCCGAACTACAGGCCAAGAGCCGCCACCTGCACCTGGCCAGCCTCGGCCGCTACGTACAACTCGGCGAGGAGACCTCCGCCCGCATCACCGCCGAAGCCGACCCCGTCCAGCGCCGTCGTCCCCGCTGAGCTCAACCCCCGAAGGCAGCTTGCGACACCAGGTGGCACGCCTCATGCCGTCAGGGTGGCCATGACTCGCAGGCTGCCAGGGAGCGTTGTCCGAAGACTTTGAGCGAACGCTTGCACCCACGGGTGAAGCACGACCACTCGCTGCCAAGAGGCGCCACCGAGCGCAACGCCGGGGCCGCACGCCAGCAGTACCGGGAGACCACGGTCCCAGCTCAGCCGTCGGCCGCTGTTGGTTACTGGAAGGACCGGTCGCGCTCGCGCGTATTCGTTGTCGGTCGAGTCATCCATACCTGCACCTGTCCCGGTAGGGCGACGTATCGAGGTCCTGGCCGCGTGAACTGGTAGTCCGGGGTTCAGGATCCGGTGCGATAGCGGGTGAGCATGAGGGCGACGGCTTCGTCCACGATCGTGGTGTCGGCGGGGTCGGGCGGGACGAAGTCGGTCCGTACGAGTTGAGGCCACAGGAGCTGGCCGCAGATCATGCCGAGGAACTGCTCGGCCACCGCGGATGCCGGCTGCGTCTGTCCGTCGGCCGAACGGAAGTCGAGTGTGCCTGCCTGCGCTTCGGCGTCCAGGTAGTCGCGGAGCCGGTCGAAGAAGGGTCCGCGGTCGATGGCGAAGCCGGTGCCGACGATGTCGGCGAGTTCCGGCATCTGGGGAAGTTCGGTGATGATGAGGCGGCACAGCGCCGCCGTGCCGGGCCGCGAGACCAAGCAAGCGTAGTCACGGCCGATGTGGTCCAGACCGTACCGGGGATCACCGGGCGGGGGCGGTTCGGCGTACTGCACATCCAGCTGCCACTGCTCGGAGGTGACGGCCGCGAACAGCGCAGCCTTGGAGGGGTACCGCTTGAAGAGGGTGCCGGTGGAGACGCGGGCCTCCCTGGCGATCTGGGCCAGGGAGGTCTTGTCGTATCCCCGGGCGAGGAAGAGGTCGCGGGCGGCGCGAATGATGCGCGCGCGGTTCTCCGCTTTGATCTGCGCGTGATACCCGGCCTGGCACGTATCGCCACCGGTTTCCGCTCGGTCCGCCACCGACATACCCACGCCCCTCGCCCGTCTCCCAGCCGCATCCTCGCTGTCAGAGGACGGTCTGGCCGCCGTCCAGGATAAGGTCCTGGCCCACAGCGAAGGCGGAGACATCGGAGGCCAGGTACACGACGGCTTCCGCGACCTCCTCGGGCATACCCATGCGACCCAGCGGGATGCCGGAGCTGATCGCCTCCAGAACCGCCGTCTGCTGCGCGGGGTCCTCGATCCCGAGCTTGGAATACAGCGGGGTGTCCACCGGGCCGGGGCTGACCGCGTTGAACCGGATGCCGTGCGACCTGAGCAGGTCCGCGTTCCACGACCGCATCAGGGAGCCGACAGCCGCCTTCGTCGCGGCGTAGGCGTTCGACTGACCATAGCCGCCGTGCGCGCTGTTGGACGCGTTGAGGATGACCGAGGACGGGTTGGCCAGCACGGGTACCAGGGCCTGTGTGAGAAAGAAGACGCTCTTGACGTTGATGTCGAAGAGCCGGTCGTAGCTGCCCTCCGTGTGGTCCTCGAACGGCCGCCAGTCCGAGACGCCGGCGTTCAGGAACGCCACGTCCAGCTCCCCGAACTGCTCACGCACCCGCTCCGCCAGGCCGCGCTGCGCATCGAGATCGCGCGCATCGGCCTGCACCACCGGCACCTTGTCCCCAAGGATCTGCCGCGCCTTGTCGATGCTGGCCGGGGTTACGCCTGTGACCAGCACATCGGCCCCCTCCGCGACAAAACGCCGCGCGGTCTCCAGACCGATCCCACTCGTGCCGCCGGTGATAAGGGCGCGCTTGCCCGCAAGACGATTCACGTTGATTGTTCCTTGCCGAGTCGTAAGGTAAGTCGATGAACTCACCACCCTGAAGGTAACTCCCGCACCGTCCTTAAGGCAAGTCGATCAACTTACCATCGGCGGCCTGGGGCGGTTCGGCCACGCCGGAGAAGGTGGGCGACACCGGCTCGAAGGCCATGTCGCTGCCGTCGGCGAGGAGCCGGACGATGGAGGTCTTCCCGACGCCGGGCGGCCCCGCAGGATGGTGGAGCTGAGGCGCTGCGGGGCGACCACGCGGGCCCAGCAGCGGCGCCCGCGGCCAGGAGGGATCGCAGGCGGGCGCGTGCGGACGGGGCGAGCCCTTGCACGGGACGCTGACGAGCGAGCGCTCAGCCGTTCGCGGGGAAGCTCGCGGCGCTCATCGGGCACCGGGGCGGTCGCGTCGCGGCAGCCGCTCGGCGACCAGGTCGTAGGAATCCTCGACCGCGTCGGTGATCAGCCGCTCGGTGATGCCGGGTCCCGGCCCCAGTGAGATCCAGCGGCGTTTGTCGAGGTAGCGGCCCGGCGTGATCGAGGCGTAGCCGCGTTCTTGCGCGCGGGCGTGTTCGGGTTCGCACCTGACCGTGATGATCTGTTCGTCCGGGTCGTCGGTGACGATCAGGAACACCTTGCCCGCGACCTTGTACACGTCGAGTCCCAGGGTGAAGGGGTAGCCGTGGCTGACGTCGGGGAGGGCCAGGGCCGCCTGGCGGGCGGTGTCCTGGAACCGGTCACCGGCCGCGTTCACCGGGCCGCCCGTGCGCCGGTGCCGTAGGTGTGCGGGTCGACGGGCTGCTCGGCCTTGGGCAGGTGGGCGACGACGAGCCGGTAGGAGTCGGTGACGAGCTCCCTGACGAGCTCATTGTCGACGCCTTCTCCGCTCTCCAGGGTGATCCAGTGCTTCTTGTTCATGTGGTAGCCGGGGGTGATGTGGCTGTATTGCTCTCGCAAGGCGTGGGCCTCGCCGGGGTCCGCCTTGAGGATCACGACGGGACGCCCCGGGACTTCGGTCATCAGCATGAACACCTTGCCGCGTACCTTGTAGACCTCCCAGGCGGGGCCGAAGGGGTGCTCCAGCTGGGCTCCGGGGAGTTCCTCCGCGCAGTCGGCGGCGGTCTTGTGCAGGGCCGATCCGTTCATGGGTGGTGAGCCTTCTCAGGTGGTGACGGACTGTGGCATCGAAGGAGGCGCAGGGCGCGCCGCGCGGGCGCGGTGGCACATCCCATCCTTCCGTCGAAGCCGACTGGAAGGGCGGTAGGCTGCGGACACGTGATGGTCGACAAGCGACACTCCGGCCCGAGCAGGCAGGCCGGACCAGCTGCGGTTCCGCTGTACGGTTTCCAGCCCCCGGTCGGTACTCCCTACGGCCTTGAGGTGACTACCGTCGAGGACTTCTTCGCCCAGCATGACGACTGGCCGTGGAACCCGCCCCGTCCGGGCCGTGCCACCTTCCACTACCTCATCGCGATCATCGAGGGTGAGCTGCGGCACGACGTCGACTACGTCACGCGGACCGTCGCCCCCGGCCAGTGGCTGTGGGTGCGTCCCGGGCACGCGCAGCGCTGGCATCCGCCCGGCGCGGCCCGCGGCCCGTTCATCCTGTTCGAACCGGACGTGCTGCGGCCCGACCTCGCCCGTCTCCTGGCCCCGCTCACCGCGCACGAGGCCCCTGCCGTGCTCAGCCCGCACCCCGACGACACCGCCTGGCTCCAACAGACGGCACTCCAGCTCCTGGACGAACACTGCGCACTGGGGCGCCGCCCCCTCGACATCCACCACGCCCTGCGGCGCAGCCTGCTCGAATCGCTGCTGCTGCGCCTGGCTAACTCCCCGGGCATCGCCCCCATCGGCACGGCTACGGCCGGCACCGGCCGCGCCGACAGGTACGGGCGCTTCCTGGACGTCTTGGAGCTGCACTTTCGCGAGCTGCACCAAGCCGCGGACTACGCCGAGTTGCTCGGCTGCTCGGTCCGCACTCTCAGCCGCGCCGCCCGGGACGTCACCGGCAAGGGAGTACGCGAGCTCATCGACGAGCGGCGCCTCCTGGAAGCCCGGCGCCTGCTGGGAGGTGCCCGGTGGGATGCCCGGGCTGTGGCCGTCCACCTCGGCTTCACCGATCCCGCGAACTTCGGCCGCTTCTTCCGCGACCGCACCGGTCTCACCCCGGCCGCCTTCGCGGCCGGCGAGGCCACGCCCGTCCCCCCTCCTCTCCTTGGTTGACGATCTCGGTGGTTTCCGGCCGGGTCTCAGTCGATGGCCTCGATGGTGACGTCGACCGTGCCGTCGTACTTCTTGAAGGCATCAGCCCCCGAGTTGGTTTCGCCGAGGATGACCTACGAGATCGGCAAGGCCAGGACCGCGAAGTCGCCGCTGTCGGCGACGCTCGCCGCCGGGTTGAGGTACTCACTGCGCACGATGTGTGAGTTCGAGTAGATCGACTCGAGGTGTGCGATGACCTTGTCGCGTCCCACGATCAGTTCCTCTGCCAGTTCCTTTTACGGATGCTGTGGCCCGCCGTTGTCGACCGTCGCGCATCGTGGGTGGTTGGTTGTCGTTTCTCAGTCGCCCAGGTCTCAGTCGCCCAGGTCTCAGTCGTCCAGGTCTCAGTCGTCCAGGACGACGACGTGCTTGCCCGGCGTGGTGCCGGACTCGACGTCGGCCTGGGCGTCACGGACCTGTTCCAGGCCGTGGTAGACATTCGCGACCGGGACTTTGAGACGCCCTGCGGCGATGGCCTGGAGCTGGCGGGCGAAGACGTCGGCCGGGAGGTCGGCGGCCTGACCGCCGTAGGACGTCAGCCGCACTCCGTTGGGGATCATGAACGGGGTGAAATCGGGGATCGTCCACTGGCCCGCCAGGGCTCCGGTGAAGCAGACCGTGCCGTGCCGGCGGACGGTGCGGAGGGTGTCGGCGAGGACCGAGCAGCCCACCAGCTCCAGTACGGCATCGACACCCTCCGGCATCAGCTCGCTCACCTGGTCGGCGATCGTGCCGCTGTCGACGAGGGGATGGTCGACGCCCGCGGCCCGCAGTCCCCCGGCCCTTTCCGGGCTGCGGGTGGTGGACAGCACGGTGGCTCCGAGGTCCTTCGCGATTGTGGCCGCGCTCAGCCCGACCGTGGAGGTGCCGCCGCGGATCAGCAGCGTCTGCCCGGCCTTGAGGTCCAGTCCGGTGGTCAGCGATCCGTAGGCGGTCTGGAACATCTCCGGAAGCGCACCGACGACCTCCCACGGCAGGCCGGTCTCAAACGGGATGACCTGCGCCGCGGGGACGGTCACGTACTGGGCGTACGCGCCGTCGTACGAGCGGCCCATGCCGCCCATCATCGTGGCCACCTGCTGTCCCGGCCTCAGCGAACTGTTCTCGTCGACGTCATCGACCACGCCGACGCCCTCGATGCCGGGCACACGCGGGTAGGTGACCACCGCGTCCGACTCGCCCTTGCGGGTGGTGACCTCGGACTCGTTGACGCCGAACGCCTTCACCCTGATCCGCACCCAGCCGGGATTGCGTACGGGCACCGGCACGTCCTGGATCTCGAGTGCGTCGAGGCCGCCGGGCCGGGTGACGACGACGGCCTCACACCTGTTGTGCCGGATATCGTCGACGACACCGGCGCTGAGCTGCACCGAGTCATCGAACTCCGCCTCACGTCACACCTCTTACTCCAGAGAACATGCGCCTGCCCGACGCCACCGCGCTCGACGGCGAGCTGGTGGTGGGGGAGAACGACCGGCTTGCCTTCGAGTGTCTTCGATCGCCCCCTGCACCTGGGCGGCGAACTCGGGCGGCCAGGACGTCAGACCGTGCGCACGGACGCGCCCGGAGCGGGAGTCAGCGAGGTAGACGTGGATGGGAAACCTCTCACGGGCAGGAAGTCCGGGCGGGTAGAGGTCCAGATCGTCCTGCCGGACGGCCTACGCGGCTGCAACCCCCAGCCGCCGGTGCCGAAGCGCCAGCATGTTCGGCCGCTCGATGACGGCGAACCGGGCCCGCACGGCCTGGCCGTGCGTGGCCGCCACCTCCTCGGCCGTCGGCTCGGGCACCGCGATGAGCAGCTCCACATCCTGGGGCGACAGCCGCCAGGACGCCGCCTCAGGCAATTGCCCGCGCATCGGATCGTAGAGCTGGCCGAGCGCAGGCCGGAAGGTCATCGTCATGGGCTCGCCTGCGGTCCGGTCACGCGCTCCCCGGCGTAGTGGACTCGCCGTCGTCATCGCGCACCGCATTTCGATCATCGGCCGACTCCGCCCGGCGATCGAACTCCTCTTGAGCTGTATCGCTGCCGGGGTTCTTCGCCGCGGCCGACTGGATCCGGGCGGCGGCTTCCTTGTCCATCGGTGTGTGCTTGCTCATGCCGGAGCCGTATCCAGCACTGAGCAGACCGCAGGAACGTCATGGTCAAAGTCTTCGGCAAGGGCAGCCCGGGGATCGCGATACGGCGGCGGTCACAGGACCGTACATCCGTACAGGTCAGGCACTTCGACCCAGATTTTCACCAGGCCTCCACCACCCGTAAGCGAATCGAGACATTAGCGCACAGGGCTCAGCATAACTGCAGGTCAGAGGCTACTTCGTTGGAAATTTCTTCATTACTACCGGGACCCCCTGTCGCGCAACGGCTGCGGGCGCCCACCATGTCCTTGTACCGTCTTATGGAGGTGAGCCGATCATGATCGGCGGTCGAATGGTCATGGAATCGTCGGCGCTCGACGTCGAACTGCTGTCGTTGAAGAGGCGAGTCGAGAAGCTGGAGGAGCTGGTCCGGACGCTGACCGCGGCAAACCTTACGCTCGTCCGGATCGTGGAGAACCTGCACCCCGCGTCAGCCAGCGCGGCTCCGAGCGCCTGAGCGCACCGAGCCCGACCCGAAGGGCGCCATGCCGCCCGGCCGGTCGTCGTACGGCGAGTGCCGAGCGTTCGGCGCCCTGTGCACGGCACGCGTTCTCGCGTTTGCACGACGAGGAACTGTCCCCCGTCGTCCTACAGCTGTTGGCCACGGCGTGGTCACCGCCGCGAACGCGCCGAGCGCGAGGTTGCGCCACCACAGTCGGGAGCCGCGGCTGATCACCGTGAGCGTGTCCCCCTCCTGGCTGTACTGGACCGGCACGAACAACCTCGCGCCACTCCTGCGGGGCCGGTGACCTCCGCGAGCGCTACCCATCGCGACAGCAGGTTGTATAACGGGGTCCGCAGTACCCATGCGACGATCGGGTTGACCAGCCGGGTCCGCAGCCGGCCTAGCGCCCACACTGGAACCGCCGCCCGCACATCAGGTAGGCGATAGGTCCGATCGGCTGGACGAAGATGCCCAGCCACCACAACTCCTTACGTCCCCGTACCTCCTCCCGCGGCCGGAACCACAGGTCTACCGCCGCCGTCGCGGTCAACGCGAACTCTGCTGACACAGCCACCAACAGCAGGCCCCGCTGCCGCTCGGAGAGCTCGTTCCAGCGCATCGGCCCTGTCCCTTCTCTCGGCGTTACCTCCACCAGGAGCCTGTCAGGCTCCCTGCCGGTCGCCCCAGGCCGAAGGGCCCGGGATCAGAGGCCTTTGGCCACCGTCGCCGCAGGTTCCACTGCCGCTCTCACTGCGTGATCGGCCAGAGCAGGGCGCCCCCGGGCCGCCATCGATAACGCGATCAGTGTGCCAAGCGGATCGCGCGCAGACCGGGCTCGACCTCGTCGAGGCGCACTCTCTCGCGGCGGGCGTGTCGCAGCACCGCCCGACCCTGAACGGCGTGGAGGTCGCGCACCCAGTTTGCGTTCTGGCCCGGCATCGCAACCAGGTAACGCTCCCCCATCACCCGCGCAAGGCGGTTCGGCCGGCCGCCTCGATACAGCCACCGATGCCAGCGTCCAGGTCGATGTGCGTCGTGTGTCATGTCCCACCTACCTGGAAAACTCCTGCCGCTAAACTCCTGTCGCGAAACTCCTGTCGCGAAACTCCTGCCGCAACCTGCCCCGAGGCGGGTCACGATGCCCATGCCTGCAATCCCTCGCTACCGTGGCGCCGCATCCAGGCCAGCGACTCCTTCTCCAGCTGACGCACCCAGTGCGGAGTCAGCCCCATCTGGCCGGCGATCTGCCGGGGCGTGTGCGGGGCGTACCCGGCCAGGCCGAACCGTAGCCGCATGACCAGTGCCTGCCGTGGAGCCAGCCCGTTGATGAGCGACGTGAGTACCTCCGTCAGCGCTTTGCGCTCGACAAGCTGCTCAGCGGGCAGGCTCTGAACGTCCTCCAGCAGCTCGCCCAGCGTTGAGCGGTGCGGCCCCTCCCCCACCACCGTGTCCAGGCTGACGCATTCTCGCGGCAGCCTTCGCAAGGTGACAAGCTTCGCCGGCTCCTGTCCCGTCTCCTCGGCCAGTTCGCGTTCCGTGGGCGTGCGGCCGAGCCGATGCGTGATCGCCATCTCCGCGCGGGCGATCTTGGCGAGCTGGTCCCTCGTCCCGATCGGCAACCGCACCGTAGGGGCCTGCTCCAGCCCTCGTTGGATGGCCTTGCGGATCCACCAGACGGCCACTGTGGAGAACCGGTTGCCGCGGGCGTGGTCGAAGCGCTGGACGGCCTCGATCAGCCCGAGGTTGCCGTCCTGGATCACATCTGCCAGCGGCAGCCCGCGGTGCGTGTACCGCTTGGCCACCGACACCACCAGCCGCAGATTGGCCTTGATCATGTGTTCCCTGGCCACCCTCCCGTCTGCGGCAAGAGCCTCCAGCTCAGGCTTCGTGGCTCCTTGACCGATCAGGTGGGCGGCGTAGACGCCGGCCTCCATCCGCTTGGCCAGCTCCACCTCCTGTTCGGCCGTCAGCAACGGCGTACGGCCGATCCGGGCCAGGTAGTCGCCCATCTGGTCAAGGTGGTACGACTCGGGTTGTTGATCGGTAACCATGGTCGTGGCTTCCATGCCGGCTCCCTACAGCAGCGGCGGGACGGCGACAAGGTTGGCCCTGTCGTAGGTCAGCTCCGAGACGACGTCGATCACGCCCTCCACCCGGCGGATCTCCTCCACCAACCGGATGGCCTCGGAGCCGCGAGTCACCCGGCCGCTGAGCCGCACCACACCACCGGAGACGCCTGCCGACACCGACCTCAGGTCACCGATCACGGCCCTGATCTCTCTCTCCAGCTCGCCCGTCGAACGGCTGAAGACGCGCAGCACGTCTGATCGGTGCAAGGTGCCGGTGATGCGCCCGGTGACGACGTCGATCACCGGCAGCTGCTTGATCCGCTTGTCGTGCATCAGCCGCGCCGCCTCACGAACCGGGGTTCCCGGGGTCACCGTGATCGCGGGCGTGCTCATGAGCGCCGACGCGGTGATCGCGGCCGCCTTCTCCTGCTCCGCACGCCGCTTACGGCCGTCGAAGATCGAGGCACTGTGCCGTACCGGGCCCGTCTCCTTGAGCAACAGGTCGTCTTCGGAAACGACCCCCACAGGACGGCCATCGGCATCGATCACGCTGACCGCCCCCAGGGTGTACCGGCGCATCGTACGTACGATCTCGGCGAACGACGCGTCCTCCCGAACCGCGATGGCGACGTTCCTCATGATGTCCCTGACCTTGATGGACATGGTGGCCTCCTCATCTCTCTCCCGCAACGATGCGCTTTGGGCGGCCATGGGCGGCATGGGCGAACGTCCCTCGTCGCAGAGCCTTTGGTCCCTGCTAGGCGCGGATACCACGGGTTGAGGGTCGACCTCCCCGTCGGCGGAGGGCCTCTATGCGCGTACCACCGCCACCGGGCAGCGGGCGTGGTGCAGGACGCCGCGGCTGACCGAGCCGAGCAGCAGCGCGCCCGTCGCGCCGTGGCCGTGCGAGCCCACCACCAGCAGATCGGCTCGGGCGGACGCGTCGGTGAGGGCTTCCACCGGCGGCGCCGGCTGGACGTCCTCAATGACCGTCACCTGCGGGTAGTCCTTCTTGAAGGTTCCCAGCCGGTCACGGACGACCTGGTGCCGCACGGTGCGAACCTCATCCATCTCGTACGGCACCCCAGGCGCGAACGCATGCACCGGCTGCCAGACGTGCACCACCCTCAGCACGGCTCCGCGCAGCCCGGCCTGCCGGAAGGCGTAGGCCAGCGCGGGCTCGCACCCGGGCGAGTCGTCCACGCCGACCACGATCTCCCCGTGGACCGGCTGATGATCGCCGCGAACGACCACGACCGGGCCATGCACATGGCCGGCCACATGCGTGCTGACCGAACCCAGCAGCGCTCCGGCGAACCCGCCGAGCCTGCGGCTGCCGAGCACGATCTCGCTCGCCTCCTTGGCCTGCTCGCGCAGCACCTCAGCGGGCGCGCCCTCGATGTCCTCCGTCGTGACCTCGACCTCAGGCTGGCGCTCGTGAGCCAGAGCCAGCGCTTCGCGCAGGATCCGCTGTCCCTCGCGCAGCAGCGTGTCAGGCAGCGCGGCGTTGGGGAACCTGCCGATCTGGTACGGCGAGCGGTTCACGGCGTGCACGATCCGCAGCGGCTCTCTCATCCGGAAGGCGTCGTTGGCCGCCCACTCCACCGCGGCCCGCGCGGTCACTGAGCCGTCCACCCCTACTATGATCATGATTTTTCCTCCTTCGTCACCTTCCATCGGACTCGCTCGCAGAGCGTCGTCGCAGGGCCGGAAGTCCGTCGGACAGAACCCGAAAGACCCTGTTTGTCGGCCAGGCGGACACCGATGAGGATCAGCGTGGTGCCGGCGAGCAGGAGAACTGTCGGCCCCGCCCCCGAGCGCAGGCAGCCGGCGCCGATGTCATGACCATCGGCACCGGTATCGGGCACGCGTCCGACGGCGTCCGCCTCCGGGCGGACCTTGAAGGGGGTCGGCGCGAGCACCACGGCCGCGCTAATGACGACCGCACCGACGGTCACCATTCCACGGCAGCACGCCACGCCTGGTTAGATCCCTCCTCGTGCCCTCCGCCTGATCGCCCCCCTTTCACCGTCTCCTGGACGGGCCATGCCGCTCGGCGGGTCTGTCGTCTCAGGGGATTTCGGGCCTCCGGTGTGGAATTGAGCAGGTCCTGGCTGGATCCGGGTGCCGCGAGCGCCGGTCACGACCGCCTCCAGTTCGTCGAGGTCGCCGATGACCGAGGGTCGTCCGGTGGCACTGCTGAACGCGCAGACAGCGTTGATCTTCGGCCGCATGGAGCCGGCCGCGAACGATCCGGCGTCCAGTTCGTCAGGCGCGGCGTGCACGATGGGATGCTCACGGGGCGTTCCGTACTCGGCGTACACGTAGGGCACGTCGGTGAGGACGGCCAGCAGATCGGCCCCGACCTGCTCGGCGAGGAGCGCGGCGACCAGGTCCTTGTCCACGACGCCTTCCACTCCCATCTGGTCGGCCGTGACGGGCGCCCCGCCTCCCCCGCCCGCGATCACCAGGCAACCGTCGTCCAGCAGGCGCCGGATGATCGGCAACTCGACGATCCCGACGGGCCGTGGCGAGGGGACGACGCGCCGCATGCCGTGCCGGTCCTGGGTAAAGGTCCAGCCGCGCTGTCCTGCCAACCGCTCGGCCTCGGCGGCCGGATAGTACGGGCCAATAGGCTTCTCGGGACGGTCGAAGGCCGGATCGGCGGCGTCCACGCGTACCTGGGTGATGAGCGCGGCCACATGAGTGTCGGGCAGGCGGCGGCCGACGCCGCGCGCCAGCCAGTAGCCGATCATGCCCTGCGTCTCTGCCACCAGGGTGTCCAGGGGGTAGCCGCGCTCCAGCGTGGGGTCGCGCTCGCTCTCCTCGGCCAGCAGCCCCACCTGGGGGCCGTTTCCGTGCACGATGAGGACCTGGTGGCGTGCGGCCACGCGGGCTATCTGCTCGGCGGCGGTCGCGACATTGCGGAGCTGCGTCGCGGCGTCGGCACGTTCGCCGCGGTGCAGCAGCGCGTTCCCACCGAGCGCGATGACGATCCTCATAGGGCTCCCGCCAGGGTACGGGTGAGCAGCGCCTCCAGTACGGCCTGCGCCGTGGGCAGCCGGTTGGCCGCCTGATGGAACACCTGGGACGTGGGGCCGTCGATCACCTCCGCCGTGACCTCCTCGCCGCGGTGGGCCGGCAGGCAGTGCAGGAAAATCGCGCCGGGGCGGGCGACGGCCATCAGGCCGGCGGTGACCTGGTATGGGGTAAGCGCGGTGACGCGCGCCGCCTTCTCCTCCGCCGCATCGCCCATGGACAGCCACACGTCGGTGTAGACGGCGTCCGCGCCCACGACCGCTTCACGGGGATCGTCGGTGAGCAGCAGTTCCCCACCGGTGGACAGCTTCCTGGCCACGGCTTCGACGGCCGGGTCGGGCGCGTACCCGGCAGGGGTTGCGACGGACATGGACAGCCCGGCCAGGGCGGCGGCCTCCATGAGGCTGTGCGTGACGTTGGTGGCGGCGCCCACGTAGGCGATCTTGCGTCCTCGCAGGTCGCCGACGTGGGCGCGGAGCGTCATGAGGTCGGCGAGCGCCTGCAGCGGGTGGTGACCGTCGGTGAGGGCGTTGATCACCGGGACGTGCGCCGAGCGGGCGAAGGCTCTCACGTCGTCATCGGCGAAGGTCCGGATGACGACGGCGGAGGCGTAGGAGCTGACGACATGGGCGGTGTCGCCGATGGTCTCGCCGCGGCCGAGCTGGAGCTCGGCCGGTCCGACGGTGAGCGGCGTCCCGCCGAGGCGGACCACGGCGGTCTCGGCGGAGATGCGTGTGCGGGTGGACGGCTTGGCGAAGTACAGCAGCACGGTCCGGCCGCTGAGCAGTTCGTGTCCGCCGAAGGGCTTGCGTGCGAAGTGTTCGGCGCGGTCGAGCAGGTGGGCGAGGTCGTCCGAGGCCAGGTCGGCGACACGCAGCAAGTCCTTCACAGCGGGCTCCTTTCGATGGGGCAGCTCATGCACCGGGGGCCGCCCCGGCCCCGGCCCAGCTCGGCGCCGGGAATGGTGATGACCTCGATGCCGTGCTTGCGGAGCATGGTGTTGGTGGTGACGTTGCGCTCGTAGGCGACGACCACGCCTGGGGCGATGGCCAGCACATTGGTGCCGTCGTCCCACTGCTCGCGCTCGGCAGCCCAGACGTCCTGCTCCGCGCGCAACACACTGACCGTGCCGAGTGCCTTGAACAGGTCGTCGTTCTCGCGTACCCGCAAGCCGGGGGTGAGAGTGAACGAGCGCAGCGGCGGCAGCTCCGGGTAAGCCACGAAGACGCCGCGATCGACCATGGTCATCACGGTGTCCAGGTGCATGAACGCCCGCTTCCTCGGCAGGGCGGCGACGATGACACGTTCGGCGGCCTCCGCCTCGAACAGCCGGCGGGCCAGCAGCTCGATCGCCTGCGGCGTGGTGCGCTCGCTCATCCCCACCAGGACCGCGCCATCACCGACAACGTGGATGTCGCCGCCCTCGATGGTGGCCGGCTGCTCTGCCTCGGCCGGATACCAGATCGGCGCCTTCCCGGCGAACAATGGATGGAAGGCGTACACGGCGGCCACATGCGTGGTCTCCCGGCGGCGAGCCGGCTTGGCCATCGGGTGCAGGGACACGCCGCCGTAGATCCAGGCGGAGGCGTCCCGGGTGAACAGGTGGTTGGGCAGCGGCGGCAGGACGAAGTCATCCTCGCTGAGCCCCGCCAGGCGCAGGCTGTCGATGCGCAGGCCGAGTTCGCGCCTGGTGAGCCCGCCGATGAGGTGCCGTACGAGAGCGTCGGATGGCATCTCCTCCAGCGCCTCGCGCAGCGATGGCGCCAGGGTGGGGCCAAAGGCGGCCTCGGTGACGACGCGGTCCAGCACCCACGCGCGGGCCTGATCCAGCTTGAGCGTCTCGGCCAGCAGTTCGTCGAACAGGTGGACGATGACACCGCGCTCGCGCAGGGTGTCGGCGAAGGCGTCGTGCTCCTGGCGGGCGCGCGTCACCCACAGCACGTCGTCGAAGAGCAGCTCATCGCAGTTGGTGGGGGTCAGCCGCTTCAGTTCCAACCCGGGCCGGTGCAGGACGACCTGCTGTAACCGGCCTACCTCGCTGTCGACATGGAACACCGTCATGCCGCCTTCCTAGTGATCTGGACCGTGGTGTCGTGGGCACGGTGCTTGAGCCACACGTAGACCGGGATACCGGCGAGCAGCAGCAGCGTCCCCTTGTAGACCACCTCGTAGCCCGATCCGGCGATCGTCCACAGCGCGTAGGCGAAGGCCAGACCCGCGATCGTGAGGTCGGCCGCCAGCCGCCTGCCGGAGAAGTGCTCGCGGTCGGTGAGTGCCAGCATGAGCTGCGCGGCCGCCGCGTACGCGTACGGGATCAAGGTCGTGAGGGTGGCCAGCAGGATCACGAAGTTGAACTGCTCGACCAGGCCGGCGTTGTAGTTGAGCACCATCAGGGCGGTGACCAGGACGCTGGAGACGATCAGCCCGACGGCCGGGGTGCCCCAGCGCGACAGCTTGGCGAACACCTGCGGGAACAACCCGTCGCGGGCGGCCGCCAGCGGCACCTGCCCCTGCAGCATGATCCAGCCGTTGAGCGCGCCGAACGCGCTGATGATCGCGCCGATCGCGACCGCCGTGCCGGCCCAGCCGCCGAACATCGCCTCGGCGGCGTCCGCGAACGGCGCCGTGGACTGGGCGAGCAGGGTGCGGGGCACGGCGGCGAACACCGCGACGGTGCCCAGGATGTAGACGGCGGCGGAGACGATCGTGCCGATCACGGTGGCCCGTGGGATCGTCCGCTCGGGGTTCTCGACGTCCTCGGCGGGCACGGTGGCCGACTCGATGCCGATGAACGCCCACAGAGTCAGCGCCGCGGCGGCCGTGACGGCTCCGAAGGTGCCCTGGTCGCTAGGGTTGAACGGAGTGAAATCGCCGCTTTCGATGAAGAAGGGCGCGGCCACGGCCAGGCCGATCAGTGGCAGGAGCTTGGCGACGGTGGTGACGAGCTGTACCCAGCCGCCCTGCCGCACGCCCCGGATGTTGACCGCGGTCAGCAACCAGACGGCCGCCAGTGCCAGCCCCGAGGCGGTCAGCGCGGTATCGGTCAGCGCGGGCCAGAAGTAGCCGAGGTAGCTGACGAACGCCACCGCGATGGCGGCGTTGCCCACCCAGACCGCGATCCAGTACCCCCAGGCCGTCTGGAACCCGATGAAGTCGCCAAAGGCACGGCGGGCGTAGGCGTAGGGGCCGCCGGTTTGGGGGTAGGCGCGGCCGAGCCTCGCGAAGACCAGGGCGAGCAGCAACGCGCCGGCGGCGGTGAGCGCCCAGGCCAGCAGGCTCGCGCTGCCGAAAGCGGCCAGGGAGGCGGGCAGAAGGAATACGCCCGAGCCGATCATGTTGCCGACGACCAGTGCGGTCGCCATCCACGGACCCAGCTTGCGGCGTCGCGGTAATGGTGTGACGGGCATGGTGATCTCCCTCTCATACGATCATCACCAGCACACCAGCACCAGCGGTTCAGGTACCGAGGCTTAAGCCACCGATACGCCAGGACCTTGGTCCCTATCCACTCCGGGAGCGGTGCGACGCATCACCGTCAGTTCCTCCCGCAGCGCGCCGGTGAGGACGGGCAGGTCAGGTGTCCGGCCGACGTCGGCCACAATCGTGATGACCAGCGTGCCCACGTAGGAGAGCACGCTGAAGGCCACGGGCACATTTCCCCGGGCGAGGGAGATCGGGATGATCGTGAGAACGCCCGCGCCGCCGAAGGACAGCGGCTCCTGCGGCCCCCGCAGGTTCGTCACCGCGGTGTGAATGAGGCGCTGATGCTCGAACAGCCGGCCCACCAGGTGCAGGCGGGCGAGCAGACGGCCTGCGTTGGCGAGCAGTTCGGCCGAGGCTCCCGGGGCTGTCGACTTTCTGGCCCGGGTGATCGTCGCGATCCGTTCGAGCCGTTGTCCGAGGTCGCCCTCGGTGGGCAGGCGGACGGGCATGACCCCGATCTGGTTGCCGAGCCGGGCCGTCGTGGCAGTTCCCCGTGCCGACACCGGCACGGAGACCACCAAGTCGGGGATGCTCTCCCCGCGGCCGTCCAGCAGCGTACGCACGGCACCGGTGATCACGGACAGCATGGCGTCGTTGACGGTGCCGCCGTGGGCGTGTGCGAACCGGCGGACGTCGTCGAGTCGCGCGGTGACCGTCGCGATGCGCTGTTCCGCACCGACGGGCTCGTTCAGCGAGGAACGCGCCACCCGCCGCGGAGCTCCGAGCTCGGTGGCGGCGCGCCTGATGGCGCGTCCGGCGTGAGGCAGACGGGCGAGCATGCGCAACCGGGCGGTCCACGCGTCGGCGGCGATCCGGCGGAGTGACGGTGCTGGGAGGGGGAACGCCCGCGGTACCGCCGTGGGGGCCCCGTCCACGAGACAGCCGAGCACGGCCAGACCACCGAGGCCGTCGGCGAGTACATGGTGGAAGCAGACGATCATCCCGAGCCGATGGCCGGCCAGTCCGGTCACCAGAGTCACCGACCACAAGGACTTGGCCGGCGCGAGCGGCAGGCCGATCACCGCGGCGGCAAGGTCGAGCAGAGCGTCATCGTCGCCGGGCGGCGGGCATGCGACGACGTGGAGATGGTGGTCGATGTCGAAAGCCGGATCGTCGATCCAAAGCGGCCGCCCGCACCCTGGCGGGGCCGGCACCAGCCGTTGCCGCAGCCGCGGCACCGCGCCGACACGCTCGGCGATGAGCCGCCGCGCCCGCTTCAGGTCGAAGCGGGGTCCGATATCGAGGATCAGGCACGCGCCGACCTGCATAGGAACGGGGCCGACATCGACCGCGAGGTTGAACAGGTCGCCGGCGCCGGCGCGGTCCACATCGGCTTGGGCCGGCATCACCTCCCGGCCTTTCGTCTCCCTCATCGATCCCTCCTTCACCTGTCCGCCCGCACCGCGTGAAACGGCCGTTGGCGGTGGCATCGCCTGCGGGTCGCAAGAGCCAGGCGAGGCTCCTCTCCGATGGTTTCCGGAGCCGCATCCGCGGCCTAGGGACCTTGGTCATGGTCTGATGGGTCCAACCTCACAGAGGGATTCGCCGGCGCAGGCCGCGGTCCCTCCCCCGGCCTCGTGGGTTGACCGGCGGCAGCGGCGCCGGCCGTGCGCCGACTTGGGACTTTCGGCGTTTCCAAAGGAGGCGGGGCCGAGGGCTTTCGTCCCTACGATGGCGCAGCGGATGGCGATCTCATGGAAGGGAGGATCGGAAGGAGGGTCCATGATGCGGACCACAGTGAGGGATGTCATGACCGCCCAGGTCACCTCGGTCATGGCGGACACCTTGTTCAAGGACGTCGCCGAGGTCTTGGTGGCGAACGGCATAAGCGCCGTGCCCGTGGTGGACGGCGATGAGCAGGTCCTTGGTGTGGTGTCCGAGGGAGACCTGATGCGCAAGGAGGAGTTCCGGGAGCAGTACTGCGGCGAAAGCTACCAGCCGCCGCTGCGCGCCCGGTTGCGTCGGCGGATGACTGGTCAGGTCGAGGGTGGGAGAAGGAAGGCTGCCGGGGATACCGCGGCCGACCTGATGACCGCGCCCGCGGTGACCGTCGCCCCATCCGCCTCCACCGCAAGGGCCGCACGCATCATGGACGAGTGCGGCGTCAAGCGGCTGATCGTGGTCGATGCCGAGGGAAGGCTGCAAGGCATCGTCAGCAGACGGGACCTGCTCAGGATGTACCTGCGCGACGATGACGAGATCAGGCGCCGCGTCGTCGAGGGCATCCCCTCGCATGCCCGGTGGAACGACCGCGACGGGATCATCGTGGAGGTCCACAACGGCATCGTCACGCTGTCCGGCCACACGGGCAAGCGCAGCGAGGCGGCCGCCGCCGTCCGCACGGCCGAAGGGTTGGACGGGATCGTCGACGTGCGAAGAGCTCTCACCTGGCAGGAAGACGACGTCCTGGAACTGCCTGTCATCTGGGATCGTTCGTGAACCTCTCGTCCGAGACAGCGGCCGGGACCAGCTCGAAGCCGGTGATGATCTCTGGACGGATGCGGATTACCTGATCCATCTCACCGGCCACCCAGGGGTGAAAGATGTCCTTGTAGCGGGCCGCCTCCGCGGGATCCTTCACCAGCCGAGCGACGCCCGTGACGACGACGCTCCAGCCCAGGTGCTCCTCGACGTCCAGATGGTCCGCCTCGAACGCCACCACGGCCTCCGAGGCGGATCGCCTGGCAAACGCCCTCAGGTCATCCGGTCCGATCAGGCGATGCGGTATCGGGTCGCGGACAGGGCCGGTCGTCCCCATCTGGGCTCAGAAGCGAAGTCGTCCTTCGTGATGCGTGCACCACGGCGACCGGGCATGGCGCCTGATGCAGTACGGCCTGGCTCACGGAGCCGAGCAGCAGCCCTCTGACCTCTCCCAGGCCACGGGCGCCCACCACCAGCAGGCGCGCCTTCCGCGCCGCCTCCAACAGCGCGGGGCGCGCGGGCTCGTCGACGAATTCGACATCGGCCTGGAGCTCGGGATACCTGCGCTGCCAGGAGATGAGCTCATGCCAGGCGAGCCCCTGGGCTTCGATGCGGGGTTCCCCCATGCCCGCTTCCCTGCCCCGCTCGCGGTAGGCGATCAGTGTCTTGAGCGGCGCCGCCAGCCGGTGCGCTTCCATGGCGGCGAAGCCCAGGGCGGCCACGGACGGCGGTGAGCCGTCGAAGCCGACCAGTACCTCGCGTTCGTCCGGGACCTCGCGCATGACGATCACCGGGCAGGAAGCGTACGCTGCGACGTGGGCGCTCACCGAGCCCGCGACCAGTCCTGCGAGTGCTCCGTAGCCACGAGTGCCCACCACGATCAGCTCCGCGTCCCTAGACAGAGCGGTCAAGATCACGCCCGGCAGGCCCCTGTCGGTGAGCGTGTTGAGCGGCACCTTTGGATAGTGGCGCCCGACCCATGCGGCGGCGTCCTTGAGCAGCCGCTGTGCCGGGCGGCGTTCCAGCTCGAGCGGCACCAGCTCGCCCGGCCATTCGTGGTAGGGCCACTCCCACGCGCGGCACACTGTCAGCGGCACCTTCCTGGCGGCCGCCTCCGCCGCGCCCCACCGCAGGGCCTCCTGCGCCGACGGCGAGTTCTCGTAGCCGACTACCACACCCAGCTGATTCCTCATGATTGCCTCCGCTCGGACGCTGTCCTCTCACCATCGTCCGAGCATGCGGTGCCGCTTAGAGTCGTCCCTCTCGACTTCCCCGGGACTTTCGTCCCTGATATGACCGAAGGCCGCGGGGTTGGGGACGGGGAGCCGGGACTCTACTCGCCAGTATTAGCGCTAAGCGTCTAACCAGCAGGCCAGCGCATCGACAGGTGGTCGTGAGTACGGATCATTGATCTCGATTCGGGAGTACGGGCTCACCCGCGCCGGACCGGTCCGGCCGGTCGAGCTTCGTCGGCAACGTGATCGCGCTGCTGATCGTCATCGCCGTCCTCGTCGTCGCCGCGCCGTTCGTGCTGGAGATCATCGCCCACGTCGGCTTCTGAGACTTCTAGGGATTGTGTTCGCCCCGCCGTCGCCGCGGGGTGGCTGCGGGCGACCTGCCAGGCCATGCTGCCCCGCATCGACCTGCCGGAGCTGCCTGGACCGGGTTCCTGGACGCCCAAGGTCGCGCCCGCCGGGGACCTCGTGCGCTCAGGGGGTAGCGCGGCGGCGGAAACGGTGAGGAAACACGCCGCTGTGTTGCATGTCCGCATGACTCGATACCGATCATCGTCATCGCCGCCGGCATGGTCCAGGCGAAGGATGCTTGGCCTGCTGGGGGCACTTCCGTTAGGAAGCGTGGGCGGCCCATCCGGCTTTGGCGTCTTCCATCCGATTCCCCTGGGCCAGAGCGGGACAGGCGGTCCCGCCGTCGCCGCCAGAATCCAGGACATCATCCGCAGGCCTGAGTTCCAGGGCTCTCGCTGGGGCTGTTCCGCCAAGGGCTGGAGGACATCTTCAGCGACGGCATGAAGGCGGCGGTGTCCCCCATGATGGTCAACGACAACGTCGTGGACGTGTCGGTACGGCCAGGGGCGCGGGTGGGCGCTCCGGGGCTCGTGCGGCTGTCTCCGGACCTCGGGTACGTACGGATCATCAACGAGGTGACCACCATCGCCGCGGGCACGGCCGACGCGCGACGGCTGACGCTCACCGGCGACGCCGCTAACCCGGACGGTACGCGTCAGGTGCGACTGGCCGGCGACGCCGTGCTCGGCGGCCAGGAGCAGTTCATCGCCTACCACGTGCCCGAGCCGACGCGTTTCGCCGAGATCGCCTTCACCCACGCACTCCAGGGCGCCGGGGTAGGCGTGGACGCCGACCGGCGGGCAGCAACGGACCGCGACCGACGGGTGGCGGACGACAAGACCCGCAGCCTCCTGGTGGAGCACGTCTCACCGCCGTTGTCGGAGGAGGTGAAGGTCATGCTCAAGGTGAGTTCGAACGTGCATACCGTCCACTTCCCCTATCTGGTCGGGGCGATCGCCGGACACGAGGCGCGCAACGCCAAGCAGCGGGGCGACGAACTCCAGAGCCGGCTCTTCCGGCAGGCCGGACTGGACCCGAACCCGCCGGGCGCCTCCGAAGTGAAATACACGCCCGACTTCTTCATCGGATTCCTCCGCCACATGGCGCGACAGCCGTACTTCCACGCCTTCCACCGGGCCATGCCCATCATGGGCAGAGACGGGACCTTGGCCGGCGTTCAGGTGGACTCGCCCGCCGCGGGGCATGTCTACGCCAAGACCGGCACAGCCGGCACGACCTCCCCCGCCACCGGCAAGCCGCTGCTCGCCAAGGCGCTGGCCGGATACATCGAGCTTCCCGACGGCTCCTGGGCGGCGTTCGCCGCGTTCATGGAGCAGGAAGCCGCCTCCGCCGATCTCCTCACGGTCGCGGGCCAGGCGCTGGGCGAGATCGCGACAGTCGTTTACAACGAGACGAGCCTTTCATGACCCACGAACCATCGACCTCGCGTACCTCCCGGCGCTCGGTACTGGGCCTGCTGAGCAGCGTTCCGGTCGCGGCCGGCCTGCTCGCGGCCGGCCGGCCCGCGCAGGCGGAGGCCTCGACCTCCCGCTCGATACCCGCGGATCTGCGGCCCGGCGGAAAGTTCGACCGTTTCGTCGCCGACCAGGCCGCCAAGGACATGTTCTCCGGCGTCGTGCTGCTGGCCTACCGGGGCAGGCCGGTGCTGCGCCGCGCCTACGGCATGGCGAACAAGGCCGCGTCCCTTCCCAACCGGTTGGACACCCGTTTCGATCTCGCGTCGGTGACCAAGACCTTCACCGCTGTGGCGGTCGCCCAGCTCGCGCAGCAAGGAAAGATCGCTTTCCACGAGAAGATCGGCGCCTATCTCCAGGGGTTCCCGGCGGAGATCGGCCAGACCGTCACCGTCCACCAGTTGCTGACGCACACCTCCGGCATCGGCAGGCCGGCCGTCGGCACGGAACCGCCGACCAGACCGGAATGGGACACGGTCCAGAAGCTGTGGGACGGCACCGCCAAGGCCATCCGCGCGCTGCCGCCGCAGTTCACCCCCGGTACCCAGTACCGCTACAGCAACGACGGCTTCTTCCTGCTCGGCGAGATCGTGGCCACGGTGTCAGGACGGTCCTACTACGACTATGTCCGCGAGCACATCTTCACGCCGGCCGGGATGACCCGCTCCGACTTCTTCACCAAGCCCCAGGTAACGGCCGACCCGACCATCGCACGCCCCTATGCCACCCAGCGGTCCGGCCCGCGTGTCGACTTCACCACCAGCGACTTCTTCCCGTTCGTCGGCGGCCCGCATCGCGGCGCCTACTGCAGCGCCACCGACGTGCTCGGCTTCGTGCGCGCCCTGCGGAACGGGACGCTGCTCAGCCCGGCCTATGCCGAACTGTTCACCACGGCGAAGATGATCATGCCTCCGTCAGAACAGCAGGGCCTCACCCGCCAGCACCTGTTCTACGGCTACGGCTTCATCGACGCCATCGTCAACGGCCGGCACGTCGTCGGCCACTCCGGCGGCTCCGCCGGCGCCGCCAACAACCTGGACACCTTCCCAGGCCAGGACTGGGTGGCGATGATCCTCGGCAACTACGACACCCCCATAGCCCCCATCGTCGAGATGGCACGCCAGATCATCACCTGATACGCCCGGCCGAGTGCCGGCGCCATTTCCCGACATATTCGACTCTGAGGGAGTTGTTCCTTTGAATCACGCGACCGTTGTCCGCGCCATCACCGCCGCGACCGCGGCGACCCTGCTGCTGGCCGCCACCTCGCCGGCCATCGCAGGCTCAACTCGCAGCGCTGCGACAGGGGACGTTCAGCAGGCGATGGACGCCCTGGCCAAGACTCCCGGCGTGGTCGGCGCCATCGGCGGGGTGTACCTGGACGGCGAACCGGCCGGCCAGGGGTCCGCGGGCTCCCGGCTGCTCGACGGCAAGGGAGGCACGATTCCCGCGAACTCCCGGTTCCGCATCGGATCACAGTCCAAGCAGATGGTGGCCACCGTGCTGCTCCAACTGGTCGAGGAGGGCCGGCTCGGCCTGGACGACAAACTCGGCGACCTGCTGCCCGAGGTGGCCGCCGACGGGCTGGTGGAGCTGGCCGACGAGATCACCGTGCGGCAGTTGATCCAGCACACGTCCGGCATCCCCGACTGGTTCCACAAGGGCTCCTCAACGACGCCGGCGTTCGACGTCTTCGACTTCACTACCTACTACCGGCCGATCGACATGGTGAAGATGACCCGCGGGTGGCCACGCACCGGGGAACCCGGCGAGAAGTTCGCCTACTCCAACACCAACTACACCCTCATCGGCATGATCATCGAGAGGGTGAGCGGCCGCACTCTGGCGGACGAGCTCAAGCGGCGTCTGTTCCGCCCGCTGGGCATGACCCGGACCTACCAGCTCACCAAGCCTCCGCAGGGCATCAAGGGCCCGCACGGGCACGGGTACTACCCTGACGCCACCGGCAGGCTGCGCGACGTGCACCGGTTCAACGCCAGTTACGGCAACGGAGCCGGAGGTGTGGTCTCCACCACGCACGACGTCAGCGCCTTCCAGCGAGCCTTCACACAGGGCAAGCTGCTGCCGCCATCACTGCGGCAGATCCTCACCCCACCCCCTGCGGGCGGAGGCGGGCAGCAAGGATCGGGCCTGTGCGGAGGAAAGGTGAAAGGTGACATGCCCGGCGGGTCTGCACCCGGCCTGACCGCGTTGACCTTCGCCTCGGCCGACGGCCGGCGCCAGTTCGCCATATCCGTCACGGTGAGCACCGCCGACACCCGCAGCGTCATCCCCGCGATGATCAAGGCCGTCGAGGCGGTGCTCTGCCCGGTGAACTGAAGCCACGTTTCAGCAGCCCGTAGGTCACTGGGGTGCGGTGTCGGTCAGCAGGTCGAAGGCCAGCCCGCTGGCGCGCCCGCCGCGGCCGGTGTCCCGCCGCACGGTGAGCCAGACGATCACCTGGCCGGTCCGGGTGCGGGTGCGGTTGTACGCGGCCGTTAGGCGGGTGCCCGTGAGAGGGGCGCGCTGCAGTTGCACGCTGCGGTTGTCGCCGGGGACGTGGACCGGGATGAACGGGATCCAGTGCTCCGGGACCGAGCTCATCACCCGGTACGCGAGCGCCGCCCGAGAGTCGTCGAGCCCCGTCGTCGGGCGCGGCCGGCGGCGGCGGAAGGCGAGGGTCTCGGCGGCGGCCTCCGCGCCGGGGCGCGGGTCCCCGGTGGGCATGCGGACGGTCTGCTCGATGCCCCACACCATGTTGGCGTTCTCGTCCCGGGCCAGCTGGACCTCCTCCAGCGCCGGGCCGTCGGCCACCTTCGGCGTTCCCGGCGGCAGCAGGAGGCCGGGCGCGTCGCCGTGGACGTACATCGACCATTGCTGCCAGTCGTGTTCGGCGCCCGCGCCGGCGGGGGTGATCCAGCGGCGGGCGCCGAACACATCGGTCACCGCGAGCCCCTGTATCGCCGCGAACGTGCCGGTCGGCACGTCGCACGGCAGGATGTACCAGTCGTTGCTGTACCGAGCGGTAGTAGCTCCAAGCGGTCGTAACGTCACCGATTGTGTCTGCGGAGTATCTGTCGGCTGAGCAGGTCCGCCGGTACGGGGCCTTCGTGGCGGATGACCCATTACGAGCACGCGTGGGAGATCCGGGACCTGCTGGGGTTTCGCGACTTCGCCGATGCCGAGGCGCAGGTCCGACGAGGTCTCCAGCTCCCGCACGGTGGCCACCGGCGTCGCCACCCGCCGCTCACCCTGCAACTGCTTGATCTTCGCGGCCTTGGCATGCAGCCCATAGGAGGCCAGCTCGGCCAGCTTCACCGTCGCCACCGCCGACAGATCCACCACCCCGGCGCCCAGCCCCAGCACGTAGGAGGTGCGATCCAGCGCGTCGCTCATCCCTGTCCCCGACGGCTTGGTCACCGGCGTGCGCGGCGGACGGTGCGCTGCTGCTGTTCGACCTGCTGATGTCGGCGAAGCTGCTGTCGGGCGCGGTCCGCAAGAGCGACAAGGAGAAGCTGAAAACCTTCCCGAAGCTGAAGACGGCGGCCGCGCGGATGGCGGCGGCCTTGGCGGTAGTGCTGCGGGAGCGCCCCCGGCGACAAGGCCGCGCCGGCGTCGATCCCGGAGATGATGGCGGCGGTGGAGCAGGTCGTCTCGCGTGGGGACCTGGCGGCCGCGGTGGAGACGGTGCGGGCGCTGGTGCCGCCGGCCGAGGACGACGGCGACGGTGAGGCGGAGTGGCTGGCCGCGCTGGTTGACCGGTACGCCACGGTGCGGCCGTTCATCGAGCTGCTGGCCGCGGTGATTCCCTGGGGAGGTACGGCGGCCGGCTCGCCGATCCTGGCGGCGCTGCGCGCACTGCCGAAGCTGATGACCGCGCGCAAGCCCGGCATCGAGCACATCAAGGGCTTCCAGGAGTTGGTGACGGGATCGTGGCGGCGGCTGGTCTTCACAGGCCGAAGCTGGAGGCGTCGCTGATCGACCGGCCCGCCTACGTGTTCTGCGTGCTGGAGGCGCTGCACGACGCGCTGCGCCGACGGGATGTGTACGCGGTCGGCGCGGACAAGTGGGGCGATCTGCGGGTGCGCCTGATCGAGCCGCGGCTGTGGGCGGCCGAGCGGGACACGGTGCTGCGGGCGCTGGACCAGCCGGCCGATCCCCGCGAGCACCTGGCCGAGCTCGCCGAGCTGCTGAACGATGCCTTCCGGCAGGTCGGCGCGGGCCTGGAGGCCAACGACGCGGCTGAGATCAAGAATGGGAAGCTATCGCCGGCACGGCTGGAGGCCGCCCCGCCGCCGGAGGAGTTCGCCGCGGTGCATGACGCGTTCGCGGCGATGCTGCCCCGCATCGACTATCTGGAGCTGCTGCTGGAGGTCAACGCCCGCACCGGGTTCCTGGACGCGATGCCGCACCTGTCCGGGTCGCAGGCCCGCCGTGAGGATCTGGACCTGTCGCTGGCGGCGCTGCTGGTCGCCCGGTCCCGCAACATCGGATTGACGCCGGTCGTCCAGCCCGGCACGGCCGCGCTGGGTGAGCACCGGCTGATCGGGGTGGAGAAGGGCTACTTCCACGGCGAGGGCATCGGCGCCGCCTCGGCGGTGCTGATGAAATCCCAGGCCGGCATCCCGATCACGGCGGACTGGGGCGGCGGGATGGTCGCCTCCACCGATGGGCTGCGGTTCGTGGTCCCGGTGCGCTCCTTGCACGCCCGCCCCTCACCCCTGTGTTTCGGGGTCGGCAAGCGGCCGCGCGGGACCACGTGGCTGAACACCGTGTCGGCCAAGGTGACGGGGCTGGGCGGGCTGGTGGTGCCCGGCACGCTGCGCGATTCGCTGTACATCCTGGACGCCATCCACCGCCTGGACGCGGCCGAGCATCCCGAGGTCATCACGACCGATCAGGGTAGCTACAGCGACATCGTCTATGGCATGTTCGCCGCCTGCGGCTATCAGTTCGCGCCGCGTCACGCCGACATCACCGACACTCAGCTGTGGTGGATCGATGTGCGATGCTGCAGGGCGGCATCACCCGCGACCACAACGCCGTCAACGGCTGGGGCGCCTTCAACGCGTTGCCGCTGCGTCGGGTGTCACTGCCCGCGATCGTGCGCGAATGGGATGAAATGGTGCGGTTCGCTGGCCACCGGCCAGGTCCGTGCCTACGACTGATCAAGATGATGACCGCCGGCGGGAGGCGACCGGCCTGGGTGGCGCTTTCGCCGCCTACGGCCGCGTCCTAAGGCGTTGCACCTGCTCCAGGTGATCCACGTGGAGGCCTACCGGCGGATGCGCGCGGGCCCGACGCCGCCGCCCGCATCAACCGGCTGCGCGCCCTGCTCGCCCCTCTGGCAGCCAAGCATGGCTGGGACTTGTCCCTGAAGCCGGTGCACAACGGGGAGGCTGAGGGCCAGGAGTGACACACGCTTGATCATGCTGAACGCTCTGTGCCCCTGCTGCGGTGTGTCAGCCTCTCGGACCAACGCGGACCAGCTGGCCCGCATCGGCCAACGGTTCAGCAGCAAAAGCGTAGATAGTCCTGCAGGTCGCCGAGGATGCGGGCGACGCCGTCGCGATCGCCCCGATACAGCACTTCCTTGCCGTCGCGGCGGGAGGTGGCGATGCCGCCGCGACGGAGCAGGGCGAGTTGCTGGGAGGCGGCGGACTGGCTGATGCCGGCGCGTTCGGCGACCTGGTTGACCGACAGCTCGGCGCCCTGGGCGAACAGCAGCATGATCTGCTGGCGTCCGGGGTTGGCCAGGGCCTTGAGGAAGTCCTGGGCGGCCTGCGGCAGCTGCGGCGCGCACGCGGTGCCCGCCGTGGCGGCTGGCGAGGTTGCGGCTGGTGATGTCGTGCTCTCGGCCATACGGGCTCCCTTCTGCCGCTGCACTCTACCCTCATACCAACTTATTGACATATTAGAAAATGACGGTACGTTCTGCGGCATGCCCAACGACAACGACCGCATCCTGATCGTCGGGGCCGGACAGTCCGGCCTGGCCGCCGCGCACGCCGCCCTTGAGCACGGACTACGCCCCCTGCTACTGGAAGCCTCCGGCCGGACGGCCGGGTCCTGGCCGCGCTACTACGACAGCCTCGCCCTGTTCTCGCCCGCTCGCTACAGCAGCCTGCCCGGCATAGGCTTCGACGGGGATCCCGAGCGCTACCCGCGCCGCGACGAAGTGGTCTCCTATCTGGAGCGCTATGCCGCCGCCCTGATCGAGCGCGGCGCCGAGCTGCGCACCGACGCCCGTGTGAGCACGGCCGAAGCCGGTGAGGAGGGGTTCGCCGTGCGGCTGGAGGGCGGCGAACGGCTGAGCGCCGGCATCCTGATCGCGGCCAGCGGTTCTTTCGGCCGCCCGCACCGGCCCGCCTTGCCCGGTCTGGGCACCTTCACCGGCCAGGTCTTGCATGTTGCCGACTACCGCTCTCCGGCCTCACTACCCGGTGAGCACGTCATCGTGGTCGGGGCGGGCAACTCGGCGGTCCAGGTCGCCTACGAGCTGGCCAGCCAGCGCCGGGTGACGCTCGCCAGCCGAACGCCGATCCGGTTCGTACAGCAGCGCCCGCTGGGGCGGGACCTGCATTTCTGGTTCCGCGTGACCGGGTTCGACCGGCTGCCGCTGGCCCGCGCGGAGCATCCGCCCGCCTCGCCCGTACTGGACGACGGTCGCTACCGCCAGGCGCTGCGCGAGGACCGCTATCGGCGCCGAGCGATGTTCACGCGCCTGGACGGTGATCAGGTGACCTGGCCCGACGGCGGGCGTGAACGCGTCGATGCGGTGCTGCTGGCCACCGGCTACCAGCCGGATCTACCCTATCTGGCCGGGCTGGGCGCACTGACAGCCGATGGCCGCCCACGCCAGCGCCGGGGCCTGTCCCTCACACATGGCGGCCTGGGATACCTGGGCTTGGAGTGGCAGCGCACCCCCTCCTCCAACACGCTGCGCGGTGTCGGCGCCGACGCCCGGCGCGTCGTGGCCGCTCTCGGCCGGCACCTGCGTGGCCACCGAAAGCATGTCCGCGCCTGAGCTGCCGCGCCTCCTTTGGTCGCTTGATTAGACATGTCTCTAATTTGACATAGATCTAAGTTGTCGGGCATCCTGCCGACGAGCTTACTTAGACAAACTTCGAAACAGCGCGGGTCTCCGGGCTCGCGAGAACCGATGAGGAGATGCGCCATGAGCGGATGCTGCGGGCCCACCGCCGTCGAACTGGAGCCCAGCCGTCAGGCCGCACGGCCCGATGACCTGCCCATCGCAGTCATCGGCGCGGGCCCAGTCGGGCTGGCGGCGGCAGCCCACCTGACCGAGCGGGGTCTCGACTTCGTGGTGCTGGAGGCGGGAGGCCAGGCGGGCGCGTCGGTGGCCAAGTGGGGCCACGTCCGAGTGTTCAGCCCGTGGAGGTACAACATCGACTCCGCCGCCCGTCGCCTGCTGGAGGCCGATGGCTGGAGCGCACCCGACCCCGAATGGCTGCCGACAGGTGCCGAGCTGATCGATGACTACGTGGCGCCGCTGGCCAAGCTGTTCGGCGACAGGGTCCGCCTGGGCGCGCAGGTGACCGCGATCAGCAGGCTCGGCTACGACCGGGTCCGCACCACCGGCCGTGAGGCGGCGCCGTTCCTGATCCGCCTGACAGACGGAACCGAGCTGCACGCCCGCGCCGTCATCGACGCCTCCGGCACCTACGCCACCCCGAGTGTGCTGGGCGCGAGCGGCCTGCCCGCCTACGGCGAGACGGACGCGGCAGACCTGGTCGACCACGCGCTGCCCGACGTGCTCGGCGCCGACCGCGACCGGTACGCGGGCCGGCATGTCCTGGTCGTCGGCGCCGGCCACTCGGCCGCCACCACCCTGCTCGCCCTCGCCCAGCTCGACGACACTCCGATCACCTGGGCTATTCGCGCGGGCAACGCCAGCCGCACCTACGGTGGCGGCGAGGCCGACGCGTTGCCCGCCCGCGGAGCGCTCGGCACCCGTCTGCACGCCCACGTCGAAAGCGGCCGTATCCGCTTGGTGACCGGCTTCTTCACCCACGCCATCGAACGCGACGGCGAGCAGGTGCGGGTGATCAGCCGCGACCCGGCCGGCGCCGAGCAGACCATCACCGCTGAGCGCATCGTGGCTGCCACCGGCTACCGGCCCGACCACGCCATCGCCGGTGAGCTCCGTCTCGATCTGGATTCGATCCTCGGCTCCACCCGCACGCTGGCCCCGCTGATCGACCCCAACGCACATTCTTGTGGCACCGTCCCGCCGCACGGGGCGGACGAACTGGCCCACCCCGAACCCGGCTACTACGCGGTGGGGGTCAAGAGCTACGGCCGCGCCCCCACCTTCCTGCTGGCTACCGGCTACGAGCAGGCGCGCTCGGTCGTCGCAGCCCTGGCCGGCGACTGGGAGGCCGCCCGGGACGTGCAACTGGACCTGCCCGAGACCGGGGTGTGCTCCTCCAGCCTGGCCGAAGCCCAGGAGCAGCGGGTTGGCCTGGCCACCGGGATCAGCGGCGGTCTGTTGGGCACCCCACTGCCGCTGGCGACTGTCGGTGCGCCTCAGGGCGGCGGTTGCTGCGGCTGACCCGTCCCCAGCACGCGACAGCCGTACCCGTTTGACGGAGGTACGTCATGCCCGCCGCACCCCGGCAGGTGTCGGGTCTGGCCGGGGCTTTCCAGATGGCGAGGCCCGGCGACCGGCTGACCGCATGCTTGCTGGAGTGTCTGGATGCCTCGTGAGCGTCACCGATGCCGATTCGGTCACCGCTGCGCCATCGAGCAACGGGCAAGGCGCCGTCGCCCGGCCCGTCCGCGTCCCTGGCGAGGGGTGGCGGCTGGTGGCGGCGCTGGCCATCCCCCAGACCACCAAGGCCAGCACCCCCGCCGCCCTGACCATGGCCCAGACCGCCGGGTACGGGTGGTGATGGCTGCCGCCACGCTCACCTGTCTGATCGCCGCCGCGTCACTGGCCGCCTCCCACCGCCTATCATTTAGCCAGATATCGAACCATCAGCCCGGACCGGAGGCTCTCGCATGACCCCCACCACCCTGCCCCTCGCCCCGAGCAAGGACGTGCAGGCCGGGCCATGCTGCGCGCCGATCGCCCGCGAGCCACTCACCGAAGACGACGCGGCCGAGCTGGCCGCGCTGCTTAAGGCCGTGGCCGATCCCGTCCGGCTGCGGCTGCTGTCGATGATCGGCTCCCATCCCGGTGGCGAGGCGTGCGTGTGCGACCTGACCGACGTCTTCGACCTGACCGCGCCCACCATCAGCCACCACCTGAAGGTGCTGCGCACCGCTGGACTGATTGGCGGCGAGCGGCGCGGCACCTGGGTCTACTACTGGATTGTCCCGGCGCAGGTGGCCCGGCTCGGTGCGCTGTTCACCCCGCTGAGCGAGCCCGCGCACGTTTGAGCCCCGGCCGACCGCCAGACATCCGTTCGGCGGCGTGACGTTCCGCGCGGCGAGGGCGGCGATGGCCTCGGCGGCCGATACCGCGGTGATGATGGCTCTGTTGGTGGAGCCTGGCAGCAGCCGGATGCTGTCACCGCCCTGGGCCGCTGCCGCTTCGGCGGGGTCGGCGATCCGCGCGGCGAGGTAGGTGACACACCGGTACATGCTCAAGGGGATCTGGCGTCCGCCCGGCTTCGCGTGCAGCTCGCGCATGACGGCGACCGGGAATTCGCCCTCGGCGGGCGGTGGGCCGGCGTCGGCGGGATCGGGAAATCCGCATACGTCCAGGTCGCCTCGATCTGAGGGCCCGCAGCAGCCGGGCCAGATGCACAAGCTGCCTGAGCTCTTCATCGGAGGTGCGGCTCGGCTCCGGGATCACGATGCGCTGGTAGCTGTGGGCCTGAATCACCTGCGGCGCTTGGAGGATGCGGACCTGTCGGCGGACGCGCATCGCCGGCCCGGACTCCTTGGGCTGCCAGCGGGGCGCATACGCCGGACCGCCGCGCACGGCCAGCAGGACCGTGTTCTCCGGGACGAAATCCGTGAGCAGGCGCATCGCCGGCAGCACGTCGGTCGGTGTCTTGCCGGCCAGGTCATCCAGGGTCCACGTTCAGACGGAAGGTGTCGTGGTCGCCGGCGTTGACCAGGAAGTGCAGATGAAGCAGGCCGCTGGGGTCGTGGCCGGCCAGCCAGACGCCGGGGCCGTCCACGCCGCGCGAGGCGCGCACGCCGACCAGGTCCCAGGGTGTGCAGCACGTCGTTGTCGGGGCCGATCAGGCGGACCTCCAGGTCAGGACGATCACCGGCCGCGCCGGCGGCGACGATGAAAGTCAATCTGCCAGGACCCGACTCGCTGGGCAGTCCAGGCGGTCCCGAGGTGTGGGTGATCGCGCCGCCGATGTCGGCGAAGGGGGCTCCGTACTGGAGGAACTCCTCCACCACCTGCTGCTCGGCCGAATCGACGGGGACCTGAAGGCTGAACGACCCGGTGATCGGGCGTAGCCGAAACGACTCCACCGCTCGCGCCACCAGGCGCATCACCAGGTAGCGCTGGTCGTTGAGCTGCCGGTAGCGCACGAAGGCGGTCAGCTCGTCGCGGTGCACGTCCGCGTCCCAGGGTTGCTCGGTCACCTGCCCTTCGCGCACCTCGAACTCGTACCGGTAGAACGGATCGACGTCGGTCAACGCCGCCGCCAGGCCCTCATACCGCTCGCTCGCGGCCGTCAGCAGGCACGGGAGCTCGGTTCAGCGGTAGGAGAGGCTGCGTGCCTGCAGCAGCTCGGACCCCTGTTGGACCATGAGCACGGCCGCGACGGTGCACCAATACAGGCCGCTGATCGAACCGGTGACGCGCACGAGCGCCATGTCCTGGTTGCGCGCCACGATGTCCTTGTCCAGCATCGCCAACGTGCCGTAGGCGTCGCCGTGGGCCAGCGCGCTGCAGCCGCTCCACACCAGCTGCGTCAGGTCGGCTCCCAGCGTGGTCTGCTCGCCCGCGCCGCGCACGATCTCGGTGTAGCTGGGCGTCGTCTTTACCGTGGCCTTGACCTGCTCCTCGGTCAGGCCCGCCGCGACGAGCAGATCGGTCAGACGCTGCAGTCGCTCCTGCTGAGTCTGCGATGCGGGTTGCTGGGTCAGGGCCCGCATGCGAAAGGAGTCCTTGGTCTCCTTGGCCTGTAACCCCAGGCGGCGGCTCACCCGAGTCAGCCGGTCCTTCGGACCCAGCAGCCAGACCGCACGGGCCGCGTTCTCGATCGCCCCGCGCAGCAGCGAGGACTGGGCGTGTGTGTGAATACGCACCTCGCGGTACTCACCATGCAGATCACCCAGCAAAGACGAGCGCAGACAACCCAGATGATCCACCGACACGGTCAACGCGTGCCAGACGGCATGGGACACCTGAAAGGGGTCGGTCTTGGCACCGTCACCGGCCAGAGAGCTCCGAGGGTCGGCCTGCCAGGCACGCGAGTCCTCACCGGTGAGCTGCTGCCACGGCTCGATGCGCTCCAGCCAGCTGATCAGCCGGCGCAGATCCCGCTGTTCGTTGGTATCCACCTCTGGGACGGTACGCAGCCCCCGGCCGTGGTGCGAGACGGTTTCCCCGGTCCTGCGGCCGATTGTCAGGCGGGCAGCAGATCGACCATCAGCTTGCCGACGCGTTCCTTGATCTGGTCCCGGATCGCCCGGACGGCCTCGATGCCCTGCCCGGCCGGGTCGTCGAGCTTCCAGTCCTCATACCGCTTGCCGGGGAAGATCGGGCAGGCGTCGCCGCAGCCCATGGTGATGACCGCGTCCGAGGCTTCGACCGCGTCGACGCTGAGGATCTTGGGCTGCTGGTCGGTGATGTCGATGCCGACTTCGCGCATGGCCTCGACCGCAACCGGGTTGATGTGATCGGCGGGCGCCGAGCCCGCCGATCGGACCTCGATGCGATCGGCGGCGAGATGGCGTAGCCAGCCGGCGGCCATCTGGGAGCGGCCGGCATTGTGGACGCAGACGAACAGGACGGTGGGGGTGTCGCTCACGGGTGGATACCTTCCTTGGGGTGGTCTGGCTTCAGGTCGCGGGGACTTCAAGGTCGTCGAGGAGGTGGCGGACGCGGCGTTCGATCTCGTCACGGATGGGCCGCACGTCCTGCACGCTTTTGCCCGCCGGGTCGTCCAGTTCCCAGTCGAGGTAGCGCTTGCCGGGGTAGACGGGGCAGGCGTCGCCACAGCCCATCGTGACGACGACGTTGGCGGCGCGGATGACCTCCTCGGTCCAGGGCTTGGGGAATTCGCGGGAGATGTCGATGTCCCGTTCGGCCATGGATGCCACTGCGGCGGGGTTGATCTCGCTGGCGAACTCCGAGCCGCCGGACCAGGCCACCGCGCGCTCGCCGGCCAGGTGCTGGAAGAAGCCCATCGCGAGCACCCTCGGTGAAGCCGGCCCGAAGTTCGTCACGCTCAGCTACATGTCGGTGGGTTCGCCGTTCGTCAACGGCACCCCACTCACCGAGATTGCGGGTGCGGGAAGACCGGCTCGGGGGTGCCCGCCCGCGGCCGGCCGAACAAGCCGTGCACCAGCAGCAGCCCGACGGCGCCGCCCATGAGCTGGGCGGCGATGAAGCCGGGCACCGAGGTGGGGGCGATGCCGGCGAAGGTGTCGGAGAAGGCCCGGCCGATCGTGACGGCGGGGTTGGCGAAGCTGGTGGAGGAGGTGAACCAGTACGCCGCTCCGATGTAGCCGGCCACCGCCGCCGGCGCGACCGCCGTACGCCCGGTTCGAGCCAGGCAGAAGATGACCAGGAGCAGCCCCGCGGTGGCGACCAGTTCGCCCAGCCACAGGTGGGCGCTGGCGCGCTCGTGGGTGGACCAGGTGATCGCGGGTTTGTCGAACATGGCGTTGGCCAGGATGGATCCGGCGATGGCGCCGAGGACCTGGACGGTGATGTAGCCGCCGAGCTCGCCCCCTGACAGGCCCGCGCCGCCCTGTCGGCCCTGCCACCAGTCGGCCAGGGAGACGACGGGGTTGAAGTGGGCGCCGGAGACGGGGCCGAGCGTGACGATGAGCACGGCCAGGCCGAAGACGGTGGCGGTGGAGTTCTCCAGCAACTGCAGGCCGACGTCATGCGGGGACAAGGTCTGGGCCATGATTCCGGAGCCCACCACCACGGTCACCAGCAGCGCGGTGCCGAGGAACTCCGCCAGCAGCCTGCGCGGCAGGGGGATCACTGGGCCACCTCCGCGGGGAGGTGGAGCAGCGCGGACAGCTGGGCCAGCCGGTCGGGCACGACGCGGTAGTACACCCACGAGGCGCGCCGCTCGGAGGTCAGCAGCCCCGCATCCTTCAACACCTTGAGGTGGTGGCTGATCGTCGGCTGGCCCACCTCGAAACTCGCGGTCAGGTCGCACACGCACGCCTCGCCACCCCCGTGGCTGGCCACGATCGAAATGATGCGCAGCCGCACCGGATCCCCGAGCGCCTTGAAGGCCCGCGCGAGAGCGGCTGCCTCCGGCTCGCCGAGGGGCTCACGCGCCATTGGTGAGCAGCACTCCAGCAGGTTCAATTCCTCCATGACCAGTCCCTATCGGTAACGATCGATATCGATGGGAACCGATATTGGCAGCTATCGATGTCCGTCCAGTGGCGGAGGGATGAACAACAAGTGGACGCGCTCGCAGCGGGGGCGCCTTCTTCCCTGATCAGATGGCCTGGCTGCGCCGTTTTATGAAGACGACATCACGCCAGACGCCGTGGTGGCGGCCGATACGCTGCTCTGTCGCTCGCCGCCGTTGCGGGTCGCGCCGAACTCTTCCGCGCCTCCGACGCCTGCCGTACCACCTCCAGCCGGTCCGACGTCCGCATCATCCATGTCCCCACGCTCTGAGCCGGAGGCGGTCGGCGGCGCAGGGCTGCCCAGACCTGCGGCACCCAAAAGGGCCATCTGTGGTGGCGGCGTTGGTCCTGGTCATCACGGGTCCTACGATCCTGTACCGGTGCAGCGAGCTCCCCTCAGCCTGGGTAGAAGGATGCCCTCGGCAAAAGGGGTTGGGGCCGAGATGAAACGTTCGATACTGGCCGGGATCGCGGCAGGCGCGGTCCTGGCAGCCACCGCGGCGACCGGCATCGCAACGGCGGCCGCTGGCGCGGCTGCCAGGGGGGGCCACCCTGCAGCAAGCGGCCGGGCACCCCATCGTCTGCCCGACCGCCGGGGGCATGATGGGGCCGGGCGGCTCGATGCACGGCGTGGCCGTGAGTGACGAGGCCGACTATCTGCGCCGTATGGTGGCCCACCATCAGGAGGCGGTGGCTGCCGCCCGCCAGCTTCAGCGCTCGGGCCGTGCACAGATCCGCACCCTGGGCGCCTCGATCGTCACCACGCAAAGTGCCGAGATCGCCACGATGAACACGTGGCTGGCCACCTGGTATCGCCGGCATTCGCCAGTAACCGGCTATCGGCCGATGATGCGCGATCTGTCCAAGCTGTCCGGCGATGCCCTGGATGAGAATGTTTCTCTGCGACATGATCCCGCATCACATGATGGCGGTCATGATGTCCCAGCACCTGCTCATGCACGGCGGCGTCCCGCACCCCCAGGTTGCCGCCTTTGCTGCTGAACGTCTGCCCCGTCTCCTGTAGCAGTGCGGTCAGCCGGAGGAGAGCATGGTGGGCAGGGTTCGGACGGTGAGCAGGATCCGGATCAGGCTCGCGGGTACGGCCAAGGCCATCGGCCAAACCGGGACGGGCACAAGGAGGGCGAGCGTGGCCAGCATCAGACCGTCCAGAATCAGCAGCCCGACCGCCGCCCCGACGGTCCGCACCCGTCCACGCCGATAGGCCCGCCGTTCACGGATCACCACGGCCAGCAAACCGACGACCACCACGAGCGTCATGCCGTACACGGCCTTGGCCGCAGCCGGCAGCGGCCATGTCCATGCCTGGCCGATTGCCAGCGTGGCCGCCCACACGGCGGCCATGACCGGGCCGGTGGCCAGCAGGGTCAGCGCGGTCCGTCGCCACGGTGCTTGGCCGCAGAAGGCAGCCGAGATCGTGTCGGCGTCGCCGAACTCGGCTATGGCCGCCCGCGCGGCCGCCTCGGGATCGCCGTGCTCGTGCAATTGATGTTCGTAGGCTTCGGCCAGTCCGTCGGCGAGTTCTTCTACGGCCTGGGGCGGCAGCCGCTGCGCGAGCGCGTCCAGTTCGGCGGTGATCAGTGGGTGGCCGGCCATGGCCGTGCTCCCAGGGCCGCGTTGATCGCGGTGGCGAACTCCTGCCAGGTGGCCCGCTCGCCGCCGAGCGCGGAGCGGCCGGCGGGGGTCAACTCGTAGCTTCGTCGGCGGCGTCCGCTGACGACTGACCAGCTACCGGTGATCAGTCCAGCGCGCTCCAGGCGGTGCAGCGCCGGATAGACGGTGCCGGTGGGCAGGTCGATGCGGCCTTCGGTGGCCTCGCGCAGAGCCTCCTTGGCTGCGTACCCATGCCGGGGACCGTCTTCCAGGGCGGCCAGTAGCAGTCCGTCGAGGTGTCCTTTGAGCGCTTCGGCTCTCATAGGTAGTAACGCTATATCGGGCCTTCCCGTACAGCAACGGCCGGAGTAGCGTCGCTATAGGTAGCAACGCAACCTATAGGGGGCTGCGATGGACGTCCTCGGCATCCCGATCCCTGACGCCGGGCCGGTCTTCCTAATGGTGCTGGGTGTCCATGTCACGGCCGGTCTGACGTGCGTGAGCTGCGGGGCTGTGGCGATGCTGGCCCGCAAGGGCGGCGTCGCGCACCGGCGTTACGGCCGGGCCTACGTCTGGGCGCTGGCGGTCGTGTTCATCACGATGAGCGTGATGTCGGCGATCCGGTGGCGGGAGAACACCCACTTGTTCGTCCTGGGCGTGCTGGCTTTCGCGGCCGGCGGCGCCGGATACCTGGATCGGCACAGGCGATCCTGCGACAGGGTGCACATCACCGCCATGGGGCTGTCGTACGTGGTGCTGCTGACCGCCTTCTACGTCGACAACGGCCCGCACCTGCCCCTCTGGGAGCACTTGCCGGCCTGGTCGTTCTGGGTGATTCCCGCGCTGGCCGGCTTCCCGCTCATCGTTCGCGCGATCATGACGAGGGAGCGCACATCATGATCATTAGGCTGGCGGACGCGGCAGGTCTGGGCCGGGAACGGATCGGGGGTAAGGCCGCCGCCCTTGCCGTGCTGGCCGCCGAGGGCTTTCCCGTGCCGGACGGATTCGTCATCCCTACCGATGCCGCCCCGTCTGCGGACGAGTTGGACCGCGTGGTCGAGGCCCTTGGTGCCGGGCCATTCGCCGTACGTTCCTCGGCCGTCGCCGAGGACTTGCCGGACGCCTCCTACGCCGGACTGTACGAGACCTACCTGAACGTGCCCGCAGGTCAGGTGGCCGACGCCGTCACCCGCTGCCGCGCCGCAGCAGTTACACAGCGAGTGCTCGCGTACCACGCCCCTGGTCGCGGTGAAGGCGTGGCGGTGCTGGTGCAACCGATGATCGCCGCGCGATCCGCGGGCGTGGCCTTCACCGCCAACCCGCTCAGCGGCGAGCGCGACGAGGTGGTGATCACGGCCGTACGTGGGCTGGGCGAGTCGCTGGTGTCCGGGGCAGCGGTGGGCGAAGAGTGTGACCGCGCTGCCGGAGCCGGTGTCCTGGAAGGCGCCGGGGCCGGGACTGTGGCTGCGTAACTTCCGGCTCGGCGAGTGGTTGCCCGATCCGGTATCGCCCGCAAGTACGGCATCCCCGCCGTCGTCGCCACAGGCGATGCCACGCTACGCCTGCACGACGGCCAGCACGTCATCGTCGACGGCACCCGCGGAGTCGTGGAAACCCCTATGTAGACCGGCCACCACTGCCGACCACCAGGCTGCGACGCTCCACCATCACGACGTCCCGCCAGATGCCGTGGTGGCAGCCGATGCGCTCACGCGTGCCCAGCACCCGGAAGCCGACCGCCTGATGCAGGGCCAGGCTCGCGGTGTTCTCACCGAAGATGCCGGACTGGATCGTCCACACCCCGGCATCCTCGCTCGCGGCGATGAACGCCTCCATCAACGCCCTGCCGACGCCCTGCGCCTGGCAACCAGGGTGAACGTACACGCTGTGCTCCACCACACCCACGTAGACCGGCCTGGCCGACACCTGCGAAGCGGCCACCCAGCCGAGCACCTCACCGGTCTCGGTGTCCGCGGCCACGTACCGAAGGTGCGGCAGCTTGGCGGCGGTGAAGCCTTCCCAACTCGGTGCGGTGGTCTCGAAGCTGGCCTGGCCGGTGTCCAACCCGGCCTGGTAGATCGCCAGCAACTGCGCGGCGTCGGCTTCCCGCATCGGACGGATCTCCACGTCCTGCCCTGCGGCGGGCTTGACGGCCTGCACGATCGCCGAGTGCACCCCGTCGCCATGATCAGCTGTCAACGTGATCCGGATATCGACGAACCCAGCCGCCGCCAGCAGCGAACGGTACTCAGCCATCGGCAGTGCCCCGGCCACGCACCCGATGCGCTGCTCGGCCGCCTGCCGCCGTTGCGGGTCGAGGTCGCCGTCGACCACGACGTCACTGGCGCCGAACCGGCCGTCCGGCCGCAGCACCCGGAACGCCTGGGTCAACACCGCGGCCTTGTCGTCGGACAGGTTGATCACGCAGTTGGAGATGACCACGTCCACCGACCGGTCCGGCAGCGGCACGTGCTCGATCGTGCCGTGCAGGAACTCCACGTTGCGCGCGCCCGCCCGCTCGGCGTTGCGCCGGGCCAGCGCCAGCATGTCCACGCTGGCATCCAGCCCGTAGACCTTGCCGTGCGGGCCAACGCGGCGTGCCGACAGCAGCACGTCGATGCCGCCGCCCGAGCCGAGATCGAGCACGGTCTCACCGGGCTGGAGCTCGGCGACGGCCACCGGGTTGCCGCGCCCAAGGCCGGCCCGCACCGCCCCCGCAGGCAGCACGCCGAGTTCGTCATAGTCGGCCGCGCCGAAGCAGCCCTGCTCGAACGCGTCTTGCCCGCAGTCGGCGGCCGTCCGGTCGGCGGCCGCGGCGCGGGCCAGCGCGGAGTAGTGGTCGATGATCTCGTCGTGCGCCATGGCGAAACTCCCTTCATTCGCAGGTGGGCGCGGCCGGCACGGGATTGCCCATGACCACGTCGGCGGCGGTCGGGAAACAGCTCACGCAGGTCTCATTGATCCGGTACAGGCTGGAGGTGCCCTGCTTCTCGACCAGCACGAACCGCACCTCGGCCAGGATCTTCAGGTGGTGCGAGACGGTGGACTGGCCCACTCCGGACGCGGTCACGATCTCGCCGACGCTCATCGGCGCGCGCCGACGGGCCAGCAGCGACACGATCTGGATCCGCGTGGCGTCGGCCAAAGCCTTGAACCAGCTCGCGTACTCCTCGGCCTCCGCACGCGGCAGCGGGCGCTTCTCCTCATCCATCGTCCATCGACGATATTCGATGAATCCGGAAAGCGGAAGTCGCTGCTTCCTGATCCGCGGAGAGCTTCATGTACGTGATAATGATCTGTTATCACGTACATGAGCGATCACGGCGGCGCGGCGAAGGCGCCAGTTCCCCACCTCGATCGGCCGCGAACTGCGCCGCCGGATCCTGATCGCCCTCGACCTCCTGGCTGGATCATCAGCAGGGAACTGCCGAGCCCCGCCAAGACGACCTCGACCGCTGGCTGACGAACAGACCCGAACGCGGCGACGTCCTCGCCGCGGCCGCCGTCACGCCCTAGAACTGGGTCAACCGGACGGTGAGGGCAGCAGGATTTCCGTGGCGTTGTTGCGGCCCGCGGGCCAGAACAGCGGCTGGTCCACACCGGGATATCGATGGCCGCGGATCAGCACCTGAATCGCCGGGGTGAGCAGGAATTCCTGCAGCGCCAGCGCGCCGGCCACGTTCGCGCCGGGGAAGGCGACCGGGTTGACCACGACCGTCGCCATGATCCGGTGGAACAGCTGGTCGCTGTAGAGCACGGGCCGCAGTGGAAGGTGGTTGTCCTGCTGGAAGACCAGGAACGGGGTGGCGCCCCACAGGCTGTAGCCGCGCTGCTGGGCGGCCTCCCGCATGGCCGCCTCCTGCTGCAGGCCCGTGTCGCGATACCAGCCCGTCTTGTCCGGACGCCCGGCGGCCTGCCACAGGTTGTCGGTCAGATAGACCAATTCCGGGATGCCGTTGACGATGAACGGCGCGCGGGCGTGCGCGATCCGGCGAAACGCCTTCACCGGATCCGCCAGCTGCGCGACATGGGCCGGGTCGCCGGCGGGCACGATGAGGGCGATGGAGTTGAACAGCACCATCCGCGGCCACTGCCCGAGCCCGTCGGTGATGAAAGCTTGCGCGTCCTTGTGCCCGAAATGCGATAAGACCACATCCGCCTGCCCGGCCCGGGCCTTGGCGTACACGTCCTCACCGGTGTGCACCTGCACCTGCTGACCGCTCTGGCCCTCGAACGCGTCGAGCAACCGCGGCAGCAGACCGCCATCCTGAACGGTCCGGACGCTGGCCAGCCGGATCACGCCGGTGCGCGTCGTGGTGCTGGTCGAGACCGCCATGGCAGGCCTGGACCCCACCGTTGCCACGGCTCCCAGCGCGAGCAGCCCGGCTGCCTGCACCGCGTGCCGCCGCGTCAGCCGCGGACCCTCCGCCTCGCGTGTCGTGTCGTCGCCTTGATTGGAGCTCATCCGCTTGCCTTTCTGCCGTCGGGTGTACGTGGTTCGCGGGTGCGGCGAGAGGTGCTGTCGGCGGCTGTTTCATGGGGGAACAACTGGCGGTAACGGTCGAGGAACACCTCGATACGCCGGGCCTGTCGTCGCAGGTCCGCAGCGCGTTCGTGCAGGTACGCCTCGCCCGAGGGGGTCAGGCGGTAGGTGCGCCGGGGTGGCGCGTCGTCGCCGAGCACCCACTCGTCCGTCACCATGTCGTCGGCGGCGAGCTGGCGCAACACCCGGTACACCACGGACGGGTCCTCGGCGGCTCGGCGAAAGCTGAGGTCGGCCATGCGAGCGGCCAGCACATAGCCGTGCATGGGAGCCTCGGCCAACGCCAGCAGGACGAACGGAAGCATCCCCTGCCCCGTCCCGCTGCGATCCCTGTCGCCTCCACGTCCGGCCATCGTCAGTGCAGACCATCCTTGATGAAGAATGTCCCCTATTGGCAAAATCACCTTAGCTCGGACATGCGGTTCCTCACCAGTCGCTCCCACGGCCTGAGCGGATCCAATTCGCCGATCATGCTCTCGATCCGCCCTCTCATCGCCACCGCGATGGTGATCAGTGCCACTGGGCTGATGGCCGTACCGGCGCAGGCCGCTCAGCAGGCCGTCCCACCCATGCTGGTAGGCATCCGGGCCGCACACCAGGTCGGCCTGGACCGGCTCGTCTTCGAGTTCCGGGCCGGTTACCGGCCCGGCGCGACGTCCGCTACGTGTCCAAGCTGATCGCCGACGGCTCCGGGCAGACGGTCAACGCGGTCGGCAGCGCACTGCTGCAGGTCCGCTTCGACCAGGCCGACGGCCACGACCGCCACGACAAGGTCACCTACGGGCCAATCCGTAGGACGTACGCATTGCCTGGCGTCATCCAACACGCGTGTGGGCACACCTTCCCAACCTCGATGTTCATCAGGCGGTGTGCAGATCGAGCATGAAGGCTGCGGCTAACGCAGGTGCACACGGCCATGCGGCGGCACAGGAGAGGCAGGCGTGCCCCGAACCCGCGCGGTGTACATCCAGCGCACCGGCCGCTCTCGTGAAGTACGTCTCGCTGAGGAAGTCATTCTCGGCGTGCGTCATACCCAGGAAAACAGACATTTCGATCGCCCTTGTTCGCTCAGGATTTGGTGGTGACCTCACCCTCTCTCCGATCTTCTTCGCGCACCCGGGGCGAACGACCCGGAGTGGTGTGACCTAAGTCACCAGGGCAGGCTGGATCCGCCGGGTTGTCCTCCATGGAGGCGGCCGTGCGTCTGGAGCGGAATGGGGCCAACCCGCTACCGCAGAAGCCGCCCCGTTCCGTTGCGGCCGCGGGTGCTCGCCCAGCTGGCTGCCTGCGCAAACACCGGCCTCCAGCAGCGCCTGCACCGGGCCCTAGGTGGCGGCCGGACACCGCTGGTCACCTACGTCGTCCACGGCGAGCGCGACGCCGCCACTGTGCCCCAGATGGGTATGGGCGATGCGGCGACAGTGCGGAGCCCCCGAGACCGGCGGCCGAGGTAGCCGTGTCCGAGGCGGACCTGCTGTACAAGGAGGAGTTCCGCGAACAGTATTACGGCGACGCCTACCAACCGCCGCTGCGCGCGCGGCTACGCCATCTGATGGCGCAGGAAGGAGGCAGCCTCCGGCGGAAGGCGGTGGGTGACACGGCCGCCGAACTCATGACATCGCCCGCGGTGACGATCTCGCCCCGCTCCTCGACTGTCACGGCCGCCCGTCTCATGAACAAGCACGGCGTCAAGCGCCTGATCGTCGCCGAGGACGGCTACCTCGAAGGAATCGTCAGCAGAGGCGATCTGCTCAAGACGTTCGTGCGAGCCGACTCCGACATTGCCCGCGAGATCCGCGAGGAGGTTCTGGAGGGCTCGTTGCGCATGGAGACCTCAGACGTTGCCGTACACGTCGACCGGGGAGTGGTGACACTGAACGGCTGGATGGACCGACGCGGCGAAACCATGCTCGCCACACGCATGGCCCACCGCGTCAACGGCGTCGTCGACATCATCGACAAGCTGCTCTGGAAGCACGACGACTCCAAACGTGCCGGCGACTCCGTTATCAACGAAGGACCGTGACACTGGCGTCGGGGACGAAATCCCGGGGTGCCTGTGCTGTGGGGGCCGCACCGTCTGCTTGCCGGATCTGGATGGTCAGGCGGACTGCTGGATGCGCCGGCCGGTGGCCTCCACCGTGGTGATGACGATGAAGTGGTCGGGGCTGCGTGTCCATGGCGTCAGCCGCAGGCTTTCCAGCCGGGCGATCTGCGCGGGATCGTCGGCGACACGAGCCAGCCCCACGACGGTGACTGACCAGCCCGTGCGCTCCACTGAGTCGAAGTCGTCCACCTCGAAGGCCACAACCGCATGGCGTGTGGCGGCGGCCAGCTTAGAACCGGCCGCCGTGCGGATGACGATGTCCTCCCCGTCCAGGCAGAAGTTGACCGGTTCCACGGCTGGCAGGGCGCTGTCGGTGAAGACGATCCGCCCGATCGGGCAGGAGGGCAGCAGGCGCATGCACTCCTCGTGGGAGAGCACCTGCAGGCCGGCCGAGTCGAGTTTCATGCCGTCAGCCTGTCAGCGCCCCTGCCTGAGGGGTTAGGGACGAAAGTCCCGTGACGGCTGCCGATCGCCCTCGGAGGTGGCGACCGTAGATCGTCCTGCCTGCTGAATGCTTTGTGCTGTGGTCTTCACTCGCCTGCCCGGCGAGTACCGGAGTACGCGCGTGGCCTACTCGCACCAGCGCCGCCGCGGCGGCCTGGCACCGAATGCCTCTCAGACGAAAGCCGCCGAACCTGAGAAGGGCTCGGAGGAACGGAGCTGTTCACCTCAGGGAAACCGCTGCCCTGAATAGGGGCTTTGGCTCTTTCTTGTGGTGGGCTGAACCGGTTAACGTCGGAGCATGATTCGTGTGTTCCTCGTCGACGACCATGAGGTGGTACGGAGAGGCGTGGCCGCCCTGCTGGACTCCGAGGACGACATAGAGGTGATCGGCGAAGCCGGCACCGCGGAGTCGGCGATCGCCCGCATTCCGGCGCTCAAGCCGGACGTCGCGGTGCTGGACGTCCGGCTGCCCGACGGTAACGGCGTGGACGTGTGCCGTGAGGCCCGGTCCGGGCTGCCCGGGCTGGCGTGCCTGATGCTGACCTCCTACGCCGACGACGACGCGCTGTTCGAGGCGGTGATGGCGGGCGCCGCCGGTTACGTCCTCAAGCAGATCCACGGCTCCGACCTGGTCGGCGCCGTGCGCACGGTCGCCTCCGGCCAGTCGCTGCTCGATCCGCAGACCACCGCGGCAATGCTTCAACGACTGCGGGAGCAGGCCGCCAGAAGGGACCCGCTCGCGGCCCTGTCCGATCAGGAACGCAACATCCTCGACCTGATCGGCGAAGGGCTCACCAACCGGCAGATCGGCGAGCGGATGTTCCTGGCCGAGAAGACGGTCAAGAACTACGTGTCCAACCTGCTGTCCAAGCTCGACATGCAACGCCGTACCCAGGCCGCCGCACTGGCCGCCCGGCTGCGGGCAGATCGGCGAGAATGACAGGCCTTCGTCCTAAGTGCGACGGCGAATCTGAGCGCATCAGAGAGGAACACTCCAGCGAAGAGCGGTCCCACCGACCTCTGGAGAGATGACGTCGAAGGACCCGACAACCTCTGACCTTTCGCGAACTCTCCGCTTCGAGATCACGTGGCGCCGCTGCGTCATCGGGCTGGCCTCTTTGCTACGCTATCCGCACCTCCATGAATTGCGCATTTTCGCAATTTGATACATCATAGGGCTGGCTTAGTTGGCGATCGAGAACCAGGAGCGTGATGTGAGCGGGTCTTTTGCCGCCGCGGTCAGGCAACGACTACGTCTGGCGGACGCGGCGCTTCAGGCCGCCCGCGCCGAGGATGACGTCGACGCGCTGATGTTGGCCGAGGCGGAGTGGGAGGACGTGACGCACTTGGCCCGCTCACACGGGATGCGTCTGGATGCCGATGCGGGCACCACCGATTCGGGCGGCCCCATAACAGGCGAGGCGGCGGCCCAGTGATGTCGATGCCGCTGTATGAGGCCAAGGCGGAGCTGTTCAAGCTGCTGGGCCATCCGGTCCGGATCCGGGTGCTGGAGTTGTTGCAGGACGGGCCGATGCCGGTGCGGGACCTGTTGGCCGCCATCGAGGTGGAGGCCACGGGGCTGTCGCAGCATTTGGCCGTGCTGCGCCGCTCGGCCATGGTCACTGCCCACCGTGATGGCTCGACCGTGACCTATGCCCTGTCCGGCGGGGATGTGGCCGAACTGCTGCGCGCGGCGCGCACGCTGTTGACGCACAAGCTCACCGGTCAGCATGAGCTGCTGAGCGAGTTGCTCAAGGCGGAGACCGGCGCCTCGTGACCCTCTTGTTCTCCTCGGGCTGGGCCCGTATCCGCGGTGTGCTGCCCGAGAGCGGGGAGCTGGCTGCTATGGGCCGTCGCCCGCGCCGTGACTTGCTGGCCGGGCTCACCGTGGCGATCGTGGCGCTGCCGCTAGCGCTGGGGTTCGGCATCTCCTCCGGCATGGGTGCCGAAGCCGGGCTGGCCACCGCGGTGGTCGCCGGGACGCTGGCGGCATTGTTCGGCGGCTCGGGCCTGCAGGTGTCCGGCCCGACCGGGGCGATGACGGTAGTACTCGTGCCGATCATGCACGCTCATGGCGCCTCCGGGGTGCTGATGGTCGGAGTGCTGGCCGGGCTGCTGCTGATCGCGCTGGCGCTGGCCCGTGCCGGCAAGTACATGGCCCTGGTCCCGGCCCCGGTGGTGGAGGGCTTCACCATCGGCATCGCCTGTGTGATCGGCCTGCAGCAGATCCCGGCCGCCCTGGGGGTGGCGACTCCCACGGGGGACAAGGTCACCGCCGTGGCCTGGCACGCCGTCCAGGACTTCCTCGCCCAGCCGCGCTGGTGGGCTCTGGGCATCGCTCTGACGGTGGCCACGCTGATGCTGGTGGGCGCACGCTGGCGGCCCACGCTGCCGTTCTCCCTGCTCGCCGTCGCCGCCGCCACCCTCGCCACCGAGCTGGCCGATCTGCCGGTGGCCCGGATCGGGCAGTTGCCCGCCGGGCTGCCCGCCCCCTCCCTGGCCTTCCTGGACCCGGCCGCGCTGAGCTCACTGCTGGCCCCGGCGGTCGCGGTCGCCGCCCTGGCCGCGCTGGAGTCGCTGCTTTCAGCCGCCGTCGCCGATGGCATGAGCGTCAACCACAAGCACGACCCCGACCGGGAGCTGTTCGGGCAGGGTCTGGCCAACCTCCTGACGCCACTGTTCGGCGGCGTCCCGGCCACCGGGGCGATCGCCCGGACCGCGGTCAACGTCCGCTCGGGCGCCCAATCGCGGCTGGCTGCCCTGGCACACGCGGGCATCCTGGCGGTGATCGTGTTCAGCGCGGCCGGCCTGGTCGCGCGGATCCCGCTGGCCGCGCTAGCCGGCGTGCTGCTGGCCACCTCGGTGCGGATGGTCGAAGTCGGCTCGGTCAAGGCCATGATCCGCTCCACCCGTGGCGACGCCGTCGTGCTGGCCCTGACCGCGCTCGCCACCCTCGCCCTCGACCTGGTCCAGGCCGTCATCCTCGGCTTGATCGTGGCCGGCGCGCTGGCGTTGCGTGCCATCGCCCGCGACGTCCGCCTGGACGCGATGCCGATTCACCCCGACCTGCCCGGCGACCACACCGAGCAGGAACACGCCCTGCTCGCCGAGCACATCGTCGCCTACCGCCTGGACGGGCCGCTGTTCTTCGCCGCGGCCCACCGCTTCCTGCTGGAGCTGTCCGAAGTCGCCACCGTCTCCGTGGTGATCTTGCGCATGTCCCGCGTCACCACCCTCGACGCCAGCGGCGCTCTGGTCCTCGGCGACGCCATCCAACGGCTACAGCGGCGTGGCATCACCGTCTACATCTCCGGCATCCGCGACGGCCATCACCAGCCCCTGCATGCTCTCGGCGTCATCGCCCGCCTCGATCAAGCCGGCCATGTCTTCGCCACTACCCCCCAGGCCATCGCCGCAGCCCGCGACAGGCTCCAGCGAACCGGTGTCCTGCCCGCCTCCAGCCACACCAACACGGCCCCCGACGCCGCTGTCACCCCCCGTTGAAGACTCGATCACTCTCGGCCTGCCCCGCCAACCATCCCGCCGAGCCCCCGGCTGCCCAGCACCACGCTGTCGGCCGACGCGGACTCATCGATCAGATCGTCGATCACGTTCCCGGCGCGCAGTTCCGTCGACACCCCGACCCCACCGGCCAGCTCACGCGCCTGGTCGGCGGCGACCTCCAGCGCACCCGCGCAGTACTTCGTGCTGAACTCGCCGACCCCGTGCGGCCACTGCTCGCACACATGTACGAGCCGCAGGTCAAGCCCTCTGCGCCGCGCGTCGGCGGCGGCCCATTCCACTGCTGCGCCGACCGGGAGCTGATCGTCGGCCTGCAGACCGACGCACCGCTGAAGCGCGCCATCATGCCCGCGGGCGGACCGCGCATGATGGAATCCGGCCTCGCCGCCTACGGCCACATCCTCGATCCCCTGGTACGGAAGATCTTCACCAAGTACCGCAAGACGCATAACGATGGCTGTTCGACGCCCACACCCCCGAGATCCGGCGCGCCCGCCGGACGGGCGTGATCACCAGCCTGCCCGTCGATCAGTGGCGGCGAGCCGCTGCGCTTCGCCCGCCCCACCTGGATCGTCGACTGATTCCGCCTCCGTGAGCTTGGGTCTCCATACGGGCCAGGGGCATGCGGAAGGCTCTGGGCGGAACACGAGTGGTGGGTCAAGCGCCGCCTGAGTCGTTTCCTCGGCCGTGATACCGGCTCATGCTCATGACGCCCGCTCACTCCGAGGCCGGACCACCGCGACCGGGCAGGTGACGTGGTGCAGCACACCGCGGCTGACCGAGCCGAGCACCGCAGAGGCGAAGCCGCCCATCCCACGCGAGCCCACCACGACCAGATCGGCCGAGGCCGAGGCGTTCATAAGAGCGGCGACGGGATGCTCACACAGCTGCTCATCGGTGAGCTCGACGTCCGGATATTTCTCCCGCCACGGGTTCACCGCCTCACGGGCCGCACGCTGCTGCTGCTCGAAGGCGCTGTCCAGCGCGCTGCTGTAGGCGCGGGCGTACGGCGCGGACAGCGGCGCCTGCCAGGCGTAGACCACCTGCAAGCGGGCCTGGCGGGCACGCGCCTGGTCGATGGCGTACTCCATCGCCGCCTGCGCGCCCTTCGAGCCGTCGTAGCCCACTACGATCTGCCCGTGGAGGGCCTCGACGGGGCCACGCACGATGACGACGGGCCCGGCGGCATGCCCGGCCACGGCCGTGCTGACTGAGCCGAGGACCATCCCGGTGAACCCGCCGAGTCCCCTGCTGCCCAGGACCACGCTGTCGGCCGAGGCCGACTCGGCGATCAACTGCTCGATGACGTTGCCCTCGCGCAGGTCCGTGGTCACCTCCACACCCGGCGCCAGCTCGCGCGCCCGGTTGGCGGCGGCCTGGAGCGCTTCGGCGCAGTACTCCGCCTGAGCCTCGTCCAGGCTGAGCGGCCACTGGGCCTCGCCCAGGCTGGGCGACCACTGCTCGCACACATGCACGAGGCGTAGCGAGCGCCCGCGGCGGCTCGCGTCAGCGGCCGCCCACTCGACCGCCGCGGTCGCCGAAGCGGAACCGTCCACGCCTACTATGATCTGTCCTGCCATCACGCACCCCTCTCGTCCGGCCCCCACCCGAGCCCAAGCCTCGCGAACAGAGGTCCCGACCGCCCGGGGCTGAAGTCCCAAAACCGGATGCCGTTGGTCCATGACCGGGGACTGGCCCCACCACCTTCGGATGCCCACTGACCATGCGTCGGACGCGGGTGGCGATGATGTCCTTAACGCTTCCGAGCCCCTTTTTGACCAAGCCGGTAAGCGATCAGCCTGGTTCCAGCTCAGGGCGACGGAACCGCCAGGGCACCGTCGTCCAGCGGGCGTGGATCGCCGCCAGGGCCCGCTCGAGCGCCTGCTCCGGGGACACGCTGGTGTCGATCTCGATGGCATCGGGCCAGAGCGCCGCCTTCGCCGTCATGGCAGTGGCGATCGCCTGGTCCGCGTCCGACATCCCACCCGCACGGTGGGCCAAGCGCTCCGCGATCAGCTGCGGCAGAGCGGTGCAGCGCAAGGCCACGAGGTCGCTGAATGTGCGCCGCGCGAGGCGCCCGGCGGCCTCCCGCTGCTCGGCATCGCTCCATGAAGCGTCGAGGATGACCGGCTCGCCGTGACGTAGCAGCCTTTCAGCCCGGGACAGCAGTTCCTGGTACGTGCGCTCGGTCCATTCCCGACTGTAGATGCCCTCGCCGAAAGGGGCTGGCGCCGGCTGTTCGGGCGTGATGCCGGCGAGTTCCTTGCGTATGCGGTCGCTGTTCAGCAGCGTGTAGCCGAGCCGGTCGGCCATGGCGGCGGCGATGGTGGTCTTGCCGGTGGCCGGAGTCCCACCGACAAGGACCAAGGTCACCGCGCCGGCCCGCAGGTGGCGTAGCGCCAGCTCAGCGAGCTCACGGCCCTGTCGCGCCGCGCCGAGGTCTCCCTGCTGACGTCGGAGGCCGGCGACCTTGGCTCGGACGAAGGCCCGATAGGCGACGTAGTGATGCCACAGCGAGGGCGATGCGAGGTCACCGGAAAACTCGGTGTACCAGTGGAGGAACAGCTCGGCCAGCCGGGGGGCGCCCAGCCGTTCCAGGTCCATGGCCAGGAAGGCGGCATCGTCCAGGCGATCGAGAAAGCGTAGCCGTTCGTCGAACTCCAGGCAGTCCAGGATCCGTGGCCCGTCGTCGAGGCAGAAGATGTCGTCGGCGAGCAGGTCGCCGTGGCCGTCCACGATGTGCCCTTCGCTGATCCGGGTGGAGAACAGGCGTTCACGGCCGTCGATGAACCGCAGAGCGAGTCGTTCGATCTCCTGGATCACCTGGGTGTCGAGAGTCGCATCGGGCAGCGCGCGGACCTGCGCGAAGCTCGCCGTCCAGCGGCACCGCAGTGCCTGTGCCTCTCCCTGTCTGTCGATCCGCAGGCAGTGCCGGGAACGGTCGTGCATGCTCGAGACCATCCGGGCGACCTGGCGAACATGCTCGTCCACCGGGTTCCCGGAGCGGATCATCGTGGCGAGGCGGCGCTCCTCGGGCATGCGCTGCATCACGACGAGATGCTCGCAGACTTCCCCGTCGGGGCCGAGGACGTCGGCGACCCCCTTGTAGACATCGGGTGCCAGCCGCCGGTTGAGCTCCACCTCCTCGTGGCACACGGCTCGCCGTGCTTGGCGAGTGGTGTAGTCCAGGAAACCGAGATTCACCGGTTTCTTCAGCTTGATGGCCTGATCCCCGAGGAGGATCACCACTGCGGAATGCGTCTCCTTGATCTGTGCCCACGGTCCCATCGATGACGCCTCCGCGCTCTGCCGCCCATGTGGCCGAGACCTGGCTCGACGGGCGGGGCTCGTCTTGCGATGCACTCTCCTGATCGCCCTGTGTGCGTATTTCCCCAGGTCAATACGGCTTACTCGGTCACATGCGTACCACGGTGACGGGCGCGTCGATGCCGTCCAGCAGACTCTCCTCGGCCCTGGCCCCGATGCCGTGCAGCCTGCCTGCGCGGATCGCCGCCTCCAGGTCCTCGACCGAGTCGATGCCTACCTGCTCATGCAAGGCCATGACCTTCGAAGAGTCGCCATCCACGCCGGCCGATTCGCCCTCCCCGCCACGCGGACCTGAACTTGAGGAAATCAGGCGCGGCCCGATGGCGCGCCTCCGGCGAAACCGGGCCGCTGCCGGGCCAGTTCAGCGATGTCCTCGGCTGTGACGACCAGCAACTTGTGTGCCAGGTCGGCCAGTGCGCGGCCTGCCGCCAGCTCGTCACCGATCTCTGGCACCGATCGGTCGATCGGATTGCGGCGCGCGGTCCCGACCCCGGCCAGACTGGTCCTGTCCCGAGTGAACAGGACCGCTCGGGCAGAGGTGCCGTCGCCCTCTTCGGTGATGTCGATCCGTACGGACCATTCCTTGGCTTCCATGGCAGAAATCTCTCCTTCTCCACGGTCCCCGGCCATCTTGTGCCGTTACGCAGCCATGCGTTCAGGCCCGGGTCTCCCGAGGCTCGACGTGGGCATCCGGCCCTGGATAGACCAGCGTTTCGTGCTCCTCGTCGAGCCAGTGGACGTCATACGGCGGCGTGCCGTCATCGTGGTGCAGAGCGATGATGACGCCGATGCGGCGCTCCTCCCCCAGGTGAGCGCTCTGGATCACCAACCGGTCTCCGACTGCTGCCTTCATGACTTCTCCCCTTCGACCTCGGTCGGTGTCGCCGCCACCGCCCGTGCCGTCCCGTCCGCGAACAGAGTGATGACCGACCTCCCTTCTTCTAGTTGACCTACGCGTGGACTCGGCGACTAGAGGCCAACGTCCTTTCATTGCCAGAGGCCGAAGCCCTCTGGCAATGAAAAGGAACCGGGGACAGGGCCGCGGGGCCTGTCGAGGCGGCAGGCGGCCCGCAGGCCGGCGATAGACGGCCCCGACCAGGTCTACCTGGCGCCCCTGCAGCACCTGTTCGGAACCGAGGTGATGGGCGGCGGCGGGGCGCACCCGCGCGATCGGGCTTCCGGTGACCAGGCCGCTGGTTTCCCGGCCGCCGATCATCTCCAAGTTTTGGGACATCCGGCCCTGCCTGGTTAGCCACCGAGCGGCTGAAATGGAGAAGGGGGAATGTGCG
>NZ_JBFANB010000040.1:0-90175 GCF_040659625.1 Nonomuraea sp. NPDC049750
TTCTACGACTACCCCGGCGGCCGCACCGGCCTGTGGACCTGGACCGCCAAGACCGGCGGCGGCTTCAACGCCCCCACCATGACCTGGGATTCGGGCGCGGGCAACTGGGACCAGTTCCGTACCAAGCCGATCTAAGGTCCTCACCACACGCGACCGCCGCGGTGATCATCGATCACCGCGGCGGTCGAACTCATGTACGCGGCGACCACTCGATCAGGGGGTACAGGGCCGCGGGAGCGCCGGTGGTCAGGGCCCAGTAACGATCGCCGTACGACCAGTGCCACCACTCCCTCGGGTAGTTGACGAACCCGGCCGCGGACATGACGCCGATGAGGGTCTCCCGGTTGGCGCGGGCGTGCTTGGAGATGTTCGGCGCGACCGTGTAGCAGGCGTTGTCGCTCTCCTCCGGGCTGGCGTTCACCTCGGTGCCCATGTCCAGCTCGGCGCCGTCGCCGGTGCACAGGGTGAGGTCCATCGCCGCGCCGCAGACGTGCGGGCCGATGTGGGGCGGCGCCAGGGAACGGCTGGCCTGCACGTACACGTGCTCAGGCGACCAGTCGGGGTTGTCCGCGCCGAGCTGCGAGGCGTACCGCTGGAAGTACCTTTCCTGCAGCGCGGGCGGCCGGTACGCCTCCACTATGAGCAGCCGCAGCCCGTCGGGCAGGCCGTTCTGGGCGCGCAGGAGGCGCTCGACGTGACCTTGGCGGATGTGCGCGTACGCTCCGCCGGTGTCGGCCATCCGCGGGTCCAGCCGCAGGCCGGGGACGGTGCGCAGGTCTACCAGCGGCTCCGCGCGATCCTCGACGGGGATCTCGCTGATTCTGGGGTCTGACATGAGGACGATGTCCGGCACGACGCTCTCCTTGCACAGAAAAAGGGCTGTTTAGGAGGACGTTGAGCGAGGGCACTCCAAATTCACTCCAGAAAAGCACCAGACGAGCGCAGTTCGCCGTACTCGCGGGTGCCGTACTCGGCGAAGACGGCGAGCGCCTCGGCTCGCATGGAGGCGGCGGCGGAGGCGTCCCCGGCCGCCTCGCGGGCGGAGGCCAGGTCGCGCAGGGTGCGGGCGCGGAACAGCGGCAGCCCCAGCCGGTCCCACAGCGCGACGGATCGGCCGAGATGCTCCTCGGCCTGCGCGTGCCTGCCGTGGGCCAGGTGCAGCTCGCCGACGGTCCGCTCGACGAGCGCCATCCCGAACCGGTCGTCGTTCCGTTCGCACACCTCCATCGCCTCGCGCAGCTCGGGCAGGATGCCGGCGTCGCCGCCGAGCCGGATGCGGGTCTTGGCCAGGGCCTGCACGCAGTACGCGAGCATCAGCGGGTCGCCCGCCTCACGCAGCAGGGCCACCGCTCGCGCGCACAGCTCCTCGGCCCGGCCGAACTCGCCGACGGCCCGGTGGACCAGGCCGATGGTACGCAGCGTGAGCCCCTCGCCGCGCTTGCTGCCCAGCCTGCGGAAGGCGGCCAGGGCGTCGTCGAGCAGTTCGCGGGCGGCGGCGAACTCACCCTGTTCGATCAGCACCGATCCGGCCAGCCGTTTGACGTATCCGACCGCGGCGTCGTCGCCGAGCGAGCGGAACACCTCCGCCGCGTCCCGCAGGTGGGCCAGCGCCCCGGCCAGGTCGCCCAGCTCGCGGCAGGCGTTGCCGATGCCGGCGACGGCCACCGCCTGCCCGTGCGCGTCGCCGCCCGCGCGCAGCAGTGGCAGCGCCTGGTGGAAGAACGCCTGCGCCTCCGAATAGCGGTCCTGCCGGTAGCGGAGCTGGCCGAGCCCCACCAGTAGCGTCGCCTCGGCCAGCGGATCGCCCGCCCGCCGTGCCGCGCCCAGCGCCGACTCGTGCGTACGCCGCCACTCCTCGAAACGGGTGTCCACGGAGAACGAGGAGGAGCACAGGGCGGCGGCCACCTCGCAGGCCACCTCGTGCAGGTTCATGGCGGCCGCCCGCTCCACCGCGACGACCAGGGCGGGACTCTCGGCGCTGAACCACGTGACCAGGTCGGCCACGTCCGCGTCGACGGGCCTGGCCATGGCGTACTCGCGCCGCAGCGCCAGCGCGCCCGGCGGCCGGGCGGCGGCGGCCCGGGTGATCAGCCACAGCCAGCCGCCCAGAGCGCGGTTGACGGCCGCCGCGCGCTCCTCGGGCGGCTCTTCGGCCTCGGCGCGTTCGGCCGCGTACACGCGCAGGAGGTCGTGCAGGCGGTAGCGGGTCTGCCCGGCCGCGTCCACTGCGACATCGTCGAGGAGCTGGGCATCCATCAGGCGTTCGACGGCCTCCTCGGCCTCGGCCTCGGGCACGTCCAGGAGCGCCGCGGGCACCCAGGACGCGAAGTCGGGCACGCCCAGCAGCCCGAGCAGGCGGAACGCCCGTTTCGCTCCCTCGTCGAGCCCTCGGTAGCTGAGCGCGACGCTGGCCCGTACCTCCAGGTCGCCGGCGGTGAGCTCGTCCAGGCGGCGGTGTTCGTCGGCCAGCCGCCCGGCCAGCGTCGCGAGCGGCCAGTTCGGGCGGGCCGCCAGCCGCGCGCCCGCCGTGCGCAGCGCGAGCGGCAGATGACCGCAGAGGCGGACGATGTGCCCGGCCGCCTCCGTCTGCGCCCGTACGCGCTCAGGACCGGCGATGCGGGCGAGCAGGTCCACTGCCGCAGGGGTGTCGAAGACGTCGAGGTCGCTCACCCGCACCCCGTCCAGGCCGGCGAGCCTGCGCCTGGCCGTGATCAGCACGGCGCAGGTGGGGCTGCCCGGGAGCAGGGGGCGTACCTGCTGCTCGGAGCCCGCGTCGTCGAGCACCACGAGCACCCGCCGGCCGTGCAGGGCGCTGCGGTAGGCGTCCACGCATTCGGGCACCGTCGACGGAATCGCGGACGGCGGCAGCCCGAGCGCCCGCAGGAAACGGCCGAGCACCTCCAAAGCCGGGGCCGGAGAGCCGGTGACGCCGCGCAGGTCGGCGTAGAGCTGCCCGTCGGGATAGGCCGGGGACGCCTGGTGGGCGGCCTTCACCGCGAGCGTCGACTTGCCGACTCCGCCCTTGCCGGAGATGACGCACACCGTGACCGTGTCGCTGGGGGCGTCGAGCAGGGCGGTCAGCTCCGCGAGCTGGCGCTGCCTGCCGGTGAAGTCGGCGACTCCGCGGGGCAGGTGCGCCGGGACCGGCTGTGATCTGGACAGCGCCGGAGCGGGGTCCAGGGCGGGGTCCGCGCGCAGCACCGCCTCGTACAGTTCCTGCAGCTCGGGGCCGGGATCTACGCCCAGCTCGTCGGCCAGCGCCTTGCGGCCCTCGTGGTAGACCGCCATCGCGTCGGCCTGGCGGCCCAGCCGGTACAGGGCCCTCATGAGCAGGGCGCGGGGGCGCTCTCTGGCGGAGTGCAGGCGGACCAGCTCGGTGAGCTCGCCGACCGCCTCCGCGTGCCTGCCCAGCGTCAGCTCCGCGTGAAGCAGCTCCTCCTGGACGAGCAGCCGCGTCTCGTCGAGGCGGGCGGCCTCGCCGCGCAGCACGTGCCCGATGCCGCCGAGCGCCGATCCGCGCCACAGCGCCAGCGCCGCGCGCAGGCTTTCGGCCGCGCGGTCGTGCCCACCGTCCGCCGCGTGCCGCCGGCCTTCGGCGACCATCCGCTCGAACGACTCCACGTCGAGCCGGCCGGGCTGGAACCGGGCCGCGTACCCCGGCGGCCTGGTCTCGATCACCTCCCCCTCGCCGCCGTCCGCGAGGGTGCGGCGCAGGCCGTACACGTACGTCTGGACGAGCGCGGAGGCGCTGCGCGGCGGGTCGTCGCCCCACAGCACGTCCACGAGCCGCTCGCTGGAGACGACCTTCCCGTTGGCCAGCAGCAGCGCGGCCAGGAGTGCGCGGGGTTTCGGCCCGCCCAGCGCCAGGCGCTTGCCGCCGTCCCAGGCTTCGACGGGGCCGAGCAGACGGAACTCCACTGATCCCCCTCGGGGAGGTGACCTTGTCCCCGCAGTGATAACACCGCGCGACCCCGTACGCCACCGCCCCGAGGAAGAAATCGGTCAGTCAGTCAGGCAGCAGGGCGGCTCGGCGTCCTTGCCGATCACGCCCCTCTGCGGGCGATGTCGCGCAGTGCGGCGGCGAGCCGGTCCACATCGTCGGCGGAGGTGAACAGGGCCGGGGTGACGCGTACGGCGGCGCCGCCGGTGATCCCGGTGCGGGCGATGGTGAAGATCCGGTGCCGGGTCATGAGCTCGTCGGCGATGGCCTGGTTGTCGGCCTCAGAGGTACGGCGGCGCAGCCGCATGGCGGTGATGGCGCCGTACATGTCGGGTTCGTCCGGCGTGAGGATCTGCACGGTGGGGAGGTCGCGCAGCTGGCGGACCCAGCGATCGCGCAGGAAGCGCAGCCGGGCCTGCTTGACCTTGGCGCCGAGGGTGTCGTGGAAGTCCAGGGCGGTGTCGGCAGTGAGGAAGGGGGCGACGTTCATGGTGCCGGAGTGCACGCGGGAGCGGATGTCGGTGGCCGGATAGGTCTCGTCGGCGTAGAGGGGGTCGATGTCGGCCAGGCGCTGGGCACGGATGTAGAGGAATCCGGCCCCCAGCGGCACGTTCATCCACTTGTGCAGGGAGAAGGCGGCGAAGTCGGCGTCGAAGTCGGGCAGGGTGAAGTCGAGCTGCCCCCAGGAGTGGGCGGCGTCGACGATGACGTCGACGCCGTACTGGCGGGCCATGGCGACGATCTGGCGCACCGGAGTGACCAGGCCGGTGCGGTTGTTCATGTGGCTGAGCAGCAGCAGTTTCACTTTCGGGTGCTCACGTAGCGCGCGCTCGTAGACCTCCAGCACCGCCTGACGGGTGGGAGGCTCGGGGATGACGATCCGCGCCAGGTGGACGCCGCGCCGGGCTTGGAGCCAGTTCATCGCGTACTGGGCGCTGTGGTAGTCCAGGTCGGCGTACATGATGCCGTCGCCCGGGCGCAGGCGGCGGTAGCCGGAGATCAGGCTCTGCAGCGCCTCGGTGCCGCCTCGGGTCAGCGCGATCTCGTCCCTGGTGACGCCGAGCAGCGTGGCGATGCGGTCGCGGACCTGGTCGGCTCGCGGCTTGTACGCGGTGCGCAGCAGGTGCGAGCTGCGCTCGTTGAGCTGGTCGATGTTGCATTGGTACGCCAGCCGGACCGGCTCGGGCATGATGCCGTAGTAGCCGTTCTCCAGGTTGACGAAGTCGGCGCTCACCTGGAACTGGCGGGCGACGGCGGCCCAGAAACCCTCGTCCTGGGCCAGCTGCTCAGGGGTCAGACCGCCGCCGGGCACGGTCAGCGCCTTCGCCGGGGCTGGGCGGGCCACAGCCGGGGCTGAAGGCGTCACGGCGGGGGCTGAAGGCGTCACTGCCGGGATTGAGGGCGTCACGGTTGGGCGGGTCGCGGCGCCGGCGGCCAGCGCGCCGAGCCCGGCGAGGATCCGGCGTCGGGACAGGCTCATGAGGGACTCCACCTGATAACAGCGCGATCCACGCGAGGCTCGAATGTCCACCGTAAATCGCGGTACGGGATAAATGGCCGTGCGATAGGACGCTCTTTCCCCCATGTCGATGAGCCGGCCATCGACGCGCCCGCGAAACCGGATGACGGCACGAGCTTTACCGGAAGCATTGCTATTGCGGGGCGCGTCCGGCTGCCTTTCGGGCACTATCACCGGTGATGCTTGCGACACGAACGCTCCGTTCGCGCCGACCGGCCGCCCGTGGCACCGGCCGGCTGCTGACGCACGCGGTGTTCGCGATCGCCTTGGTCCTCAGTGTGGTGTTCGCCCATGGCGGCGCGTGCGCGGCCGTGGAGCTGTCGGAGCCGGTCGCTCACAGCGCTCAACTGGCCGGCGGAGGGGTCTCCGCGTTCACCCACGGCGCTCATCTGGCGGCCGGCGGGGTCTCTCCGGTCACGCACGGCGTCCGCTGCCTGCATCGTGACCTGCCCGTGGGCCATGTACACGGAACCGAGCAGGACCGCTCGGCCACCAACCCCACCGGCGTGCCGCTCGTGCTGGCCGGGTCGGCAGTGGAGCTGCCCCGCCCGGCGGCACGGCAGACCGCCCAGGCCCCTTCGTCGTCGGCCGATATCGGGCGGGGGGTCAGGCCCGATCAGGAAAGCGTGATGCGCGTATAGGCCAGGACCGCGTCTGATTTCGTTGTCCATTGCCCGCCCAAGTTCGCGGTCATATCGCCGTGCCGTGAACTTCGCGTATTCTTCGGGGATTTCATCCATGTCATCACCAGCAATGTTCGCGCGCCCGCAAGAGTTTTCGCCGGCCGCCCATTCCACTCTGGCGCTCACCGTCGGCAATACGCCGCTGGCGTTCATTTCCGAGCCGTCCGTGCCGGGGGGAGGGGGATTCTGGGCCAAGCTCGAAGGCTTCAACCCGGGCGGCATCAAGGACCGGCCCGCCCTGCACATGGTGCGCCAGGCCCGAGCCCGGGGAGAGCTCGCACCGGGTGCGACGATCATCGAATCGACCAGTGGCACCCTGGGGCTCGGCCTGGCCCTGGCCGGCATCGTGTTCGGCCACCCGGTCGTGCTGGTGGGCGACCTCGGCATGGAGCCGTTGATGTGCCGGCTCCTGACCTCCTACGGCGTCCGCCTGGAGATCGTCACCGAGCCGCACCCGGTCGGCGGCTGGCAGCAGGCCCGCCGGGAGCGGGTACACCGCCTGCTCGCCGACCTTCCCGGCTCCTACTGTCCCGACCAGTACAACAACCCCGACAACGTCGACGCCTACGCCGGGCTCGCCCACGAACTGCTGGCCCAGCTGCCGCACATCGACGTGCTGGTGTGCTCGGTCGGCACCGGCGGGCACAGCGCGGGCATCTCCAAGGTGCTGCGCCGTCACTTCCCGCACCTGCGGCTGATCGGCGTCGACACGGTCGGCTCCACCATCTTCGGCCAGCCCGCCCGGCCCCGGCTGATGCGCGGCCTGGGCTCCAGCATCCACCCGCGCAACGTCGCCTACGACGCCTTCAGCGAGGTGCACTGGGTCAGCGCCGCCGAAGCGGTCTGGGCGTGCCGCGCCCTGGCCGCCCGGCACTACATCTCGGGCGGCTGGAGCACCGGCGCGGTCACCCTGGTGGCCCGCTGGCTGGCGCGTACCACCCCCGGCCAGACCATCGTCGCGATCTTCCCCGACGGGCCCTGGCGATACTGGAACACCATCTTCGACGACGAGCACTGCCAGCGGCACGGCCTGCTCGACACGACCCCGGCGGAGGAACCGGACCTTCTGCCGACGCCGAGCGAGCGGGAGGTGCGCCGCTGGACGCGTTGCACCCGCGTGATGGACCCGCTGGCAGGAACGCGATGAGCGGCATGCTGCGGCAGTTCCGCTCCTTCGACCGGCCGATCCAGCTGCTGCAGATCAACCAGCTGGGCATCAACCTCGGCTTCTACATGCTCATGCCCTATCTCGCCCAGCACCTGTCGACCGCCGCCGGGCTGGCGGCCTGGACCATCGGGCTGGTCCTGGGCCTGCGGAACTTCAGCCAGCAGGGCATGTTCCTGATCGGCGGCACCCTGGCCGACCGGCTCGGCTACAAGCCGATGATCATGGCCGGGTGCGCACTGCGTACGGTCGGGTTCGCGCTGTTCGGGCTGACCACCTCGCTGCCCTGGCTCCTTGCGGCGGCTGCCGTGACCGGCTTCGCCGGGGCGCTGTTCAACCCGGCGGCCCGCGCCTACCTGGCCGTCGAGGCCGGCGAGCGCAAGGTGGCGGCATTCGCCGTGTTCAACGTGTTCTACCAGGCGGGCATCCTGCTCGGCCCGCTGGCCGGCATCGCCCTGATGAGTGTCGGCTTCCCGGCCGTGTGCCTGTCCGCGGCGGCGATCTTCGCGGTGCTGACCGTCCTGCAAGGCGCGTGCCTTCCGGCCCGGCGCCCGTCGGGGGCAGAGCACCAGCCGGTGCTGCGCGAGTGGCGCGCGGCGTTCGGGAACCGGGCGTTCGTCTCCTTCGCTACGGCGATGATCGCCTCGTACGCGCTGTCGTACCAGATGTACCTGGCCCTGCCGCTGCAGGTGCAGCGCTTCGGCGGCGGCCAGGCGGGGGTGATGGCGCTGTACGCCCTCTCCGCGCTGCTCGGCATCGCCGGGCAGGTGCACCTGACCACCTGGTGCGCGGCGCGCTGGACTCGCGGGCAGGCGATCAGCCGCGGTCTGGCGCTCATGGGCCTCGCCTTCCTGCCGCCGGCTGTGGCGGCGCACCTGCCGCTGGCGCCGGTGTGGGCGATGCTGCCCGTGCTCGCCTGCACTCTTCTGCTCACCGTCGGCACGCTGATGGCCTTTCCCTTCGAGATGGCCACCATCGCCGACATGGCGGGAGATCGGCTGATCGGCACCTACTACGGGATCTACAACCTGGCCTCGGGCGTGGGCATCCTGGCCGGCAACCTGGTCGCGGGTGCCCTGCTCGACGCGGCTCGTACGACGCGGCTGGCCGCTCTGCCCTGGCTGCTGCTGGCCGTCGCCGGGCTCGCCTCCGCGGCCGCCGTCAGACGGCTGGACCGGCGCGACCGGCTCACCCCCGTCGGCCGGCTGGCCACCGCCACTTGACCAGCTGTGCCGTCTCAGAGGAGGGAGGCCAGGGCGCGGGCGGCGATGCCGAGGCCGACGAGCAGGACGAGTGCGGCGGTGATCGTCGCCGTGTACGGGCGCAGCCTGTTCAGCCGGTTCGTCAGGGTGAGGTCGGCCAGGTGGCGGACGGCGAGGGCCGCGGCGAGCAGGGTCAGGGCCATGCCCAGTCCGTAACAGACGACCGTGACGATCCCGAACGCCGTGCGCCCGAGCGCCATCGCCCCCAGCAACACCACGAGGGCCGACGGGCTCGGCACCAGCCCGCCCGCGACCCCCAGCCCGACCACGCCCCGCCCCGACGAAGCGAAATGCCCGTGCCCGCGCCCGTTTCCGTCCGCATGTCCGTGTCCGTGCGCAGGTCCGTGCCCGTCCGCGTGCCCATCCGCGTGTCCGTGCGCGTGTCCGTGCGCGTGTCCGTGTCCGTGCCCGTGTTGGCTCGCGGGTCGTACGACGGCCGAGCGCAGCAGGGCGGTGCCGATCGCCGCGATGAGCAGTCCGCTGATCACCCCGAGCCAGCCCAGCACCGTCTCCCCGGCGACCGAGGCGGAGACCGACAGCAGCACGCCCAGCACGATCACCCCGGCCGTGTGCGTCAACGTCACCGTCGCGGCCACGGCGAACGCGTCACGCACGCGGCCGTCACGCCCGGCCAGGTACGCGGCCATGACGGTCTTGCCGTGGCCGGGCAGCGCGGCATGGACGGCACCCAGGACCAGCGACACGAGCAGGGCCAGCAGCCCGAGCGGGACCGTCAGCCGGTCGGCCCCGACCAGGCTGTTGAGGCGGTCGGCCAGTAGACCGGTGTAGCGGGTGAGCACGTCCGCACCGGGCACGCGGGCCGGTGCCCCGAGGCCGCCACTGCCCGGCTCCACCGTGAAGCGGGCCTGACGGACATCGAGCGGGGAGCTGAGCAGGTCTGCCGGGTAGGCGTGCAGCTCACCGGACACGCTGCGGGTGGGCACACTGGACGCGCTGAGCCGGACACCGGAGCCGGACGCCGTGATCTCCCGCCAGCCCACGGCCTCGCCACGGTACGGGTTGGCGAATGTCAGAGTGAGTGGCCCGTCGACGCGTAGGGGAGCGGCCAGGCGGCAGGTGAGCCTGCTGGTGGGCAGCCCGGCGGCCCCAGGGCGGTAGGCGAAGGACGCGCTGGTGACCCGCCAAGCCAGTGGCCGTTCCCCGGCTTGTCCGCGCACCGCGCCGGCCAGCTCCCCACAGGCGCGCGCCGCGTAGGCGTCGGGCGGCCCGGAGGCGCCCTGGCGCTGCTGCAGGGTGGGGATCTCGGCGCTGTCGATGATCGCCGTGTCCTCGATCCGGTCGAGGTACACGCTCAGGCCGTCGTAGTGGTTGACGCTCAGATTCCCCAGCGGATGCGCGGCCAGAATCACGGCAGCGGCGACAAAGCCGATCACGCCGCGCCGCCCAGCGCCGCGCGGGCCTTTGCCGGGCCGTCCGGTGAGAAGTACGGGTTGATGGACAGTGCTCTGGTCAGCTCGGCGTGAGCGGCAGAGGTCCGGCCGAGGGCGCGGGAGATCTCCCCTCGGTGGTAGGCGAACAGCGCGTTCCGCCCGCCGAGCCGGTCGGCGTAAGCGGCATACCGGGCGGCCTCGGCGTGGCGCCCGGCCCGGTGCAGGGCCCAGCCGAGCGCGTCGGCCACGTCCACGCTGTGCCGCCGCCCCCACTCCGCCCGCAGCTCCCGAACGGCGACGGCCGGTGAGCCGTGGTCCGCCTCGTACCGGCCGACGGCGAGGGAGTCCGTTACACCGTTCGCCGCCTGCAGCTTGACCTGCGCGCGAAACACCGCGTACATCCGCCGAGCCTCGGCCTGGTCCCCGAGGTGCTGGAGCAGTTCGCCGTACTCCACGACGAAGGAGGGACTGCGCGTGACGGCGTCGGCGTAGTCGCGGCGAGCGTCGGCGAGGCGCCCGAGCGCGGCCTCCGCGCGGGCCTTGCCGGCCAGGGAGGGCGTGTGCGAGGGGTCGGCGGCCAGCGCCTCGGTGTAGGCGGACAGGGCGGCGCGCGGGTCGCCGTCGCTCCAGGCGAGCTCCCCGATCTGCCACACGCAGAAGGCGTAGTCGGCGGGGTCGGCGGCGATGTCGCGGGCCCGTTCCAGGGCCTCGCGCGCACGGGCGCTCTGCCCGCGCAGGTGGAACAGGTGCGCGGCGCGGGTGAAGGAGACCAGGTCCGGACGGCCGTCCAGCAGGTGGCGGAGCACCCGGTCGGCCTTGACGTACTGGCCGAGCTCCACGTACGCGTCGGTGAGCACGGCGTACAACGGCCATCGGTACGGCGCGGCAGCGCGCGCCCGCGTGCCCCAGCGCAGCGCGAGGGCGAAGTCGTGGCGGGCGTTGGCCAGGGCGCCCATCCCGATCACGGCGTCGATGTGCGGCAGGGAACGCTGGAACGCCCCCTGCGCCTTGCCGTAGAAGGCCGGGTCGCCGGTGCGGCGGGCCTGCTCCAGGTACGCACCGCCGAGGTCGGCCCAGGCCCGCGTGTCGCCGGGATGGCGGCGCAGGTGGTCCTGGGCCTGATCGATGAACGCGGCCGGTTCGTACGCCGTACGCCGCGGCGGGGTGGGCGGCGTTTCGTCCCGGCGCAGCCAGGCGCCGGGGGCGAACCAGGCCAACAGGGCGCAGCCCAGGAGCACGCAGCCCAGCAGCGGTAGCGCTTTCCGTACGCGTCTCATCAGTCCTCGGTCAGTCAGAACGAGCTGTCGGTCTAGTGCACCGGCAGGGCGACGTACGGGAAGCTGCCGGTGATGGGTGCGGTGAGGAAGACCGGGTTGTTCTCGTCGATCAGATTGGGCGCTCCTGGTCCCGCCGGCTCCCCCAGGAGCATCCGGAGGTTGACGGTGACCACGTCGTCGGTGAGGCGACGGCCGTTGGGATAGCCCTGCTTGTCGCCCTTGAGGTAGCCATACTTGTGCGGTTTGGCGGTGACGGGGGTGCTCATGTTGAGCCGCAACTGCTCCGTGGGCGTGAAGCCGGAGGCGTCCCGGTTGAGCAGTTGCGAGTTGAGGTCCTCCTTCAGCGGGCCGCCCCGCTTGGTGGTCAGGCCGGTGAGGTAGATCTCCTCCAGGTCCGCGCGCGGCGGGGCCGGCGCCTTGACCCCGGCCTGCCGCTCGACGGTTCTGGCCTGCTCGGGGTCCCGGGTGGACTCGACGACCAGGCCGCTGCCGGCGTCGTCCTGCGGACGCATGCCGTTGAAGCGGTCACGCGAGGCGAACGGGATGAGCACCTCGTTGAAGTTGGGGTTGCCCAGCCGTGACAGCTGCTTGTATTCGCCGTTCAGGGACTTGCGGGCGGCCGTGGTCCAGACGCCGACGACCGGGTTGGCCGTGGAGTCGCCGCCCAGGGCCAGCTCGGACTTGGGCACCTGGATGGCGAGCGAGTCGACGTTCATCGGCACGCCGGTGGCGAGCGGCGGGAACGGTATGCCGAACCTGAGCAGGTTCACCGCCTTGTTGTCGCTGAAGAAGGGGTCGGCGGCCTGCCCGGTGAAGACCTTTCCGCCGCCGGGCAGGTCGAGTACGGCCTTCTGACGCAGTCCCTGGTAGCCGGGCGTGATCAGGATGCCCATGTCGGAAGGGCCCACGTAGCCATCCCTGATGAGGGTCTGGTCGGGCTGGCCCGGGCGCAGCTTGGTCAGCGTGAAGCTCTGCTCCACCAAAGATTCGGGTCCGGCCGCTTGGCGTTCGCGCCGCAGGACCGAGGGCACCGGGAACCCCTTGTTGCGGAAGGTCCAGCGGTAGGTGATGGCCGCCTTGCCGCTGCCGGTGTTGTCGATGTGCAGGTCGTATTGGACGTTGGTGTCGAACTGGTAGGGCTTGTAAGGGATCTGGAAGGGGATGTAGTTCGCGACGATGGTCACCGTGTCGGGCTTGTCCGGGCTGGTGAAGGCGTACAGGTCGCTGGCGTCTATGACCTTGTCCTTGAACGTCCCCGGGGCGTCCCAGTGGCTGGTCGCCGTGACGGCGTTCATCGCCGGGCCGAGCAGCACGGCGCCGGTCAGTACGGTGGTGGAGGCGGCGGCGGCCATGAGCCATGGCCGTCTGCCGATGAGGTTCGGCATCATGTCCCTCGCTTCGCGGATGGTCTCGTACGCGGTTCAGAGCGGTCCGCGGCGACGAAGCCGTCGCCGCGGGTGCCGGGCTGTTACGTCACACGTACTGGACGACCGCGTCGAGGTTGGCGAGGTACTCGCCCGCGTTCAGGGTGATGCCGGTGATGTCCTTGACCGTGCTGCTGAGGTACGGGCTGACGTAGAACGGCCAGTACTTCGGCCCGACGCCGCCCTCCAGCGGTCGGGGCGTGGCCACGGTCGGCAGGAACTCCGCCAGCTTGTACGTCGCCACGAGCTGCTCGCCCTGCTCGACCCCGTCGATCGCCACCCCGGCGTGAGCCCCGTCAGCGCGCAGGTGGATGTCGTGGATCGTCACCTTGTGGCCGCTCTTGACGTCGTTGAGGGCGAAGCCGCCCGGGTAGTACACGCCGTTGCAGGGGTCGATGTGGTCCTGCTGCCAGCCGATCGGCATGTAGACACCTTTGTTGTCGGGCTTGGCCTCGATCGGGTCGACTCCTTCCACCTTGACACCCCGGTCATCGAGCAGTTGGACGACTTTCGGCCCGAAATCGAAGTTGGCGTGCCCCTTCGGGCCGAAGTACGGCAGCTTGAAGCAGACGGCGCTGAGCTGGTCCACGGGCGGACCGCCGGGGACCGCGGGTCGCGGGGGGAAGGGATTGGCGGCCGCGGACAGGGCCGGTGCCGCCAGGAAGATCGCGGCGACGAGTGCGGCGGTTCGAGCGACGAGAGGGAGAGCGCGCATGCTGTGCACCTTTCATCGTGCGGAGGGTATCTGGCCTTTGACCAGGTCGGATGCACTCACAGTAATCGATCTACTACGCACGGTAAAGTGCTTGTAAAAGAAACCTCTTCAGGGGCCATTAGCCACCAAATAGCATCAAAGGCTCATGATCCGCTGATGTTGAACGGCGCGAACCACTGGCTGATCACCCGCACCTTTCCGGACGACGGAGGGATGACGGCGACGTAAATGGCCCCGCTCTTCATGGTGACCTTGGATTTGTAGAACGTGCCGCGGCTCAGCGCCTTCCAATTGGGCTGCGACAGCCCCAATTCCGCGGCGCCGGGGCGGGCGGTGAAAGTGTCCTGTTCGCGCATGCCGTACCAGACCACGGCACCGCCGGCCGATGTCTTGAGGGCGAAGACCTCCGGCGCGAGTTGCGGCTGGTATTTCAGATTCCACTGGCCCTGCGCCTTTTGCCGGTCGCTCCGCAGGCTTGCCACGAGTTCGGTGGTGTAATCCCCGGCCGCGAACAGCTGCTTGGCGCCCGCGTCCGCGCCGAGTGTGCTCATCAGGCGCGCGTGCGCCGTGGCCGCCTGCCGGGGTGAGACGGCGAGGCCGCCGCGCTCGTCCACGTTCAGCGCGGTGGCGTAGCCGTTGCCGTCCTTGGCGATGGCGGGTGGCCGCGTCGCCGAGGCGGAGACCACGCGCCACCCTTCGGTGGTCTGCTGGAAGATGAGTTGCGTCCAGTTCGACCCGGTTTTGTACTCGGCCAGGAACCAGTCGCCACTCGCCGGGATCGCGAACCGGGACTCGTCGACTCCGGCGCGGCCCTTCCTGCGCTCGCCGAGCAGCGTGTCCATCCGGGTGTCGGCGTTGGTCAGCTGCAGCGAGAGTCCCGCTTCCGCGGCCTCCCAGCCCTTGCCTTTCGAACTCGCCTGCTTGGCCAGGCGTTCGTACCGATCGAGAATGTTCTTGGCCTCGGAAGGGGAGACCGACGCGCCGGCCGGCAGCGGATTCGCGGTCGCGCCGCCCGCGAACGCCGGTGCCGCCGGTTCGCCGCCGCCATTACACGCGGCGACACCGGAAAGCGCGAGGACAATGGCCGAATAGCGGATCCTCATGGCAAGTCTCCGGAAAGTCGATTGCCACGATGTACGCAGTGGCCCCCGATCCGGGTTCACCGCTATTCCCAATCGGCAAGTTCACCGGGAATTGCCGCGCGGATTCGGCGAACTACGCCGGGCGAACGTGGGCAGCAGCCCCCGGGGCATGAAGAGGACGACGAGGATGAGGACGAGCGCGTAGACCGCGTACGACAGCACGCTCGGCGCGTACGTCGGCATCCCCGGCAGGTTCGCGACCCGGTCGAGCCCCTGCACGAGCAGCGTGATCGCGGTGGCCCCGACGACGGCTCCCCAGATCGTGCCAAGGCCGCCGACGACGGCCATGACGATGTACTGGATCGAGATGAGCACCGGGAACGACCCCGGCGCGACGTACCCGGTGTAGAAGCAGTAGATACCGCCCGCCAGGCCGGCGAAGGCGGCCGACAGCGCGAACACGACGAGCTTGTAGCGGCCGACCGGGATCCCGGCGGAGGCGGCGGCGGTCTCGCTGGTGGCCAGGGCGCGCAGCGCCCGGCCGGGCCGGGAGGCGATCACGTTGTGCGTCACGAGCATCACCAGGGCCAGGCCCGCCCAGGTCAGATACGCGTACGCGGACGCGCTCTCCGCCTCGACCGAGCCGATGCCGAACCGGGGGATGGCCTGCAGCCCGATGTCGCCGCCGGTGAAGTCCAGCTGCCCGGCCAGGGAGAGAAGGATCAGCTGCATGGCCAGGGTGGCGAAGGCCAGATGGTGGCCGCGCAGCCGCAGCAGCGGCGTACCGATGACGAGGGCGAACGCCGCCGCAGCGACGGGCGCGGCGATCAGCCCGGCCAGGGGAGGGACGCCGTTCAGCGCGAGCAGGGCGGCGGTGTAGGCGCCGATGGCGTAGAAGGCGCCCTGGCCCAGGGAGACCTGCCCGGCGTACCCCATCAGCAGGGAGACCCCGACCGTGACCATGGCCGCCAGGCCGAGCAGGATGTACACGGCCAGCGAGCTGTCGTCGAGCACGGCGGGCAGGACGAGCGTGACGGCGGCGATCAGCAGCCCGGCGGCCGCCCGCTTCACACCGTCTCCTGATGGATCGTCGATCGGCGGCTCGCCTGTACGACCATGACGACGAGCATGAGACCCAGAGCGACCTCCAGCTGGTGAGACCCGTAGCCGTACCCCGCCGCCATCGTCTCGGCGACGCCGAGCAGCAGCGCGCCGCCGAGCGCGACGCCGGGACGGGTGAGCGCGCCGAACACGGCGGCGGCGAAGCCGTTGACGATGAGCGTGACGTCGGTGTCGAACGAGATGGGCCGCAGCGGCGTGACCAGCACGCCGGCGATGCCGCCGAGCAGCCCGCCCAGAGCGAAGGCCAGCAGGCCCATCAGCCGGGTGTCGATGCCGATGACGCGGGCGGCGAAGGGGTTGGAGGCACACGCGGTCAGCGCCTTGCCCAGGTAGGTACGGCCGAAGAACAGGATGAGCAGCACGAACGTCGCCGCGGTGACGGCGATGACGAGCAGGTGCTGGGTCTGGACGTGGGCCCCGGCGATGGTCACCGAGCCGGCCAGGCCGGGGGCCGAGCGCGGCTGGTCGCCCCACAGGACGATCTCGACGGCGTACGCGAGGACGCCCACGCCGAGCGTGACGATGAGCGACGACAGCGGGGTGGTGTCCCGTTTGCCGGTGGCGGCCAGGCCGGTCAGCAGGCCTGCGAGCGCGGCGACCAGAACGGCGGCCACCTCGCTGACCCCGTGGGGGACCCCGAGCCCCAGCAGTGAGGAGGTGCAGAGCCCGGCGACGACGGCGAAGGTGCCCTGGGCGAAGTTGACCACCCCGGTGACCCGGTAGATGGTGACCAGCCCGCTGGCGATGAGCGCGATCGCGCATCCGACGGCCAGGCCGTTGAGCAGGTAACCGATGAACGCGCTCATGTGATCGCCCCGCCCAGGTACGCGCCGGCCACGCGCGGGTCGTCTGCCAGCTCGGCGCACTCGCCCTCGGCCACCACGCGCGCGGATTCCAAGACGTAGGCCCGCCGGCACAGCTCGAAGGCCAGCCGCGCGTTCTGCTCGATGAGCAGCACCGTCAGCCCGTGCGTACGGTTGAGCTCGACCAGGTGTTCGGCCAGCTTGGCGGTGGGCAGGGGAGCGAGCCCCAGCGACAGCTCGTCGACCACGAGCACGTCGGGCCGCGCCATCAGGGCCTGGCCGAAGGCCAACATCTGCTGTTCGCCGCCCGACAGCACACCTGCCCGCCTGCCGGACAGCTCGGCCAGCCGCGGCAGCAGCTGGTAGACGAACGACGGGTCGCGCTGCCGGGAGCGCCAGCCGCCGAGGGCGAGATTGTCGGCGACCGACAAATCCGGAAACACCTGGCGGCCCTCGGGGATGAGCGCCAGCCGGCCGTCGATCCGCACGGTCCCGGAGGCCGGAGTGAGCAGGCCCGCCAGGGTGTTGGCCAGCGTCGACTTGCCCGCGCCGTTCGGGCCGAGCAGCGCGACCATCTCGCCGCGCCGTACCGACAGCGTGACGTGATCGAGCGCGGTGGCCGCGCCGTACGAGACGACCAGGTCGCGGACGTCGATCATGAAGCCTGTCCGAGATAGGCGGCGAGTACGAGCGGATCCGCGCGCACTTCGGCGGGGGACCCGTCCGCGATGACCCGCCCGAGGTCGAGGACGACGACGCGGTCGGCGAGGCGGGTCACGAAGGCGACGTCGTGCTCGATGAGCAGGATGGTCAGCCCGCTCGCGCGCAGCTCCTCGACCAGGGCGGCGAGCCGTTCGCGCTCGCCGCCGCGCAGCCCGGACGCGGGCTCGTCGAGCAGCAGCAGCCGGGGCCGCGCGCACAGGGCGCGGGCCAGCTGCAGCGCCCGCTGCTGGCCGATCGGGAGCTGGTCGGCGGGCCGATCCGCCCACTCGGCCAGCCCCACCCGGTCGAGGGCGAGGTCCGCCTCGCGGGCGATCTCCCGCTCGTCGGCGCGATGCCGCGGCAGCCGCAGCGCCGCCGAGACGAACCCGGCCCGGGTACGGCTGTGCGCCCCGACCATGACGTTCTCCCTGACCGTCATGCCGCGGAACACCCGGGCGCCCTGGAAGACGATGGACATGCCCAGCCGGGCCCGGCTGTCGGGCGCCAGCCGCTCGACCCGGCGCCCGAGGAAGGCGATCTCGCCGCGGTCGGCGAGCAGGTGGCCGGTGATGAGGTTGAACAGCGTGGACTTGCCCGCGCCGTTGGGCCCGATGATCCCGCACACCTCGCCGTCCGCGACGCTCAACGTGACGTCGTCAACGGCGTAGACGCCTCCGAAGGAGCGCGATATCCCGGTGACCGCCAGCACCGCTACTCCGCGGCCACGGTCTTGGCGAGCTGCGCCTTGGCCCAGGGCGTGGTGATGAACTGGCCGTTCTTCACGGTGTTGACCGAGATGTACTCGGGGGAGAGCCCGGAATGGTCGGTGGGGGAGTAACGGAAGCGGCCGTTCGGGGTGACCAGGTCCATGGTCTCCAGCGCCTGCTGGATCTTGGCCTTGTCGGTGCCGCCCGCCTTCTTGATCGCCTCGAACAGCAGCAGGCTGGCGCTGTAGCCGTCCTGCGCGAACTGTGGCGGCGGATATCCGTACTTCTGCTGATACGGCTTGGCCATCTGCTCGATGACCTGCTTCTGCTTGCCGTCGGGTAACTGCTCGCCCACCACGCCGATGGCGCTCTGCACGGTCATCCCCTCGGCCGCCGCGCCCATCGGCTCCAGCCAGAGCTTGCTGGCCTGGGAAGCGGTCAGGAACAGCGGCACCTTCAGCCCCGCGGCGGCATACTGCTTGGCCGCGGTGACGCCGGGCGCGCCGGAGCCCCAGAAGACCAGCGCCTCGGCCGCGGAGCCGCGCACATGGGTGAAGAGCGGGCTGAAGTCGGAGGTCGTGGTCTCGTACGGCTCGTCCACGGCGATCTTGACGCCGTACTTCGGGGCGAGCGCGACCATGGCCTTGTGCCCGGACACGGAGTAGGCGCTCTTGGAGTCGTAGGCGACCGCGACCGTCTTGAGGCCGGTGGCCTGGAGGTACTGCAGGTAGCGCTCGGCGTACATGCTGGACAGCGCGGGGGTGACAAAGACGTACGACTTGATCGGCTCGACCTGCTCCTGGGCGGGAGCAAGCGACAGGTAGGGCATCTTGTCGCGCTGCGCCAGGGGCTCGATCGCCAGGGCCGAGTTGGAGAAGACCGGGCCGATCAGCGCGTCGATCTCGCCCTTGATCTGGTTGTAGGCCACGATGCCCTGGTCCGGCGCGGTCTTGTCGTCGCGGGCGACGAGTTCCACCTTGCGGCCCAGCAGGCCGCCGCCATTGTTGATCTGCTCGACGGCCAGTTCGACGGCCTTCTTGTCCTCGCTGCCGAGCGGGGTGTAGTTACCGGTGAGCGAGACGATGAGGCCCACTTTGATGGGATCTTTAGCGCCGGATTCGCCGCCGCCACCGCTGCCGCACGCGGCCGTGGCGAGAACGAGACAGGCCAGGGACGGGAGAAACCTGTGCATCAGGACCTCCAGGACCGCGAATGTGGCCCTGAATGTAGGCAGGGCCTTTACGCCTGTCAATAGAGTGCCCAACATTGTGATCAGGTGGACGTTGGGCAGAACCGTGACAGCCGTTGCATAGTGGCCTAACTTTGGGCGTACTACGTACGCCTAGAGAAGGTGATCCACATGCGCACCTCCCCACCTTTCCGCGCGGACCATGTCGGCAGCCTGCTCCGGCCACCCGCCCTGCTCAGCGCCCGTGAGAGTCTCACCGGCGAGGCGCTGCGCGAGGTGGAGGACGAGGCGATCCGCGAGGTCGTGCGCAGGCAGGAGGAGCTGGGCCTGCAGGCGGCGACCGATGGGGAGTTCCGCCGGGCCTCCTGGCACATGGACTTCATCTACCAGCTCGGCGGCATCGGCCAGGCCACCGGCGAGCACATCACGGTCCGCTTCCACAACGAGCAGGGTGACCTTGAGTACACCCCCGCGGCGATGCGGGTGCACGACAAGATCAGGCTGACCGAGCCGATCTTCGCCGACCACTTCACGTTCCTGCGCGACACCGTGACCACCGCGGTGCCCAAGCTGACCATCCCCTCGCCCAGCATGGTCCACTACCGGGGCGGACCCGCCTCCATCGACCCGGACGTCTATCCCGACGTCGAGGAGTTCTGGAGCGACCTCAGCGCCGCCTACGCCGAGCAGGTACGCAAGATCGGCGAGCTGGGCTGCACCTACCTGCAGTTCGACGACACCAGCCTGGCCTACCTGAACGACCCGGCGCAGCGGGCCGAGCTCGCCGAACGCGGCGACGACGCCGAGCACATGCACCTGCGCTACATCAAGCAGATCAACATCGCGCTCGCGGCCAAGCCCGAGGGCATGGCGATCACCACGCACATGTGCCGCGGCAACTTCCGCTCCTCCTGGGCGGCTTCCGGGGCCTACGACTTCGTGGCCGAGGCGCTGTTCGGTGAGCTGGCGGTGGACGGGTTCTTCCTGGAGTTCGACGACGAGCGCTCGGGCGGCTTCGAACCCCTGCGCTACGTACCGCCGGGCAAGATGGTGGTGCTCGGCCTGGTCACCACCAAGCACGGCGAGCTGGAGTCCAAGGACGCGCTCAAGCGGCGCATCGACGAGGCCGCCAAGTTCATCGACCTGGACCAGCTCTGCCTGTCACCGCAGTGCGGCTTCTCCTCCACCGTCGAGGGCAACGTGCTCGACGCCGACCAGCAGTTCGCCAAACTGGCCCTGATCGCCGAGACCGCGCGGGAGGTGTGGGGCTAGGAGACCCCGGTCAGGCGCGGACGGCTGTCAGGCGCGGACGGCTGTCAAGCGCGGACGGCTGTCAGGCGCGGACGGCTGTCAGGCGCGGACGGCTGTCAGGCGCGGACGGCGCAGAGGAGGCGGTTGTTGCCGCGCTGCCAGAGCGTGCCGACCTCGGCGAAGCCCGCCGCCCGCAGGGCCTCGACGTGCTGGGACAGCAGCCCGGACTCGGTGCCGCTGTGGTTCGCGCCCGCGGTCGTGCGAGCGGTACGGGCATCGTTGAGCTCGGCGAAGGCGGGCTCGGCGGCGATCGAGTCCCACCACTGCCGCCAGTCCTCGGGCCGGCCGTCGGCGAACACCCGGTCGGTGTGGCGGTCGTGGACGGCGCGTTCGAGCCGGGCGATGGCCGGAGTGGCGGCGTCGTCGGAGTCGAAGTGGTCGCCGTTGAGGAGCAGCCCACCTGGCCGCAGCACGGAGACCAGGTCGGCGTACAACTTCCGGAGCTCCGGCACGGCGAGCCAGTGCAGCGCGGTGGTGCTCACCGCGACGTCGGCCGGGCGGTCCAGGGACAGCGAGTCTGTCCAGCCCGGTGTACGCAGGTCGAGGTCGACGAAGCCGAGCCGCGGGTACGCGGCCCGGCCGAGGCCGAGCAGCAGCGGGTCGGCGTCGATCGGGATCACTGTGGCCTTGGGCAGCCGCTCCAGGAGGCGGGCGGACAGCGAGCCCGGCCCGCAGCCCAGGTCGATGACCAGCGGGTCCGGGCGGCCCAGCGCCTCGACGGCGTCGATCAACGCGGTGAAGCGCTCCTCGCGGTCGGGCAGGTAGCCCTCCTGCTGCCGGTCCCAGCGCGCGATCCAGTCGAGTGCGATCTCGTGAGTGAGCACGTCGTCTCCTTGTGACCCTCGTTTAAGCTTTAGACAGTCACAAGCTAAAGCATAGGATGTAACTGGTCAAGTGGATTTCAACAGTCACACGGACGCGGTGGTCCGAGTCGCCGTGGCGGTGGTCAATGTGCTGACCCCTGGCGAGAGCCGGGGGCGGCCCTGGCCGGCGCTGGACGATCTCGCCACCGCCGCCACGGACGTGCTCCGTGCCGTCTACCCCACGCATCCCGAGGTCACCGAGGCGGAGAGCGGCGCGTACGCCGAGATCGCGGCGCGCCTGCGCCTGGTCTTCGAGGCCGTCGCGGCGGACGACATCGACACGGCGGCGACGCAGGTCAACAGCCTGCTTGAGGAGTCGCACGCCCGGCCGACGCTCCAGCGGCACGACGGCGAGCCGTGGCATCTCCACTTCCACGGCACGGGTGGCACCCTGGCCGACGACTGGGCGGCCAGCTGCGCCACCGGGCTCGCGATCGTGCTCGGCGGCGAGTTCTTCGACCGGCTCGGCGTGTGCACGGCGCCGCACTGCGACCGGGTCTACGTGGACGTGTCGCGCAACGGCACGCGCCGCTTCTGCTCCACCGCCTGCCAGAACCGGGTCAAGACCGCGGCCTTCCGGGCACGGGGAAAGGCCACGTGAGCAGCTGGACTGGGGGTGCCCGCGAGCAACCGGACCGAGGTGCCCGCGAGGACCGGGGTTGCGTGAGCAGCCGGACCAGAGCCCCCGCGAGGGCCGGGGTTACGTGAGCAGTCGGACCGGCGCGCCCGCGAGGAATGCCTCGATGTCGGCCACGGCCTCCTGGAAGTACGTGCGGTAGTTGCCCTGGGTGACGTAGCCGAGGTGCGGGGTGGCCAGGACGTTCGGCAGCGTGCGCAACGGGTGGTCATCCGGAAGCGGTTCCTGGTCGAAGACGTCCAGCCCGGCGCCGGCGATGCGGCCCTCGGTCAGCGCCTCGATCAGGGCGGCCTGGTCCACGATGGCCGCCCGCGAGGTGTTGACCAGATAGGCCGTGCGACGCATCAGCGCCAGCTCCGGAGCGCCGATCAGCCCGCGGGTCCGGTCGCCGAGGACGAGGTGGATCGACACGATGTCCGACTCGGTCAGCAGCGCCTCTTTCGTGGCCGCGTACCGTACGCCCAGCTCGTCCGCCCGGTCGGCGGTGAGGTTGCGGCTCCAGGCGACCACGTCCATGCCGAAGGCGCGGCCGATGGCGGCCATCTGGGAGCCGATCTTGCCGAGGCCGAGCAGGCCGAGGGTGCTGCCGCGCAGGTCCAGGCCGATCGTGTGCTGCCAGGGGCCGCCCGTCCGCAGCGCCGTGGCCTCGGGGATCAGGTGGCGGGCCAGGCCCAGGATGAGGGCCCAGGTCAGCTCGGTGGGCGGCGCCGAGCTGCCGGCCGTCCCGCAGACCATGACGCCGTGGGCGCGGGCGGCGTCGAGGTCGATGGAGGCGTTGCGCATGCCCGTCGTGATGAGCAGGCGCAGGTTCGGGAGCCGGGCGAAGAGCTCGGCGGGGAACGGCGTGCGCTCCCGCATGATCACCAGGATCTCGTGGTCGTGTACGGCCCGCACCAGGTCGTCCTGCGTGGCGAAGTGCTCGCGAAAGCTCGTCGCCCGCACCGGGGACCAGTCGGCGAGGCCGAGTGCGATATCCTGGTAATCATCCAATACGGCACAGCGCAGCATAAATGCGGATATTACCGGCGCTGTCTCCGGCAGGTACAGGTGCTTACCGTCAAGCCGCTTCGCCCATGATCCGCCGCCTCGAAACACCGACACATGAGTGCGGCAGGGTGTCCTGAAGTGTGATGGGAGAGGACCACATCCCATGAGCAGACCCTTGGCAGTCGCCACCCTCACCACTGCGGCCCTCGTCACTGGCCTCGCCGCCCTCCCGGGCCCCGCCACGGCGAGCCCGATCGGCACCGCGAGCCAGGCCGCCGCCGCGAGCCCCGCCGGCGTCGCCGACCGCGGGCAACGCGTCGTCATGACCGGCCGGCAGGAGGTGCCGGGTCCAGGTGACCCGGACGGGCATGGCGCCTTCACCTACCAGGTGAAGGGCGAGACGCTCTGCTACACCATCGCCGCCGACCGCATCCTGCCCGCCACGGCCGCCCACATCCACCGGGGCAAGAGAGGCGTGGCAGGCCCGATCACCGTCACCCTGAAGGCCCCGACCAAGGGTCCCGCGAAGGGCTGTATCAAGGCGGCCAAGCAACAGAGCGGTTCGAACGCCGCGCTCGTCCTGACCCAGAACGAGCTGCACGCGATCGTCAAGTCGCCGGATCGGTACTACGTCAACGTGCACAACGCGAAGTATCCGGACGGCGCCATCCGCGGCCAGCTCCCCGGCGGGGGCGGCGGGTCCGCGACCCACTGAGGCCGGTTCTCCGGTGGGGTCCGCGACTCGCTGAGGCCGGTTCCCCGAGTTGGGTCGGTGACCTGCTGAGGCCCGCTCCCCGGGCCAGGTCGAGCGGGTCGATGAGATACTGATCCCCTGCTCCAGCTCCCCGGTGCGATCGGGGAGCTGGAGCCCGTTCAACGGGTGGACAGGCTTTCGGCCTCCTCATGCAACGCCGCGATGAGGATCAGCTCCAGGTGGAGCTCGGCCAGATCGGGCGCCGCGAGGCCATCGAGGACTTGCATGGTGGGCCTCCCTGGCATCAAGGACGCCCCACAAGTCACAGGGGTTTACCGATCATTTCCCTGGACGGTCATTCCCTGAACCGTTCCCAGGCGGACTGCCGCGTCATGCCGAGCGAGGCGCCGATGCGCTCCCAGCTGACGTTCCTGGTGCGGAGGTGTCGTACCCAGTCGTGCAGATTGTCGTCGACCTGGACCTGCACAGCAGCGATCTTGGGGAGGTGATCGAGGATCTGGTCCTCGCTCATGGTCTCCCACATGGGCAGGCGGGGCTCGGGGGAGGGGTCGAGCCCCACTTCCTTGAGGATGTCGGCGCACAGACCCACACATTCGTTGCAGATGTGCACGCCGGGTCCGGCGATGAGCTTGGCTACGTCGGCGCTGCTCTTGTGACAGAACGAGCAGCGCAGGTTGTCCATCCAGTCAGGCATGGCCTGACAGTAACGCGTCAGGTGGTGCCTGACAACCCCGTGAGCTCCTGCATGATCTCCTGCCGCTCCTCGTTGATCCGGCGGCAGATCGTCACGTACGCGTTCAGCACCTTGCAGTACGCCTGGCGCGCCTCGTCGAGCTGGGCGCCACGGATGACGATCCGCTCATGGTCGCCCTGTGCCTCGGCCTCGGCGAGCAGCGCTCGTGCCTCGTCCACGATCTCTTCCGCCCTGATCCGCGTACGGCGGAGCAAGGCGGAGCATTCATGGAGCTCTCCCAGTCGCGCTGAGGAGACGATGAACTCCGCATCGTGTACGGCCGAGCCGGTCACCCTGGGCCCGCGAAGATCGGATCCCACTCTCGCCACCTCCCCGGTCAAGGTTGCCTCACTGTAGACGCGTCATCCCGTCCCGTGGATCACCTGACCTCGCGTGGGGGTAGGGCATCCTTCCCCCGGAGGAGGTTCTCTCCACCCAGGTGGGAAAACAGCGTCCCTGAATCCCGTTCGGTCCCGCCGGATTGTGCGGATTGGCGGGTTCACCTGCGCTTATGCGATGAGTGCGGCGAATCTTCTGTCTGGGGAAAAGGCGCGGATGAAGAGGCGAGATCGGCCACGCGATGCCCGGTCGTCATCACATACTGAAACGACGTGACTGCGGTAAGTGATGGCGGCTGAGGGGCGCGGTTGTGGCTATGGCGACATCGAACGGCGACGAGGACGCGGTGGACGTCAGCGTCATCATCCCGGCCCACAACTGCCGTGAATACCTGGACCGGTGCCTCACCGCCGCGCTGGTGCAGCGGATCAGGAAAGAGATCATCGTCGTCGACGACGGATCGACCGACGGCAGCGACGAGTTGCTCGACCTCTACGCCACCTACCACAAGGGCAACGTCAAGGTCGTCAGCATCGCCGCCTCGGGCGGCGCCGGGCGGCCGCGCAACATCGGCATCGAGCACGCCACCGGCCGCTACGTCTTCTTCTGCGACGCCGACGACTACCTGGGCCCCGAGGCGCTCGAACGCATGGTCGCCATGGCCGACCGCAACGGCTCCGACATCGTGCTCGGCAAGGTCGTCGGGCACGGCAGGCGCGCTCCGATGTCGATGTTCCACCGCGGCGCCGAGCGGGCCGAGCTCGGTGACAGCGCCGTCTACAACAGCCTGAGCTGCTTCAAGCTGTTCCGCCGGGAGATGCTGATCAGTCACGGCATCAAGTTCGGCGAGGGCATGCTGGTCGGCGAGGACATCCACTTCACCGTGCACGCCTACTGCCACGCCAAGGTGATCTCCGTGGTGGCCGACTACGACTGCTACCACCTGGTCTCCAGGTCCGACGGCAGCAGCATCATGCAGCAGCCGGGCAGCCGGGACCCGCGCGGCTGGCTCGGCATGATCCGCGGGCCGATCCAACTCATGACCGAGCACGTCCCGCCGGGGCCGCTGCGCGACCATCTGCTCCGCCGGCACTTCAGGCTCGACGTGTTCGAGCAGCTCGGCGTGCCGTTCCTGAAGTCGGACGAGGTGCAGCGCAAGGAGATCGCGCAGGAGGTGGCCGCGCTCTGCGACAGGTGGCTGACGCCCGGCGTCTACGCCAAGCTCAGCCGGACCGACCAGCAGCGCATCGCCGCGCTCGGCGACATCCACCGCCTGGTGCGGCTGGCCCAGATCGAGGGCGCCGCCGTACGCCGCCGGCTGACCGGCCTGCGCTGGGAGGCCAACCGGCTGGTCGTGACCGGGGTGGCCGGGCTCGACGGCATGCCGGAGCACGACGGGGTCGCGCTCGTGCTGCGCGCCCGCAACGTGCGCGGGCAGGAGCTGATCGTGCCCGCCGAGCGCGAGGGCGCCGCGTTCGTCGCCAGCGTCGACGTGGCCGCGCTCGACTCCGGCATCTGGGACCTGCGGGTGGCCGTCGAGATGGAGGGCGTGGTCCGGTACGGACGGCTCGGCGCCGACCGCGACGGCTGCGTCACCCGCCCGGCGCCCCGGCTCATCGGCGCCGTGGTGGCGCTGCCGTACTTCACCAAGGACAACGGCAACCTCAGCATCGACGTCGGCGGGCACCTGATGACCGTGCCGGGCCGGGCCAGGATCCACCGGACGCGCTGGACGCTCGGGCGGCGGCTGCTCATCGATGGCGAGGTCACGGTCGTGGGCGTGATCCCGGCGGCCTCGGCGATCACCCGGCTGGTCTGGCGCGAGCGGCGTACGGGCAACGAACGGGCCGAGCGGGTGGTCGCGCTGCCGGGCGGCGGGTTCGCGGCCCGGCCCGCGATGGGCAAGTTCGCGCCGGGCATCTGGGACGCCTATCTGGAGGTCGAGCTGGGCGGGCCGCCCGCGAGGTTCCGGATCGAGACCGACGCCCAGACCGTCGCCGCGCCGCGCCGGCTGTGGGGCAGGTTGCGCGGCGGTGCCATGCTGCGGAGCGTGCGGCCGTACGCGACGTCGGGCAAAGGGCGGCTGAGCACGGTCGTGCTCAAGATGACCACCCGTACGGCCTTCCGTAGAATTCTCCGCTAATTGCCATCTATGTGCAGGTGCAAGACGATGTCCTAAAGTAGGCGTATTGCAACACCGCTTGACGAAGGGCTTTGCCGTGCACGTACCCGATGGCTTCTTCGACGCGGCCGTATCCGTGTCCGCCGGCGCGGTCGCCGCCGCCGGGCTGGCGGTCTGCCTGCGCGGCGCGCGCCGCGAGCTCGACGACCGGACCGCGCCCATGGCCGGGCTGGTGGCCGCGTTCATCTTCGCCGTCCAGATGCTCAACTTCCCCGTCGCCGCGGGCACCAGCGGGCATCTGCTGGGCGGGGCGCTGGCCGCGATCCTCGTGGGGCCCTATACGGGCGTGCTCTGTATGGCCGTGGTCCTGCTGGTGCAGTGCGTGTTCTTCGCCGACGGCGGCCTCACGGCGCTGGGCATCAACATCACGATCATGGGCATCGTCACCGTACTGGTCGGATGGGGCGTCTTCCGGCTGGTCGCGCGGCTCGCCAAGGGCAGGGGCGGCGTGACGGTGGCCGCCTTCCTCGCCGCGCTGGTCTCCGTGCCGTCTGCGGCCCTGGTGTTCTCGGCGCTGTTCTGGGTCGGCGGCACCGCGCCGATCGAGGTCTCCGCGGTGGCGGCCGCGATGGGCGGCGTGCACGTGCTGATCGGCATCGGCGAAGGCGTCATCACGGTCCTGACCGTCGGCGCGGTGCTGGCCGTCCGGCCGGACCTGGTGTACGGCGCGCGCGGGCTGAGCACGCCCCTCGTACTGAGGGGCGCTGAGGACGCGACCGCAGGGGCGACTGTGGGGACGACCGCGGGAACGACGGTCACGGTGGGCGCCGCCGAGGAGCCGGTGCCCGCCGCCCGCGGCCCGTTGCGGGCGTTCCTGCTCGGTGGCCTCGGCCTGACGCTGGTGTTGGCCGGGATCGTGTCCTTCTTCGCCTCCTCCAATCCCGACGGTCTGGAGGCGGTCGCCGAGAACCATGGATTCCTCGACCAGGCCACCCACCACGTGTTCGGCTCGTGGGCGCTGGCCGACTACGGTGATGTGGGCGGCATCCCGGTGGGTGTCGCCGGGATCATCGGAGTCGGGCTCGTGCTGCTCATCGCCGGGGGCGTCGCCTATGCCGCCCGTGGCCGGGAGAGGGCCCGGGTCTGAGGCGAGTGAACGAGAGACGGTGAGTGTCGGGTGGGCGCGGGGCACCATCATCAGCTCTACCTGGCAGGGGACTCGGTCGTGCACCGGCTCCCGCCGCAGTGCAAGCTGCTGGCCGTCGCCGCCTTCGCGATCGTGGTGGTGGCGACGCCGAGGGAGCGGTTCTGGGCCTTCGGGCTCTACGCGGTCCTGCTCGCGGGCGTCGCGCTGGCCGCCAGGGTGCCGCTGACGTACGTGCTGCGGCGGATGGTGGTCGAGCTGCCCTTCGTGCTGTTCGCCTTCCTCATCCCGGTGATCGGGCTGGGGGAGCGGACGAGCGTGCTGGGCGTCTCGCTGAGCGTGGCCGGGCTCTGGGCCGGGTGGAACATCCTGGCCAAGGCGACGCTGGGGGTGGTCGCCTCGATCCTGCTCGCGGCCACCACCGAGCCGCGGGTCATCCTCATCGGTGCCCAGCGGCTCCGGCTGCCCAGCCTGCTGGTGCAGATCGCCATGTTCATGCTCCGCTACATGGACGTGATCATGGATGAGATGCGGCGGATGCGGGTCGCGCGGGAGTCTCGTGGCTTCGAAGCCCGAAATTTCCGGCACATCCCGGTGATCGCGCGCTCGGCGGGTGCCCTGTTCATCCGCTCGTACGAACGGGGTGAGCGGGTACACCTCGCGATGCTCAGCCGCGGCTATTCCGGACGGATGCCGATGATGGACGAAATTTCGGGATCCGTTGGGCAATGGGCCACGGCCCTCGCTCTGCCAGGCGTCGCCCTGGCCGTACTAGGCCTGTCCGCCGTACAAGGCCTGTCAGCCGTACAAGGACTGTCACTGTGAACTCTCCGGCCGTCAACTCCCTCGAAGTCAACCGGCTCGCCTACGCCTACCCCGACGGGACGCAGGCCCTGTTCGGCGTGGACTTCACGATCCGGCGCGGCGAGCGCGTCGCGCTGCTCGGCCCCAACGGCGCCGGCAAGACCACCCTCGTCATGCACCTGAACGGCATCCTCACGGCCGGGCACGGCTCGGTGAGCGTGGCGGGCACACCGGTGCGCAAGGACACGCTCAAGGAGATCAGGCAGCGCGTCGGCCTGGTCTTCCAGGACCCGGACGACCAGCTCTTCATGCCCACGGTCAGGGACGACGTCGCCTTCGGCCCGGCCAACTCGGGCGTGTCGGGCGCGGAGCTGGAACACGCGGTCAAGGGCGCGCTGGAGCGGGTCGGCATGCTGGAGGTCATCGACCGGCCGCCGCACCACCTGTCGTTCGGCCAGCGCCGGCGGGTGGCCGTGGCGACCGTGCTGGCGATGGAGCCGGAGATCCTGGTGCTCGACGAGCCGTCCTCCAACCTCGACCCGGCCGCCCGCAGGGAGCTGGCCGAGGTCCTGCGCTCGCTCGACGTGACCGTGCTCATGGTCACCCACGACCTGCCGTACGCGCTGGAGCTCTGCGAACGCTCGCTGATCCTCTCCGACGGCGTGATCGTCGCGGACGGGCCCACCCGCGAGTTGCTCGCCGACGCCGAACTGCTCGCTCGCCACCGCCTGGAGCTCCCATACGGCTTCGCCATCCCCGCGCCGGCGGAGCATGGCTGATCCAGGAAGGTCATTTTCCTGTTTCGGGCCTCACATACGGATGATCCGAGTTTGTGCATGCCCGGTACCCGGGGATGTCGAAGTACAGTGGCTCATCGAGGAGGGGCCAAATGAAGCTGCGGCTTGCGCGACATGCCCTTGGCGATGCCGTGGTGGTGGCCGTTGAGGGTGAGCTGGACCTGTTCACGGCGCCGTTCCTCCGCGACGAGGTGCGAGACGCCATCAAACAGGATGGCGCCTGGCTGGTGCTCGATCTCCAGCAGCTGTCGTTCATGGACTCCAGCGGGCTGTCGGTGCTCATCGAGGCATGGCGGCTGGCCACGGGAGAGGGCGGCGGCGTGTCATTGGCCGGGCCGCAGGCCCCGGTGGCCCGCATCCTGCGCACGACCGGGCTCGACCGGCGGATCAAGGTATATTCCGATGTCGACACGGCCGTAGGCGAGATTTAACCCACCCCGAGTAGAACTTCATTCGGTTGGCGGGTTAGGGTCCGGGTTATGGACGTGAACGGATCTGCAGCAATCATCTCCGGCGGGGCCAGCGGCCTCGGCGAGGCGACGGCCCGCGAGCTCGCGGCCCACGGCGCCACGGTGGTCATCGCCGACCTCAACGAGGAACGCGGCAAGAGCATCGCCGACGAGCTCGGTGGGGTCTTCGCCCGGACCGACGTGACGGACGACGAGCAGGTACAAACGGCGGTCGACGCGGCCGTCGCCACCGGCAAGCCGCTGCGCGTGGTCGTCAACAGCGCGGGCATCGGCTGGGCCGAGCGCACCGTCAACCGTGAGGGCGCCCCGCACAACCCCGCCTCCTTCCGCAAGGTCATCGAGGTCAACCTGATCGGCACGTTCAACCTCATGCGCATCGGCGCGGCGGCCATCGCCAAGACCGAGCCGGTGGACGCCGACGGGCAGCGGGGCGTGGTCATCAACACCGCCTCCGTCGCGGCGCTGGAGGGCCAGACGGGGCAGCTGGCCTACTCGGCCTCCAAGGGCGGCATCGTGGGCATGACCGTGCCCGCCGCGCGTGACCTGGCGGCCATCGGCGTACGGGTGAACACCATCTGCCCGGGGATCATCGACACCCCGATCTACGGCTTCTCGCCCAACTCCGAGGAGTTCAAGGCCAAGCTGGTGGCGCCGGTGGTGTTCCCGAAGCGTATGGGGCGGCCCGGCGAGTTCGCGCACCTGATCAGGTCCCTGATCGAGAACGACTACATGAACGCCGAGGTCGTCCGCTTCGACGGCGGCATCCGCTTCCAGCCCAAGTGAGGTCACGTGTCTGACGAAGTGCTCGTCGAAGAGTCCGACGGCGTCGCCGTGATCACGATCAACCGGCCCGCCGCGCGCAACGCCATCAACGGCGCGGTGGCCCGTGGCATCGCGGCAGCCGTCGACACGCTGGAGGCTCGCCCCGACATTTCCGCCTACGTCCTGACCGGGGCGGGTGGCTACTTCTCGGCGGGCATGGACCTCAAGGGCTTCCTGTCCGGCGACTTCCCCGTGGTCGAGGGCCGCGGCTTCGGCGGCCTGACCGAGTCGCCGCCCAAGAAGCCGATCGTGGCGGCGGTCGAGGGCTACGCGCTCGCGGGCGGCTTCGAGCTCGCGCTGTCGTGCGATGTGATCGTGGCGTCGTCGGAGTCCACCTTCGGCCTGCCGGAGCCCAGGCGGGGCCTTGTGGCGGGCGCGGGCGGCATCATGCGGCTGCCGCGCCGGATCCCGTACCACGTCGCCATGGAGATCGCCCTGACCGGCGCTCACTACCCGGCCTCGCGCCTGTACGAGCTGGGGCTGGTCAACCGGATCACCCCGGCGGGCGAGGCGCTGGAGGGGGCGCTGGAGCTGGCTCGCAAGATCGCCGCCAACGCCCCGCTGGCCCTCGCGGCGACCAAGAAAGTGATCATCGAGTCGCAGGACTGGTCGCTGGAGGAGATGTTCGCCAAGCAGGGCGGCATCATCAGCCCGGTGTTCAGCTCGAAGGACGCGATGGAGGGCGCGGCGGCCTTCGCCGAGAAGCGCGCCCCCCAGTGGAAGGGCGAGTAGTCCTTTTCCCGACCCCCTCCCCTTTTTGGGAGGGGGTTTCTTAGCGCGCGCATAACTTCTTCTGCGTACGGTAAAGAAGGAAAGGTCTAGCGGGAGGGGCGCATGAGCGACTATTCGAGGTCCGCGTACGAGTCGGCCAAGCGTGGCGCGGGCACCCTCCTCGCCGGCGCCCTGAGCGCGACCTTCGTCATGGTCGTGATGCTCGCCGTGATGTGGGCCGTCGAGGTCGTCGACTACACGACGAACGGCAGCCTGGACCGCGAGTTCGGCATCGTCGGCTGGGACCCCTCGGGACTCGTGGGCATCTTCTTCGCCCCGTTCCTGCATGTGGGCTTCGGGCATCTGATGGCCAACTCGCTGCCGCTGCTGATCCTGGGGTTCTTGGCGGCGTTGCGCGGGCTCGGCCGGTTCTTCGCGGCGAGCCTGCTGATCATCGTGATCGGCGGTATCGGCACCTGGTTCACCAGCCCCGACACGATCACGGTGGGCGCGAGCGGCCTGGTGTTCGGATATTTCGGGTACGTCCTGGCGCGCGGGATATTCGACCGGCGCGTGTTCGACATCGTCATCGGGATTGGCGTGGGCATCGCCTACTACTCGATCCTGTGGGGCCTGCTGCCCAACCAGCAGGGCATCTCGTGGCAGGGCCACCTGTTCGGCCTGGTGGGCGGCGTCGTCGCCGCCTGGCTGCTGCGCCGCAAGCGCGAAGTGGTGTAGACCCGCGCTCAAATCAGGGTGAAATGCCAGTAGGGCCTCAGACATGTAAGGGGTGTCCGTAACCCCCGCATGAGGAGGCCACCATGGGAACCGCCGGTGGATGACGACCGAAGACACCGGTTCGAGGCCGTGTATGCCCAGACATACGAGCCGATTCTCGGATACGCCCTGCGTCGCTGTGATTCTCCCGAGGACGCGGCGGACGCGGTCGCCGAGACGTTCGCCATCGCCTGGCGCCACGTCGACGCCCTGCCGCCCCATGCGGAGGCCAGGCTCTGGCTGTACGGCATCGCCAGGAATGTCTTGGCCAACCAGCGGCGCGGCCAGGTCAGGCGGTGGTCCAGAAGCGTGGAGCTCAACGCCGACATCGCCGACCTCTACTCCCACTCGCCCGAAGGCAGCGTCGAGCTGGGCGCGATCGCGCAGGCGTTCAAGGAGCTGCACGAGGACGATCGCGAGCTGCTGTCGCTGGTCGCCTGGGAAGGGCTGGACCACGCCCAGCTCGCCAAGGTCCTCGACTGCTCACGCAACGCCGTACGCATCCGGCTCCATCGCGCGCGCAAGCGCTTGTCCAAGGCTTTGGCCGGCGCGGGCGTCTCCGTCAACCGTCTCCCCGTGGAGTCCAGATCAACTACCACCGGCTGAAGCCGGTGGTTTGCTCTCACGGTCCCGTCTGGCTGAAGGGAGGCCGGTAGCGTGTGGCTGGTTGATAACAGCCCAGCCCGCTACGCCACGTGCGGCGATGTTGCGGGCTGCGATGTGGTCGGCGTGCCCAGCGAGGCCGCACCTTTGGCAGACGAACCGGCCCCGCGCCGGCCGATTCGCCCTGCTGACGTGCCCGCATTCCGGGCAGGCCTGGGAGGTGTAGGCGGGGTCGACCAGCAGGAAGGCGACTCCGGCGCGGGCGGCCTTGTAGCGGGTGAAGGCGATCTGCTGGGCGAACGCCCAGCCGTGCAGGGTGCGCCGCTGGAACCGATGAGCCCTTACCCAGCCGCGGATGCCCTGCAGATCCTCCAGGGCGACACCACGGCCGGTGCGTTCGGCTTCACGCACCACAAACTTACTGATCTGGTGGTTGAGGTCGGTCATCATCCGTCGCTCACGCCCGGACAGACGGCGCAGCACCCGCCGCGCCGCAGAAGTCCCCTTCTTCTGCAACCGGCGGCGTTGACGGTGGCGCCGCTCGCGCAGGGTGCGGACGTGGCCGTTACCGCCGACCGGCCCCGGCAAAGCCGGGCCGGGCAGCACCGCACCATCGGAGGTGACCGCCAGGTTCGCCACCCCTTGATCCACCCCCACAAAGCCGCCCACCGGCTCACCCACCACCGGCTTGGGCAAGCTGAGCGCGACCTGCAGCAGCCACACCCCGCGCCGGCAGACCAGGTCAGCCTCCCCCATCGGCAGCGTGTCGATGGCTTTGAGGTCGTCTGGGCGGCCGGTGTAGGGGATGGTGACGCGGCCGGTGGGGGTCCACAGCGACACCGTGCGGGCGTCACGGTTGAAGCTCATCAGCCGGGCGTCGTACGGGATGGCGCCGTGCGGCCGGAAGATGTGCGCATGTTTCTTGGTGGCGCGCCGGTTGGCGTAGGCGCCGGCGACCCGGGCGATTGCCCGCACGGCCGCTTGCGCGCCCAGCCCGGCCAGTTGCGAACGCACCTCGTAGTAGGACAGCCGGTGCAACTCCACCACGGCGAAGACGCGATGCTGCCAGGCCAGGCGGGAGACGACGGTGGCCGCCTGATTGCACAACAGCACCGCCGCCGCCAGCGCCTCGGCCTGGTCCGGGGCGACTGTGAGCCGGAGCTGCACGATGGTGGGCAGGCCGTGGCGTTTGGTGGCGGAGCGGCGGATCGCCATCGTGCACCTCCTGTCACAGCGGCCTCACTCACCGCACACATTACCGAACGTGACCAAGTCTTTCCATACTGTTTTCGAGAGGAGGGGTGGCGCTACCTCCCGGACCTGAAGGACCGGGTCTCCGCGCCACCATTCAGATGAACGAGTTGAGCGAACCGGCCAGTGAACTCGCCAGGATCAGCGAACTCGCCAGGGTCAACGATGAGCAGTTGGCCGGCCAGGCGTCCGGTGCGGGGGCCCGTGCGCTGCTGGCGGCCATCGCCGAGGAGAAGCCAGGCACGGCAGCCGCAACCGTCGGGCGCCGGGCGCCGAGATCGCGCCGCGCCCGCCGCCTGCTCGTGGGGCTGGCCGCCACCGCCGCGCTCGCCACCGCCGTCGTCATGGGGCCGGTCCTGCTGGAGCGGAACGCGGGCACCGCCAGCTCGTACGCGAACGCCGCCATCGACATCGAGCTGCGAGGCGACGAGTACATCGCCAGGATCAAGGACCCGTTCGCCGACCATGCCCTGTACGCCGAGGCGTTCCAGGCGATAGGCCTCCACATCGGCCTGGAGCCGATCCCCGCCTCACCGACCCAGGTGGGCGCAATCGTGCGCTACGGATTCGCCGGAACCACCATGGCCGACAGGCTCGGTGGTGGCCTGGAGCCGGCCGGCTGCGCGCTGGGCCACGACGGCTGCTTCCTCACCGTCACAGTGAGCAAGGGGTTCAACGGCCGGGGCGTCTTCTACCTGGGCCGGCCGGCCAAACCCGGCGAGAAGTACCAGGCCTTCGGGGATGCCGGTAGGAAGGGCGAAATGCTCGAAGGCTACGACGCCGATGGGCGGACCGTGGGCAAGGTCGCGGCCGAGGCGCGCCGGCGAGGGCTGCGGGTGGTCTTCCGGATCATCGAGCCGAACCCGGACGGCAACGGCTTCGGCATGAACCCGGCGAAGCAGTTGGCCAAGGTCGGCGACCACTGGTACGTCTGGGCCGCCGAGCCCGAGCAGGACGGCACGGTGAGGCTGCTGGTCACGGAGAAACACCTCCCGAAGAACCCGGTAACTGGTAAGTAGAGCGCCTGCTACTCGACCCTGTAGGGCCTGCTGCCGGGCGCTCACCCTGACCTGACCGGCATGATCGACACCCGGCCACATCTCGACACACGAGACACTCCGTAGTGGAATGATTACGTAAAGTTTCCACGAAGGGAGCCACCCCGTGTCGAATCCTCTGGCCGAAGCCAACCTCAGGGCCGCGTTCGCCGTCATCGACGTCAACGGCAGCGGATATCTCGAGGCCGCCGACTTCGAGCGCTTGGGCGATCGGATGTGCGCCGCGCTCGCGCCCGACCCGGACACGCCCTCGCACGCGAAGCTGCGGGCGGCCTACCGGGTGTGGTGGGAGCAGATCCGCCGCGCCGACACCGACGAGGACGGCCGGGTGAGCTGCGACGAGTACGTCGCCCTCGTACAGGCGGGCGCGGCGGAGGATCCCCACTACTACGACAACGGTCTGCGGCCCGTCGCCGACGCGGTGTTCGACGCCGTCGACGCCGACGCGAACGGCTCGATCTCCCGGCCGGAGCTCGCCCGCCTGTATGCGGCGGTCGGCGAGTCCGCCGAGACGTCCAACGGCTTCTTCGACCGCATCGACACCGACGGCGACGGGCGCATCTCCCGCGAGGAGTACACGGCCGCCCTGCGGGGCATGTACGCGCCCGGATCGGCCGATGACGCGAGCGCGTGGGTGCTGGGCGGCCGCGACCGGTGAGCCCGGCCAGACCCTGACGCTCATGGTGGCCGGCGCGGAGTCAAGGAACGCCCGCCGGACATCCCGGCCCCGGAGGGGTGTCCCCTCCTAGCGGCCACTGCCACGACGGACCGGCTTCTTCCACTGCCCCGAAAGGGGCATCCCCAAGGGGACCTCAGCCACGACGGACCGGCTTCTTTCTCCCCCCCGAAGGGGGGATCCCTCCCAAAGAACCCCAGCCACGACGGACCGGATCCTCCTCCCCCCAAGGGGGATCCCACCGAAAGGACCCCAGTCACCACGGACCGTCACAGGGACCGAGACGGCACTAGGAGCTGTGCACCCGCTCGGCCGGAGACGAGGACAGCAGGCGATCAATCAGCGCCAGCCCGATGGCCGACAGGACGAAGGCCAGGTGGATGATCGTCTGCCACATCATCTTGCTGTCCGGGATCGTCTGGGCCTTGATGAACGTCTGCAGCAGGTGCACAGACGAGATGCCCACGATGGCCGTGGCCAGCTTGACCTTGAGGACGTTCGCGTTGACGTGGGACAGCCACTCCGGCTCGTCGGGGTGCTCGTTGAGGTTGATGCGCGAGACGAACGTCTCATAGCCCCCGACGATGACCATGATGAGCAGGTTGGAGATCATCACCACGTCGATGAGGCCCAGCACCGACAGCATGACCGTGACTTCCATGTCGGTGTCGCCACCATGGAGAGCGCTTTCGATCAGGTGCCAGAGCTCGACCATGAACTGCCAGACGTACACCCCCTGGGCCACGATGAGCCCCAGGTAGAGGGGGACCTGCAGCCAGCGGCTGGCGAACATCAGGTAGCCCAGGCCATTGGGCCGCCTGCTCATACTCATCCGGTATAACCCCTGTCACATGAGGATATGTCGCCACAACTGGGCGGAAAGGGAGATCAGCCCTGGTCGCGCGCGGGCCTTTTAGGGAAGAATGTTTCCTAACTCACCGAGCCGGAGGGTTGGTCTGTTGGCGAACCTGGGATCCCTGGAGCGCGCGATCATGGACGTGCTGTGGGACGCGGGTAAGCCGATGCGGGTGCGCGAGCTGCTCGCCACGCTCAACGAGGTGCGCGAGCTCGCCTACACCACGGTGCAGACCGTCGCCGAACGGCTGGTGAAGAAGGGGCTGCTCGTCCGCACGCCGTACCGTAACGCCTTCAAGTACGCGGCCGCCTACTCCAGGGACGAGCACGTCACGCGGCTCATGCTGGAGGCGCTGGCGGCCAGCACCGACCGGCTGCCGGTGCTGGCGAGGTTCGCGCAGAGCGTCGAGGAGGAGGACGCCCTGGCCCTGCTGGACGAGCTGTCGCGCCGGACGGGTCAAAAACGCTCAACCACGTAACGGGTCAGAACCACGTAACCGGCGCGACGGGTCAAAGACGCTCGACCACGTAGTCGATGCAGACCGTCAGCGCCTCGACGTCGGCCGGGTCGATGGCCGGGAACATCGCCACGCGCAGCTGGTTGCGGCCGAGCTTGCGGTAGGGCTCGGTGTCGACGATGCCGTTGGCGCGCAGCGCCTTGGCCACGGCCGCCGCGTCCACGTCGTCGGAGAAGTCGATCGTGCCGACCACCTGCGAGCGGAACTCGGGAGCCGCGAACGGCGTGGTGTAGGAGGTCTTGTCGGCCCAGGTGTAGAGGCGCTGGGCGGAGTCGGCGGTGCGGGCGGTGGTCCAGGCCAGGCCGCCGTTGCCGTTCATCCAGTCGAGCTGGTCGGCCAGCAGGAACAGCGTCGCCACCGACGGGGTGTTGTAGGTCTGGTCCTTGCTGGAGTTGTCGATCGCCACCGGCAGGCTGAAGAACTCCGGCACGTAGCGGTCGGTGGCGGCGATCTCCTCGACCCTTGCCAGGGCGCGCGGCGACATGAGCGCGATCCACAGGCCGCCGTCGGAGGCGAAGCTCTTCTGCGGGGCGAAGTAGTAGACGTCGGTCTCCTCGATGGACACGGGCAGGCCGCCCGCGCCGGAGGTGGCGTCGACGAGCACCAGGGAGTCGTCAGAGCCGACCCGCTTGATCGGCATGGCGACGCCGGTCGAGGTCTCGTTGTGGGTGAGCGCGTAGACGTCGATGCCGTCCTCGGCCACCGCGGCCGGGTAGGTGCCCACCTCCGACTTGATCACCGTCGGCTCGCCGAGCCAGGGAGCCTTCTTGGCGACGGTGGCGAACTTCGAGGAGAACTCGCCGAACGACAGGTGCTGGGACCGCGCCCGGATGAGCCCGAAGGAGGCGATGTCCCAGAACGCGGTGGTGCCGCCGTTGCCCAGCACGACCTGGTAGCCCTCGGGGAGCGAGAACAGGTCGATGAGGCCGGCGCGTACGCGGCCGACCAGGTTCTTGACCGGCTTCTGGCGGTGTGAAGTGCCCATGACGCTCGCGCCGGAGGCGGCGAGCGCGGCCAGTTGCTCGGTGCGAACCTTCGAGGGCCCGCAGCCGAAGCGGCCGTCGACGGGCTTGATGTCAGCGGGAATCACGATGTCAGCCACCTGACCAAGGGTACTTACCCGAGGAGCTTGCCTGGACCCGGGTCCGGATCCTGAGAAATGATGAACCATTTCCCTCGATCATTCGTTGGACCAGCAACACGGGGTGAGGTCCGGCTGGAGGAGTCCGGGTGGCCGATCTGCGGAGTGTCGTCGAAGCGTTGATTCGCCGGCCGGTGTTCTGGCGGGCCGACCCGCCGTTGCCCACGGTGCTCGTGACGGGCCCTGAGGCGCTCGCCGCGGCCAAGCTGCTCGCCGAGCCGTTCCAGGACTCCGTGCCCTACGCCCACGTCAAGGAGGGCGCGCACAAGTCGATCCAGGAGCTGGTGGAGGCTCTGGCGGGGGAGCAGGGCGAGCTGGGCAACCCGGTGGGCGGGTCGCTGCTGCCGCCGCCGCGCTTCCCACTGGCGCGGTTCGTGCTGTGGGCGAGGAAGCAGCGGCACCTGCCGCCGCCGGGCAACAAGTCTGAGGGCTGGCTGCCGGCTCCGGGCACGCACACGGGCTACCGGATGTTCAAGGAACGGCTCAAGGATTGGCAGCGGAGCAGCCGCGACAGCGACCGGGGGCGCAGGACCTCGGCCGACTTCCTGGCGCGCGCCGCGACGACCTGGGTGCCGGTCGGCACGCTGGCCGTCTGGTGGTTCAACGGTCCCGCCGATCTCGTCGGCCTCGCTCCGTGGGTGCTCGGCCTGTTGGTGGCCGCGCTCGGCACCACCGGCCAGGCCTTCTTCTCGATCAGGGGGACACTGTTCACTGGCTGGCTCCGCAATCAGCCGTATATACGGCGGGATCCGTTCGAGGGGCCCGCCAAGTACGCGCTACGCCTGGCCAATGCCAAGGGCGCGGATGACGACGCGGATGTCAAGCGTGACGACACGGACGTCGAACGGTTATTGGTCCACGCGCTGATGCGCGACCTCCGCGAGGCGTACAAGAAGTGGATCATCCCGTGGCCGAGCTGGGGCAGGGGGCTGTACGCCCTGCTGCTGATCGAGGTCGTCGATCCCGACGGGGTCAACGCGCGGTTCCTGCGGCTGGTGGAGGAGACCACCAGGACGACCGGGTTGCTGCCGCCGATGGTCGTGCTGGCGGCCGTGTCCTCCGTCCCGCCCGGACCGCCGATCGGGACCGCGGAGCTGGGCCAGTTGCCCGAGGTCGTCGGGCGGTGGCGGGCCGCGGCCCGGTTCCGCGTCCCTGACCTGAGGATCGGCATCCGGGCCACGGACATGCCCGCCGTCGGGGAGTACCCGCCGGTGCTGCCGCGCAGGAAGCGGGCCCTGGCCTATTGGACGGCCATAGGGCTGCTGCTGGTCCTGCCGTTCGCCCTGGTCTTCTGGGTGCAGCGGGACAGGGCCGCGCACTGCGGCGGCCTGCAATGGGCGGAGCGGAGCGGCACCGAGTGCGTCGGCATCGTGAACGCCACCGGCGCCACGCCGAACGACCTCTTCGACGGTGCTGTGAAGGACCTGGTCAAGAAGATCGACGCGAACAACGCATACGCCATCGGCTCGGGACGGTACGTCAGCGTGGTCCTGTTCGGCGAATTCTCGATCACGAAGACGGAGGCGAACGACACCCGGCTGTCGACCGCCCTGTCCGAGCTGGAGGCGGTGGAGGAGCAGCAGCGGACCGCCAGCACCACGCCCCGGCTGCAGGTGCTGATCGCCAACGCCGGCGACAACTTCCGCCACGGCCGCCGGACGGCGCAGCTCATCACCGAGCTCGCCGCGCGGGACCCGCACGTGGTGGGCGTGATCGGCCTGCCGCGCAGCGTGGAGGGCGTCAGCCAGGCGATCGAGGAGTTGCACCTGGCGAAGATCCCGATGGTGGCGACCACGGCGACGGCGGACCGGATCGGCTACGTCGGCGACTCCGCCGACGGCAAGCGGCCCGGCCAGCCGTCCCCCTACTACTTCCAGGTGGGGCCGACCAACTTCCGTGAGGCGACGCTGGGCGCGCGGTTCGCCCGGCGCATGCTGCTCGCGGACGTGGACAAGCCGTCCGCGGTCATCGTCCAGGACGAATCGATCACCGACCAGTACACGAAGAACCTGGCCGACGACTTCGGGACGGCGCTGAAGGCGCAGGGCATCACGGTCAAGGAGCCGAAGGACTACAACGTCGAGTCGGGCGGCATCCAGGAGGCCGCTGTGGCGGCCTGTGGCCTCAAACCGGACGTGTTCCTCTATGCCGGGCGGGCTTCGGAGTTCCTCGGCTTCCTGACCTCAATAGAGGGCAGCGGCTGCAAGGACGCGAAGGTGCTCGCGGGCGACGACGTCGTCAGGGCGATGGCCGACCACGCGGGTGAGATCGCCCACATGAAGCAGATGGAGGTCTACTACGTGGCGCTGGCGCACCGGGCGCTGTGGAACCAGAGCGCCACCAAGCAGACCGCGTTCATCAGCGGCCTGCTCGCGGGCGCGCACCCGAAGTCCTCCGACGACAATCTCATCCTCACCTTCGACGCGGCCAACGTGCTCTACCAGGCGGCCAGTACCGCCTACCGGGCCGGAGCGCAGGAGGGCGGCGGCCTGCCCAGCCGGGGCGACATCCTGTACCGGCTGACCCGGCGGGTCTGGAACGGCTCCAGCGGGAAGATCGACTTCGGCTCCGCCGATCTGCACGCCCCGGTCGACAAGGCTTTCGCGATCATGAAGGTGGACGTGGCGCGAGCGGGCAACCCGAAGCCGGTCGTCCGCTGCGGCTCGCTGGACGCCACCGAGCCGCCCCCGAAGGACGCCGTGTGCGCCGGCCTGCCCGACACCGCGCCCCAATGAAGCCCGGATGAAATGAAAGTACGGCTGCCGCGTCGAAACGCGGCAGCCGTACGAACAGCGGGTCGAGACGTCAGATGGTGCCGACGACCTCGGAGGCGCCGGGAACGTCGCTGAGGGGACGCGACGCCGGGCCGATGTACTTGGCGCTCGGGCGGACCAGGCGGCCCGTGAGCTTCTGCTCCAGGATGTGCGCGGCCCAGCCGGCCGTACGGGCGCAGGTGAACATCGAGGTGAACATGTGCGAGGGCACCTCGGCGAAGTCCAGCACCACGGCCGCCCAGTACTCGACGTTCGTGGCGAGCACCCGGTCGGGCTTGCGCGCGTGCAGTTCCTCCAGCGCGGCCTGCTCCAGAGCGGCGGCGACCTCGTAACGAGGCGCGTTGAGCTCCTTGGCGGTACGGCGCAGCACCCGCGCGCGCGGGTCCTCGGCACGGTAGACGCGATGGCCGAAGCCCATCAGCCGGCTGCCCTTGTCGAGCTCGCTCTGCACGTACTTCTTGGCGTCGCCCAGGTGCTCGACGCCTTCGATCATGTGCAGCACCCGGGCCGGAGCACCGCCGTGCAGCGGGCCGGACATGGCGCCGACGGCACCGGAGAGCGCGGCGGCCACATCGGCGCCGGTGGAGGCGATGACCCTGGCGGTGAACGTGGAGGCGTTCATGCCGTGCTCGGCGGCCGAGGTCCAGTAAGCGTCGATGGCCTTGACGTGGTTGGGGTCGGGCTCGCCACGCCAGCGGACCATGAACCGCTCGACGATGGTCTTGGCCTCGTCGACGCGGCTCTGCGGCACCATCGGCAGGCCGAGGCCGCGCGCCGACTGCGCCACGAAGGACAGTGCCATCACGGAGGCGCGCGCGAGCTGGTCGCGGGCCTCCTCGTCACTGATGTCGAGGAGCGCCTTGAAGCCGTAGGCCGGGGCCAGCATGGCCAGCGCGCTCTGTACGTCTACGCGGATGTCACCTGAGTGGACAGGAATGGGGTACGGCTCCGCCGGGGGCAGGCCCGGCTGGAACTTGTTGTCGACCAGCAGGCCCCAGACGTGCCCGAAGGGGACACGGCCGACCAACTCCTCGATGTCGACACCCCGGTAGCGAAGGGCGCCCCCTTCTTTGTCCGGTTCCGCGATCTCGGTCTCGAAAGCTACAACGCCCTCGAGGCCGGGTTTGAAGTCGGACATTCTCGGCCGCCTCCCTTTCTTGCCATGTTGCGGCAATGCCTTGATGTCGAGATACCGGCGGGTCAATTTAACCCCCTACCCGCCCGTGGTCGGTCTCCGGACCCGCCGGAACGCGAAAGCCGCTGGTAGGGAGTGTTGTGTGGGATCTGCCACCAAGCGCGCAAGAATACCGTCTCGTGGATGCCACCTCGCGCCCGCCCGCGCTGGCGGGGCTTCGCCGTACGTATGAGGGCGAGCCGCTGCTCGAAGCCGATCTCTCCGCCGATCCGATCACCCAATTCGCCACCTGGTTCCAGGAGGCGCTCACGGCCGGCCTGCCGGAACCGAACGCCATGGTGCTGGCCACGGCCTCGGCCGGCGGCCGGCCGAGCGCCAGGACCGTCCTGCTGAAGGGCTATGACGAGCAGGGGTTCGTCTTCTACACCAACTACGAGTCGCGCAAGGGCCGCGACCTGGCCGAGAACGCCCGCGCGTCGCTGCTGTTCCCCTGGCACCCGATCCGCCGCCAGGTGCGGATCGAGGGCACGGTCGTACGGCTCTCGCACGAGGAGTCGGCCGACTACTTCAACTCCAGGCCGTACGGCTCGCGGATCGGGGCCTGGGCCTCTCGCCAGTCCGCGGTCGTGCGGTCCAGGGAGGAGCTGGACGCCCGATACGACGAGCTCGCCGCCCGATGGCCGGAGCATCCGCCCGTGCCCGACTTCTGGGGTGGGTTCCGGGTCAGCCCGCTGGAAGTGGAGTTCTGGCAGGGGCAGCTTGACAGGATGCATGACAGGCTGCGCTACCGGCGAACCCGCCCCGGATGGGTTCTGGAGAGGCTTGCCCCTTAATGTGCCTAAAGTGGCAATCGGGGAGCTGGTCAAGCGTCATCTCATAGACATACGGCCGCTGGGCGTTCCCACCTATAGGCGTCTCTGGTCCGGTCAGGCCATCGCCAACATCGGCATCGGCGTGACCGTCGTCGCGGTCAGCAAGCAGGTTTGGGACCTCACCCAGTCCTCTTTCTGGGTCGGCCTGCTGGGTCTGGCCAACCTGCTCCCGCTCATGGTGTTCGGGCTGTGGGGCGGGGCGTTCGCCGACGCGGTCGACCGGCGCCGGCTGCTGATCACCAGCTCGCTCATCTCCTGGGGCGCGACGCTCTTCATCCTGGCCCAGGCCCTCCTCGGCCTGGGCAACGTCTACCTGCTGCTGCTCGCCGCGGCCGTGAGCGCCACCGGGTTCGCGATGACCTCGCCCGCCCGCGGCGCGATCATCCCGAGGATCCTGCCCGCCGAGCTGGTGCCCGCCGCCAACGCGCTCAACTCGCTGGTGTTCGGGTTCGGCGCGATCATCGGGCCGATGATCGCGGGCGTGCTGCTGGCCTGGCAGGGCTACGCGCTGGCGTACGGGATCGACGCGGTGCTCTTCACGGCCAGCTTGTACGCGGCGATCCGGCTGCCCCGGCTGCTCCCCATGGGCGAGATCCAGCGGCCCGGCTGGCGCTCGGTGATCGACGGCCTGCGCTACATCGCGACCGGGCCGGTCCTGCTGATGTCGTTCGTCGTGGACATCATCGCGATGGTGTTCGCGCTGCCCAGGGCGCTGATCCCGCAGGCCGTGTCCGAGCGCTTCGACGGCTCGCCGATCGCGCTCGGCTGGCTGTCGGCCGGCATGGCCATCGGCGCGGTGCTCGGCGCGCTCGGCTCCGGCTGGGTGGGCCGGGTACGCCGCCAGGGGGTGGCGCTGACGGTCACGATCGCGCTCTGGGGGCTCAGCGTGGCCGCGGCCGGGTTAGCCCAGCAGCTCTGGCTCATGGTCGTGCTGATGGCCGTTGGGGGCGTGGCCGACATGGTCTCGTCGGTCTGGCGGCAGTCCATCCTGCAGCTGCACGCTCCCGACGAGATGCGCGGGCGGATGCAGGGGGCGTTCATGGTCGTCGTGGCGGGCGGGCCGCGCCTGGGCGACCTGCGGGCCGGGGTGACCGCCGTGTGGTTCGGGCTGACGTGGGCGTGGGTGGGCGGCGGGCTGGCGTGCGCCGTCGCGGTCCTGATCGTCGGCCTGTCGGTGCCGAGCTTCCGGAACTACCGGGCCGGTTCGCCGACGGTCAGCCGACAGTCAGCCGACGGTTAGCCGTACGCGCGGCTCGGGCGGTGCCCATGGATCAGGCGGTGCGCGCGGCCACCTTGAGATCGGCGAGGAAGCCCGCGTACGCCTCGTCCCGGTCAGGAGCCCGCAGAACAGCCGACGGGTGGATCGTGGCGACCGCCAGCGCCTCGCCCAGCGGGACCGGCTCGCCGCGCTGCCTCGTCACCCGGAAGTCCTTGCCGAGCAGCGCCCGCGCGGCGGTCGCGCCGAGCACCACGACCACCTTCGGATGGACCACGGCCAGCTCGGAGGCCAGCCAGGGGTGGCAGGCGTCGATCTCGGCGGCCGTCGGCTTCTGGTGGATGCGCCTCTTGCCCCTGAGCGTGAAGGAGAAGTGCTTGACGGCATTCGTCACGTAGACGTCGTCGCGCTCGATGCCCGCCTCCTCCAGCCCTCGATCCAGCACGCGCCCCGCGGGGCCGACGAACGGCGCGCCCTGGCGGTCCTCCTGGTCCCCAGGTTCCTCACCGACCAGCATGAACCGCGCGCCGGCCGGGCCCTCGCCGAACACGGTCTGGGTGGCGTTCCTGAACAGGTCGCAGCCCTGACACCCGGCCGCGGCCCGCCGCAGCGCGGCGAGATCGAGGCGGTCGGGAAGGAACCGGGCTGCCCCGGTGTTGTCGTCCATCACCATGGTCGCTCGTTCTCCCCATAGGGTTCCCGTGTGACTTCTGTGCCCGTCGCCGACGGGTCCAGTCCATGCCCTGACCGGCGTAGCATTCAGTTGGGAGGAGCCTTGACCGCACACGGCCTGATCGACACCACGGAGATGTACCTCCGCACGATTTTCGAGCTCGAGGAGGAGGGCATCGTCCCGTTGCGCGCGCGCATCGCGGAGCGGCTCCAGCAGAGCGGTCCCACCGTGAGCCAGACCGTGGCCCGGATGGAGCGCGACGGCCTGGTCCGCGTCGAAGGTGACCGCCACCTGTCGATGACCGATCTCGGGCGCACCCTGGCCACGCGCGTGATGCGCAAGCACCGGCTCGCGGAGTGCCTGCTGACCGAGGTGATCGGCCTGCCCTGGGAAGACGTGCACATCGAGGCGTGCCGCTGGGAGCACGTGATGTCCGAGTCCGTGGAGACCCGGCTGGTGACGCTGCTCGACAACCCGACGGTCTGCCCGCACGGCAACCCGATTCCCGGGCTGGGCGAGCTGGGCGCCAGAGAGCCCATAGAGGGTGGCCCCAGCCTCTTGACGTCCATGTCCGACCTCGCCGGACCAAGAGATATACCCGTGGTCGTGCGGCGAATTAGCGAACAAGTGCAAAGCGATCCTGCTGTGATGCTTAAACTCAAGCAAGTTGGGATACAACCCGGACGCGAGGTGACGCTCGCGGCGAGCGACGACGGTGTGCGGGTGACAGGTGACGGTGACGCGAACGACACTCTCGCGGAGCTTCCGCGTGACGTTGCCGCGCATGTTTTCGTCTCCAGGCGCTGACTCGCCCGCTACTCCTTGGTTGAATCCCTATTGGGAGGCCCTCCACTCCCGGCCGGTCGACGCTGTTGCAGGAGTGCCCGTGGTTCGCATTGCGCACATGCCCTCCCTAGGAGTGGTCTCCGGATGAAGCGTTGGGGGGATGTGTCCCAGGAAGAGGCTGATCATCTGGCGGCTGAATCCGTGCTTGATCATGCCGAGATGGCGGTCGTGGTGACCGACCGTTTCAGCAATCTCCTCTATTGGAACCCGTTCGCCGAGAAGCTCTTCGGCCGCCCGTCGAAGTCGTCACGTGACACCTCGATGCTGTCGCTGGGCATCATGGAGAAGGACCACCCGCTCGCCATCGAGCTCACCAAGCATGTGCTCAAGGGCGGCGTGTGGGAGGGCACCTTCGACGTACGGCGGGGTGACGGCACGATCGTCTACGTCCGCGCCCAGGCCGTGCCGTTGCGCCACCCCTCGGGGTCGGTGACCGGCATCGTCGTCACCGCCCGCGAGGCGCTGCGCAGCAACGAGCGGGAGAAGGACCGCTTCGGCCTGCTGGAGCGCATCGGCGAGCGGCTGGCCGGCTCTCTTTACGTCGAGGAGACGCTCAAGCGGGTGGCCGAGATGCTCGTCCCGCAGTTCGCCGACCACTGCTTCATCGAGTTGATGGAGGGCGATCGGCTGGTCCGGCGGGTCTCGCAGCACGTACAGGGCTGGAGCCCACCGGCCGGCACCTGGAAGCCCGTGGGCGCGGAGATCCGCTACCCCGCCTCCCACTACGCCGACACCGCGCTGCGCCGCCAGGAGACCATCCTCGTCGAGGACTTCGCCGTCAGCAGTTTCCCGTCGCCGAGCGAGGGCAGCGCCAAGCTGTGCGGCGAGGTCGGCATGACCTCCGCCATCGTGGCCCCCCTGTGCGTACGCGGCGAGACGCTCGGCCTGATGTACCTCGGGCTGTCCAACCTGACCGACCGCCGCAGCCCCCACTACGACGCCTTCGACCGCGACTTCGTCGGCGCCATCGCCACCCGGGTCGCGCTCGCGATCGACAACGCGCTGCTGTTCGAGGAGGAGCGGCACACCGCCGAGTCCTTCCAGAAGCACCTGCTGCCGCGCGCGCTGCCCCAGCTCGACGGCCTGCAGATCGCGGTGCGCTACTACCCGGCGGCGCCGCTCGCCTCCCACGGCCAGGGCATCCAGACCCAGGTCGGCGGCGACTGGTACGACGTGATCCCGCTGTCGGCCGGTCGCGTCGGCATCGTCATCGGCGACGTGGAGGGCCGGGGCGCCAAGGCCGCGGCCATCATGGGCCAGCTCAGGGCGGCGCTGCGGGCCTTCGCGCAGGACGACAAGTCACCGGCCGACATCCTGGCCAGGCTCGACGAGTGGACCCGCATCATCGCCACTCCCGAGAAGGACGACAGCGGCGCCGACATCAGCGTCCCGCCGATCGTGACCTGCCAATACCTCGTCTACGACGCCTGGTCGCGGCAGCTGTCGTTCGCCAACGCCGGGCACGCGCCGCCGTTGCTGCTCGTCGACGGCCAGTGCGTCGAGCTCGACATCGAGGAGGTCGGCCAGCCGTTGGGCGTACGCGCCAAGGGCCTGCACGCCGACCTCGTCTACAAGGAGGAGACGCGCACGCTGCCGCCCGGCGCGGCGCTGCTCCTCTACACCGACGGCCTGGTCGACCGCCGCCCCGGCCGTGACGGCCGGATGCCGAGCGACGAGGAGACGCTGGGCGTCCTGTGCGAGAAGCTGGCGAAGATGGCCGACGCCGAGGTGGAGCGGGTGGCCGACGCGGCGACCGTCGCGGTGCCCGGCGAGATCGACGACGACATGGCGATCCTGGTGGTCCGGTCGAGCGAGTCGGACCTCGACGTCGAGGAGCGGACGTTCCCGGCCCAGCCGATCATGGTAGGCGAGGCGCGCCGGATGGCCTCCGAGGCGTTCGGCGGCTGGAACGTCCCCGAGGAGCGCGCCGAGCTGGCCTGCCTGCTCGTCTCCGAGGTCGTCACCAACGTGGTGCTCCACGCGGCCCACGGAAGCGTGCCGCGTAGGGAGCTGGTCGTCGAGGGGCCGCCGCTGCCGTTCGAGGAGTCGTGGGACGTGCCCGGCTTCGAGGACGAAGTGGTGAGCGACAAGGAGTTCACGCTGCGGCTGCGCAGAGGCGAGGAGTCGGTCTGGGTCGAGGTGTTCGACCAGGACCTGCGCCTGCCGCGGATCCGCAGCGCGGGGGAGAACGACGAGGGCGGACGGGGCCTTTACCTGGTGGACCAACTCGCCAGGCGCTGGGGGTCGAGACCCACCAGGGAAGGCAAAGCGGTCTGGTTCGAGATTCCCACCCGTAGCCGCTGAGTGATTGGCTCGAAGCCATGGACCTGGCCTTCGAACGACGCGGCACCGGCGAGCCACTGATCCTCCTGCACGGCATCGGGCACCACTGGCAGGCATGGCTGCCGGTCATGGACCGCCTCGCCGCCTCGCGTACTGTCATCGCCGTCGACCTGCCCGGCTTCGGCGTCTCACCCGGCCTGCCCGACGGCACGCCGTACACCGCGGAGTCGCTCGCCGACGCGGTCGAGTCGTTCTGCGCGCTGCTCGGCGTGCGCGAGCCGCACGTCGCGGGCAACTCCCTCGGCGGCTACATCGCGCTGGAGCTGGCCTCGCGCGGCGTGGTCCGCACCGCCACCGCGCTGTCGCCCGCGGGTTTCTGGTCGCGCTCCGAGCTGCTGTACTGCCGGTCGGTGCTGCGCGCGCTGCGGGCCACGGCCAGGGCGCTGCCGCCGGAGCAGGCCATCGGGCTCGCCGAGAACCCCCTCGGCCGGGCCCTGTCGGCCGGGCTCCTGGTGGCCCATCCGTCCCGGCTGTCGCCGACGGCGCTGATCGCCGCCACCCAGGCGCTGGGCGGTGCGCCCGGCTTCGACGAGACGCTGGAGGCGTTCGCCGGAGTGATGCCGCCCGCGCCGCCCAAGTCGCCCATCACGATCGCCTGGGGCGAGCACGACCGGCTGCTGCCGCGCCGCCAGGCCGTACGCGCCGCCAGGTGGTCGGGGCAGCGGGTCAAGCTGCTCAAGGGCTGCGGTCACGTGCCGATGAGCGACGATCCGGGGCTGGTGGCCCAGGTGCTGCTGGAGGGCAGCGGAGGTTAGGCGGCCTCCAGATTGGCGGCCATCTGGTTCAGGACCGCGAGGGTGGTCTGGAAGTCCTGCGTGCTCACGCCCTGGATGGCGAGTTGCCTGAACTCGGCCACGCGATCGAGGACCGCCGCGTGGGCCGTCTTGCCCTCCTCGGTGAGGGCGGTGCCGGTGATCCATCCCTTGGCGGTCAGCTCGCGCACCGCGTCGCCGACGCCGTCGAACGCCTTCAGCGCCTCGTACGGGTCGTCGCCCTCGGACACGGCGTTGAGTGCCTGCCATTGGCGGCGCGAGAGGTCATGGTCGTGGAGGGCGCGGGCCATCGTGTCCTCAAGGAGGGTGTGGACATGCTTGAGGAGGAAGCCGATTCTTCGGTTCATGGATGTATAATAGCAACTATATGTACGATGACAATGAAATTGCCGCAGTCGAGCGCGCGATGGTCGCCATCAGGCGCAGGCAGAGCAGGCGCGCGCTGGCGCGGCTGCAGGGCGCGCCGGGTCCGGAGTTCGAGGTGCTCGACGTGATCGAGTCCGCGAGCGCGCCCGCCACCGTCTCCACGGTGGCCGAGGCGCTCTCGGTCGACCAGCCGAGGGCGAGCAGGCTGGTGGCGGCGGCCGTCGCGGCCGGCCTGGTCGAGCGGCGGGCGGACCAGGCCGACGGGCGCCGGGCGCTGCTCGTGCTGACCGACGCCGGCCGGATCGCACTGGAGCAGGCACATCGCGGCAGGCAGGCGGCGTTCGCCGAGGCGATGACGGGATGGTCGGACGCGGAGCGCGCGGAGTTCGCGCGGCTCCTCACCCGCTTCGTCGAAGGGCTGCCCGGCTAGCGGACCGTCTGCCCATAGATGAGCAGCATGACGATGACGAAGACGATCATCACCCCGACGTAGCCCACCGGCCCCAGGCGTATCGCACGCCGCACGCGGTTGAGGCCCCAGGCGAACAGCAACGCCAGGAAAACCAGCAGGATCAGGCCGCCGTACATGCTGACCAGTATGCGGTGTCGGGGCGCTTCGCGTGCGGTTCACCGGCTGCTGATCTTGACATGAGTCTGACGATCCGGAACCCTGGGCGATCTTTGATCGCCCTTCACCGAGGAAGACAACCGTGCACTTATCACGTGGTCAACAGTGGATCCGCGTCATGGCAGTGGCCGCCCTCGTGGTCACCCCCCTTGCCGGAGCGAACGCCCCAGCCGCGGCGGCCGACGACACGATCGTCCTGCCCCTGGAGACCCAGCCCCAGATCAAGCGTCCCACCCTGGACGGCATCAAGCGCGCGGCCGCGAACCAGCGCGGCACTCTTGAGGCGGCCGTCGAGGCGTACGTGGCCGAGACCGCCGCCACCTCACCCACGGCTTGGGCGAACCAGCCCGACGGCAGAGCGAGCATCCCCGACGTCATGGTCGACGACCTGTCAGCGGTAGAGCTGGACGACCTCGCGGCCCTCGCCAAGGACACCGGGACCGGCTTCGCCGAGACGATCGATCGGCATGGTTGGACGTCGGCCTACCGGAAGGTCGCGGCCGAGCTGGAGGAGGCGTTCCCGCAGGAGTTCTCCGGCGCGGTCCGGGCCGAGGACGGCTCCAGCGCGTGGTTCGGTTTCAAGGACGCGATCCCCGAGCAGGCGGTCGCGCTCGCCAAGACGCTTCCCGCAGAGGTGCGGCTGGTCGGCGGGCGCGGCTTCTCGGAGGCGGAGCTGGCGACGGCTTCGGAGAACGCGCACGAGGCCGCGATGGCGGACCCGGCGGTCGCGGGGGCGAGCACGTACTACGAGATCGAGACCGGCGTGATCCATGTCTCCGCGGAACTGCGGGAGACGGGGATGCCGCAGGCCGAGCGGGACGCCGTACGCGACCGGCTCGCGTCCGCACGGACTCTCAGCACGGGCATGAAGGTCGAGGTCGAGGTCTCTTCCCTGCCGGCCTCGGTCCCGCAGGACGATTACCTCCGCGGTGGCGGCTACCTGACCGGATGCACCGCGGGGTTCAACCTCAAGTACGTCACCTCCAGCACCAAGCGGATCGGCACGGCCGGGCACTGCGGTTCCACCGAGTTCAGCACGTACAAGAATCACAGTGCCGACGGCGGATCGACGGGCGTCATGGAAATCTGGTCCCATCAGGGGAAGTGGGGCGACATCGGGTATTACGACACCGGCGGCTTTACGCCCACGCGCACCTTCTACTACGACTTCAGCAAGAAGCGTTACGCCGACTCCCGTTCAGGCATGCCGGCGGTCGGTGACACGGCCTGCAAGTTCGGCAAGATCAGCGGGCGCGTGTGCACCAGCGTGCGCTACCGCAACGTCTCGGTCAACTCGCTGCGGCACATGGTCGTCTCGAACTCGACCGACTGCGCCAGCGGCGACAGCGGTGGCCCCTGGTATCACGGTGGCATGGCCATGGGCATCCACCAGGGCCTGATTCGCAAGTCCGGTGACACCTATCGGTGCTCGTTCACGCCGGCGTACCTGTACCAGAACAGAAACTACGACGTCTGGCAACGCTGACCACGGACGCATGACGCCCTCCTCGGTCGGAGGGCGTCGTGCGTCCGGGTTCTAGAACCCGAAGGACCTTCCGATGATCTCCTTCATGATCTCGGTGGTGCCGCCGTAGATGCTCTGGACGCGGCTGTCGATCCATGCCTTGGCGACCGGGTACTCCATCATGTAGCCGTAGCCGCCGTGCAACTGGAGGCAGCGGTCGATGACCTTGTTCTGGAGCTCGGTGGTCCACCACTTGGCCTTGGCGGCGTCGACCACGGTCAGCTCCTTGGCGTTGAGCGCCCGGACGCACTTGTCCACGTAGTGGCGGGCGATCTCCGTCTCGGTGGCCAGCTCCGCCAGGACGAACCGGGTGTTCTGGAAGGACCCGATATTTCGTCCGAAAGCCTGACGGGACTTGCAGTACTCGATGGTCTGCTCCAGCACCGTCTCCGCCGCCGCGACCGCCGCCACCGCGATGGACAGCCGCTCCTGCGGCAGGTTGTTCATGAGCTGGAAGAAGCCCTGGCCCTCTTCGGCGCCGAGCCGGTTGGCCACGGGGACGCGGACGTTCTCGAAGAACAGCTCGGCCGTGTCCTGCGCCTTCATCCCGATCTTGTCGAGATTGCGACCCCGCCCGAACCCCTCCATGCCCCGCTCGACGACCAGCAGCGTGGTGCCGCGCGCCCCGCCCGCGGGATCGGTCTTGGCGACCACCACGACGAGGTCGGCGTTGATCCCGTTCGTGATGAACGTCTTCTGCCCGTTGACCAGGTAGTGATCGCCGTCAAGGACCGCGGTCGTCCTGACCCCCTGCAGGTCGCTCCCGGCGCCCGGCTCGGTCATCCCGATCGCCGTGATGAGCTCGCCGCTGACGAACCCGGGCAGCCAGCGCCGCTTCTGCTCCTCGTCCGTCAGATCGACGAGGTACGGCGCCATGATGTCGTTGTGCAGCCCGAACCCGAGCCCTGACGCGCCATGCCGGATGATCTCCTCGACGATGACCGCGTTGAACCGGAAGTCGGTGACACCGGCTCCGCCGTACTCCTCGGGGACGGAGAACCCGAACAGGCCGATCTCTCCGGCCTTCTTCCACACATCACGCGGGACGATGCCGTCCTTCTCCCACTGGCCGTGGTGTGGCACGACTTCACGGGCCATGAACTCGCGCACGGTCTCCTGGAAGAGCAGGTGCTCCTCGTCGAAGAGGTCTCGCCGCATCAGTCGCCTCCAAGTGGGGGTGGTCGTGCTGGACAGAATACGATTCTGTTGCCGGTTTGCGGGGGCGGACACGGGTTCATCACAAGTGCCGGTAGTTGCGGTCTTCGGCGGATATCGACCCTAAGATCGACCTTCGGCCAACTGTGTTGATCGGAGTGTGCCGTGAATCGGTGGAGTAAGGCGTTCATCGCCGCATCGGTCGGCATGGCGGCGTCGGCCGCGTTCGTGGTGTCATCCCCCTCAGGGTCGGCGGAGTCCTCGCTCGTCGCGAAGTACCTCTGCACGAGTGGTGTCGCCGGTACGAACGGCGTGCAGCTGGAGGCCACGATCACGCCCAAGATCGCCGCGGGCGGCATGCTGGACGTCGAGTGGGCGCTGAAGTATCAGGGCACTCGCCGGTTCGGTTCACCGGGCTTCTTCGAGGCCGGATCCACGCTGAACCTGGAGGGCGTGGTCGACATCACCGGCGCCTGGAACGGTCAGCTCCGCCCGAAGGGCAGCAAGGACCAGGCCGAACTCGTGCCCGGTGACCAGTTAGTGCTCCCCGACGGACTGTCGGACGCGGGCCTGGTGAAGCGGACCGGCACCATCCGGGTCAGGCCGGGCGGGTTGGTCGTCAGGTTCCAGCCCGCCGAGGGCGAGGTGATGGTCAACAACCACGAGAGCATCACCTACTCCAGCGGCTGGCAGCGGATCAACACGGAGAAAGTGTTCGGCGATTACCTCTACGACCTGCACAGGACCGACCAGCAGGGCGAGAGCGCGAAGCTGTCCTTCACCGGCACGCAGGTCGCCTACATCGCCCGTCGGGATCGGGCCCTCGGCGACGTGCGCGTGCTCCTCGACGGCGCCACCGTGACCGATGGGCTGGTCAAGCCGAGCAAGGACCGTGACGGCAGCGATATGACCGGCTCCAGGTCCCAGGAGGACCTCTGGGAGTCACCGGTGCTCCCCTACGGACCCCACACGATCGAGATCACCAACACCGAGGCCAAGGTCGCCAACGTGGACGCCTTCCGGGTGCGCACCGCCAACCTGGGCGAGCCGCCGACCCACGACGAGGCCACGTGCGCGCTGCAGAACGACCCCGGCGCCATCGACGTGCCGGTGCCCGGCGCCACCCCCACCTCGCCGACCCCCACCTCGAGCCCCACAGTGACCACGCCCACCCCGACCGGTCCCACCGGCACGCCGACCACGGGCCCGACCACACCCACCCCCACGCTCCCGCACAACAACCCGCCGGGCACGAACGACAACCTGGTGAGCGTGATACCGGGGGGCGTACGCACCAGTACGAGCACGGCGACCCCCAAACCGACCACGACCAAGACCACGTACGTCAAGGCGCAGGTCGCCAAGACCCCCAAGGGCGGGGTCGACTCCGGTGAGGCGCCCGAGCCGCCGGGCGGCGGGTCGTACGGGCTGATCGCGGGCGGCTCGATGCTGCTGATGGGCAGCGCCACAGGAGGGCTGCTGCTACGGCGGCGCAAGGCCGAGCATGCCGGAGGAGTCGAGTCATGACCGAGCAGAAGCCGCTGCTGAACAGGGCACTTCCCGGGCTGCTGATCGCCGGGTCGCTGGGCGGGGTGGGCGCCATCATGGTCGGCCTGCTGTCGCTGGCGCCGCCCGTGGACGACGGCTCGGGTCCCGGGCCGCAGGCCCAGCAGCCGGGCGACACGGTCCAGATCCAGAACGCGGCGGGCGCCTTCGTCCTGCCGCCGACCGTGGGCCCCGGCGGCAAGAACGTGCCGCTCACCCCCGCCCGCCTCGACGCGCCGCCGCCGCTGGCCGCCGCCCCGGTCGTCGCGGCCATCCCGCCGGCCAAGACCAAGGCCGCGAAGGCGAAGGCGAAGCCGTACCGCATCAAGATCCCCAAGATCAAGGTCAACGCCACGATCGGTTCGGTCACTGTCGACCTCAAGGGCAACCTCACGACCCCGCCGCTGACCAAGCCGGGCCTCACGGGTTGGTACAAGTTCTCGCCGGTCCCGGGCGAGCTCGGGCCCGCGGTGATCAACGGCCACGTGAGCACCAAGAAGGGCGCGGCGGTGTTCTACCGGCTCTCCGAGATGGCCAAGGGGGATCAGATCTACGTGTACCGGTCGGACAAAAAGGTGACGCGGTTCACGGTGAGTGGAGTCGAGCAGGTCAGCAAGTCCTCGTTCCCGACGGCTCGGGTATACGGGAACACGAAGAACGCGCAGCTCAGGCTGATCACTTGCGGCGGCGTCTTCAACAAGACGGCCCACAGTTACACGGACAACATCATCGTGTACGCCACCCTGTCCAAGAAGAAGGGGTAAGGGTGGCAAGTGCTTGCTTGTAGGGTTTACGCGAACTTCACAGGGACAGTTCGTATCATCGCTACCTAACCGTGACCAACGGCTGGGATTCTGATACGCCTGTTGATACTGCGCGCTGAACGGAGAAGGACAGTGCTGACGTCCAAGGCGAGGCATCGCCTCGCCCTCAAGGCATCTGGCCTGGCCTTAGCGGGTGCGGGTATCTTCTGGGTCGTTCCGACGATGGCCTCCGCGATGGCCACACAGGTTGATGTGCCCTATACGTGCAACGGCACCAGCTATCCGTTCCGGATGGAGCTGAAGACTCCAGCTGTGGCGATCACGCCCAGCGCCACTGTGACGGTCACCTGGGACATCCAGCAGCCCACGGCCACCGCGAGTCAGCTCCCGGCAACCGCGCAGATCACCGCCAACAGCACGGTCGTCGCTGAGGGCACCATCAGCCCCAGCGGAACCCCGATTCCGTCGACGCCGGTATCTGTCGGCGCGACCGCCACCCCGCTGACAGTCGTTTCATCGGGCTCGCCCATGCCGCTGCCCACGATGGCGCTGGTAGTGAAGCCGACCGCCACCGGAACGGTCGCGATCAAGGGTGGCAATTTCGCGCTGAAAGTGAACGGCACCACCTGGTACACCTGCCAGCCCGGAACCTCCGGCGGACCGTCCATGAACCTCGTCGTCGCGACCGGAACCACCCCCACGGGTACCCCGACTGGCAGCTCCACCCCAAGCACCACCCCCACTCCCACCCCCACGCCGACACCCACCCCCACCCCCAAGCCCACCAAGACGCGCACCGCCTATGTCACCAAGACCCCCACGGCGACGAAGACCACCACCAAGAGCTCCAAGACTCCCAAGGCCGGAGCCGACACAGGTGGTGGTGGTGACATGGGTCCCGACGGCAGGATGGTCGTGCTGACCGGCTCCGCACTGATACTCGCCGCCGGCGTTGGAGGACTCTTCATGCGTCGCCGTTCCGCCACCAGAGGCTGATCGAGGTGGCCGGACAGTACCCCTACGGGGGCGAGCCGCCGCAGGACAGGGGCAGCACCGTACTCAGGTCGGTGCTGATCCTCGCCGCCGTGGCCGGCGTGGTGACCGTGGTGGCCGGGCTGCTGATCGTGCTCCGTTCGCCCGAGGAGTACGGCCTGGCCAGCCAGCGGGACACGCTGCCTGTCACCGTGCAGCCCGACGGCAAGGCGACGGGACAGCCGGCGCAGGCCCTGTTCAAGGCGGCCCCGACGGCGCCGCCGCCGCTGCCGCAGCCGGACCCGGCGCCCCCGATGCTGCCGTCCACTCCGCAGCGGATCGTGATCAAGCGGCTGGGGATCAACGCGCCGGTCGAATCCCTTGGCCTCGCCAAGGACGGGACGATCCAGGTGCCGGCGGCCGACAACCCCAACCTGGTCGGCTGGTACCGCAACATGTCCACCCCCGGCGAAGCCGGTCCGGCCGTGATGCTCGGGCACAAGGACACCCGGACGCGCAGTGCCGTCTTCAGCCGCCTGTACGAGATCCGCTACGGCGACACCATCGAGGTCAAGCGGCAGGACCGTACGACCGCGGTGTTCACCGTCGGCGGCGTCGAGCAGGCGAGCAAGAAGACGTTCCCCACCCAGCGCGTCTACGGCAACCAGCCCAACGCCAACGCCCAGCTCCACCTCATCACCTGCGGCGGCACGTACAACCGCAGTATCGGTCACTACACCGACAACATCATCGTCTATGCGACGATGACAAGCTCCTATCGAGGCTGAACGCGGAGGCGCGTCATGGGCTGGATGGCAAAGCGGAGACTGCGTACTGGCCCGACGGCGGCACTGCCCGCCAAACCGAGCCAGGCGGATCTCCTGCGACTGGTACGGCTGGCAGACCCGGAGGCCCGCGAGGACGGCGCCGACATCGTGGCGGTGGACGTCCGGGTGCACGCCCCAGTAGAGGCCGACCCCGAGTTGGTGGGCGGCGAGCTGGAGCAGGTGTGGGCCTGCCGGGTGGTGGCGGAGGGCCCGCTGCCGTTCGACTACTTCGACCGCTACCTGGCCGAGGGGATCGCCTTCCGCCTCGGCGGGCTGGCCGTGTGCAGGGGTGAGGTGACCGACCCCGCCGACAGCGATCGTGGCGGCCCAGCGGTGATCCTTCCGGAACGGCCGACGCCGGATGAGCTGCGGGCGGTGCTGAGCGGCCTCGACGACAGCCCGAAGGCCGACGTGGGTGACGAGACCGACAGCGACGACAGCGCTACGGACGACACCGCACCCGAGGACACCACTACTGCCGACGCCACGCCCACAGAGGCCGGTACGGGTGCGACCGCCGGCACGGAAACCGACGCGGCCGCGAAAGCCGAAACCGACGCGGACGCCGAAACCGACGCCAACGCTGAAGCTGAAGCTGAAGCGAGCGCCGACGCCGAGACCGAAGCAGCCACCGAAGCCACCGAAGTCGCTGAAGTCGCCGAGGTTACCGCTGCTCCTGGCGACGACATAAAGCCGGACGACATCAACCCGGACGATTTCCTCTACACGGTCGGCGACATACGGGTCCTCGTGGTCCCGGAAAAGGGCCGTCCGCCCGCCGTACAGGAGCTCCTGCCCTTCGCCACCGAGCTGACCGCGATCGAGCTGCGCGGCGACGACCCCGAGAAGGTCGGCGCGCTCGCGCTGCGTCTGGCCGACGCGCTGAACGGGCTGATCGTGGACCGGTGGCGGTTCCGGATCGACGCGGCGGAGGACCTTCTGCCCCCAGGGTGACGGGGCGTAGAGCATCGTTCTGTTGTAGTCTCTCCCTAATAACCGAACAATGCTCGGTTTCAGGAGGCACTGTGGCAGAGGCGTACATCGTCGGGGCGGTCCGCACCCCGGTCGGCAAGAAGAAGGGCGGCCTTTCCACCGTCCACCCCACTGACCTGGCCGCTCACACGCTGAAGGCGCTGATCGACCGCACCGGCGTCGACCCCACCGCGGTGGAGGACGTCATCATGGGGTGCGTCATGCAGTTCGGCCCCCAGAGCATGGACATCGCGCGAAATGCCTGGCTCTCGGCGGGACTGCCGGAGACCACGGCCGGTGTCACCATCGACCGGCAGTGCGGCTCCTCGCAGCAGTCGATCCACTTCGCCGCGCAGGGCGTCATGTCCGGCACCCAGGACCTGGTCGTGGCGGCCGGTGTCGAGTCGATGAGCATTGTCCCCATGGGCTCGTCGATCACGGCCGCGCTGGAGAAGGGCATGCCGTTCCCGTTCGGCGACATGTGGGTCGAACGGTACGGAAAGCAGGAGATTTCGCAGTTCCGCGGCGCGGAGCTGATGTGCGAGAAGTGGGGCTTCAAGCGCGAGGAGCTGGAGCGGTACGCCTTCGAATCCCACCAGCGGGCCGCCAAGGCCATCGCGAACGGCTACTTCAAGGACCAGATCGCGCCCATCAACGACGTCTCCGACGACGAGGGACCGCGGGCGGACACGACGCTGGAGAAGATGGCCGGACTGAAGACGCTCAAGGAGGACGGCCAGATCACCGCCGCCACCGCGTCGCAGATCTCCGACGGCTCGGGCGCGGTGCTGATCGCCTCGGCGCAGGCCGTGAAGGACCACGGGCTGACCCCGCGCGCCCGCATCCACCAGCTCGCGCTCATGGGCGACGACCCGGTGTACATGCTGACGGCGCCGATCCCGGCGACGCGGCGGGCACTGGACAAGGCCGGCATGTCGATCGACGACATCGCCGTCACCGAGATCAACGAGGCGTTCGCGCCGGTGCCGCTGGCCTGGATGAAGGAGCTCGGCGCCGACCCGGCCACCGTCAACCCCAACGGCGGCGCCATCGCCCTGGGCCACCCGCTGGGCGGTACGGGCGCGATCCTGATGACCAAACTGCTGCACGAGCTGGAGCGTACGGGCGGCAGATACGGCCTCCAGACGATGTGCGAGGGCGGCGGCCAGGCCAACGTCACCATCATCGAACGCCTCTAACGCTGCTGACGGTGACACGACGGTGCCCCGGCCCTCTGAACGAGGGACCGGGGCACCGCGGGTTGTGTGCGGCGCGCCCATGGCGTTGGGTCGCGCGCCGCACTTACTACCATCCCGGTAGTGGACTAGCGTCCCTTGGACGGGATCCGCCTGGGCGGCGCGATGGGCCGCTGCGGCATCCTCGGCATCTGCCGGGGCACCGGCGGCGTCTCCTGCCCGGGGAGGTTCTTACCGTGCTTCTTCTTGCCTGAACGAACTCGCATGAGAAAGCTCCTTTACGTAATTCACGACGCGGCCAGGGCCGGTCGACAAGCTCAGCTGCCGCGTCTGGACGAGGTCGGCGGGCATACACACCGCCGAGCGGGGCCGAGTGGCCGGGGTTGGAAACCCCAACGAATTACAGGTAAAAGCGCATGTCACTGACCCTATGCTTCGTCCGGCGCGCTCCGCAACCGATTATTCGCGCCGCGTTCCGCATGGGCCTGTCGCCCTACGCACCCGCCGATGCCCAAGCCCATCTCGTACGGCCAGCCTGGCTGCCCCTCTCCTCAGCAGACGAGACCGACCAGCAAGGCGTTCCACTGCGCCTCCGCCTGCCCGGCACTCCATCGGTCGCTTTCATCGACGATCCCCTTCTTCGGGCCGTTTCGAGTACGTCGTATGAACCGCTGACCGCCTGCCTGGCACAGCTCGTAGAAGGGACTTGTGCACTCGCAGGTCCACGCGACGACGCGCACCCCACGGCCGCCGTCACGGGGCGCGTTCCACACCAGTCGCTCGGCATGTGACTGCGCGCGGGACGTGTGTGGACTGATGCAGTGCGGAGGAAACCACGCTTGATCAATCGCCCAGGACACTCCGAAGCACCTCGCTTTCGCCCGCACGCCCTTGCCGCATAGGCAGACGTGCCGTTCTTCGTAGACATCTCCACCCACGCCACCGCCGCCCCGTCATCGATCACCTCGATGTAGACCGTTTGGGGGCTCGCGCGCCGCCGCGCAGTCCTCCGACCACGCTCATTGACCGACCCTGAAGTTCACCTCTGACAGAACCTCAGCGATCACAGGCGACCACGGGTGACGTTCGAGCAGTTCCCGGTACCGTTCGCCGACCAGACGCGCCACCGACGACACCCCGTCAAACGGACATCCGGTGTAGACCCATCGCCCCGTCTTGGGATTAACCTGACCGGTCCACCAGATATAGCGCCAAACGCCATCAAGACCGCACTCGACCCAGACGACCAGATCAATCCAAACGGACACCAGCGCGATGCCGTAGCCGTCGTGCACGTTCGTCGCGATTCCCTGCATCGCCAGCTGATCGCGCAACCGGCAGGCGACATCTACTGCCGGACTCTGTGCAGCCGCTCTCCCGCTTGTTGGGGCCATAGCCGAACGTTCAGGGGCGGTTCTCATCTTGGCCATAGATCAGGTCTCCTCCTGATCGAGGGAGCCGTACGGTGTGTCTGCGCCTCCCGGCGCCGGGGGGATGGTCAGGCCTCGTAGTTGCGAGGACCTTGGAGCGGCCCTATGAGGCCCGAATCCGCCCACGTCGGAGAAGCACAAAGACTGGTTTGAGATAGCTCTTAACGCCTCCGACCGTAGAACCAGGCAAGCCACGCTCACACCTATGAGCGAGTCCGTAATTAATCGGATCTCGGGGCGGCCTTGACCTGCTTGTTTTCAGGGTCTTGAGCAATTGCCCATTGAGATGGGTAATCTAGGGCTGAAACTGTGAGGAGGCGAGCGATGTCTAGCCGCCCAAGAGTCGGAGACAGTCCCCAGGCGCAGGGGCGCAAACTCGCACGTATCGGTAGAGAACTATGGCAAGAGATGGGTTCGGTTAAAAAGTCAGCAATCGGGCTGATGGCCCTATATTCCGATATACCCAGCCTTCAGGCATATCGCTATGCGTGCGGTCTCTCCCAGGTTCAAGCGGCCGAGCGGTACAACGAAGTGACGGATCACCAAACCAGTCTGGGCGGCACCACCATCAACGCTTGGGAAACATGGGCGCGTGAACGGGGAGGGGCTGGATCTCCTCCGAACTTCTCAAGCCTGCTTATCCTGGCCACCGCCTATGGGCAGGGTCCTCTAGGAGTGGCGAACGAAGACATCTCTCCCAGCGATCTAATTGCGGAAGCCTACGAGCGCCTCACGATCGAAGACCAGATTTCGCTGAAGCAGTTCACCGCAGCCAACTCATCACGTCGGCCAGCTGAGCCGCCGGCGCGGTTGGAGGGACAGCCGACCACGCCAGCTTGGGAATCGGACTCTCTTGACGGCAGCATCACCGGCCCCGACTTCAATCTGGCGGTTCCAACTGTTGAGTACGGAAACCCGGAGATCTGCGTCTACTCTCTGCCCAACCCCAAACCGGGCCAGTTGCTAAACCTGAGCTGGTCGTCTTTCGGCTATGGCCTTGAAAGGCTTATTCAGCAGATCAAGAACATAGGACGTCGCGTAGACGTCGATGCCTGCTTCGGGATCAACGAAGCCGGGCTGGTCATGGCAACATTCTTCGCATCGGCTCAATTCGGGCGTTGCCCCATCGGATATCTCAAGTGCAACAAAAGCCGCGACTTCATTGCCCTCGATCCGGCCTCGACGTACCCGGACCTGCCAGAGGCTCCATCAGTCGTCCTGTGCGACTTTGAGGTCAAGCACGCGGACGTGGTCGGCTTCATCGCCGGGGAGATCCGCAGACGCTATCCAGGCGCGGAGGTCTACTTCGCCGTCTTCGGTGCTATGACCAAGGAACGGAATCTCGAAGTAGCCAGTTTTGATGACCTGACCGGCGCAGACATCATGCGAGCGGCAGACTTCAAAGCCGTGTTCATCGCCGCAACGATGAGTCCACCGGGAATCGAACCGCCCCTAGAACTACGCTGACAAAGCGGAGGTGCATCGTGACGTCCCAGCCCCCACTATCCGGCATCGTCCAGCAGCTCGCGGACGTTGTGGCGACGGTCATCCGTGAGCTTCGCCCCCGGCTGATCCAAGCTGCGCTATCGGGTGACCGCTCAGAGAGCCAGAACCTTCGACATGCCGACAACTTCCTGTCGGAGTACGACCTGTGGATGCACAGACGCTACCGGGAACTCCTGACACAGATCCTTCCCTCGTACGTCTATGCCTCCGAGGAGGCGGACCCCCAGGTCATCGGCGACGATCCAGACCCAGACCTTTGCGTCCTGGTCGATCCACTCGACACGAGTGAGCTGGCGGTCCGGGCCTTGTACGGCTACACGCATGTCCTGGTCTACTCACGGAGCCTCGCACGTCCCATCGCGGCCGTAGTGGGTGACATCTTCCACCACCTACAGATCTATACCGCCGCCCGCGACGATGCCGGACAAGAGCGGGCCTTCGTCTTCACCCAGGATGGCGCGTCCTATCCACTGCGACTCAACCGGTCTGCTCAGTTGCCAGAGTCACTGATCACGAACTATTTCATGAAGCCTTCTGAGCGCTTCATACCGCTCGCTCAGCAGACTCGCCTGATAGAGCAGTTGGGTCGGCTCTCTCAAGATGGTGTCAGCCGAGGCAGGATCGGCGTTGACTTCGGCTCGATAGGGCTGTGCCACGTCGCGGCAGGTTTCAGCGACGCCATGATTGAGTTCGCCAAGGGCTTCGCCACCTGGGATCTCGCCCCTGGGCACTACATCCTCCAGGCGGCCGGAGGGGTGGTCCTCGATCTTCAAGGCCGCCCCCTACCGCTGGACTATGGGTTCGGCACCATGGCCGACATTCGGAAAGCCATGGACCGCCGAATCAAGTTTGTCGCCGCCTCCCGTCTGCCCCTTGCCCAAGACATCCTCTCCGCCATGACCTGCCAGCCCTAATGATCATTGCCTGAGCAGGCTCCACCGTCCGGTGACCATGTTCGAATATGGCCGGTCCCCGTGCTGGGAGCCGGTCTACACTCCCCGGCATGGTCTCCGAACAGAACCGCGAGCTGGTAAAGCAGGCATGGCGCTCATTTTCGAGTCGGGACAAGGACTTGATCGCCAGCTTCTTCACTCAGGACGCGGAATGGCTGGCCCCGCCCGGCAACGCGACCGCCGTGGCGCTCGGTGCGACGCACCACATGGTGGGCAGGGACGCCATCGTCCACTTCCTCACCGTCGACTTCCCGCGTATGTTCGTCGCCGATGTGGCGGTAGATTTCCGCGGGTTCTACGCTGACGGCGATGTGGTCGTGGTGGAGGAGACCATGCAGGCCACGCTGGCAGGCGGCAACGCCTACCGCAACGATTACTGCTTCATCTTCCAGCTGCGAGACGGGTTGATCCACCGGGTGCGCGAGTACATGGACACTGCCAAGGGGCATCGCATGGTGTTCGGGGACGCGCCCAGCGATCAGTGAGCCGTCCCGTCGCGCTCGCTTCTTTGGGCGAGGCGCTTGGCTTGCCCGTTGTGCACGTCGCTTACCCACTCCCAGCCGGGCTTGGCCGATGGGCCGATCCGCGGGTCATCGGGAACATGGCCCTCACGCAACGCGAGCACGTACGCCCGATCCCGCTCGATCCGCGCGTGTGCCTGATCAGCTCCACCGACTGACCCGTGGCCAGGGACGACGACATCGACGTCGCCCGCCACGCCCTCCAGCAGCCGCAGCGCGGCGAGGTAGTCCTCAATCGGGTCAGCGGTGCCGTTCAGGTCGAGCATCGGAACCAGGACATCAGAGAGCATGTCGCCGGCGACGAGAACCCCGCGTTCTTCGACGAACAGCGCCGCATGGCCCGGTGCGTGCGCTTGATGCTCGATGATCCGGACTTGAGGGCCATCCCATGGAACCTGTGCCGTCTCGGCGGGCAGGCCGGTGATGAGGCCGAGCAGCTCCAGCGGGACCTTCCCGGCGATTTCCGTCTCGAGCAGGTGGTCGGCGATGTGGGCCTTCGCATCCGGGTCGGAAAGCTGATCCCGGACACTGGCCGCGCAGCGGGCCGTGCCGTAACGAGGGGCCGTGCCGAGCTGGGCGGTCCACAATAGGTGATCCCAATCCGGATGCGTCGAGAAGCCTGCCACAACGGTCTGGCCCGAATCGGACAGGTCGTTCGCGAGGCAGGCCATTTCGTGGTCCTGCACCCCGGGGTCGATGAGCAACGCGCCGGCCCGACCGTGCACGACAACTGCGTTGCTCTGGCAGAACTCGCTCTCGTGGATCAGCACACCCTCCGCGACCTGCCTCAGCACGGGTTGCCCCTTCCGCTTGTAGTTTGCAATCGCTTTCGCGACCGTAATGCCTGGTGATGGTAGATTGCAAGCACTATGGGCGAAGTGCATGAGCCGCGGTCGGGGTGCCCGATCAACGCCACCGTCGAGGTGTTCGGTGATCGCTGGAGCCTGCTCGTCCTCCGCGACATCGTCTTCGGAGACCGCCGCTACTTCCGGGAGCTGCAGGCCGGCTCACAAGAGGGGATCGCGTCGAATATTCTCGCTGACCGGCTCAAGCGACTCGTCGAGCTGGGATTGCTCACCCGTGAGGACGCGCGAGCCGGCCAGCGGGCGCGCTACAGCCTGACCGAACCCGCGATCCAACTCGTACCAGTGTTCGCGCAGCTCGGCAGCTGGGGGCTGCGCCACCGGCCCACGAGCCGCGCGCTGCGCGTTCGCGCCGAGCTGCTCGAACAAGGCGGCCCCGCGCTCTGGGAAGAGTTCATGGACGAGCTTCGCCACACGCACCTTGGCGCCGAATCCCCGGCGCGATCACCGAGCGTTCGCGAGCGCCTGAACGCGGCCTACCTCGCTGCGATCAACTCCTCATAGCTGCCAGGCGGCCGACTTCGTCAGGCCTCGTGCTGCGGCGAGATGCCCAGGGCCGCGCAGGCGCCGTCCACGGCCGCCCGGCGGAGCTCGTCCTTCGGTACGTCGGTGAACTGGATCGTGCAGTCCTGGAGGCCGCCGAAGGCGATCACGGCCCGGGTGGCCTGCTCGAGCGTGGGTTCGGGGCCGTGCACCAGCTTCGTCAGCCGCCTGCGCCAGTCCAGCACGAGGTCGATCAGGCCCAGGTCCGCGAGCGTGGTCAGCTCGCTGAGCATGAGCACCATCGCTTCGCGGTGGCGGTGGTGGAAGTCGAAGTAGCCCTCCAGCAGGGCGCGGGGGTCGACCTCGTCCAGTGCCTCCTGGCCCGTCAGGAACGCCTCTTCCTCGTCCATGATCGGCTGCACGATGCTGCGGACCAGGTCCTCGCGTGAGGAGAAGTGGTAGTAGAGCGCCGGCTTGGTGATGCCCAGCTGGTCGGCGATCTCCTGAAGGCTGGTCCGCTGCACGCCTTTCTGGGCGAAGAGGTCGCGGGCGACGTCCTGGATCCGCTGCTTGGTGTCAGAGGGACGAGGCATGCCGTAAGTCTATCTGACTTAATGATAGGTAAGTAGCCATGTTACGCTTACTTATCGTTAAGAAAGGAAGCGTGCTCATGCGGATTCTCATCTCCGGTGCCAGCGTTTCCGGGCCGGTGCTGGCGTACTGGCTCACCAGGCACGGCTTCTCCGTCACCGTCGTCGAGCGTGCGCCGACTCTGCGCAAGACCGGTGGTCACGCGGTCGACCTGTTCCGGCCCGCGATGAACATCTCGGAGAAGATGGGCGTGCTCCCGCGTGTCGAAGAGCGGGCCACCGGCGCGAATCGGATGACCGCGTACGGAGAGGGCGCGCGGCGTCCCGTACGGGTGGAGCTCTCCAAGATCTTCGGCGCCGCCGAAGGCCGGCACGTCGAGATCATGCGTGACGACCTGAGCGAGATCTACTACGACGCCACGCGCGACGACGTCGAGTACATCTTCGGCGACTCGATCACCGCGATCTCGCCCGACGGCGAGGTGCGGTTCGAGAACGCCGCGCCGCGCCGTTTCGACCTCGTCGTCGGCGCGGACGGACTGCACTCCAACGTGCGCCGCCTCGTCTTCGGCGACGAGTCCCGCTTCAGCGCCTTCATCGGGGCCTATCTCGGAGTGCTGACCCTGCCCAACGCCGCCGACCTCGACGGCGAGCTCCTCATGCACGTCGGCGTCGGCCGCACCGCCGGCATGTACGGCGCGCGGCACCTCGGCGAGGCGCGGGCGATGTTCCTTTTCCGGAGCGAGCGCGAGCTCGACTACTCCCGCCGCGACGTGCCCCGGCAGAAGGAGCTGCTGCGCGGCGCGTTCAGGGGCCTGCACGCCGACGTCGACCGCTGGCTGGCCGAGCTCGACCGCACCCAGGCGTTCTACTTCGACTCGATCACCCAGCTCCACATGGACACCTGGTCGCGGGGGAGGGTGACGCTCGTCGGCGACGCGGGCTACTGCCCCGGCCCCGCCGTCGGCGGCAGCACCAGCCTGGCCGTCGTCGGCGCGTACGTCCTCGCCGGGGAGCTGGCGCGGGCGGGCGGTGACCACGAGCGCGCCTTCCCCGCCTACGAGCGCGCGATGGCGGAGCACGTACGCGGCAGCCGCGCCGTCGCACTGAGTGCGGCGAAGACTCTGGTCCCCACGTCCCGCCTCGGCGTGCGGGGACTGGTCCAGGGCCTTCGCCTGATCTCCGCCCTGCCCGCAGGGCCCAGCCGCGCCCTCGTCCGCCTCACCACCAAGAGCGCCCGCCTCTACAACTCCATGATCGTTGACGACTACCCGGTGTCGCCCAGCCGGGTCGACCTGGAAAATCACTGAAGGTCGTTTTCGATTTGTGTGCGGCGCGCGGCGCAACCGATCTATTCGCGCGTTTCGTGCGGGCCCGTCGCTCTACGGCGAGCCCCGCCGCCGTGGTCGCTCTTTTGGATGCTGTCAGCCCGGTTCGTTGAACAGGTCTTGGAGGGTCTGGGTGGTGGCCGCGCGGGTGACCCAGGTTTCGAGTTGGGCAAGGTCTGTGCAGGTGGTGATCTGGGTGCGAATGTCGTCGGGGACGGTGAAGCCGCGGGCGGCCAGCACGAGCAGCACCAATCTGGCGGCCTCTTCCGCTTTACCCTCTGTCCTGCCCTCTGCTTTGCCTTCCGTCTTGCCGCGGCCGAAGTGTTCGCGGGCGAAGGGGCTGTAGACCGGCCATTTGGTGGACGCGGACTTCATGATCTCCTCCATGAGGTGGCGGATCTCGGGCGTCGACATGTCGTAAGCGTATTCATAGTAATCCGGAGCGTGTTCGTCGGTCACGCCCGCCAGCGCGGCGGCGAACGCCTCGATGACCTTGCGGTCGCGTCCGTGGACCATGACCGACATGGCGGCGAGGTGCGGGTGGGCGGCGGCCTCGTGGGGGTCGGTGATGGCCGGGATGTCGTCCGGTCCCAGCACCCAGGGCCGCAGGCGGTAGCCGGTCAGCCCGGACTCGATCGGCTGCGCGTAGTGGGTGGCGACGTTGCGATCGGGGCAGATGACCAGGACCGAGACGTCACAGCCCAGCATGAGCCACAGGGCGGCGGCGTAGCGGGCGAGCTGCCGGGGATCCTTGGACTTGTCCTGCTGGATCTCCACGATGATGGCGTGGGCGGGCGTTTGTGGTGGGCCCAGCACGAGGACCAGGTCGGCCTCGATGTCGTCGGAAGGGCGGGGGTTGAAGGTGCTCGTCTCCCGCCGGATCAGCGGAGTGGCGGGCAGGTCCGCCCCCAGGAAGTCACGCAGGATCTCCACCGCCAGTTGAGGGCGGTCGGCGAACAGCTTGATGAGGGTGTCATGTCGGGGGGACGGCATGAAACTCATTGTTACATCACGAGCACGTAAAGTGATGGCTATTCGCATGCCTTCGGGCATGGCCCCCTGTCCGGGTCCTGCCGTGACATGCATACAGTTGGCGCAAGCGCGTGGTCAACGCCCTCGGTCGAGTCCTCCCTCGAAACCCGACACCATGGCTCGCAACCCCGCCTCGAACCACTGGTCATAAAACGCCACCGCGGTCTCCGCCGGTGGTTCAGGGGTGTTGGTGTCCGGTGGGGTGCCGACCTGGGCCAAAGCATGGCCCAGGACATAGACCGCTACCGACTGGATCGCGGTGAGTGCGTCCTGGCGTGGGATCCCTGCTACCTCGAAGCGGTTCAGCAGCCCGGCCAGCAGTTCCAGGCCCAGGTCGATGTCCACCGGGTGGGTGGCCAGCAAGGGTACGGCGTGCGGATGGCCGAGCAGCATCCGCCGGTAGGAACCCGCGAACCGGGCCAGCGCCTCGGGCCACGGCGTGTCGGCGTCAAGGTCGATCACCGCCTCGGCGAACAGGTGGTCGACCACTGCGGCGAGCACCGCGTCCCGGTTCGGCAGGTGACGATACAGGGACATGGCCGCTACCCCGAGCTGGGTGCCGAGGCGGCGCATGGTGAGCGCGTCGAGCCCCTCGGCGTCCAGTACCTCGATGGCCGCGGCCACGATCCGTTCGCGGGTCAGGACGGCTGGACGTCCCCTGCCGCGCCGGGGTGCGGGCTCGTTCATCCGGTCAGCGTAGCGATCAGCGTGGTGGCCAGCATGAGCAGGGACAGAGCGCCCACCACCAGGTGCTGAACATCTACCACCACGTCATGTCCCTCGGTCGGCAGGATCTTGAGCGTACGGCTGTACTCGCGCTGGTACGTCTCCCGCTGCGCGGCGGTGCCGGTGCCGAAGTAGGGGAGCCACCAGTTCCACAGGTGTCCGCCGACTATGACGACGCAGAGTGCGGTGGCGGCGAGCAACGACCAGGTTCGGTGCAGTGCGACCCCGGCCGCGATCAGTAACGGGAACGGGTAGTTGATGCACGCCGCGAGCACGCGCTGTCCGATGTTGCCGGGCCGGAGGTCGTTCAACGGGAACATCGGCACCCACTCGGTCACGACGAGCCAGCCGAGCCAGACGAACGGGACGATGATCGCGATGGTGGTGGTCATGGTGCCGGCCTCCTGATTGATTTTGAGTACGTTGTAAGCTTACGTCGTACACAAAATCAACCGCAATAGGGTTGCCGGGGATCGGGCCGCTGCGACATCCTCGGAAGATGATTGACGATCGGCGTATGGTGCGGATCTCCAAATACCTGTCCAAGCACCTGCGTCACGAGCCCGAGCGGATCGGGATCGAGCTGGACGAACGCGGCTGGGTGGACGTCGATGTCCTCCTCCGGGCCGCCGCCTCCCATGGGTTCCCGATCGACCCGGCTGATCTGCACCGGGTAGTGGCAGGCAACGACAAGCAGCGGTTCGCCCTTGAGAACGGCAGGATCCGGGCGAACCAGGGGCATTCCATCGAGGTGGATCTGGACCTGCCGGTGGCGACGCCGCCCGCGTACCTGTACCACGGCACGGTGGCGAGGAGCCTGCCCGCGATCCGGGCCGAGGGGCTGCGGCCGATGAACCGCCACCACGTCCACCTGTCGCCCGACCGCGAGACGGGGACGCGGGTGGGGGCGCGGCGGGGCAGGCCGGTGGTCCTGCCGGTGGACGCCGGGGCGATGCACGAGGCGGGACACGAGTTCCGGGTCAGCGCCAACGGGGTCTGGCTCGTGGACGAAGTGCCGCCGACCTATCTCCAATTCCCGGACTGACGTCAGACTTTCGTCAGGGGTGGTCCTGGACGGTCGGCGGATCTTTTCCGGGCCGCAGATTTCTACCGTCGTCACCATGAAACGCAAGCTCATCGGCGTCCTTGCGACGACAACAGCGCTGACCCTCGCCCTGACCGCGCCCGCCGCCGGCTCGACTGCAGGAGCGGCGCCGACCCCGGCCGCCATCGACGCCTACCTCACCAAGGTCGTGGAGTCCACCGGGCTGCCGGGCATGTCCGTCGTGGTCACCCACAACGACCAAGTGATCCACGCCGCCGGCTACGGCCAAGGCTCCGACGGCAAGCCCGTCACCGCCGACACCCCCATGCGCGTCGCCTCCGTCAGCAAGTCGTTCACCGCCATGGCCGTGATGACGCTGGTCGACGCGGGCAAGATCAAGCTGGACGGATCGGTCGCCGAGCAGCTGCCCGGCTTCCAGCTGGCGGACCCGCGCGCCACGGCGATCACCGTACGTCAGCTGCTCGACCAGACCTCCGGCCTGTCCGACACCACCCTCGACATCAACACCCTGGAGGAGACCACCTCCCTCGCCCAGTACGTGGACCGGCTCAAGACCGGCGCGCTCGCCACCGACCCCGGCACCCACTGGGCGTACTGCAACGCCAACTACGACCTGGCCGCCCGCCTGGTCGAGGTCGCGAGCGGCCAGAGCTTCGACGACTACCTGAAGCAGCACGTCTTCGCCCCGCTCGGCATGACCCACAGCGCCCTGCGGAGTGAGGTGGTCCGTCCGTCGGACGGCTACAACTCGGTGTTCGGCGCCTGGCTGGCGCGGCCCGAACTGCCCGGGTTCCTCGACGGCAGCGGCTCCGGCGGGGTCATCACCACCGCCGCCGACATGGGCGCCTGGCTGATCAACCAGAACGGGAAGGGCAAACCGCTCGTCACCTCCCAAAGCCTGCGGACCATGCACACCCCGTCCAAGGTCAGCGACTACGGCATGGGCTGGAGCCGCGACAGCGACACCAAGCTGCTCGTGCACTCCGGCAACCTGTTCACCTACACCGCCGTCGAGGCGATCTCCCCGGAGACCGGCTACGGCTTCGCGGTCATGACCAACAGCGCGTCCCTCACCGACGACACGTACGCCGTCGCCACGGGTCTGTTCGCGATGACCCAGGGGCGGACGCCGGAGCTGCCCGGTGGCGGGCGGCAGACGTTCGAGCTGGTGCTGGGCCTCATCGGGCTGGCCGCCATCGGGCTGGGCGTCCTGGGCGTGTGGCGGTCACGGCGCTGGGCGGCCGGGCGGGCGGGACGTCCCGGGTGGCGGGTCGCGCTGCGGATGGTGCCGGTGCTGCTGCCGGTCGTGGTGCTGGCGGCGTATCCGGACCTGATCTCGTTCATCTCGAACGGGCGGACGATCACCTGGGCCCAGCTCACCTACTTCCCCGTACCGTTGACGATCACCCTGGCGGTCGCGGCGCTGGCGGGGGTGGCCACGACGGCGATGCGGATCGTCCGGCTGCGGGAGCTCAAGGCTGACACGACTCCGCAGGTCATCCCGTCTGAGTCGATAAGGTCTGGTAGGTGAGAAACGGCGCGATTCTGGCGGTGGTCGCGGGGATCAGCCTGGTCAACGGGCTGTACCTCGACCACATTCCGACCTGGCGGCAGTTGCTGTTCGCGGTCGTCGCCGTGCTCGCCTACCTGCACGGCAGGCATCTTCCGGTACGCCGGGACTGGCTGGTCCTGGGCGCGGTCGCGATACCCGGTGTCGTGGAGCTGGGGGTGAGCCTCTGGGACGGGGTGGGCGCGCTGATGGCCATGGCGCTGTTCGCGGTGCTGCCCTGGCTGGCGGGGCGCTTCCGGCGGCAGCAGGCGGAGCTGGTCGAGGCAGGGCGGCAGCGGGTCGGTCAGTTGGAGCGGGAGCAGCAGTACACCGCCGAGCGCGTCAAACTGCATGAACGCGCCCGCATCGCCGCCGACATGCACGATTCGCTCGGGCACGAGCTGGCGCTGATCGCGCTGCGGGCCGGGGCCCTGGAGCTGGCGGCCGACATGAGCGAGACGAACCGGGAGGCGGCCGCCCAGCTGCGGGCCTCGGCGGTCACGGCCACCGACCGGCTGCGCCGTACCATCGGGGTGCTGCGGGACTCGGGCGGCGCCCCCACGGACCCACCGGACGAGTCGATAGAGACGCTGGTCGAACGGGCCACGCGGGCCGGCATGGCGGTGACCTTGCGCCGCGACGAGCGCTCGGCGGTCCTGCCGCCGCTGCTGGACCGGGCCGCGCATCGGGTGACGCAGGAGTCCCTGACCAACGCCGCCCGGTACGCACCCGGCGCCGAGGTCCGTGTCACCATCGAGCGCCGCGCCGACATGGTCGCCGTCACGGTCGCCAACGCACCCTCGCTCACCGAACCGCAGTCCACAGGTGGCGGTGGGACCGGGCTGGCGAGCCTGCGCGAACGCGTACGGCTGCTGGGCGGCACGCTGGAGGCCGGCCCGCATAAAACGGGATTCACCGTGACGGCCCGGCTGCCATGGCCGAAAGACACAGGGGAGAGCGGATGATCCGGGTGCTGCTGGCCGACGACGAGCCCATGGTCCGGGCCGGGGTGAAGTCGATCCTGGCCACCGACGCGGGCATCGGGATCGTCGCCGAGGCCGCCGACGGCAGGGAGGCCGTCGAGCTGGCCCTGGCGCACCGCCCGGACGTGGCGATGCTCGACATCCGCATGCCCCGCCTCGACGGACTGTCCGCCGCCGCCGAGTTGCGCGCCGCGCTTCCGGAGGTGGCGGTGGTCATGCTGACCACGTTCGACGAACGCGAGTACGTCGCCAGGGCGCTCGCGGAAGGCGCGGCCGGCTTCCTGCTCAAGGCCGCCGACCCGCGCGAGTTGATCATCGGCGTCCGGGCGGTCGCGGGCGGCGCGGCGTACCTGTCACCGCGCATCGCCCACCAGGTGATCGCCGAGCTGAACGACGGCAGGCTCACCCGGAACACCACCGCCCGCAAGCGGACCGAATCCCTCACGCCCCGCGAACGCGAGGTGCTGGCCCTCGTCGGCCGCGGCCTGTCCAACCAGGACATCGGCCGCGAGCTGTTCGTGTCGGAAGGCACGGTCAAGGCCCACGTCAGCGCCATCCTCCTGCGTCTGGAGGTGAACAACCGGGTCCAGGCCGCGATCATGGCCTATGAGGCGGGGCTAATGAGCTGACTCGTCGTACGGCAGCAGGCTCGGCGCGCTGTTGTGCACCTGCTGGAAGATGACCGACGTACGGAACCCGGCAATCTCCCGCCGCTTGCTGAGCCGGTCGAGCAGGAACGCGTGCAGGTGGTCCAGGTCCTGGACCGCCACGTGCAGCAGGAAGTCGTCCCCGCCCGCCAGGACGAACACGCTCAGCACCTCCGGCTGCTCGGCCGCCGACTGCTTGAACGTCTCGATGACGGTCCTGCTCAGCGGGCGGACCTGGACCGAGACGAGCGCCTGGACACTGCGGTTCAGTGCCGCCGGGGCGATGTCGGCGTGGTAGCCGCGGATGACGCCGCGCCGGGTGAGGGCGCGGACGCGTTCCAGACAGGTGGAGGGGGCGACGCCCAGCTGTCTGGCCAGTTCCCGGTTCGATTGCCGCGCATCCGTTTGAAGAAGTCGAATGATTCCCGAATCAAGTTCATCCACGGCGGCATTATCTCCAGAGAACCGATCAAACGTTCGCCAGAAGGCAGTGAGCACCACGCGTCCGGCTACTTTCGGCTGATATGTCGGAACAAACGAAAGGCCGCCTGAGTGCCGGTCAGGGCACGGCGATGCTGCTGGGCGGAGTACTCGGACCGGGCATGCTGGTGCTGCCCCAACTGGCCGCCGAGGCCGCGGGCCCGGCGTCGATCCTGGCCTGGGTCGGCCTGCTGGCGTTGAGCGCACCGGTGGCGATCACCTTCGCCACGCTCGGCACCCACTACCCGAACGGCGGCGGCGTGGCCGCCTTCACCGGTCTCGCGTTCGGTGGGCGGGCCGCCGCGGTGGTCGGCTGGTGGTTCTACGGCGCCGTCCCCATCGGCATCGTGGCCGGCGCGCAGGTGGGCGCGGTCTATGTGGCCAACACCCTGGGCGTGGACAAGACCGTCGCCGCCGCCACCCTGCTCGCCGCCGCCTTCCTCGCCAACGTCGCGGGCCTGCGCACCTCGGGACGGCTGCAGGTGGCCATGGTGCTCCTGCTGATCGCGCTCCTCGCGACGGCCGTCGGCACCGCCGCGCCGCACGCCAGCGCCGCCAACTTCACCCCGTTCGCCCCGTACGGCATGGCGGGCGTGATCTCCGCGGCCGGAGTGCTCTTCTTCGCCTTCGTCGGCTGGGAGGCCGCCACCCACCTGTCGGCGGAGATCACCGACATCAGGAGGGCCACCACGGTGACCCTGATCGTGATCTCCGTCCTCTACCTGAGCGTCTCCATCACCTCGATCGCCGTCTTGGGCCGGGCGGCACCGCTGTCCGCCCTGCTGGAGACCGGGATCGGCGCCGCGGCCGGCCCCATCATCACTACGGCGGCCATCGCCCTCACCTTCGGCGCCATCAACACCTACATAGCCGGCGCCGCCCGCCTGGGCGTGTCCATGGCCGGGAGCGGATCCCTGCCGCGCTGGTTCGAAAACGGCGGAACCCCTTACCGCAGCCTGGCCCTCCTGGCGGCCCTGACCGCCCTGATCATGCTGCTGCCGGCAGACCTGGACACCCTCATGAGAGCCACCTCGGCCTGCCTGGCCGCGGTGACCACGGCGGGCGTGGCGGCGGCCGTCCGCATTCTGCCGCCGGGCAGGCCGCGCAACACGGCCATCGCGGCAACCGCCCTGTCATGCATAGCCCTGGCCTGCTGCGGCACATATCTAGCAATACCGGCGGCACTGTCGCTGATAGCCCTGCTGGCGGCAAAGCCGTAACGACTGGGGGTGCGGCGGGTGGCGGGGAACCCGTGCTTGTCGTACAAGAAAGGGAAAGAGACCCCTCACCGACCGGAAGAGGGACGCGATGACCGACTACGCAAAGGCGAGAGAGCTCGGCGAGCAGGCCCGGGAGAAGGAGTGGACCCGCCCGAGCTTCGCCAAGCAGCTGTTCCTGGGCGACCTCCGTCTCGACCTGGTCTACCCGGCCCCCACGCTGGCCGAGGAGGCGGCCAAGCGCGGGGAGGACTTCGTCAGGGCCGTCCGGCGCTACCTCGACGCGCACGTCGATCCCGCCGAGATCGAGCGGACCGCGCAGGTGCCCGACGAGGTGGTCAAAGGGCTTGGCGAGCTCGGGGCGTTCGGGATCACGATCAGCGAGGAGTACGGCGGGCTCGGCCTGCCCTACCTGTACTACTGCCGCGCGCTCATGCTCGTCGGGTCGTACTGCCCGGCGCTGGCGACGCTGCTGTCGGCGCATCAGTCGATCGGGGTGCCGCAGCCGCTCAAGCTGTTCGGCACCGAGGAGCAGAAGCGGGAGTACCTGCCGAGGTGCGCGCGCGGCGAGGTGTCGGCGTTCCTGCTGACGGAGCCGGACGTGGGCTCCGACCCGGCGCGGCTGTCCACGACCGCCGTAAGGGACGGCGACGACTACGTGCTCGACGGCGTCAAGCTGTGGACGACGAACGGCGTGGTCGCCGACCTGCTCGTGGTCATGGCCCGTACCGGCAAGAAGATCAGCGCGTTCGTGGTCGAGGCCGACTCGCCCGGCATCACGGTGAAGAGGCGCAACGCCTTCATGGGGCTTCGGGGCATCGAGAACGGCGTCACCGAGTTCGCACAGGTCAGAGTGCCCGCCAAGAATCTCATCGGGCGTGAGGGCGAAGGGCTGAAGATCGCCCTCACCACGCTCAACACCGGGCGCCTGTCGTTGCCCGCCACCTGCGCGGGCAACGCCAAGTGGGCGGTGAAGATCGCCCGTGAGTGGGGCAACGCCCGCGTGCAGTGGGGGCGCAAGGTCGGCGAGCACGAGGCCGTCGCCACGAAGATCGCCTTCATCGCGGCCACCGCGTACGCCCTGGAGGCCGTCTGCGAGCTGACCAGCCGCATGGCCGACGACCAGCGCAACGACATCAGGATCGAGGCCGCGCTGGCCAAGCTCTACGCCTCCGAGCTGTCCTACCAGGTGCTCGACGAGCTGCTCCAGATCAGGGGCGGTCGCGGCTACGAGACCGCCGAGTCGCTGGCCGCGCGGGGCGAGCGCGGGGTCCCGGTCGAGCAGATGCTGCGCGACTCGCGGATCAACCGGATCTTCGAGGGCTCCTCCGAGATCATGCGGCTGCTGATCACCCGCGAGGCGGTCGACGCCCACCTGTCGGCGGCCGGGGAGCTCATCAACCCCGACGCCTCCAGGAAGGAACGCGCGCAGGCGCTGCGGCAGGCCGGCCGCTTCTACGCCCGCTGGCTGCCGACGCTGGTCGCGGGCAGCGGCAATCTGCCCGCCGCATACGCCGACTTCGGGCCGCTGGCGGCTCACCTGCGTTTCGTCGAGCGGACCAGCAGGAAGCTGGCTCGGTCCACCTTCTACGGGATGTCCCGCTGGCAGGGGCGGCTCGAACACAAGCAGTCCTTCCTCGGCCGGATCGTCGACATCGGGGCCGAGCTGTTCGCCATCACCGCGGTCTGCGTCAAGGCCGAGGAGGACGCCCGTGACCTGGGCCGCCGGCCGTACGAGCTGGCGGACACGTTCTGCCATCAGGCGCGGCGGCGGGCGGAGGCGCTGTTCGCCAAACTCTGGGACAACAGCGACACCCAGGACACCCGGCTGGCCCGCTACGTGCTCGACGGCCGTTACACCTTCGTCGAGGAGGGCATTCTCGACCCGTCCATCGAAGGGCCGTGGATCGGATCGCCGCAGGGCGGGGAGAGCGTGCGGAGAAAGATCCTCTGACGGGCGGTCTAGACCGGCTGTGAGGTTTCTGGCGTCCTAGTGTTTTCAAACCGAGACCAACCGGTATAGACCAGACCAAGAATTGAGGCTTACTCTGACGCAAACGCGTTGAGCTGTGACTCACGCACCGGCCGCTGGTACGGACCAGCGAGACCCGTCCGATGAGAAGGCGGTACTTCGGTGAACATGAAACTTGTGGGCGGTGCGGCTCTCGGCCTGGCAACCGTGCTGGTCCTGTCCAGCTGTGGCTCAGGAGGAGACACCGGCACGGCCGGTGCGGGCGACCAGAAGTCCTCGGCCGGCGGCCCGGTGACGCTCAAGATGGTCGCCGCCGACTACGGTGACGGCCCCGGCAAGCCGAACTCCGGTGAGACGTTCTGGAAGGGCGTCGTGGACGAGTTCCAGGCGGCCAACCCGAACATCAAGGTCGAGGTCCAGGTCATCAACTGGAACGACATCGACAAGCAGGTCGCCACCATGGTCCAGAACGGCCAGGTGCCCGACATCCTGCAGACCGGCGACTACTCCGGCTTCGTCAAGGACCAGCTCCTCTACAAGGTCGACGAGGTCCTGTCGCCGAACGTCTCCAGCGACATGCTGCAGAAGTTCGCCGACTTCGGCAAGGTCGACGGTGCCGCGTACGGCATCCCGTTCGTCTCCTCCGCCCGCGCCCTGTTCTACAACAAGGACCTGTTCCAGAAGGCCGGCATCGCCGAGCCGCCCAAGACCTGGGACGAGCTCAAGGCCGACGCCGAGAAGCTGAAGAAGGCCGGCGTCAGCCAGCCCTTCGGCCTGCCGCTCGGACAGGAGGAGGCGCAGGCCGAGTCCTTCCTGTGGATGCTCGGCAACGGCGGCGGCTACAAGGACGCCTCCGGCAAGTGGGCGATCAACTCCCCGCAGAACGTCGAGACGTTCAACTACGTGAAGGGCCTGGTCAACGCCGGTCTGACCACTCCGAACCCGGGCACCAAGGACCGCAAGACGGTCTGGGAGGACTTCGGCGCCGGCAAGGTCGGCATGGTCAACGGCGGCCCGATGTCCATCCCCATCTTCGACGCGGCCGGGCTGAAGAACTACGGCGTCGCGCCGATCCCCGGCAAGTCCGGCCCGCTCGACACCACGCTCGGCGTCATGGACTGGATCATGGCGTTCAACAAGAACGGCCACGCCGCCGAGATCAAGAAGTTCTTCGACTTCTTCTACACCGGCAGTGCCGCGCAGAAGATCAGCGACACCTACAAGCTGCTGCCCGTGACCAACGGCGGCATCCAGAAGCTGTCGGGCGACGAGAAGCTCAAGCCGTTCCTCGACGCGCTGCCCAACGCCAGCTTCTACCCGTTCCAGGACCCGAAGTGGGCCGAGGTGAACCCGCAGATCAAGCAGACCATCGGCGGGGCCGTCAAGGACGACCCGGCCAAGGTGCTCGGCGAGCTCCAGAAGACCGCCGACGCCGGCTGATCAGTCGGGGGCCCGTACGGCCGGCGCTTCGCGTCCAGAGCGCCGGCCGTACCGTTACGGAAGGTTCCGCATGAAAAGGTTCCGCATCCTGGAGCCCCTGGCCTGGGTCGGGCCCGCTGTTGTGCTGATCGCGGTGGTCGTGCTCTGGCCGGTCTACGAGATGATCCGCTCGTCATTCCTGAAGATCAGCCGGTTCGGCGTGGTCCAGGGCGGCAACGGCGTGGCGAACTACGAGAAGCTGTTCGGTGAGAAGGACTTCGCGGACATCATGGTCCGCAGCGTGATCTGGGTGGTCGCGGTCGTCGCCCTCACCGTGCTGATCTCGCTGGCCCTGGCCCAGCTGTTCAACCAGCGCTTCCCCGGCCGCAAGATCGCCCGCTGGGCGCTGATCGCGCCGTGGGCGGCCTCGGTGCTGATGACGGCGATCATCTTCAAGTGGATGCTCGACCCGGAGGTCGGCGTCATCAACCAGATCAGGCTCAAGCTCGGCCTGATCGACGCGATGGGCGGCGCCTCGGCCGACCAGCTCGGCGACGCCTCGACGGCGATGCCGTGGCTGGTGTTCGTGGCGGTGTTCGTGTCGGTGCCGTTCACCACGTACGCGCTGCTGGCCGGTCTGGCGACGATCCCCACCGACGTCTACGAGGCGGCCAAGATGGACGGCGCCACCCGGCTGCGGACGTACTGGTCGATCACGCTTCCGCTGCTGCGGCCCGCCCTCACCGTCGCCGCGCTGATCAATGTCATGAACGTCTTCAACAGCTTCCCGATCATCTGGGCCATGACGCACGGCCAGCCCGGATACTCGACGGCGACCTCGACGATCCTGATGTTCATCCTCAAGGGCTCCAACATCGGCGAGTCCGCCGCCATGTCAGTCGTCAACTTCGGCATGGTGATCATCCTGACCGCGATCTTCCTCAGGGTGTCCCGCTGGAACAAGGAGGTGGCGTGATGGCCGTCAAGACGGCGCCGGCGCTGTCCACCCACCACCACGCCAAGCCGCCCCGCCCCGCCTCGCGCGGCCTGCCCAGGCTCAAGACGGTGATCGTCGCGGGCAGCGCGTACGTGATCGCGTTCATCTTCCTGTTCCCGTACCTGGTGATGCTGCTGACCTCGCTGCGCCCCCAGGAGACGCTGCGCGACGTGACGTTCTTCCCGTCGCAGTGGGAGTGGTCGAACCTGACCAACTTCTGGACCAGCGGCCTGGCCGGCAACCTCATGGTCACGCTCAAGGTGGCGGCGGGTTCCACCATTCTGGTGCTGCTGGTGGCGCTGCCGGCCGCGTACTACTCGGCCAGGCACAACTTCAGGGGACGCACGGCGTTCCTGATCCTGGTGCTGATCACCCAGATGTTCCAGCCGACGGCCATGCTGGTCGGCATCTACCGCGAGTTCTTCCAGTTCGGGCTGGTGGACTCGATCTGGTCGCTGATCCTGGTCAACGGCGGGTTCAACCTGGCGTTCGCGGTGTGGATCCTGAACGCGTACTTCTCCTCGATCCCGCGTGAGTTGGAGGAGGCGGCGTTCATCGACGGCAACGGGCGGTTCGGGGCGTTGTTCCGGATCACGCTGCCGCTGGCCATGCCCGGGGTCATCACCGCGCTGATCTTCACCTTCATCGCCGCGTGGAACGAGTTCGTGGTGGCGTTGACGCTGACCACGACACCGGCGAACCAGCCGCTGACGGTGGCGCTGAACTCGTTCATCGGCCAATACCAGGTGGACTGGCAGAACCTCTTCGCCGGCTCGGTGATCGCCACCATCCCAGTGATCATCCTCTTCGCTCTGATCGAGCGAAAGGTGGTGGGAGGTCTGACGGCGGGCTCCATCAAATAGCCGGCCGCAACAGCCATCCCCGCCCGGGTCCCTCCTCCACCGGCCCGGGCCCCTCAGCCGCCCCGCACGCCGGTGGCGGCTGAGGCGGTTCTCAGGCCCCAGCCACGACGGACCGTCTTCTTCTTCTCGCCCGAAGGGGCCTCAGCCACGACGGACCGCCTTTGTCCGCTCCCCCGAAGGGGGTATCCCGCTAAAAGGACCCCAGCCACAACGGACCGTCACACCGATTGAGACAGACGCCTCACTGACGCTAGGCAGGCACCCGAGCGACGCAGAAGACCGTCTGACCGAAGGGCGGCCGGATGAAGCGCTCGATGAGGCGCGTGGCCGGAACTACCGTCCGGTCGTAGATCTTCACGAGTCGCGGATCCGGATAGCCCACGCCACCCCGGCGGACGGCGGCCCACCAGGCGATGCCGCCCAGGAAGTTGATCGGCTTCAGCACCTCGGGCTCCAGCCCCGCCTTGGCGACCGTCGCGCCCAGGGTCTTGGGGGTGTAGCGCTGGACGTGCCCGACCTTGCGGTCGAAGTCTCCATAAAGCTGCATGTAGCCGGGCACCCAGATGATGATCCGGCCGCCGGGCTGCGTGACCCGAGCCAGCGAACGCAGCGCCTCGGCGTCCTCTTCGATGTGCTCCAGGACGTTCATCATGATGACCGTGTCGACCTTGTCCTCAAGCGGGATCTCGGTCGGCAGGCCGAACTGCAGCACGTTGATGTCGTCGCGCCCCTCGAAGCGCTTGCGGAGCTGCTCGACGCAGTAGGGGTCGAAGTCGCTCACCACGAGCCGGTCGAGGCGCGGCAGGAACTGCTCGGCGAAGTGGCCCAGCCCGGACCCGATCTCCAGCATCGAACGGCCGACATGCGGGGCGACCATGTCGAACTCGTACTGCCGATAGTTCTTGGCCTCGTCCCCACCTAGGTGGTTCTCCAGGGCCTCGTCACCGGCCGCCGGTTGTACTACACGGTCATACCCAGAAGACATAGTGCCGTTCCTTCGAAGGGCTCATGGATTTGTGCGAGTCTAATGCCCCAGCAGCGCCGATGGTCACCTCATGGGTCAAACGCCCTTCCCTAGACCCCCTGTGATGCGGTGAAATCTGACTCGTTCATGGACGACGACGAGGCCATCAGCCGCTCCCTCGCCGGTGACCTGACCGCCTACGAGGCGCTGGTCGCCCGCTACAGCGCGCTCGCCCACCGCACCGCCGCCATGCTCGGGGCGGGGGACGAGGCAGAGGACGTGGTGCAGGAGGCGTTCGTCAAGGCGTTCAGGCACCTGTCGACCTTCCGCAGGGACGCCCCTTTCCGGCCGTGGCTGCTGCGGATCGTGGCCAACGAGACGCACAACCTGACCCGATCGCGCGGGCGCAGATCCGAGCTCACCGTACGGCTCAGCGCCATGGCCGACCTCAAGGCCCCCGACGACCCCGAGGGTTCGGCCGTCGCCACGGACCGGCGCGCCCGGCTGCTGGAGGCGGTACGCCACCTGCCGGAGCGGGAACGCCAGGCCGTCGTCTGCCGGTACTTCTTACAGCTGACGGAGGCGGAAACCGCCCAGGTGCTCGACTGGCCGCTCGGCACCGTCAAATCCAGCACCCATCGCGGCCTCGCGCGGCTCAGGGAGGAGGTGGGCAATGAGCTCGCATGACCCGTTCGACGACCTGGCCGCCGAACTCACGGCCCTCGCCGACTTCCTCGACGTCCCCAACCCACCACCGAGCGACGTGGCATCAGCCGTCCGCGCCCGCCTGGAGCCCACCCCCGAAACGCCCGCGACGCCCGAAACGCCCGCGGTGCCCGCGATCCCCGCGACGCCCGAAACGCCTGCGACGCCCGAGGCGGCCCCTGAGGCGCCCGGTGTGCCCGGTGCGCCCGACACCAGGCGGCATCCCCCGGCGCCGGGTCGGCGGGACGATGAGCGGCGGCCTCCGGCGCGACGCAGGCGGCGGGCAAGATGGCAGATCGTGACAGCCATCGTCGTGGCCGTCATAGCCATCACCGCCGCCACCCCGCAGGGCCGGGCCGCCGTGCGCGCGATCCTCCACTACGCGGGCATCGAGCTACGCCTGGGCGAGTCCACCCCCGAGCCGGTCACCACCCCCACGCCCCTGCCGGGCGAGCACGCGGTGGCCCCGGCGGACCTGGCCACCCAGGTGAAGTTCCCCATCAAGACCCCCACCGCGCTGGGCACCCCCGAGCGCGCCACGGTGAGCGACAACGGCCGCGTGGCGTCGATGTTCTGGCCGGGCGGCATCCGCCTGGACCAGTTCGACGGCACGCTCAGCCCGTACTTCTTCAAGAGCGTTGGCCCACCCTGGCCCGAGGACGTCCCGGTCGCGGGCGTCACCGCCTGGTGGCTCGGCGGCGAGCATCCGCTCGGCTATCTCAAGCGCGAGGACGGCACGTCGGTCCCCCTGCGCCAAGCCCAGCCCACCCTCATCTGGCAGTCCGGCACAGTCGGCTACCGCCTGGAAGGAGCCGGCACCAAGGAGCGCGCCGCCGAGATAGCCGCCACACTCCTTCGATAACCGCGCTGACAGCCGCCTCACTCCGGCAGGGTCAGCCAGTCGTCGATCTCCTTCAGGAATTCCTTGCGCACACCCTCGGGCGCCGTGGACGCCCTGATCGACTGCCGCGCCAACTCGGCGATCTCCTCATCACTGAAGCCGTAGACCTCCCGCGCCAGCTCGTACTGCCGCAACAACCGCGCCCCGAACAGCAACGGATCGTCGGCCCCCAGCGCGATCGGCACCCCCGCGTCGAACAGCCTGCGCAACGGCACGTCCGCCGCCCGCTCGGCGACGCCCAGGCCCACGTTCGAGGTCGGGCACACCTCGCAGCAGATCTGCCGTTCAGCCAGCCGCTCCATCAGCCACGGGTCCTCCGCCGCCCGTACCCCGTGCCCGACGCGATCCGCGTGCAGGTCGTCCACGCACTGCGCGACGCTGCGGGGCCCGAGCAGCTCACCCCCATGAGGTACGGCCAGCAGCCCCGCACGCTTGGCGATCCGGAAGGCCCGCTCGAACTCCCTGGCCGCGCCGCGCCGCTCGTCGTTCGACAACCCGAACCCGACGACCCCCTTGCCCTGGTATTGGACCGCGAGCCTGGCCAGCGTGTTCGCGTCGAGCGGGTGCTTGGTGCGGTTGGCCGCCACGACCACCGCGATCCCGATGTCCGCCAGTACGGCGGCCTGGGCGGCGGCGTCCAGCATGAGCTCCAGCGTCGCCGTCAACCCGCCGAACCGTGGCGCGAACCCCGACGGGTCCACCTGGATCTCCAGCCACCGTGACCCGGCCGCCGCCTCGTCCTCGGCCGTCTCCCGTACCAACCGGTAGACGTGCTCCGGCTGCCACAGCACCGACCTGGCGATGTCGTACAGTCGCTGGAACCTGAACCACCCACGCTCATCGGTCGCGCGCAGCTGGGGCGGCCAGTCCTGCTCCAGCGCGTCGGGCAGGTGCAGGCCCTGCTCGCGAGCCAGCTCGATCAGCGTCGAATGCCGCATCGAGCCGGTGAAGTGCAGGTGCAGGTGAGCCTTGGGCAGCTGGTCAAGCGGGCGTGGCATTTCCATATCTTGCCACTCAACCTGGATGCCCGTTCGTGCGTTGGGAGGGGCGAAAGGGGACCCCGCTCATGACGGATGAAGACGAAGCGGCATTCGACGAGTTCCTTGCCGCCCGCAGCACCTCGTTGTTACGCACCGCGATCCTGGTCTGCGGAGCCACCCACCACGACGCCGAGGACCTGGTCCAGCATGCTCTGGAGAAGGTCTACCGGCACTGGACCCGGATCCGGCACGACAACCCCGAGGCGTACGCGCGCAAGGTCCTCGTCAACGCGGCGATTAGCCGGGCTCGGCGGCGGCGCGTCGTGCAGGAGATCACGTTCGCCCGGCCGCCCGACACCGCCGCGAAATCGCCCGACCTGGACCTGCGCGACACGCTCATCGAGGAGCTGCGCAGACTGCCGCCGAAGATGCGCGCAGTAATCGTCCTGCGCTACTGGGAGGACCAGTCGGAGTCGGCCACCGCGTCGCTGCTCGGCTGCTCGCTCGGCACCGTGAAGAGCCAGTCGGCCCGGGGCCTCGCCAAGATCCGCGAACGCATGACCTTCGCAGAAGGAGCGATCCGATGAAGACCGAAGAAGAAGCCATCGCCGAGGCCATGGCCGCGCACGTCGCCGGCGTGCACGCCGGGCCGACGCTCGGCCGGGACGTGCGCCGCCGCCACCGCGCGCACGTGCTCAGATTCCGTACGGCCGGCGCCGCCCTGGTCACGGCCCTGGTCGCCGTGACCGTACCGGCACTGATCAACTCGGGGGAACCCCCCAAGACCCAGCACGCGGCCACCGGCCAGGACCGGGCCGTGATGGACTTGGTGACCGTCCCCAGTGTCGTCGACATGCCCGCCGCCAAGGCGGTCGCGACGCTGAAGCAGGCCGGACTGGTCGTCGAGGACCCGGAGACGGCCACCGAAAAGGGGCAGGTGCGCGCGCAGGCCCCGGCCGCCGGCCAGGAGGTGCAGAAGGGGACGAACGTGCAGCTCACCGTCGGCCCGGAGGTCTCGCTGCCGCAGGACCTCGGCGACCTGGGCGACGGCAGGAAGTTCGGCGGTATCCATGTCGGCTACCTGCCCGACGGGCTCGAATGGGGCAAGTGGTCGGGCAAGAACGGCTTCGGCAAGACGAGCTATACGACCACTTTTACGGAGCCCGGACAGGAAGAGGGCTTCTACGCCGTTCAGGTGGTCGTGTTCGCGGATGAGGCGAGCAAGCAGATCGCGCAGCAACTGGCGACGTACTCCAAGGACGGCGCCGAAATCCTCGACATCGCCGGCAAGCGGGCATACCTGGCAAAGATCACAGAAGGCGGCGAGGTCGACTCCGGGCCCGGCGACAGCACGACGAGCACCATTGGCTGGACGCTGCGCGAGGGGCTGGCGGTCGAGGTGTATATCAGCCCGGACTATGCGAAAAAGGTTGACGCGGCGGCCGAGTTGAAGAAGATCGCCGAAGGGATCGAACCCGTTAAGTGATCAGGTGGTACGGGTGAGATCAGACCGGGGATCTACCGTGCATGAAGCCTGAGGGCGGGACCGGCGGACAGGCGCTGCGCGCGATGCTGGCGTTTCTCGCACTTGGGGTCACCGTTTCGATCATCTATGGGTTGTTCTCCTCGGGATTCGGGCGCCTCCATCGCACGCCGGTGGGGGCGCCTGCGCCGCTTCAGGCTCCACCGGCTCCGGCGCAGGCGGGTCGGGCGGGGCCCGCTCGGGGCCGGACCGTCACCGCCGCCCTGGCGGCGCCCCGGATCGCCGTGGTCGCGCATGATTTCTGGCTCACCTACCTGCCCGCGGGGTTCGATCGCGCCGACGGGGGAGTGATCGAACCCGACCAGGGCGCCTGGGCCAGATTCACCCCTGAGAGGGGGACAGGCGCTCAGGACAGGTTCGTCGAGGTGCGGGTCGAGCACGGCGCCGCGGCGGCCGACTGGGCCACCTACCAGCGGCGGACGCCGCTACGGACGCCGAGGGAGACCACCATCCGCGGCAGACCCGCCCTGGTCGGCAGGCATCCCGGCGGCGGCCTGATGATCGTCTGGCTGGAGCGTACGGGCACCGGAGCCTGGATCAGGGTCAGCGAATCCCTGAGCGATGAACTGCTCCGTGTTGCCGCCTCGGTCAAGGCTCCTGTAGGAGACTAGGGGCCTTTTCTGCGGTTTCCACTCCAAGTCATGGGGGGTTGATGCGACGCCTGGCAGCGGTGTCCCTCGTGTTCGCGCTCACCGCGTGCGGCAGCGCCGCCACGCCGGAAGCCAACACAGCCACGCCGGAACCGAGCCGGGCGAGGTCGACGATCATCTCTCTGACCTGCGGGTCCGGGGATCTAGGCATCGGCCACCTGCCCGCGGGGGTGGAGCGCGCGGGCTCGTTCACGCGGGTCAAGTCACTGCGCGAGCGGCTCAAGGTGAAGGGCGTGCGGTGGCGCAAGAACGACGAGGAACTGCTCGTCGGCCTGGTGTGCGGGGTGCGGGGCGCCGAGCGGTTCGCGTCGCTGGTCAGCAGGTCGAGCTTGCGCGCGTACAACGGCAAGCCCGCCCTGCGCTGGCGTACGCGGGGCGGGCTGAGCAACTTCATGTGGCTGGAACGGCCGGGCACCGCGGTCTACATCGGCGCCACGCCCGGACTGGCCCGCGAGATCGAGCAGGTGGCAGAGGCGGTCGGCTGACGTCGGATCGGTCAGTCGGCTTCCGCGGTCGGCTGACGTCGGATCGGTCAGTCGGCCTCTGCGGTCGGCTGAGGTGGCGCGGTCAGTGGGCTTCCGCGAGGAGCTTGGCGAGGCGGCTGACGCCCTCTGCCAGGTCGTCGTCCCCCAGGGCGTACGAAAGGCGGAAATATCCGGGCGTCCCGAACGCCTCGCCCGGAACCACCGCCACCTCCGCCTCCTCCAGGATCAGCTCGGCCAGCTCGGCCGACGACTGCGGCCGCCGGCCGCGCAGCTCCTTGCCGATCAGCTCCTTGACCGAGGGGTAGGCGTAGAAGGCCCCCTTCGGCTCCGGGCAGAACACGCCCGGGATCTCGTTGAGCAGCCGCACCATCGCCTGCCGGCGCCGGTCGAACGCCTCGCGCATCTCCGCCACGGCCGACAGATCGCCGGAGACGGCGGCCAGAGCGGCCATCTGGGCCACGTTCGAGACATTGGACGTGGCGTGCGACTGGAGGTTCGTCGCGGCCTTGACCACGTCGGACGGACCGATCAGCCAGCCCACCCGCCAGCCCGTCATGGCGTACGTCTTGGCCACGCCGTTGACGATGACGACCCGGTCGGCCAGCTCGGGAACGGCCGTGGCGATGCTGGTGAACTCCGCTCCGCCGTACACGAGATGCTCGTAGATCTCGTCGGTGACCACCCAGAGGCCGTTGGCGGCGGCCCAGCGGCCGATCGCCTCCGTCTGCTCGCGCGAGTAGACGGCGCCCGTCGGGTTGGACGGCGAGACGAACAGCAGGACCTTGGTGCGCTCCGTGCGGGCCGCCTCAAGCTGTTCGACACTCGCGAGGTAGCCGGTCGTCTCGTCGGTGACGACGTCGACCTGAACACCACCGGCCAGCTTGATCGCCTCGGGGTAGGTCGTCCAGTACGGGGCCACGACCAGCACCTCGTCGCCCGGGTCGAGCAGCGTGGCGAACGCCTCATAGACGGCCTGCTTGCCCCCGTTGGTGACCAGGACCTGCGACGCCTCGACCTGGTAGCCCGAGTCGCGCCGCGTCTTGGCGGCGATCGCCTGCTTGAGCTCCGGCAGGCCGCCGGCCGGGGTGTACTTGTGGAAGCGGGGATCGCGCGCCGCCGTGACCGCCGCCTCGACGATGTAATCCGGTGTCGGGAAGTCGGGCTCTCCGGCGCCGAAGCCGATGACGGGGCGGCCGGCCGCCTTCATCGCCTTCGCCTTCGCGTCCACGGCCAGCGTGGCGGACTCGGAAATCGCGGAAATTCGGCTGGATATGCGAGGTCGGGTGGACATGGGTCCATGCTGCCACGCGGGCCGTGACCTGGGCGATCGGGTTTGGTTCGACGTAAAGGGCTTTCCCCCGATACACTTTCGCCTGGTCGTACCGCCGCATGTCGACGTGCGGTTCGGTCCAGGCAGTGAGCTGATCAGGGTAGTGTGGTTGGCGACATAGGGCACTGGCGCAATTGGTAGCGCACCGGTCTCCAAAACCGGCGGTTGGGGGTTCGAGTCCCTCGTGCCCTGCGAGTGCGGTCCGCGCAATGGCGTGTAAGCGCGCCGCATACTGCGTTGGATACGACAGATTCAGGTGAGGACTGTGGCGATCGACACGCGCGGCGAGACCGCAGGCAAGCCTAGTGGCGAGAAGAAGACCCGCACCTCGCCGGCCCTTTTCTACCGGCAGGTAGTCACCGAGCTGCGTAAGGTCATCTGGCCGACACGCAAGGATCTCATCACTTACACCACGGTCGTTCTGGTATTCGTTCTGATCATGGTTGCGATTGTGTACGGGCTCGACAGTGCGCTCGGCTGGGCCGTTCTCCGCGTCTTCGGCGGATCCTGATCCAGACACCGACGGCGTCACCCGTACGGAGTCGCCATTCGATTCGACGAAAGAGGAAAAGTCACCGTGTCCGAATCTTCAGTGCCGGCGAACGAGTCCCACGAGGAGTGGGACACCGAGCCGGAAGAGGCCGCTGAGGCCACTGAGGAGACCGTCGACGAGCTCGACGCCGACGTCGCGGACAGCGACGAGGGCGACGAGGACGAGGTCGCCGACGAGGCTCCCGCAGTCGACGAAGACGGTGACATCCTGCCTGACGTCGACCCGGTCGAGGAGTTCAAGCGCTCGCTCCGGGGCCAGCTCGGCGAGTGGTATGTGATCCACTCTTACGCCGGCTACGAAAACCGCGTGAAGTCCAACATCGAGAGCCGCAACGTGTCTCTCAACATGGAGGACTACATCTACCAGGTCGAGGTGCCGACGCACACCGTCCAGGAGTTCAAGAGCGGTAAGAAGGTGCCGGTCAAGGAGCGCGTGCTGCCCGGCTACGTGCTGGTGCGCATGGAGCTGACCGACGAGTCCTGGGCCGCCGTGCGTAACACGCCCGGTGTGACCGGCTTCGTGGGCCTGTCCAACAAGCCGAGCCCGCTCAACCTCGACGAGGTCGCCAAGCTGCTGGCGCCGGAGCCGACCGAGGAAGCCAAGAAGTCCTCGGCCAAGACCAGCACCGGCCCGACCGTCGAGTTCGAGATCGGCGAGTCCGTCACGGTCATGGACGGCCCGTTCGCCACCCTGCCCGCCTCGGTCAGCGAGATCAGCCCCGAGTCGCAGAAGCTCAAGGTGCTCGTCTCGATCTTCGGCCGCGAGACCCCGGTCGAGCTGTCGTTCAACCAGGTCTCGAAGATCTAAGACGATCACGTAAGCTGATACGTCGTCCCCATGCACGTGGGGGTGAACCCAGGAAAATCGCTGCGTTGGTGAGCGTCCACCTGGGCTGCTCCCCACGACCGTGGGGGCACACCACCAAATTGTCAGGACCCGGAGAAGGAACATGCCTCCAAAGAAGAAAGTGGCTGCCCTCGTAAAGGTGCAGTTGCCGGCCGGCCAGGCCACGCCCGCTCCGCCCGTCGGTACCGCGCTCGGTCCCCACGGCGTCAACATCATGGACTTCGTCAAGCAGTACAACGCTGCCACTGAGGCCCAGCGGGGCAACATCATCCCCGTTGAGATCACCATTTTCGAAGACCGCAGCTTCACCTTCATCACGAAGACGCCCCCGGCGCCCGAGCTGATCAAGAAGGCTCTGGGCCTCGACAAGGGCAGCGCGGTCCCGCACAAGGAGAAGGTCGGCAAGCTCAGCCGCGAGCAGCTTCGCAGCATCGCTGAGACCAAGATGCCCGACCTCAACGCCAACGACATCGCGGCGGCCGAGAAGATCATCGCCGGCACCGCCCGGTCCATGGGCATCACCGTCGCCGACTAACACTTCCCGATCCGCGGGAGGGCCGTTCCCTGGCCCGAACCGCGATCCGTGGGAGAGCCGGTTTCCCGGCTCGTACCCACACCGATCAGTGGGAGGGCCGGCATCCGGCCCGCACACCACAAGGAGACAGACATGAAGCGCAGCAAGGCGCACAAGGACGCGTCGGCCAAGGTCGACCACGACAAGCTCTACGCGCCCGTCGAGGGCGTGAAGCTGGCCAAGCAGACGTCCACCACCAAGTTCGACGCCACTGTCGAGGTGGCGCTGCGACTGGGCGTCGACCCTCGCAAGGCCGACCAGATCGTGCGCGGCACGGTCAACCTCCCGCACGGCACCGGCAAGACCGCCCGGGTCCTGGTCTTCGCGACCGGTGACCGTGCCGAGGCGGCCCGCGAGGCGGGCGCCGACATCATCGGCGCCGACGAGCTCATCGACGAGATCGCCAAGGGCAACCGGCTCAGCGAGTTCGACGCCGTCGTCGCCACCCCTGACCTCATGGGCAAGGTCGGCCGTCTGGGCCGCGTCCTCGGCCCGCGTGGCCTCATGCCCAACCCCAAGACCGGCACCGTGACGCCCGACGTCGCCAAGGCCGTGACGGAGATCAAGGGCGGCAAGATCGAGTTCCGTACGGACCGGCAGGCCAACCTGCACTTCATCATCGGCAAGACGTCGTTCGACGAGCGCCAGCTCATCGAGAACTACGCCGCCGCCCTTGACGAGGTGCTCCGTCTCAAGCCGTCGGCCGCCAAGGGTCGTTACCTGAAGAAGGTCACCTTCTCCACGACCATGGGCCCCGGCGTCCCGGTCGACCCCAACGCCACCCGCGGCCTCACCGCCGAGCTGGACGCGTAGCGAAAAAGCCACACTTCTGGCACTTCTTCGCACCACACAGCCCTCGCCGACTCCGGCGGGGGCTGTTGTGTGTTCGGGGTCGCATGCGCGTGCGGGGGTTGCTTTGCGCGGATAGCGGCTTACGGGCGCCCGCGTCGCAGCCCCGACCACAGACCTCGGCCACAGGCCGCCCGCCAGACCCCCGATCACAGAGCCCCGGGCGACTCCCGGTCACAGACCCCCGATCACAGAGCCCCGGGCGACTCCCGGTCACAGACCCCCGATCACAGAGCCCCGGGCGACTCCCGGTCACAGACCCCCGATCACAGG
>NZ_JBFANB010000040.1:90272-99605 GCF_040659625.1 Nonomuraea sp. NPDC049750
AGAGCCCCGGGCGACTCCCGGTCACAGACCCCCGCCTGCCAGATTCCCGGTCGCAGACCCCGGGTTACAGGCCGCCCGCCGAATCGCCGGCCACAGAGCGCCAGACCCTCCTCCACAGATCTCGCCCGCCACAGACCCCCGCCACAAACCCCGATAGCCGCACCCCCCGCCGCAGACTCCCGTGTCACGGGCGCCCGCCGCTGTGGGCGGGCCCCCGATGGGGTTCGCTGCGGTGCGGGCTTTGTGGGCGCCGCCGGTACAGCGTGCGCAGCGCGGGGGATAGTCCTTCGCGGGGCGTCTGCGAGCTCGATCTCGTACGGCGACCATGGGATCCCGGGTGGTGCGCGACCCGCCTGCGGCCGTACGGCGAAAAGAAAGATCAGAGCAGTTCGCACGGCAGAAGCCGAGGCAGAGAGCGTGGCGCGCGATCAAGGGGCGCGGGTCGGGGAAGACCCTGGGTTTTCCCTGAAAAGTCAGGGGAATACGCCATCACCGGGACACCGACACGTAGGGTTTAAATCATGCTGAAGCGCAGAATTTCCCTCGCTACCGCCGCGGCCGGTGCCGCCCTGGTCGCGGTCGCGGTTGCCGGTTGTGGAACGACCGCGCAGCCAATCCAGGTCAAGCTGGCGGCGTCCGAAGTGCTGACGCAGGCCGCGCAGAAGACCGCGGAGGTCACCAGCTACACCGTTGACGCCGTCGTCAACGTCAAAACCCCTCAGGAGGGGAACGGCAAGGTGCAGGGGCGGATGCTCTACCAGAGCAAGCCGCAGCTGGCCGTCGACCTCACCCTCGACACCCTCGACATGGGCGGTAAGGGTCTGCCCGGTGGGGCGCGCGCCGTGCTCCAGGGCGACGCCGTCTACGTCAAGGTCGAGGCGCTCAAGGAGCTCGTCGGGGCGACGAAGCCGTGGATCAAGGTGCCGCTGACCGATGTCGGCGGTCAGGATCAGATCAAGACGTACCTCGACCAGATCCAGCAGTTCGACCTGGCGGCCGTCACCAAGATGGTGACCGCGTCGCAGGACATCAAGGCGGCCGGCACCGAGACTGTCGGCGGTGTGGACACCACCCACTACAGCGGGACGTTCCCGGTCGACGCGGCGGTGCAGCAGCTGCCGGCCGATAAGCAGGAAGCCGCCCGCTCGGGTCTGGCCGAGCTCAAGGACATCAAGTTCGACATCTGGGTCGGCAGTGACGGCCTGCCTCGCAAGCTCGCCCTGAACGGTGAGAAGGAAGGCGCCACGCTGGACGCGACCCTGCTGTTCAAGGGGTTCAACGAGGCCGTCAACATCCAGACGCCGCCCGCCGACCAGATCGGTGAGCTGCCGAAGGGCACGACCAACTAACCGGATGCGGCGCTGAACAGCGTCGCCGACTGAGAGCGATTTGGAAACTCGGCGGCCAGGACGTACTCTGGTCGTTGCCGAAGACCGCCGGTCGTCGTCAGGTTCCTCAAGACCTGACGACCGAAGGATCCACAGTCTGTGGACGGCCCGCGCAGGTGTGATACGAGTTTCCTACACGGAGTGATCCGTGTGTGAGCCCCGTGTGCGCCCTGCGCCCGGGGCCGTTCTCATTTCTGGGCCTTCACCGGTGGCACATCTGGAAGGAGGCCCATGGCGAGGGCGGATAAGGCGACAGCAGTTGCCGAGCTCAGGAGCGAGTTCGAAGGCAGCGCTGCCGCCGTTCTGACCGAGTACCGCGGTCTCACCGTCGCACAGCTCAAGCAGCTGCGCGTCTCTCTCGGTGAGAATGCGAAGTTCGCCGTGGCGAAGAACACCCTGACTAAGATTGCGGCCAATGAGGCCGGTTACGCGGGTCTTAACGACCTGCTCGCCGGTCCGACCGCGATCGCCTTCGTCAACGGCGACGTTGTCGAGGCGGCCAAGGGTCTGCGTGACTTCGCCAAGGCCAATCCCCTTCTGGTGATCAAGGGCGGCGTCCTTGATGGCAAGATGCTGGACGCTACGGAGATCACCAGGCTCGCTGACCTCGAGTCCCGCGAGGTTCTCCTCGCGAAGCTGGCCGGTGCGATGAAGGCGAAGCAGAGTGCTGCTGCCGCCATGTTCGCCGCGCTGCCCACCAACATGGCCCAGCTGGCCGACGCCCTTCGCGCCAAGCGCGAAGAGGCGGGCGAGTAGTACGGGGATTGCCGCAAACCCCGCGGTCCCGTTCCTAGTTATCGCAAGATTCATACGGAGGAAACCATCATGGCGAAGCTCAGCACCGACGAGCTGCTCGACGCGTTCAAGGAGATGACCCTCCTCGAGCTTTCCGAGTTCGTGAAGCAGTTCGAGGAAGTGTTCGACGTCAAGGCCGCCGCCCCCGTCGCGGTTGCCGCTGCCCCCACCTCCGGTGGTGGCGAGGCCGCCGCCGTTGAGGAGCAGGACGAGTTCGACGTCATCCTCGAGGCTGCCGGCGACAAGAAGATCCAGGTCATCAAGGAGATCCGCGCCCTGACGTCCCTGGGCCTCAAGGAGGCCAAGGACCTGGTCGACGGCGCTCCCAAGAACGTCTTCGACGGCAAGGTCAACAAGGAGCAGGCGGAGAAGGCCAAGGCTGCCCTCGAGGGCGCCGGCGCTTCCGTCACCGTGAAGTAACACTTTCGAGGCATATCGCTCGAAGAGCATTACCGAATCGCCGGTTCCGGCGTTTCACCCCAGAAGGGGCGGCTGCACCCAGGTGCCGGGTGTGCCGCCCCTTTTGCATGCCCGGCTGTTGCTGCTTTGTGCCCGGCTGTTTTGCGCATCGGGCTGTTACCGCCGTACAGAGCTCACGAGATTCTCATGGTCGTCTCATCGCGTGGCGAGAGGCCGTGCTTAGCGTTCGAGTGTGTTCAAGGATGCGCGTGTCAGAGATCGATGGGCGTTGGCCGGGCTGCTCGCCGCCACCGCGGTGCTCTACATATGGGGGCTGAACGCCTCCGGATGGGCGAACGCGTTCTACTCGGCTGCCGTACAAGCGGGCACCCAGAGCTGGAAGGCGTTCTTCTTCGGGTCGTCCGACGCGGCCAATGCCATCACCGTGGACAAGACGCCGGCCTCGTTGTGGCCGATGGAGCTCAGCGCCAGGATCTTCGGGCTGAACTCATGGAGCATTCTCGTGCCCCAGGCGCTCATGGGCGTGGCGACCGTGGGCGTGGTCTATGCCGCCGTACGCCGCCGGTTCCCCGCGTGGGCCGCGTTGATCGGCGGGGCGGTGATGGCGGTTACGCCGGTGGCGGTGCTGATGTTCCGCTTCAACAATCCGGACGCGCTGCTGGTGCTGCTGCTGACCGTCGCGGGTTACTGCGTGGTGCGGGCCCAGGAGAAGGCGGGGACTCGGTGGCTGGTGCTGGCGGGGGCGTGCATCGGGTTCGCGTTCCTGGCCAAGATGCTGCAGGCGTTCGTGGTGCTGCCGGGGTTCGCGCTCGTCTACCTGATCACGGCTCCGACCACGCTGGGACGGCGACTGTGGCAGCTCGTGCTGGCGGGGGTGGCCATGGTGGTGTCGGCCGGATGGTGGCTGGTGGCCGTGGCGCTGGTGCCCGCCGCCGACCGGCCGTACATCGGCGGCTCCCAGACGAACAGCGTCCTGGAACTCGCGCTCGGCTACAACGGCATCGGGCGGCTGAACGGCGGCGACTACGGAGGGCTCGGCAACCTCAACCAGCAGGCCGGCTGGTGGCGGATGTTCGACACCGAGGCGGGCGGGCAGATCTCATGGCTGCTTCCGGCGGCGCTGGTGCTCCTGGCGGCCGTGGTCTGGCTGACGCGGGCAGCGCCACGGACCGATCCTGTACGGGCCCAGGCGGTTGTGTGGGGGAGCTGGCTGGTGGTCACCGGGCTGATCTTCAGCCTGATGCAGGGGATCTTCCACGCGTACTACACGGTGGCGCTGGCTCCGGCGATCGCGGTGCTGGTGGGTTCGGGGGTGGCGCTGCTCTGGGAGCGCCGGGCTCACCGGGCGCTCGCGCTGGCTGCGGCCGTGACGGCTGGGTGGGGGTACGTCCTGCTGTCGCGTAGTTCGGAGTGGAATTCCTGGTTGGGGCCGATTGTGCTCGTTGCTGGGCTGGCGGCGGCTGTAGGTCTGCTGATCGTCGGCCGTCAGGAGGAGGGGCGGGCGGTTGTGCCGTCCGAGGGATCGGGGAGCGCGCCGGTCGCGGAACCTGTGGGTGTGCCGTCTGTGGAATCTGCGGGCGTGCCGATTGCGGCGCGTGGCTGGTGGTCGCGGCGGGCGCCGGGGATTATCGCCGTCGTGGCGGTCGTGGTGTGCCTGGCGGGGCCGACCGCGTACGCACTGGACACCGCCACATCCACGCACACCGGTGCGATCCCTACGGCGGGCCCCTCTACGGGAGGGTTCGGCGGACCTGGAGGGTTCCGGCGCGGCGGTGGGGGCCCCGCGGCGATGGGACCGGGCGGCTTCGGTGGCTTCGGCGGCGGCCAGCCGGGTGGTACCGGTGGCACTGGGCGACCTGGCGGTACCGGGGGGCAGCCGGGCGGCACTGGTGGTGCTGGGAGGCCGGGCGGAATGGGGGCCGATGGGTTCGCTCGTGGTGGGCGGGGAGGCGGTGGGATGGGTGGGTTGCTGCAGTCCGCCACCCCCAGCGCCGAGCTGACCGCCCTTCTGAAGAGCAACGCCACCGCCTACAGCTGGGTCGCCGCGACCGTGGGCTCGAACAACGCCGCCGGATACCAGCTCGCCACGGGCCAGCCGGTGATGGCGGTGGGCGGCTTCAACGGGACCGACCCCGCGCCGACACTCACCCAGTTCAAGCAGTACGTGGCCGAGGGGAAGATCCACTACTTCATCGGTGGCGGGATGGGCGGTGGAATGCGTGGCGGGGCCAGTACCGGTGGCAGCAGTGACGCGGCCGAGATCGCCGCGTGGGTACAGGAGACGTACACGGCTGCTTCTGTCGGCAACGCCACGGTCTACGACCTCACCGTCGCCAAGTGACCGTACGGCCTCAGCCCTGGCGAGTCCCTGGGTGGTTCGTCCCACGACCGTCTCGATCTCTGTGACGGCCCGTAGTGGGCGGGGGTCCCTAGGAGAGATACCCCCTCCGGGGGATGGGAAGGGGACGGTCCGTGGTGGCGGGGGCCCATGGGGCTGGCCCCTCCCAGGGAGCGTAGAAAGCCGGTTCGTTGTGGCTGGGGTCCTTGGGAGAGGGGCCCCTTCGGCAGACCGGAGGGGGCCCCGTGGTGGCTGTGCCCCCGTGCGGGGTGCCCCTTCAAGAGCGCGGATACCTGGCGAAGGTCCGTGGAGACTGCGCTAGGCGGCGCGGACGCGGGCGACGGCGCTGGTGTCCATGTAGTCGCGCGCGTGGACGATCAGGCCGTCCCTGACCCGCAGGATCACTAGGCCCGGCACCGTCAGCTCCTGGTCGGCCACCGTGACCACCGTCTCTTGTTCCGCCACGATCACCTCCGGGTCGGTGGTCTGGCGGATGGTCACGTCGCGGATCTCCTTGACCAGGGCCTTCATGGCGCCCCACATCATCGTGTACCCCGCCCTGATCTCCTCCCGGCCCTTGAACGGCGGCAGTCCGCCGAACGGGAACTCGTGCAGGCCGTCCTCGGCATAGAGATCGGCCAGTTCGTCGGCCGACTTGTGGAGCATCGCGGCGTGGTAGGCGGCGACGACATCGGTGGTGGACATGGGGGCCCCATTTCGCTCAACGGAGGTTGACTCAACGAGCGTAGAGCGAAATGTGACGAACGGTCAACGCCTGTAGAGTGAGCAACGACTGTCAAAGGGGGCGGCGTGACCGAACGGGCGGAGCGGCGTCGCAGGACCGAGCGGCGGATCTTGGAAGCGGCCAGGAAGCTCTTCGCGGACCTGGGATTCGAGCGCACCACGATCCGCGCGGTGGCCAAGGCGGCCGAGGTCGATCCCGCCCTCGTCATGCAGTACTTCGGCAGCAAGCAGGACCTGTTCAGCGCGGCGGTGACCGTGGCCCCGGCGCCGGTGGCCAAGGGCGATGCCGACGATCTGGTCGAGCAACTCATCGGGAGTCTCGGCCTCAAGATGGGGGAGTTGCCGCAGAGCTCCCTGGCCATGATGCGATCGATGCTCACTCACCCGGAGGCGGGCGCGTCGGCGCGGGCCGTACTGAGCCGGCAGATCCATCAGGTCGGCGAGTCGATCCCCGGCGGCGATGCGCGACTGCGGGCGGCGCTGATGACGACGATCATGCTGGGCGTGACCGTCGGCCACCAGCTGCTTGAACTTGACGAGTTGCGCGAAGCATCCCAAGCGGACATCGCGCGGGTCCTCCGACCGGCTCTGAGAGCGATTGCCCAACCCCAGGCCGAATAGAGGCCGCAGCGCCCGTTGCTGGACTCCTCGTCTCATAACCGGGCAGTAACAAGTTATTGGAACTGGTTCCAATTCCCTTGCGCGCCGCTACGGTGATGGCAGTCTTGTGGTTGAAGTCACATTACTCTTTGCGCATGGAGGGTGACCCGTGGGCGTCGAAGTCGTGGTCGACGGGCTGACCAAGTCGTTCGGGCGGCAGGTCATCTGGGAGGACGTCTCGCTCACCCTGCCCGCGGGCGAGATCTCGGTCCTGCTCGGGCCCTCCGGCACCGGCAAGTCGGTCTTCCTCAAGACCCTGGTCGGGCTGCTCAGGCCGGACCGCGGCCACATCTGGATCGACGGCTACGACCTGGCCAACTGCAACGAGAGCAAGCTCTACGAACTGCGCCGGCTGTTCGGTGTGCTGTTCCAGGACGGCGCCCTGTTCGGCTCGCTCAGCCTGTACGACAACATCGCCTTCCCGCTGCGCGAGCACACCAAGAAGAGCGAGTCGCAGATCCGCCAGATCGTGCTGGAGAAGATGGAGCTGGTCGGCCTGCTCGGCGCCGAGATCAAGCTGCCGGGCGAGATCTCCGGCGGCATGCGCAAGCGAGCCGGGCTGGCCAGGGCGCTGGTGCTCGATCCCGAGATCATCCTGTTCGACGAGCCCGACTCGGGTCTGGACCCGGTACGGACCGCCTATCTCAACCAGCTCATCGTCGACCTGAACGCCGAGATCGAGGCGACCTTCCTGATCGTCACGCACGACATCAACACCGCCCGTACGGTGCCCGACGACATCGGGCTGCTGTTCCGGCGCGAGCTGATCATGTTCGGGCCGCGCGAGATGCTGCTGTCGAGCGACGAGCCGGTGGTCAGGCAGTTCCTCAACGCCAGGAAGCACGGGCCGATCGGCATGTCGGAGGAGAAGGACGTCTCCGAGCTGGAGGCGGAGGCGCAGCTGGGCCACGACCCCGGCTCGCTGCCGCCGATCCCGCCGCAGCTGATGCCGAGCGGCAACGGGCTCCGCCGTACGCAGCGGCCGCCTGGCACCTGGCTGGCGGCCAACGGCGTCATCCCGCCCCAGGGCTCCTTTGTCGACGATCGCGGGCGCAACTGGCTGGAAGAGTACCCACGCCTGATCAACGCCCATCTCAACGGCGTCCGATAGATCCCGGTGGGCCGCGGGCGGTCTGGACCGGTTGGCCGTCAGACCGGCCGAGAGCCGTCAGACGGCCCAATGCCAACCGGCCAAGCGCGCCAGACCGGGGCGAGCCGCCAGGCGGGCAGAGAAGGCGCTTTCCCGGACCTCGGTGACAGAAATGGCCGCAATGCCGCGCCGCGCCCCCAACGGGCCTCAGAGGGCCGCCTGAAGGGCGTTCGTCAGGCGCTTGCCTGCCGGAGAGGCCGGAGACGGCGACGCGGTGCTCTCACCCGGCAAGAGGCGATGACGATGCCCGCCCAGCAAGAGGCGATGACGATGCCCGCCCAGCAAGAGATGACGGCAGTGCTCGCCCGGCAAGAGTGGGTCCTATGTCGCCTCTGTTGTTTCCCGGGCTCCGGGAGCGGCCGGCGGGTTACCATCCAGCAACCAAGCCGGGAGGTGAGCAGACGTGGACGAGCCGGCCCGGCCACCCCGCGTCCTGACCGGCGTGCTCGTACTGCTGGTGGTGCTGCTCGGCGCCGCCGTGGTGTTCCTTCGCGGGCAGGACCTGGCCGAACAGGCCAGGGCGGATGATCGGCGGGCCGCGCTGGAGGCGGCGGGCACGCACGCGATCAACCTGGTCTCGCTCGACTACAAGACCGTCGACGCCGACATGGGGCGCATCCTCGCCACCTCCACCGGAGTGGCCCAGGAGGAGTACAAGGCGGACGCGGCGAAGCTCAAGTCCACCACAGTGGAGAACAAGGTCGTCCAGCACGGCGTGCTCCGGGCCACAGGGCTGGTGTCGATGACGGAGCTGACCGCGAGAGTGCTGGTCGTGGCGGACGTGGAGATCCGCTGGGAGGGCTCCAAGACCCCCAAGCAGGAACGGTTCTACCGCTGGTCGATGGACGTGACCAAGGCGAAGGGAGTCTGGCTGGTGTCGAGGGCGGTGCAGGTGGTGTGAGGGCGGTCACGATCGCGCTGCTGGTTCTGGTGCTCGGGCTCGGCGCCACCGCAGGGGTGTTCTGGTACGACGCCCACGCCATCCGCGCGGACGAAGAAGCGGGGCGCCAGGCCATGGCGGCGGCCCGTACGGTGGCGCCGGACCTGCTGTCATACGACTACCGGACGGTCGAGCAGGACCTGGCCCGGGCGGCCGAGCACACGACGGGCGAGCTCACCGAGCACTACAAGAAGCTGTCGGCCACCCTGGCCGCCAAGGCCAAGGCGGAGAAGACGGTGCGGACGGCGGCCGTCGCCGACGTGGGTGTGGAGCGCGCGGAAGGTGATCGAGTAGAGGTTCTATTGTTCGTGAACACGGGTACGGTCAGGGAGATCCCCGGCAAGGCCGAACCACAGCAACAGGTCAGCCAGGACCGGGCCAGGCTCGTCATGATCCGGCAAGATTCCCGCTGGTTGGTGGCCGAGCTGTCGACCTTGATCGGCACTGCTTGAGTCATCGGGCGCGTCCCCGAGGTCAATTGTTACCAAAAATAAGGTTTAGCGAAGCCCAAGTACTGGGTACCTCAGTCACAGCTACACCGGTTGTCGGCATGGGTTCGGCCCTCGGTGTGACGGAGCGTTAACCGTCCCCGTTCGCGGGTATCGTCTTGGGCCTGACGGTAGGCGTCCGATCACGCTGGGGAGAAAACCCAGCGTCCGGCCCCTAGGTCGGCGGAAAGTCGGGCTTGCGGGCTTGACGTTTCCGCTCGAACGGGCGATGCTGCGACCAACGTGGAGCATGCAGCGAGAGTGAAGTGGACAGGCGTGTGCCGTTCGGCTACACTGCCCCTTTGCGCTGCCCTTTGACGACCCGCTCCGCTTGCTCACGTTGCGAGGTTGTCTGGCGTGCGTGTAGTCAGTCCGCCGCGAGCCCTCGGAAGGACATCTGTTGGCAGCCT
>NZ_JBFANB010000041.1:0-96296 GCF_040659625.1 Nonomuraea sp. NPDC049750
CGGGGTTGTGCATCATGCACTGGCTTTTAACACACTGTTGAGTTCTCAAGAAACGGACGCGTACTCCCCAACCTGCGAGAGGCGTTCATTTCGTTTTCCGTTGTGTCTCTATTCTTTCACCAGTCCGTTTTTGTGTCAAGTTGACCGGACTTGCTTGGAATTTCGACCGCCTCTTCAATTTACCATCCCGTAGACCGGGTAGCGAATCGAAGCGACTGTCACCAAGCACAACATAACCCACGTCAAAGCCACCGGAGTGGAGGAGGTTGGTTGCGCCGCACCTGGCGACTTCTAAAGATTAGCAGCGCCCCCGACCACTCGAGACGCCTTCACTCCGATCGGAGGCCACAGAACGATCACGGCCCGGAACATAGACTCCCCACGTGAGTAGCAAAACACCGCCGCTGGCGAAGAAGTCACCGACTGAGCGCACCCATCACGGAGACACCGTGATCGACGAGTACGCCTGGCTCACCAATAAGGACGATCCCGACACGATCGCCTACCTGGAGGCGGAGAACGCGTTCCTCCAGGAGCAGACCGCTCACCTCGGCGATCTCCAGGAGCAGGTCTTCCAGGAGATCAAGGGCCGCACCCAGGAGACCGACCTGTCGGTGCCGAGCCGCAAGGGCGAGTGGTGGTACTTCAGCCGGACAGAGGAGGGCAAGCAGTACGCCGTCTCCTGCCGCGTGCCCGCCGACGGCGAGACCCCACCCGCGGTCACCCCTGGCGAGCGCCTCGACCGGGAGCAGGTCATCCTCGACGGCAACGAGCTGGCGGGCGATAGCGCGTTCTTCTCCGTCGGCACCAGCGCCATCACGCCCGACGGGAAGATGCTGGCCTACTCCACCGACTACAAGGGTGACGAGCGCTTCACCCTGAGGTTCAAGAGCCTGGAGACCGGCGAGCCGCTCGACGACGAGATCGAGAACGTCTTCTACGGTGGCGCCTGGTCGGCCGACGGGTCGGCGTTCTTCTACACGCGCGTCGACGACGCCTGGCGTCCCTTCCAGGTCTATCGGCACACGCTCGGCTCGCCGGACGACGTGCTGGTCTACGAGGAGAGCGACGAGCGCTACTGGGTCGGGATCGGGCTCACCCGCAGCGAGAAGTTCCTTGTGCTCGGCGCCGGGAGCAAGATCACCAGCGAGGTGCGCATCCTCGACGCCGCCGACCCGACGGGCGAGTTCCAGGTCGTCCGGCCCAGGAAGGCCGGTGTCGAGTACGGCATCGAGCACGCCGGCGACTTCTTCTACGTGCTCCACAACGAGAACGCCGAGAACTTCGAACTGGCCACCGCCCCGCTCGACGCTCCCGGCACCTGGACACCGGTGATCGCCCACAGCACCGAGACCAGGCTCTTGGAGATCGACGCGTTCGACGGCCACGCCGTCGTCCACTTCCGCCGCGACGGGCTGACCGGCATCCGCGTCCTCCCGTACGGGGGCGACGAGTACGAGATCGAGTTCCCCGAGCCGCTCTACGACGTCGGGCCGGCGGGCAACCCGGAGTTCAGCACCGGCAGGCTCCGGCTCGCCTACACCAGCATGATCACCCCGGCCAGCGTCTACGACTATGACCTGGCCACCCACGAGCTGATCCTGCTCAAGCAGCGCCCCGTCCTGGGTGGTTACGACCCGGACGACTATGAGCAGTTCCGCGAGTGGGCCACCGCCGAGGACGGCACCCGGGTGCCGATCTCCCTGGTCAAGCGCAAGGACACCGCCAAGCCCGCCCCCACCGTCCTGTACGGCTACGGCAGCTACGAGACCTCCATCGACCCCGGTTTCTCCGTCCCCAGGCTGTCCCTGCTCGACCGCGGTTTCATCTTCGCCGTGGCGCACATCAGGGGCGGCGGCGAAATGGGCCGTCGCTGGTACGAGGAGGGCAAGCTCACCAGGAAGAAGAACACCTTCACCGACTTCGTCGCGGCGGCCAGGCACCTGAAGGCGTCGGGCTGGAGCGAGCGGATCGTCGCCAGGGGCGGCTCGGCCGGCGGTCTGCTGATGGGCGCGGTGACGAACCTGGCGCCGGAGGAGTTCGCGGGCGTGGTGGCCGAGGTGCCGTTCGTCGACGCGCTCAACACGATCCTCGACCCGTCGCTGCCGCTGACCGTGATCGAGTGGGACGAGTGGGGCGATCCCCTACACAACGCCGACGTCTACGCCTACATGAAGAGCTACACACCGTACGAGAACGTGGACGATCGCCCGTACCCGCCGATTCTCGCGATAACCAGCCTGAACGACACCCGGGTGCTCTACCACGAGCCCGCGAAGTGGATCGCTAGGCTGCGGGCCACGGCCGGTGGCGGTCCGTTCCTGCTCAAGACGGAGATGGGCGCGGGTCACGGCGGCCGGAGCGGGCGCTATGACGTTTGGCGCGAAGAGGCCTTCGCGCTCTCCTGGATCATCGAGAGAGGCACCTCATGACCTACCAGCCGGACGACGACCGCTACGAGCGCCAGCCGTACAACCGCAGCGGGCGCAGCGGCCTCAAGCTGCCTGCCGTCTCGCTCGGGCTCTGGCACAACTTCGGCGACAACCGGCCGATCGACAACTCGCGGGCGATCCTGCGGCGGGCGTTCGACCTGGGCGTCACGCACTTCGACCTGGCCAACAACTACGGCGTGCCGTACGGCTCGGCGGAGCGCAACTTCGGCGGGATCTTCCGCCAGGACTTCACCCGCTACCGGGACGAGCTGGTCATCTCCACCAAGGCCGGCTACGACATGTGGCCGGGGCCGTACGGCGAGTGGGGTTCGCGCAAATACGTGCTCGCCAGCCTCGACCAGTCGCTGGAGCGGATGGGGCTCGACTACGTCGACATCTTCTACAGCCACCGGCCTGATCCCGAGACGCCGCTGGAGGAGACGATGGGCGCGCTGGACCGGGCGGTGCGCTCGGGCAAGGCGCTGTACGCGGGGATCTCCAACTACTCCGCCGAGCAGACGGCGCAGGCCGCGCGGATCATGCGGGGGCTGGGCACGCCGCTGCTCATCCACCAGCCGTCCTACTCGATGATCAACCGCTGGATCGAGGACGGGCTGCTCGACGTGCTGGAGGAGGCGGGCATGGGGTGCATCGTCTACTCACCGCTCGCCCAGGGGCTGCTGACCGACCGCTACCTCGACGGCGTCCCCGACGACTCGCGGGCGGCGACCAGCCGGTTCCTGAGCGCCGACCGGATCGACCGCGACCTCGCGCGCGACCTCAACGAGATCGCCAAGACGCGCGGCCAGTCGCTGGCGCAGATGGCGCTGTCGTGGGCGATCAGGGACTCGCGGGTGACCAGCGTGCTGATCGGCGCGAGCAGCGTGAAGCAGCTGGAGGACAACGTGGCCTGCGTCGACGGCCCGGCGTTCACTCAGGACGAGCTCGAGGCCATCGACAAGGTCATAGAGCTTCGTGCCGCTGGAGGTAGGTGAAGGCCGCCCAGCCGGGCAGCACCGGCAGCCAGAACGTGAGCAGCCGGTGCAGCAGGACGGCCGACGTGGCCAGCTCGGCGGGCAGCCCGGCCACGGTCAGGCCCACGGTGAGCGACGCCTCGACCGCGCCCAGACCACCAGGTGTGGGCGCGGCCGAGCCGATCGCGTTGGCCGTGAGGTAGACGACGGCGACGGCGGTGAAGCTGATGTCGCCGCCGAAGGCCTCGACGCAGGCGTCGAGGCAGACGACGAACGCGATCGTGATCATCAGGGTGCCGACGCAGGCCTCGATCATCTTGCGCGGCGACTGCAGCACGTCGAGCAGCCTGGGCAGCACGTTGGCGAACAGCTTGTGCATCCGCCCGGTGATGAACCGGCGCAGCGGCGGCACCCCGAACAGCACCACGACCAACACCGCGACCGCCAGCATCACCACGACCAGCCCACGCGACGGGCTGAACGCGGTGGCGGTGTTGGACCCGGTGATGTAGGCGAACAGCAGCAGCAGCGCGATGTGGAAGACCATCATGCTGAGCTGCGAGGCGCCCACGCTGGCCACCGCGAGCGCGGGCGAGATGCCGCGCTTCTGCAGGTAACGCGTGTTGATCGCGACGCCGCCGACGGCGGCGGGCGTGACGAGCTTGACGAACGAGGCCGCGAACTGGACCAGGACCGTGCGCCAGAGCGGTAGATGCTCGGGTACGAAGCCCCTGAGCATCAGCGCGGCGGCCACGAAACTGACGAACGAGGCGGCCAGCGCCAGCACCGACCAGGCCCAGTTGGCGGTGGTCACCACGTGCACGACGTTGACCTGGCTGAGCTGCGACAGCAGGAAGTACGCGGCCAGCGTGCTGGCGATCATCGTGACCAGCGTGCGCGGCCGGAACCGCTCCAGCCGGATCTCCTCGACCTTGCCCTGCGGTTTGAGCGCCACGATGTGCTCGCGCAGCTCGCCGAGCACGCCCTTGTCCTTCGACAGCGCCGCGCGGGTCTCGCGGGTGAGGGCGATGCGCTGGAGCAGCGGCATCGCGGCGGCCAGCGTGTCGGACCCCATGACGGCGGCGGCGGCCCGCACGGAGCGCTCGGCGCCGACGCGCAGTGCCAGATAGGTGAGCAGCTGCGCGACGTCGAGCCGGAGCAGCAGGTCGCCGGCCGCGATCTCGCCGCTGCGGGCGTCGGTGAGCACGACCCGGCCGGCCCGGTCGAGGTGGATGCTGTCGCCGGTCAGCCGCCGGTGGGCGAGCCGCTGGATCTGCAGCAGCGCGACCTGCTCCCAGATCTGGGCGAGCAGGGCGTTGTCGATGTCGGCGTCGGGCACGTCGTCGAGCGGGCGGGTTTCGAGGTGCTCGTAGGCGAGCAGCGCGGCCTCGGTGCCGATCTCGCTGGTGCCGAGCAGGCGCGGGGTGCTCGCGCCCGCCGCCTGCGCGGCGTAGGCCATGAGCGCCTCGCGCTCCAGCTCGGCGCGGAGCGACCTGATCGCCCGGCGCCTGGTCTCCGAGTTGAGCCGGATCCGCCGCCAGAGCCGGTACGGCAGGCCGGCGACCTGCCGGTCGCGGTCGAGCACGGTGACGTCGAGGCTGCTGCCGTCCTTGAGCCCGATGGCGTAGCGGCGGCTGCCCTGGTGGTCATCCTCGATGCGGCGGGCCGTTTGCGGAGAGAAGGAGAGCTTGCGGAGCGCGGCGATGACCGCGTTGCCGGGCGGCCGGGTGTTGGGGCTGCCCACGCCGTACAGGGTGCCGTAGCCCACGGCCATGCCGACCAGGACGGGCACGATCGCGCCCGGCAGCGTGATCTGCCTGGCGGAGAAGAGCGCGAAGATGTCGAGCGCGATCACCGTCCACATGAGCATGCGCCAGGTGGGGCGGCGCGAGATGCGTACGGCGGTGGCGTAGGCGACCACCGAGGTGAGCAGCGTGTTGAGCGGCTCGATGGAGCGCCCGCCGGTCAGCAGCATGCGCAGGTCCTCGACGCTGCCGCCGATCAGCCACTGGCCGAGCAGGAAGGAGCCGACCATGCCGATGATCGCGGCGATCAGGCCCTCGGCCACCCGCAGACCGTCGCGGTGGAAGACGCGCTCGACGGCGAAGGCCACCGGCACGATGAGCACGGCCGCGCCGCCCAGGAACGACGCCACGCGGCTGAGCAGATCGGGGACGAGGGTGGTGCCTTCTTTGACGTCCGCTTCGAGCCCGTTGAGCGTCTGCTTGGCGACCAGGGCGATGAGAACGACCGCGGCCAGCACGAGCAGCGTGGTGAGGAAGCGCAGCAGGTCGGAGGGCCGGCGCAGGCGCTGGGGCAGCAGCGGCTCGACTACATAGACGTCCGTTTCAGCGCGCGCTTCAGCCACGGCTGGATCCCCCTCCGCGAGGTCCTCCGCGTCATCACGTTCCCTGATTTCGGCCACCGACAGAGATTCTGCACCTTCCCGACCGACCGTACGATCTTTAGGCCCCTTCAATCCTTCACCCTTGATTTCTACCGCGCGTCGGGGCATGTCGTGGCTCCCCTAAATGCCTGGCGGGCGACACGTAAGCTGTGTCGCATGTCGGGTGAGTTGCGAGTTTTGGGGGCATGTCCTTTGGACTGCCCTGATACCTGCTCTTGGATCGTCACGGTCGAAGACGGCAAGCCCGTGAAGATGCGCGGCAACCCGGAGCAGCCTTACACCCGGGGCGCGCTCTGCGTGAAGGTCAACCGATATCTGGAGCATACCCAGGCCGACGACCGCATCCTTTACCCACTGCGCCGTACCGGGCCCAAAGGGTCGGGCGAGTTCGAGCGCATCTCCTGGGAGGAGGCGTTCGACGAGATCGCCTTCAGGCTGCGGAACATCATCGACGAGCACGGCGGCGAGGCCATCTGGCCGTACGTGGGGACGGGCTCGCTCGGCTACATCCAGGGCTGCGAGGGCGTCGCCGGGCGCCGGTTCTGGAACATGCTGGGCGCCTCCAAGCACTGGCTGAACATCTGCGCCACGGCCGGCGGGGCCGGGTTGAGCCTGACCAACGGCACGCCCGCCGGCATGGACCCCGAGGACCTCGCGCTGTCCAGGCTGATCCTGCTGTGGGGCACGAACACGCTGACCAGCGGGCACCACCTGTGGAAGTTCGTCCAGGACGCCCGCGCGGCCGGCGCGTACGTGGTGGCCATCGACCCGATCCGCACCAGGACCGCCGACCAGGCGGACCGGCACCTGGCGATCCGGCCGGGCACCGACGCCGTGCTCGCGCTGGCCCTGCTGAACGTGGTGCTCGCCGAGGGCGCCCAGGACGAGGAGTTCCTCGCCGAGCACACCCAGGGCTGGGAGTCCTTCCGTGAGGAGATCCTGGCCTACCCCGTCGAGCGGGCCGCCGAGATCACCGGCATCCCGGCCGCCGACATCCGCGAGCTGGGCACACGGCTCGCGCACACCCGGCCGACCGCGATCCGGACCACGATGGGCATCCAGCGGCACGCCGGCGGCGGCACCGCGCTGCGGACGATCGCCGCGATCCCCGGCGTGACCGGCGACTGGCGCCACCCGGGCGGCGGCGTGGCCTACTCCACCAGCGGCCACGTGCATCTCGACATCGACAAGCGCGACGACCTGCTGGCCAAGCCGGTCCGTACGCTGACCATGACCCGGCTGGCCTCCGAGCTGGACTCGGTGAAGTGCCTCTGGGTGTACGCCGCCAACCCGGTCGGCTCGACCCCCGACGCCAACCGGATCCGGCGACAGCTGCTCCGCGAGGATATGTTCACCGTGGTCATGGAGCAGTTCCCCACCGACACGGTCGACTACGCCGACATCGTGCTCCCCGCGACCATGCAGACCGAGCACATGGATCTGCACGCCGGGTACGGCCACCTCTACCTGCTCTGGAACGAGCCCGCCGTGGCGCCGCCGGGCGAGTGCCTGTCCACCACCGAGACGTTCCGCCGCCTGGCCGCCCACATGGGGATGACGGAGCCGTCGCTGTTCCACTCCGATCTGGAGCTGGCCGAGCAGCTGCTGAGCAGCGGCCACCCGTCGCTGGAAGGCGTCACGCTGGACCGGCTGCGCAAGGAGGGATGGGTGCGGATGAACTATCCCCAGCCGTTCACCCCCTTCGCCGACGGCTTCCCCACCGCCTCGGGCCGGCTCCGCTTCCCTCCGCGCGGCAAGGCGTACGTCCAACCTCATTCCGTGCGTACGGCCGGCGACTCGCCGTACCCGCTGACCCTGGTGACACCGGCGGCGCACACCTTCCTCAACACGATCTTCGGCAACAACCCGGAGCTCAGGCGCCGGGCCAAGGAGCCCGTGGTGCTGGTCAACCCGGCCGACGCCGAGGCGCGCGGGCTGGTGAGCGGGCAGCGGGTGCGGGTGCACAACGCGAGCGGCGAGTTCCTGGCCGACGTCGAGGTGAGCGACCGGGTGGCACGTGGCGTGGTGGCCTCGCCCAAGGGCCGCTGGCCCAAGCACAGCCCCGGCGGCGCGAACGCCAACGCGGTCGTGGCCGAACGCGACGCCGACATGGGCAGGGGTCCGGCCTACCATGACAACCTGGTCGAGGTCAGCCCTTGTGCCGATCCATGAAGTGCCGGTCCATGAAGGCGATGATCCGGTCGAGCACCTCGGGGCCGTGAGGGCTGCCGAACAGCGCTGAGGCGTGCAGGCTCTCGCCCTTGATGACGTGGAGCTCGTTGTCGGGGGCCTTGGTGGCGGCGTCGTGGGTGCGCTGGAGGTCCTTGGCGCCGCCGTACGCGTCGTTCTCGCTGCCGATCTGGAGCAGCGGGACCGTCAGCTTGGCCGCCTCGCCCTCGGCGACCGCGCCGGACAGGGCGACCACCCCGGCCACCCGGGAGCCCAGCCGCTCGGCCGCCGGGACGGAGGCGGTCGCGCCTATGGAGCCGCCGACCAGGAACAGGCGCCGCACGCCCTTCTCCTTGGACAGGCGCTTGGCCATGGCGACCGTCACCTCGTCGGGGTATTCGGCGCTCTTCCTGGCGTACAGCAGGACCCGGTAGCCGGCCGCGACCAGGCGGTCGGAGAGCGGGCGCCAGGTGCAGACGTTGCCGTTGCGCTCGTACGTGATCACCACGCCGACCGCGCCCTTGCCGGTGATGACACCGGGCAGGTCGTCGCCGTAGGTGAAGATCTTGCCGTCCGCGCTGGTGAAGCAGCCCGAGACGTTGGGGCCGGAGACGTTGGGGGTGGTGACCTTCGCCGCCGGTGTAGGCGGAGTGGCGGGCGCGGTCGTGGTGCTGACCGCGCCTCCGCAGGCGGTCAGTGTCAGAACAAGCCCGATCGAACCGATGATCGCGCGCATCGCCGCCCCTTCACCACACTATGTCTGAAGTGACATAGTCGATGGGGACAATACCCTTGGCGGCACCATGACCTCAACGCTGGGATTCGCGATCCTCGCCGTGCTGGCTCGCGGCGACCGCACCGGATACGACATCGCCGCGGCCATGCGGCGGCCCATCGGCTTCTTCTGGACCGCCGGACACAGCCAGATCCACGCCGAGCTGCAGAAGCTGCGGGCCGCCGCCCTGGTCGGCTACGAGGCCGAACACGGACCGGGGCCGCAGGACAAGAAGGTCTACCACCTGACGGACGAGGGCTCCGCGGAGCTGCGCGGGTGGGTGACCCGGCCGCCGAAGGAGCGGCCGGAGCGGGATGAGCTGGTGCTCAAGACGTACGCGGCGTGGCTGGCCGAGGCGGGGCTGGTCAGGCGGATGTTCGCCGACCAGCTGGCCGCGCACGAGGCGCGGCTGGCCGAGTACGAACGGGAGGAGGCGGCGTTCGGCGGCCCACCGCCGTTCGGCGATCCGCGCTTCGGCAACTACGCGACGCTGCGGTGCGGTCTGGGATACGAGCGGCACCGCGCCGAGTGGTGCAGATGGATGATCGATCAGCTGGGCGACAGCGACAGCTTGTAACCCTCGTGCGAGGCGTCGAAGCCAAGCGAGTCGTAGAACCGGTGCGCGTCGGTGCGCGACTTGTCCGAGGTGAGCTGGACGATCGCACAACCCCGAGCCCGCGCCCGGTCGATCGCCCACCGCATCATCTCGCGGCCCAGACCCTGACCCCGAGTGGAGGCGTCGACCCTGACGGCCTCGATCTGACAGCGCTCGGCCCCGAGCCGCGAGAGCCCGGCCAGGTAGGTGAGCTGCATGGTCCCGAGGACCTTGCCGCCGCGCTCGGCGACGATCAGCTCGTCGTAGGGGTTGGCGTCGATCCGGGCGAAGGCCGCCAGATACCGCTCGTCGGCCGGGTCTCCCTCGCGCTTGGCGCCGAGCGGGTCGTCGGCCAGCATCGCCACGACGGCGGGCACGTCGTCGGCACGGGCCGGGCGGATAATCCAGGTTTCGTCCATGCCCGAATCATGCCCGACAAGTCAGGGAGGGCTCAGGGTAGGTCCCCGATGCGATAAAGGGGTGTCGAAAGGCACTCTGGGGACATGAACGAAATCAGTCGACGCGATGAGGTCTCGCTGTCCGGCGCCGCTCTGCGTGGCGCCCCTTGGAAGACCGCCGCCGTCAGCGGTGGCGCGACGGCCGCGGTCAGCTTCGGGCTGGGTGTGCTTACCGACTCCGCCGGCCTGGTGTGGTCGCTCGGCCTGGGGATCAGCGTGTTCGCGCTGGTCGCCGCCATCGGCGCGGTGTCCAAGCCGCACGAGGGCGACCGGGTCACGCGCCAGGCGCGTCTGTGGGCGCTGAAGCACCCGTGGAGGTTCGCGCTGCTGCCGGCCGCCATCACGGCGGTCCTGGACTACCCGGTGCAGCTCGTACTCGACGGGGAGGGGGTGTTCGGCTCGGCGTTCCAGTCGGTCTGGCATGGCGCCCTGGTCTATGTGATCGCCGGCGTCCTGACGCTCACGAGGCAGGGACGAGCACGATCTTCCCAGTGACCCGGCGGTTGATCAGGCTTTCCAGCGACCCACGGTTGATCAAGTCGTCCATGGCCCGCCCGGCCTCCTCCAGTGGCCTGGCCTCTGGAGGTGCCGGGTCGATCCCGGGCATCGTGAGGAACTCTTGGAGCATCAGCCGATACACGCGCCCCAATCCACCGTTCCTGAACAGTGAACGTGAGTTGCACTGGCGCGCCCCGAACGGTGTTGGGCGTGCTGGTTGCCCGCGTTCTAGCCGCATCCGGGCCCGGCGCATCGTGTGCGCGGTCCGGTGTGCAGTGGCGGGTTCCCTCACGCCCGGCGGCACACGGTTCGGCCTGGACGCTCCGATGCCCCACACGATCGCTCTGGTCGTGCGGGGGCGGTGGCGTCCGTCACCGGATCGGATGCCGCTGGGCGCGTCATGCGATGGCCATGGCGGCGGCGCCGGATCACGGCAATCCCACCCCCAGGCCATTACCTACAGCGACCGTTAGATTACCATAAGTTGACCTGCCGGGTAGAACTTGTGAGCGACACACAGCCGCCACAAAGCGCGTACATGGCCGTGCAATAGCTCTGCGCGAACACCGCCGCGGTTCGCGGATCGAGGCCCTCCGGCAGGGGTACGGCCTGCTCCTCCGAAATGACGACATGTGTGGCGTAGCCGCCGAGCCCGGTGATGGCGAGGACCCTGCTGCCGTCGGCCAGCCGCCCGGCCACCTCGTACCCCGGAGTGAAGGGCAGCTGTGGCTTGAGCTGGTAGGTGCCGCCGACCATCAGCCCGTCGACGTAGTTGACCCCGGCCGCCTCGACCTCGACCACCACCTGGCCGGGTCCCGCGACGGGATCGGGCCGCTCGACGAGCTCGACCGGCTTGCCGAACGCGGTGCAGACGACTGCCTTCATCCGGACAGCGTCCCCGATAGAACATCATTCTGACAAGCTGGCCAGTCCACCAGATAGTGACTCAGCGCTCTGCTGGTCAGTCCCACCAGATCGTGGTCCAGCGCTCCCGTGGGAGCGGCCACATGCCGAGCTCCAGGGCCGTCGCGCCGACCTCCGCCGAGCGCGCGGGGTCGAGGCAGGCGCGCTGGCAGACGCTGTCGGCCAGGTCCTCCAGGGAGTTGAACCGGTCCAGCGGCGCCTCCCGCTCCTCGACCCGTACGGGGTAGCCGAGCGCGGCCGCCAGTGCCACGCAGTCCTCGGCGACCGGCCGGACCGGGCGGTCCACGTTGTGGAAGTGCTGCCACAGCGGGGCCATCCAGCTCATGGGGTGGCGGTGCGGGAGTTCGATGACGACGCGGCGCCTGGCGTGGTCGTTCAGCGCGCGGAGGAAGTCGGCCAGGTCGGGCACGTTGTAGACGACATGGGCGCAGACCACCACGTCGACGACCGGCACCTGCTCCGCCACGTCGGGCCAGCGGCCTTCGATCGTGGTGAGCGGGACGCCGAGCTTGTCCGCCCTGAGGGTGAGCTCGTCGAGCATCGCGGCGGAGGTGTCGACCGCGTACAGCATGGAGAACCGGTCGTGCAGCGGCAGTGACGCGGCGCCGGTGCCCGCGCCGACGTCGAGCAGGGTGGCGCCCTCGTCCAGCGCCTCGATGAGGTGCGTCGCGGTCGGCCCGTCGTCGGGCTCGGCGAGCGCCCTGTCGGTGCGCGTGGCGAAGCGCGCCGGGTGATGACCCCACGGATCAACCGGCGCCTTGGCCATGATCTCGGCGGGGATGGCCCAGGAGTCCAGTCGCTCTCGCCAGCGGGTGGCGAGTTCTTCGGCGTCCATGGAGATGAGCATGCCACGCATATTCACGGTTACTCGCGGGTAGCATTTCGAGTAAGGTTACTGGCCAGTACATAACGCCCCCGGTTCAAGGAGATCGACACTCATGGGCCACTACAAGAGCAACGTCCGTGACCTGGAGTTCAACCTCTTCGAGGTGTTCGGGCGACGCGAGATCCTCGGCACCGGGCCGTATGCCGACATCGACGAATCGGTGGCCCGCGGCATTCTGGAAGAGGTCAACAGACTGGCCACCGGTGTGCTCGCGGACTCCTTCGAGGAGGGCGACCGCCACCCGCCGGTCTTCGACGCCGCCACGAGCTCGGTCACCGTGCCCGAGGGTGTCAAGAAGTCGTTCCGGGCGCTGGTCGACGGTGGCTGGGCGCATCTCGACCTGCCGCGTGAGCTGGGCGGCCCCGGCATCCCCCGGAGCCTGGCCTGGGCCACGGCCGAGATGGTCCTCGGCGCGAACCCGGCCCTCTACATGTACGCCGCCGGGCCCAACTTCGCCTACACGCTGTGGGAAGTCGGCACCGAAGAGCAGAAGCGCTTCGCCGAGCTGGCCATCGAGCGCGACTGGGGCGCCACCATGGTGCTGACCGAGCCCGACGCGGGCTCCGACGTCGGCGCGGGCCGGGCCAAGGCGATCCGGCAGCCCGACGGGACCTGGCACATCGAGGGCGTCAAGCGCTTCATCACCAGCGCCGAGCACGACATGTCCGAGAACATCTTCCACCTGGTGCTGGCCCGCCCCGAGGGGCACGGACCGGGCACCAAGGGCCTGTCGATGTTCCTGGTGCCCAAGTTCCACGTGGACCTGGAGACGGGTGAGCTGGGCGAGCGCAACGGCGCCTACGTCACCAACGTGGAGAAGAAGATGGGCCTGAAGGTCTCCACGACCTGCGAGCTCACCTTCGGCGACAAGCACCCGGCCATCGGCTGGCTGGTCGGCGACGTGCACGAGGGCATCAGGCAGATGTTCATGGTGATCGAGCACGCCCGCATGATGGTCGGCACCAAGGCCATCGCCACGCTGTCCACCGGCTACCTGAACGCCCTGGAGTACGCCAAGAGCCGCGCCCAGGGCGCCGATCTGACCCGGATGGCCGACAAGTCCGCGCCTCGGGTGCCGATCACGCATCACCCGGACGTACGCCGCGAGCTGATGCTGCAGAAGTCGTACGTCGAGGGCATGCGCGCGCTGGTGCTCTACACGGCCACCTTCCAGGACACCATCCAGATGAACCCCGGCGACCGGCACGCGCGCGACATGAACGACCTGCTGCTGCCCCTGGTCAAGGGTGTCGGCTCCGAGCGGTCGTACGAGCTGCTCGCCCGGTCACTGCAGACGCTCGGTGGCTCGGGCTACCTGCAGGACTACCCGATCGAGCAGTACATCCGCGACGCCAAGATCGACTCCCTGTACGAGGGCACCACCGCGATCCAGGGCCTGGACCTGTTCTTCCGCAAGATCCTGCGCAACCAGGGCGCCGCGATCGGTTCGCTGCTGGCCGAGATCAACGCCTTCGCCTCCTCCGACGCCGGCAACGGCCGCCTCAAGGAGGAGCGCAAGCTGCTCGCCGAGGCCGCCGCCGACATCAAGGTCATGGGCGACACGATGGCCGGCTGGGCGCTGGGCGCGCTGGAGACGCCGAGCGAGGTCTACAAGGTCGGGCTCAACACGACCAGGCTGCTGCTCGCCCTGGGCGACCTGGTGATCGGCTGGCTGCTGCTGCGCCAGGCCGAGATCGCGCTGACCCGGCTCGCCGACGGCGAGGACGCCTTCTACCAGGGCAAGGTCGCCGCCGCCTCGTTCTTCGCGACGACCGTGCTGCCCCGCCTGGCCACCGAGCGCCGGGTGCTCACCGCCACCGGCCAGGACCTGATGGACCTGCCGGAGGACGCCTTCTAGGCCCGAACAGACCAGCCGCCTCCCGCTGAACGCCCGCTTCCCGGTGAAGCGGGCGTTCTGCTGAGAAACGCACAGTCCGTACGCCCCGCACGGGGTACGTTCGCGGCATGAGCGCGTCCACCCACGATCACCCGCTGGCCCCGCCTCGCGTCGAAGAGGTCTCGGCGGGCGTCTTCGCCTACATCCAGCCCGACGGCAGCTGGTGGATCAACAACACCGGCTTCCTGGCCGGGCGGCGCGGCGTGATCTCGATCGACGCCTGCTCGACCGAGCGCCGCACCCGGGCGTACCGGCGGGCCATCGCCGAGGTCACCGACCGGCCGATCACCACGCTGATTAACACCCACCACCACGGCGACCACACCTTCGGCAACTACCTCTTCCCCGAGGCCACCATCGTCGCCCACGAGCGGACCCGTGAGCTGATCCTGGCCGAGGGCATCCCCGACTACCGGACGTTCGCCTGGTCGCCCGACGTGGAGTGGGGCGATCTGGAGGCGGTGGCGCCGTTCCTCACCTACACCGACGGGGTCACGGTCTACTCCGACGACCTGCGCTGCGAGGTGCGGCACGTCGGCTTCGCCGCGCACACGACCAACGACTCCTATGTCTGGATCCCGGAGCGGCGGCTGCTGTTCGCGGGTGACCTGGCCTTCAACGGCGGCACGCCATTCGTGCTGATGGGGTCGGTGACGGGCGCGATCGAGGCGCTTGCCCAGCTCAGGGAGCTGGGTGCGGAGACGGTCGTGCCCGGCCACGGCGACGTGTGCGGGCCTGAGGTCTTCGAGCCGGTGCGGGGCTACCTGGAGTTCGTGCTGGCGACCGCCGAACGCGGCCGGGCGGCGGGGCTGACTCCCCTGGAGGCGGCCCGCGAGACCGATCTGGGCGAGTGGGGCGAGCTCCTGGACGCCGAGCGCATCGTCGGCAACCTGCACCGCGCCTACGCCGAGCTGGACGGACTGCCCCGTGGCGGCACGATCGACCTCGTCGCCGCCGTCGTCGACATGATCACGTACAACGACGGGAAGCCACTGTCCTGTCTCGCCTGAGTGTGATCACCCATACCCGGGTATGACCGAGGGCGTACGCGTTCTTTGCCGTCCTGGAGGTCGTCATGGGTGTCGGGGTCAGCATCTTCTTCCTCACGCTCGGCGCCATCCTGCGATTCGCCATCGAGCCGGACGTGTTCGGTCAGAGCGTGCACATGGACACGATCGGCGTCATCTTCATGATCGTCGGCGGGGTGGGCGTGGTCCTGAGCATCGTGCTGGACTCGAAGCGGGGCCGCACCTCTGACCACCAGCTGATGCACCGCGAGAACAACCCGCCGGAAGGCTAGTTCGACGCCGCGGCGATGGTGGCCTTGAGGGCGACATCGAGCGGAGTGGCGGTCATGCCGAAGGTGTTCTCGAACGCCGAGGAGTCGACGACGAACGGGCGGTCGAACTGGTAGCGCGTCTCTTTCAGCTCACGGATCACGGGGTTGATCAGCTCGAGTGCGAGCAGGATCGGCGCCGGGGGGCGGTTGAGGCGCGGTGCGGGCGCTCCGGCGAGTTCGCACAGCCGCCCGGCCAACGCGCGGGCCGATAGCGCGGCGTTGTTGGGGGTGTGCCAGGCGCGGCCCCAGGCGCGCTCGTCGGTGGCGGCGATGGCCATCGCGGCGGCCACGTCGGGCAGGTAGGTCCACGAGTGGGGCTGGTCGGGGTCGCCGAGGAAAGAGGTGCTCTTGCCGGCGAGCAGCGAAGGCACGAAACGGGTGCCGACGGGGGTCTGGTCGCTGGCGCCCGGGCCGAAGTAGTCGGAACTACGGATCTCGGTGACGCGGGCCCGGCCGGCCTGGTGCGCGGCCAGCGCGTCGGTCCACATCTTGGCGCGGACACGGCCCTTGACGCCGGGGGCGGCGAGGGGGAGATCCTCGACCATCGGCCTGGTCACGGGTCCGTAGGCGTAGAGGTTGCCAGCGGTGACGAGCACCGCGCCGGTGGCCTCGGCGGCGGCCAGCAACGCGGAGGCCAGCGGCGGCCAGTCCTGGGCCCAGCGGGGGTAGGCGGGGCCCGCGCAGTTGTGGAGGGCGTCAGCGCCCTTGACGATCCGGGTGAGCCGGTCGCGGTCGGTGAGATCGGCCGCGACGGACTCGACGCCGGCTGGGCCCTTGCCTGACCTGGTGATCACGACGACCTGGTGGCCCTGGGCGAGCAGGTGCCCGGCGAGGTGCTTGCCGACTTGTCCAGCTCCGGCGATGACGTGCTTGCCCATGATGTCCTCCGTTTGATGCGCTGCTCTCTTACGAGATCAATGCTCTCTCAAACTGGCGACCGAATCAAGAGCAGTGCTCTCATTTCAGGTCGCCGATCTAACGAATCTTGCGGGACAGCAGGTCGCGGGCTTGGGTGCGGCCACGGTCAACAGGCGTTTGGGTTGCTTGGCGATCTGATGGAAGGGTCTCCCGGGAGCGGGTAATCACAGGTGTCCCTGTTCCCCGGCAAGGGAGACCCTTGCATGATCACATCTCCTGAAGGAGCGGTGGCCGATCCCGAGCGGTTCGCCACGGTCTTCGACGCGCACTACGAGGAGATCCGGCGCTACATCGGCCGCCGCCTCGACCTCGACATCGCCGAGGACCTCGCCGCCGAGACCTTCCTCGCCGCGTTCCGCCGTCGCGACAGCTTCGACGCCGCCAAGGGCGGCATCAGGCCATGGCTGTACGGCATCGCCACCAACCTCATCGGCAAGCATCGGCGGGCCGAGCTCCGGCATTACCGAGCGCTGGCCAGATCGGGTCCGCCGCCGGACGAGGGCGGCCATGACCAGCGGGTCGCCGATCGGGTCACCGCCGGAGTGACCGTACAGAAACTCTCGGCCGCGCTGGCCGGACTGTCGCGCGGTGAGCGCGATGTGCTGCTGCTCGTCGCCTACGGCGAGCTGACCTACGACGACGTGGCGGCGGCGCTCGGCATCGCCAACGGCACCGTCGCCTCCCGGCTGAGCCGGGCCAGGACCAAGCTGCGTGACGCGCTGGGAGTTGAGGTGCGATGAAGGAGTTCCAGCTCATCGACGATGTGATGCCGGACGTGCCGCCCGCCGATCCGGCCAGGACGATGGGGATCCGGGCACAGCTCATGGGCCGCCCCCCGCGCCGGCGGGTGCCCGGCTGGTCCCGGGTGACGCTCGCGGCGGCGGCCGTGACCGTGGTGCTGGTCGGCGGGTTCGTGGTGGTGCCGAGGCTGGGCGGGAGCGAGGTCGACACGGCCGCCACCTCGAACGTGCCCGCGGTGCTCGCGGCGGCGGACCGGCTGGCCGCGCAGCCCCCGGGCACGGGCGCCTGGTGGCGGCGGGAGGTGCGGCAGGTGTCGCGGCAGGTCGGCAAGGCGAAGCCCGCTTATGTCGTCGAGCAGCGGACCGGCGAGGTGCTGTGGGTGAGTCGGAAAGGGGAGACCCGGCTCGAGTTGAAGCCTGTGACCAGCGTGCCGCTCACGCCGGCCGACAAGCGGGCGTGGAAGGAGGCCGGCTCGTTGCGGCTCTGCAATTCAACGCGCGGTTGCACGCTCGGCCGGGTGTTCTTCACCCCCTTTGACCCGAAAAAGCTGAAGCCCGTGGGGCAACTGCCGACCGACGCCAAAGCGCTCAAGGCCGAGCTGCTGAAGCAGTATCCCGCGGACGGCCGCGACACTCAGGAGGCCTGGCTCTGGGCGGCAAGCAGGTGGCTGCTCCTCGACGTTCCGAGCACTCCGGGCACGCGGGCGGCGGTCTATCGGATGCTCGCCGGGCTGCCGCACGTGAAGGTGGCCGACGGAGTCAAGGACGACGAGGGACGCGCGGGGATCGCGCTGCTCCTCGGCGACCCCCTGCAGCAGCAGATCATCATCGACCGGGACAGCGGTGACCTGCTGGCCGTGCAGAGCGAGATGCTCCGGTCGGACGGCAAGCAGGCCACGTTCCCGATCGGCCAGACGTTCGAGTCGTTGCTGGTCGAGCGGCTGGGGTGGACCGACGAGCAGCCTACAGAGAAAGCTGAACGGCGGCTCGGCTCGCGATGATGGGCTTGATGTGCTCCGCGATCACCTTCTGGTGCTGAGGGTGATCGCGGTACACCAGGTAGTCGTCGACGTTGTCGAAGTCGGCGACCACCGCGAACTCGTGGTTGCCCTGGTTGATGCCCGCGTCGGTGTCCGCCGTGTACGCGCGGATCTCCGGGATGATCCCCGGCAGTTTCCGCAACTCGGTGGCCACCGTGGCCTTCTGCTCCTCGGTGGCGTCCTCGGTCCAGGTGAACAGCACGACGTGGCGAATCATGAGCTCAGCCTATCGAGATCCTATCGGCGTTCGGGCCGCCGTTGGCCGTCGTGGCGGTGGCTCTGATCTTGTTGACTCCTTGCGCGAGGGTGACGGTGAGAGTGGAGGTCTGCCAGGTGTCCCAGTTGCCGGTGGCGTTGAAGTCGCGGGTCACGGCGGCGCCGCCGTTGACCGTGATGGTCATCGGCCGGTTCACCGTCGTGCCGTTGGCGTAGCGCAGCTCCAGAGTGACCGGTCCCGCCACGGGGGCGTTGACCGTCCACTCGACGTAGCTGCCGGTCAGGTTGTCGTAGTTCACGAACCCGGTGCCCGTGTAGCCGTCGTGGTTCGACTCCACCACGCCCTGGGAGATCGTCGCGTCCTCGGCCTGGTAGACGACCGGGCCGCTGCCGGTGGTCTCGGTGACCGCGTTCGAGGCGTCCGAGGCGTTGCCGGCCGCGTCGCGGGCCTTGACCGTGAAGGTGTACGCCGTGGCGGCCGCCAGGCCCGAGACCGTCGCCGTCGTGCCGGTGACGGTGATGGCCAGGGTCGTGCCGTTGTAGACGTCGTAGCCGGTCACTCCGGTGTTGTCGGTCGAGGCGTCCCAGGCCAGCGAGACGCTTGAGGACGTCTTGGCGGTGCTGTGCAGGTTGCCCGGCACGCTGGGCTTCTCGGTGTCGGGCGGGCCGGTCGGGCCGGCCGGGACGGTGAGCGTGGCGGTGTTCCAGCCGGAGACCCTGACGCTCGCCGCGCCGCTCAGGTCCGAGGCGCGGAACGTGGCGGTCAGCGTCTTGGACTCGCCCGGCCACAGGCTGATGGCGTTGTCCGACCACTGGATCGGCAGCACCGGCTTGCCGGCCGCGTCCACGACGTGCGCGTCGAGCATGAACGCGGGGATCGCGCCCGTGCCGGTGTTCTTGATCGTCACACTCACGTTCCCCGGGGACGGTGAGGTGGCGGTGGCGGTGATCGGGGCCTGAGCCAGGCCGTTGAGCCCGGTCAGGTTGGCGTAGCTGGTGGTCGGCACGTAGTACCAGTCGTTGTTGTCCCAGTCGATGACGTCGCTCGCGGTGGACAGCGCGTACACGTTGCGGTCGATCTCCTCGCCGCCGCGCAGCAGGCTCAGCCGTACGAGGTAGGTCGTGGACAGGCCGCTGATCGACGGCACGGTGACCGCGGTGGCCTTGCCGCCGTCGGCGGGGGCGGTGACGGTGGCCGTGTTGGTGTACTTCGAGGTGCCGTCCATGTTGAACACGTCCGTCTTGACCGTCAGGCCCGAGGCGGCCGAGGTGCCCGAGTTGACCACGACGACGGACTTGTTGTCGTAGGAGTACTGCACATGCAGCGGCTTGTTCGCCTCACGCGCGCCCCAGTAGGAGCCGCCCTGGTCGAGGTAGTAGTCGAACAGCTGCCAGTGCAGCGACGACCAGCCGCTGTTGAGCATCCAGTAGATGACGCCGGTCGAGGGGTTGCTGGAGTCGGTGAAGTTGCGGCCGTAGGCCTCGAACTGCGCGCGGACCGCCTCGTACTGGGCGAGCTGCGCCTTCTTCACGTAGTCGTTCAGGCTGGACGGCACGCCGTACCGGCCCCTGAGGGCGTTGTGGTAGATCGTCAGGTTGTTGAACGTGCTCGACGGGGAGCGGTGATACTGCGTCGCGCTCGGGCTCTGCCAGAGCGAGTTGATCTGCGCGGTGGTCATCATCCGCTTCAGCGAGTCGAGCGTCGGCACGTCCGGGCCCGCGCTGGTCTCGGAGTTGAAGCCGAACGCGCCGCCTTCGCGCTTGTTGTACCAGTAGTTCGGCGGCACCCACTCGTACGGGCCGGGCATCTTCAGGCCGGAGTTGCCCAGTTGCGGGCTGGACTTGTCCGAGGCCACGGAGACGATCGGCAGCGGCCACTCGGCGGCCGTCAGGGCGTCGAGGTAGTTGGTCTCCTTCTGGGCCGTCGGCGGGTTGTCGGAGCCGATCAGGAACGAGATCACGCTGGGGTGGTTGCGCAGCCGGGTGGCCTCCGCCTGCATCGACGCCTTGGCGATGGGGTAGTCGGCCGTGGCGAACGAGCCCTCCCACTTGTTGCAGCACTCCCAGCCGGGCAGCATCAGGATGCCGTACTTGTCGGCCAGGTCGTAGAGCTCGTCGGTGTCCAGGTGGCCTTCGACGCGGATGGTGTTCAGGCCGAGGTCCTTGACGTAGCGGATCTTGTCTTCGAGGTAGCGCAGGTCCTTGCGCAGGAAGATGTCCGGCGACCAGCCGCCGCCCCTGATCAGTATCGACCGGCCGTTGATCTTGTAGAAGCGGCGGCCGCTGGCGTTCTTGCCCGACTCCACCTTGCGGACGCCGAAGCGCTGGGTCAGCGAATCGCTCACCGCGCCGCCGACGGTCGCGGTCAGGTTGAGGTCGTAGAGGGGCTGGGCGCCCATCTGGTACGGCCACCAGACCTGTGGATTGTTGAGGGTCTGGGAGAAGGTGATGCGCTTGGTCTCGTTCGCGGCTAAGGAGACGTTCTGGGAGAAGGTGAGCGAGCCGATCGTGCCGCTGACCGTGGTGGTCACCGCGCTGCCCGTACCGTTGCGTACATCGGCCTTGATCGTCAGGTCGGCGCGGTCGAGCGCCGGGACGGCCAGGTTGGTGATCACGTGCGCGTCCCGCAGAGAGACGTCGGCGCTGCGCCTGATCAGCACGTCGCGGAAGATGCCGGTGTTGTCGTCGCGCGGGACCTGCACCCAGTCGATCCAGCCGATCGTCAGGTGGTTGTTGGGGTTGTTGGCGTTGACGCGGAAGGCCACCGAATTGGCGCCCGGGTGGACCAGCGCGGTGATGTCGCGCTCGTTGCGGGTGTAGGCGCCGGCGACCTGGGCGGCCGTGGCCACCTGGCTGCCGTTGACCCACACGTCGGCGCTCGACATCACGCCGCTGATGTCGAGGAACGTGCGTAACCCGGTCTCCGAGCCGAGCGTGAAGTCCGAGCGGTACCACCAGGGCACGTCGAAGTCGGCGGTCGGGATCGACTGCATGTTCGTGGAGAAGAACGGGTCGGAGTAGACGTTGTTCTCCAGCAGCCCGGCCAGGACGGTCGAGCGCGGGCCGACCGGATACCAGCCGGAGGCCGCGTAGCCGGGAGTGGAGATCGCGGCGCCGGAGTCCGACACCTTGGCGGATGACTGGATCTTGTAGCCGGAGAGAGCTGTCGAGGAGGCGGTCGCGGCCGGGGCGGCCAGGGCGACACCTCCAGCGCTGACCAGCAAAGTGCAGGTCCAGAGCAGGATGAGGATGAGCCGGGAGCGCGCCATGGGTCCTCGCAAGGCCGATGGAGTTTGTTAATAAACCTTCTTAACAACTAAACGCGATCTCGTAAATGCCCAAATTTCTGGACATCGTGGTGGCGGGTGGTTATTCTCAAGTCGAGATTTACTCAGCTTGAGAAGGACTTGGCGATGGAAGAGTTCCTGGCCGACTACGACCCGCGGCGCTACCCGCCGGTCGCGGTGACGGTCGACGTGGTGGCGCTGACCATCCGCGACCGGCGGCTGCACGTGCTGATCGTGGAGCGCGGTGTCGAGCCGTACGAGGGCGCCTGGGCGCTGCCCGGCGGCTTCATCAGGCCCGACGAGGACCTGGCGGGGGCGGCGGTGCGCGAGCTGGCCGAGGAGACCGGACTGGACACCGCGCCCGCGCACATCGAGCAGCTGGCCAGCTACGGCGGCCCCGGCCGGGACCCGCGAATGCGGGTGGTGTCGATCTCGTACCTGGCCTTCGCCCCCGACCTGCCCGATCCGCGGGCGGGCACCGACGCGGCGGCGGCCGTGTGGCATCCGGTCGACGATGTGCCTCGGCTGGCCTTCGACCATCAGCGCATCCTGGCCGACGGCGTGGAGCGGGCCCGGTCGAAGCTGGAGTACACCCCGCTGGCCACGGCGTTCGCGGGCGACACCTTCACGATCTCCGAGCTGCGGCTGATCTACGAAAGCGTCTGGGGCACCCCGCTGCACGCGGGCAACTTCCACCGGAAGGTGCTGTCGGTGCCCGGGTTCGTGGAGGGCACCGGAGAGACCACGCAGACCGGCGGGCCCAGGGGCGGGCCGCGGGCCAAGCTGTACCGCGCGGGCGACGCCCGGCTGCTGCACCCCGCCCTGCTGCGGCCCTCGCGGGAGGAGGAGATCCGGTGAACGCCCAGGAGGCCGCGTCGATCGTCACAGGGGCGCGTTCGGCCGCCGACCTCTTCACGGGCGACTCCCCCGCGCGGGTCTACCGGCGCTATGCCCGGTTACTCCACCCGGACCTGTCTCCGGGGACCGCTGAGGCGTTCGCCAGGCTGGCCGAGTTGTGGGCCGACTTCAACCGGGGCCGGCAGGTCGGGCCTTATCGGATCGGGCCGCCGCTGCATCGGGGTGGCACCGCCGTCCTCTATCCGGCGGACGGCGACGCGCTGCTCAAGCTGCCGCGCGACCCGGCCGACAACCACCTGCTGGTGCGGGAGGCCGCCGCGCTCACCCGGCTCGCCTCGGACGCGGACCCGCGTTTCCTGCCGTACGTCCCCCGCCTTGTCTCGAAATTTCGGCATAAAGCCGGGCGCGCCGTGCGGCAGGCGAACGTCCTCAGCCGGGCACCTGGCGGCTTCGTCCCCCTGACCCGGATCGGCACCGGCCTCGACCCCCGGGACGTGGCCTGGATCTGGCGGCGGCTGCTGGTGGCCACCGGCCTGGCGCATCGGGCCGGCGTCACGCACGGCGCCGTGCTCCCCCGCCACGTACTCGTCCACCCCCTCGACCACGGGCTCGTCCTCGTCGACTGGTGCCGCTCACAGCTCTCCGACGCGTCGGACGACGTGCTGGGCGTCACCCGATGCGTCGCCGGACTGCTCGGCGAGCACCCCCGCACGATGCGCGCCTTCGTCCGCGGCTGCCTGCTGCGCCCGCCGTCCGACGCGTGGGCGCTGCTCGGCGAGCTCGACGAGCTCCTCGAAGACCTTTACGGACCGCGTACCTACCGGCCCCTTCACCTCTAGGGAGAACATCATGGGCAGCGGAATCTGGTCCACCGACGTCTACAGCTCGGCCGCCCGCTACCGGGCCGCCACCGGCGCCAGCGCCTTCGCCTACAGCGACGGCGGCGCCTCCACCACCCACCCCGACCTCGACCCGTTCGGCGTCACGCGGGAGAGCCGCGACTCCGACGAGCACCCGGACTCGCTGGCCGTCGCCGTGCTCTTCGACGTGACCGGCTCGATGGGCCACGTGCCGCGTACGCTGCAGGCCAAGCTGCCCGACCTGCTCGGGCTGCTGCTGCGCAAGGGGTACGCCGCCGACCCGCAGATCATGTTCGGCGCCATCGGCGACGCGACCTGCGACCGGGCGCCGCTCCAGGTAGGGCAGTTCGAGTCCGACAACCGCATGGACGACCAGCTCGGCCAGATCCTGCTGGAGGGCGGGGGCGGCGGGCAGATGTCGGAGTCGTACGAGCTGGCCATGTACTTCATGGCCCGGCACACCTCGATCGACTGCTACGACAAGCGCGGCAAGCGGGGATATTTGTTCATCATCGGCGACGAGCTGCCCTATCCGCGGGTCAGCGGGAAGGCCGTCGCCAAGCTGATCGGCGACCCGCGCCCGCGCGACATCGACGTGGCCGCGATCGTCGCCGAACTGACCGAGAGGTACGACGTCTACTACATCCTGCCCGCCGGCTCCAGCTACGCCGGCGACGCGCGGGTGCTGCGAGTCTGGCGCGACCTGCTCGGCCAGAACGTCCTGGAGCTCGACGACCTCGACGCGGTCTGCGAGACGATCGCGCTCACGATCGGGCTCGGCGAGGACGCCATCGGTCTCGACGAGGGCCTCGACGACCTGGCCGGGCTCGGCTCCGCCGCGGGCGCCTCGGTGTCGAAGGCGCTGGCCAAGCTGGACCGCGGCACGCTCGTGGTGTCGGAGCCGCTCGACGGGCTCGACTCATGATCGAACGACTCGGCGCGCTCGACGGGCTCGACGCGCTCGATGGGCGCGACGCGTGAGCGAGCACGTCATCGTCGTCGACCTCGGGTACGGCGACGCGGGCAAGGGCACCGTCGTGGACTGGCTGTGCGCCACGCGGCCGGTCCACGCGGTGGTCCGCTTCAACGGCGGCGCCCAGGCGGCGCACAACGTGGTGCTGCCGGACGGGCGGCACCACACGTTCGCGCAGTTCGGCTCGGGGACTCTGCGGGGGGTGCCGACGCATCTGTCGAGGTTCGTGGTGGTCGATCCGCTGGCGCTCTCCGCCGAGGCCGCCCATCTGGAGCGGCTCGGCGTGCCGGATCCGTTCGGGCTGATCACGGTCCATCGGGACTGCCTGCTGGCCACGCCGTACCACGTCGAGGCGGGCCGGCGGCGCGAGCTGGCGCGCGGGGCGGAGCGGCACGGGTCGTGCGGGATGGGCGTCGGCGAGGCGATGGCGTACTCGCTGTCGCACGGCTCGCTCGCCCCGCGCGCGGGCGACTCCCCCGCGACGCTGACCCGCAAGCTGGGCCTGCTGCGGGAAGCGCTGGGGGTGGAGGGGCCGCCGGTGGCGGACTGCGTGGCGGCCTATCAGGCGTTCGCGTCGCGGGTGCGGCTGGTCGACTCCACCGATGAGCTGCTCAGGCGGGGGCCGGTGGTGTTCGAGGGGGCTCAGGGGGTGCTGCTGGACGAGAACCACGGGTTCGACCCGTACACGACCTGGAGCACCACGACCTTCGCGAACGCGCTGGACCTGCTCGGCGGGGCCGGGGCGCTCCGGCTGGGCGTGCTGCGGACCTACACTCCCCGGCACGGGCCGGGGCCGCTGGTCACGGAGGACCCCACGCTGGAGCTCCCGGAGCCGCACAACGGCACCGGGCTGTGGCAGGGGCCGTTCAGGGTGGGGCACTTCGACGCCGTGGCGCATCGGTACGCGGTGGAGGTGGCGGGCGGGGTCGACGGCCTGGCGCTGACGCATCTGGACGCGCCGGTTTCGCGGCTGTGCCACGCGTACGAGGGGGCTGACTTCCGGCTCGGCGACCCCGCGACGCGGACCGCACGGCTGCTGCGGGCCAAACCGGTGTACGGCGACGCCGTCACCGACTGGCCCGCGGCCGTGGCGGACGCTCTGGGCGCACCCGTCTGGGTCGGGTCACACGGCCCGACCTCGGCCGACAAGCGCGTCCTCACGCCCGCCCTCGGCTAGCTCGGGCAGGTCCCGCGCCCGCGCCCGCCCGGCCATCAGACGAGCGCGCACGCGTCCTCGGTCAGCTCCAGGCGAGCATGCGGAGTGGGTCCTCCAGCATGGCGCCGACGTCGCGCAGGAACAGCGACCCCAGCTCACCGTCCACGATCCGGTGGTCGAAGGAGAGCGCCAGCGTCGTCACCTTGCGCACCGCGAGCTCGCCGTCCACCACCCACGGCATGTCCCGTATCTGACCGAAGGCGAGGATGGCGGCCTCACCCGAGTTGAGGATCGGGGTGCCGGTGTCGACGCCGAACACGCCCACGTTCGTGATCGTGATCGTGCCGCCCGCCATCTCGGCCGGTTGGGTGCGGCCCGCCCTGGCGGTCTCCGTGAGCCGGCCCAGCTCGGCGGCCAGCTCGGGGAGGGACAGCCCATGGGCGGACTTGATGTTGGGGACGACGAGGCCGCGCGGGGTGGCGGCGGCGATGCCCAGGTTGACGTAGTGCTTGACCACGATCTCCTGAGCGGCCTCGTCCCATGACGAATTGATCATCGGATGGCGCCGGGCGGCCGTGAGCACGGCCTTGGCGACCAGGAGCAGCGGCGAGACCTTGACCTCGGCGAAGTCCGGGATCGTACGCAGGCGCCGGACCGCCTCCATGGTCTCGGTGACGTCGAGCTGGAGGAACTCGGTGACGTGCGGGGCGGTGAAGGCGCTGGCCACCATGGCTTGGGCGGTCAGCTTGCGGACGCCCTTGACCGGGATGCGCTCCTCCTCGCCCTGCTGGGTGATCGCCCGCTCTTGGGCGGTCACCCGCGGGGCGGGCTGCTCCGCGGCGGCGTGGACGTCGTCCCTGGTGATCGAGCCGTTCGGGCCCGAGCCGACCAGGGTGGTCAGGTCGACGCCCAGGTCCTTGGCCAGCTTGCGTACCGGTGGCTTGGCCAGGACCGCGACCCGCCGCAGCGCCGCCGGGCCGGATGGCGCGGTGACCTCGACGCGGGACGGGTTCGCGACCGGGGTGGCCGGGATCACGGGTGGCTCGGGAGCGGCCGGGACCACGGGTGACTGGGCGGGCCCGTCAGGGCGGGATTTGCGGGGGCGGCGTTTGGTGGTGCCGGTCTTGACGCCGTAGCCGACCAGGACCGCCTGGCGTTCCTCCTTGGGGGCGGGACTGCCGTGGGCGCCGGGTTCGACGGCGCCCTCCGCCGGGGGACGCGGGACCAGGTCGTCCGCCAGCGCCTCGATCCGGTCGGCGTCCGCCTTGACCTCACCGACGTCAGGCGCCCCGGCCCGGTCGGCGTCCGCCTTGACCTCGCCGGCGTCAGCCGCCTCGGTTCGGCGGCCCCCGTTGCCGGAGGTGTCGTCCGGTTCGTCCGTGTCGACGGCGATGATGGGCCGGCCGACGTCGACCGTCTGGCCCTCGTCGGCCATCAGCCCGGAGACCACGCCGTCCCAGGGAATCGGCAGTTCGACGATGGACTTGGCCGTCTCGATCTCCACCACGATCTGGTTGACCTTGACCGTGTCACCGGGCTTGGCGTGCCAGCGGACGATCTCCGCCTCGGTCAGACCCTCGCCCACGTCGGGGAGCTTGAATTCACGTCGCATGAGTCCCCCTCCTCAGTAGCCGAAGGCGCGGTCGACGGCGTCGAGCACCCGGTCGAGGTCGGGCAGGTAGTGCTCCTCCAGCTTCGAGGGCGGGTAGGGCGTGGAGAAGCCGCCGACGCGCAGCACCGGTGACTCCAGCTGGTAGAAGCACTGCTCGGTGATCCTGGCCGCCAGCTCGGCGCCGAAACCGCTGTTGACCGGCGCCTCGTGCACCACCACGGCCCGGCCGGTACGGCGTACCGACTCCATCACCAGCGGCGCGTCGAGCGGGTTGAGCGAGCGCAGGTCGATGACCTCGACCGAGCGCCCGTCGGCCTCGGCCGCCGTGGCGGCCTCCAGGCAGGTCTTCACCATCGGGCCGTAGGCGATCAGCGTGATGTCCGTGCCCTGGCGCACCTGCAGGCCGCGGTCGAGAGGCAGCCACCAGTCGGTGCCAACGGTGTCGACCTCGGCCTTCTCCCAGTAGCGGCGCTTGGGCTCGAAGAAGATGACCGGGTCTTCGCAGCGGATGGCCTGCTGGATCATCGTGTACGCGTCGGCCGGGTTGGAGCAGGCGACCACGCGCAGTCCGGCGGTATGCGTGAAATATGCCTCCGGCGACTCGCTGTGGTGCTCGACCGCGCCGATGCCGCCGCCGCAGGGGATGCGTACGACGACAGGCAGCTTGATCGCGCCGAGCGAGCGCATCGGCATCTTGGCCAGCTGGGTGATGATCTGGTCGGCCGCGGGGAAGACGAAGCCGTCGAACTGGATCTCGCACACCGGCCGGTAGCCGCGCAGCGCCAGGCCGATCGCGGTGCCGATGATGCCGGACTCGGCCAGCGGGGTGTCGATGACCCGGTCCTCGCCGAAGTCCTTCTGCAGACCGTCGGTGACCCGGAACACGCCGCCGAGCTTGCCGACGTCCTCGCCCATGATGAGGACCTTGGGGTCGTCCTCCATGGCCTTGCGCATGCCCTCGTTGAGCGCCTTGGACAGGCTGAGCACGGTCATGACGCCTCCTTGACGGTCATGCGGCGCTCAAGGGTTCGCTCACTCACTGAAGCCCTCCAGGTAAGCGGCGTATTGGGCGCGCTCCTCGTCGATCAACGCGTGCGGCTCGGCGTAGACGTGCTCGAACATCGCGAGCGGCTCCGGGTCGGGCATCGCCAGGCAGCGTCTGCGCAGGTCGGCGCCGAGCTGGTCGGCCTCGCCCTCGACCGAGTCGAAGAACGCCTGGTCGGCGAACTCGTTCTTGAACAGGTACGCCTTGACGCGCTCGATCGGGTCCTTGAGCTTCCACGCCTCCAGCTCGCTGGCCACGCGGTAGCGCGTCGGGTCGTCCGTGGTGGTGTGGGCGCCCATCCGGTACGTGAACGCCTCGATGAGCACCGGGCCCTGCCCTTCGCGGGCGTTCTTGAGCGCCTGCCGGGTCACGGCGAGGCAGGCGAACACGTCGTTGCCGTCGACCCTGATGCCGGGGAAACCGAACCCGGAGGCCCTGCGGTAGAGGGGGATGCGGCTCTGCTTCTCAAGGGGCTCGGAGATGGCCCACTGGTTGTTCTGGCAGAAGAACACGATCGGCGCGTTGAACACGCTGGCCCAGACGAACGACTCGTTCACGTCGCCCTGGGAGCTGGCGCCGTCACCGAAGTAGGCGATGACGGCCGCGTTCGCGTCGTCGCGCTGGACGCCCATCGCGTAGCCGACGGCGTGCAGGGTCTGGCTGCCGATCACGATCGTGTAGAGGTGGAAGTTGTGCTCCTTGGGGTCCCACCCGCCATGGTTCACCCCGCGGAACAGGCCGAGCAGCTTCACCGGGTCGACGTCGCGGCACCAGGCCACGCCGTGCTCCCGATAGGTGGGGAAGGCCATGTCGGCGTCGGTCAGCGCGCGGCCCGAGCCGATCTGCGCGGCCTCCTGGCCGAGCAGCGAGGCCCAGATGCCGAGCTCGCCCTGCCGCTGGAGAGCGACCGCCTCCAGGTCGACGCGCCGGACGAGCACGAGGTCGCGGTAGAGGGACCGGACCTCTTCGGGTTTGAGGTCGATGTCGTAGTCGGGGTGCTCGACCCGCTCACCCTCGGGGGTGAGGAGCTGGACGAGCTCCGGGGGTGCTTGGGCACCACGAGAGGCGTCGAGTGTCACGTGCCACTCCTGTGCGGTCAGGGCCGGAGTCGATGGGGTTGCCACCTTAGGCCAGCCTTTCGAGCGTCGGACCATGTGGTGGTGGTTCGTACGCGTTTGGGGACATGGTGGCAGACGTCACAGCCCTCAGCGCAAGCCCCATGCCCTCCCCGTTCCCGTTGTGTTGCCTGCCACACGCGCCGGTAGGCTGGCTTTCCCAACTCCCGCCGCACCCAGGAGGAACGCAGTGGCGCGCGTCATCGTAGACGTCATGCTGAAGCCCGAGATTCTCGACCCGCAGGGCCAGGCCATCGCCCGCGCGCTGCCCAGGCTGGGCTTCTCCGGCGTCGCGGCCGTACGGCAGGGCAAGCGCTTCGAGGTCGAACTGGACGGTCCGGCCGACGAGGCGGCACTTGCGGACGTCCGAAAGATGGCCGAGACGCTGCTGGCCAACACCGTCATCGAGGACTACGTCGTGCGGGTGGAAGAGTAGAACAGCACATTTGACGCATCGAAATACCCGCGAGCGGCTAAAGTCGGGTTCCGGCATGCCACAATGCCACGGGCTTGCCAACAGTAAATAACAACAACGTGATTTTGCGGTTAGCCCCGATTTCACGGGGAAACCTACTCCAGGTGACATTCCGGAGCCCGGAGGAGTCCGGTGGATATTGAGTTCTCGTTGGCGCTGCCTCGGGATGCGATCGGCATACCGATGGTCAGGCGAGTGCTAGGGGATGCGATGCGTTCGCTCAACGTGAGCGAGGCGTGCATCTCCGACATGCTGCTCGCGGTCTCCGAGGCGTGCTCTAACGCGGTACGCCACGGCGGCCCGGCCAACCGCTATGAGGTCACGGCCTCGATCGGCTACGGCCGCTGCGACGTACGCGTCGTCGACAACGGGGTCGGCCTGCCCTCGATGCCCCTGCACTTTCCGCCCGCCGACACCGAGAACGGCCGTGGCCTGCTGATCATGCGCTCGGTCGTGGACGAGATCTCCTTCGGCATCACCCCCGGCCGCGGCACCACGGTCCACCTCCGCAAGACCCTCGCCTGGGAGGAGACGGCGAACCGCCGCTCCCGCGAGCTGGCCGCGGTCTAGCCGTTCGCTCCATCTGACCCCTTCGCGGGCCGTCGCGGCGGCCCGCCCCTTGGCATGCCCGGCCGTACACGATGACGCTGTTGGGAGGCATCGTCGAGCACCAGATAACCTTGGCGGTGCACACCACGAACGCTGGAGGAACGCAAGACATGAGCGCCCGCGTGGGGGTAGTCACCTTTCCAGGAACTCTCGACGATCAGGACGCCGCCAGAGCGATCAGACTGTCCGGCGCGGAAGCGGTTCCGCTGTGGCACGCCGACCACGACCTCAAGGGTGTGGACGCCGTCTTCCTGCCCGGCGGCTTCTCCTACGGCGACTATCTGCGGTGCGGCGCCATCTCGCGGTTCGCGCCGCTGATGCGGGAGCTCGTCCCGGCCGCCCGTGAGGGGCTGCCGGTGCTCGGCACCTGCAACGGGTTCCAGATCCTGTGCGAGGCGCACCTGCTGCCGGGCGCGCTGACGCGCAACGCCTCGCTGCACTACGTCTGCCGCGACCAGCGGCTCCGGGTCGAGGCGACCGGCACGCCCTGGACGAACTCGTTCGAGGCCGGCCAGGAGGTCGTGCTGCCGATCAAGCACGGCGAGGGCCGCTACGTCGCCGATCCCGAGACGATCGCCGAGCTAGAGGCCGACGGCCGCGTGGTCGTGCGCTACCTCGGCAACCCCAACGGCTCCGCCAACGACATCGCCGGCATCCGCAACGAGGCCGGCAACGTGGTCGGGCTCATGCCGCACCCCGAGCACGCCGTCGAAAACCTCGTCGGCGCGCCGAGCACGGACGGGCTCGGCTTCTTCACCTCCATCCTCAAGAAGCTGGTGAACGCGTGAGCACCGACAGCGTCAAGCGGGCCGTCGAGACGCCCGCCGAGCCGATGCCGTTCGCCGAGCTGGGGATGAAGCAGGAGGAGTACGACCGGGTCAAGGAGATCCTCGGCCGTCGTCCCACGGGCTCCGAGCTGGCCATCTACAGCGTCATGTGGTCCGAGCACTGCTCGTACAAGTCGTCCAAGGTGCACCTGCGGCAGTTCGCCACGAAGGCCCCCAAGTCCGACGCGCTGCTCGTCGGCATGGGAGAGAACGCCGGCGTCGTCGACATCGGCGACGGCTGGGCCGCCACCTTCAAGATCGAGTCGCACAACCACCCGTCCTACGTCGAGCCGCACCAGGGCGCCGCCACCGGCGTGGGCGGGATCGTCCGCGACATCATGTCGATGGGCGCCCGCCCGATCGCGGTCATGGACGCGCTGCGCTTCGGCGGCGCCGACCAGAACGACACCCGGCGCGTGCTGCCCGGCGTGGTCGAGGGCATCAGCAGCTACGGCAACTGCCTGGGCCTGCCCAACATCGGCGGCGAGGTCGTCTTCGACCCCTGCTACATCGGCAACCCGCTGGTCAACGCGCTCTGCGTGGGCCTGCTGCGCAAGGACCAGATCAAGCTGGCCACCGCGCCGGGGCCGGGCAACAAGGTGGTGCTGTTCGGCGCCTCGACCGGGCCCGACGGCATCGGCGGCGCGTCGGTGCTGGCGTCGGCGACCTTCGAGGACGAGTCGCACGCCAAGCGGCCCGCCGTACAGGTCGGCGACCCGTTCATGGAGAAGCTGCTCATCGAGTGCTGCCTGGAGCTCTACGCGGCCGACGTGGTCGTGGGCATCCAGGACCTCGGCGCGGCCGGCGTCTCGTGCGCGACCACCGAGCTGGCCGCCAAGGGCACCGGCGGCATGCACGTTGACCTCAATCTGGTCCCGCTCCGCGATCCCTCGCTCAGGCCCGAGGAGATCCTGATGAGCGAGTCGCAGGAGCGGATGATGGCCGTGGTCCGGCCGTCGGACATCGCGGCGTTCATGGCGATCTGCGAGAAGTGGGACGTCCCGGCCACCGTGATCGGTGAGGTCACCGACACCGGCCGGCTGGTGATGACCTGGGACGGCGAGACGATCGTCGACATCCCGCCCGGCACCGCGGCCGACGACGGCCCGGTCTACGAGCGGCCCTTCCACGAGCCCGCCGGGCAGGTCGCGCTCAACGCCAACACCCCCGACCGCCTCGACCGGCCCGCCGACCTGCGCGTCACCCTGCTGGAGCTGCTCGGCTCGCCGAACCTGGCGTCCAAGGAGTGGGTGACCTCTCAGTACGACCGTTACGTCCGCTCCAACACCGTGCTCGCCCAGCCCGCCGACGCCGGGATGCTGCGTATCTCCGAGGTCATGGCCGGCGCCGAGCCGACGACCCGGGGCATCGCCCTGGCCACCGACGGCAACGGCCGCTACGCGCGGCTCGACCCCTACGCGGGCGCCCAGCTCGCGCTGGCCGAGGCCTACCGCAACGTCGCCGTCACCGGGGCTCGCCCGCTGGCCGTCACCAACTGCCTCAACTTCGGCTCGCCGGAGGACCCCGAGGTCATGTGGCAGTTCGCCGAGGCCGTACGCGGGCTCGCCGACGCCTGCCGGACCCTCGGCGTGCCGGTGACCGGCGGCAACGTCTCCTTCTACAACCAGACCGGCTCGACCCCGATCCACCCGACACCGGTGGTGGGCGTGCTCGGTGTGATCGACGACGTGGCCAAGCGGGTCGCCACCGGGTTCGTCGCCGAGGGCCTGCGCATCGCGCTGCTCGGTGAGACGAAGGAGGAGTTCGGCGGGTCGGAGTGGGCGCACGTCGCCCACGGCCACCTCGGTGGCCTGCCGCCGGCGGCCGACCTGGCGGCCGAGCAGGCCATGGCCACCGTGCTGGTGGAGGCCGCCGCCCAGGGGCTCCTTGAGGGCTCCCACGACCTGTCCGACGGCGGCCTGGCCATCGCGCTGGCCGAGTCCTGCCTGGCGCGGGGCATCGGGGCGACGGTGGCGCTGAGCGGCGAGGCGTTCACCGACCTGTTCAGTGAGTCGTCGGCCCGCGCGCTGGTGGTGGTCCGGCCGGAGGCGTTCGACCGGTTCGCCGCGCTCTGCGCCGACCACGAGGTGCCCTGCTACGGCCTCGGCACCACCGGCGGCACGTCGCTGGTGGTGGAGGGGGTGCTGGAGGTGCCGGTCGCGGAGCTGCGCGAGACGCACTCCGGCACGCTGCCCGCGCTGTTCGGCTGAGGTTTTAGCGCGAAGGCCGGTACGGGGTGCTGTCCGTACCGGCCTTCGCTTGTCAGAGAGTCTTGTGAGTCAGGACTTCTTGAGGGTCAGGACTTCTTGAGGGTCAGGACTTCTTGAGGCAGACCACGTAGACGGTGCCGCTCACACCGTGGTTGCCGCTGGACTGCACGCCCATGTCCTTGTTGGTGTCGTTCTTTGCCGCGGTGACCGACCAGCCCGACCCGCCGCTGGGGGCGCTGCTGGTGACGTTGCCGTTGCCGCTGATGGTGAAGCCGCCGCCGGTCGCGACGTCGCCGCTGTTGCAGGAGACGGAGCCGCTGCCCGAGCTGAAGTTGTTCGAACGGGTGTAGGTCGTGTAGGTGATGCCCTTGCCGTCTACACCGTCCTTGCCATCCCGGCCGTCCTTACCGTCCTTGCCCGGCAGGCCGTCCTTGCCGTCCTTACCGGGAAGACCGTTCTTGCCGTCGGCGCCATCCTTGCCTGGGAGCCCGTTCTTGCCGTCGGTGCCGTCGGCGCCGGGCTTGCCCGGAAGGCCGTCCTTGCCGTCGGTGCCGTCCTTACCGGGCAGGCCGTCCTTACCGTTCTTGCCGGGGAAGCCCTGACGTCCCTGGAGGCCGGTGTCACCCTTCGGGCCCTGCGGGCCGGTGTCGCCCTTGGTGCCCTCCGTGATCGTGGTCGTCGACTGGCCACCGCCGCCGATCACTATCCGGGTCTCCGTCTTCCGGCACGGGGTGGTGGCGTTGACGATGCGGGCGTACCGGGTCTTCTTGTGCACGCACGCGTACACCTCTGTAGCCGACGACGCGGTGGCGACTCCGCCAACGGCGAGGAGCGAGGCGGCGAGCGCTCCAACAGTGGCGAGGGTGAGCGTGCGCGCACCGCGAATCTTGATAGCCACGGCTTTCCTTCCGAGGAACGTGTGTTGCTCAGGTTGAGCATGAGGTTCACGTTTCAACCGTTCCAACGGATGACAGGAACCGTATAACGGGTTCATTACGGGACAAATCAGACAGAAGGCGATAACGCTACTTGACGAGTCATGAAAGTCGGCTGTGGGTAAAAGGACGCATCGGCCGGGCCTGTCTACGATGGATAATCGGGACCGTTCGGGGGCGCACGCACTCCACGGAGGATGACCTTGTCGACCGCCAGTCCCTACCTCCCTCCTGCCACGCAGCCGGTGCGAGGGGTCGTCTGGGCCATCCACCTGGTCCTGCCACTGCTCGGTCTCTGGCTGCTGCTGGCCCAGAGCCACCTCAACATCATGTGGGAGCACCACTCCAGCCACTTCTGGATGATCATCTCCGTGGCCGGCCTCAACGTGGCGCTCGGCGCGCTGATCAGCGAAGCGTCGCGGAAACGGCAGGACGCCCGGCTCTTCCTGGTCTCGATGGTCTTCCTGGCCAGCGCCGGCTTCTTCTTCCTGCACGGCCTGGCCACTCCGCAGATCATCCTGCCCACCGGATCGATGGGGTTCGACCTCGGGCAGCAGGTCGGGCTGACGATCGCCTCGGGGTTCGCGTTCGCCTCGGCGTTCCCGCTGGGCGAGCGGGCGGCACTGACCGTCATGAGATCCCAGCACCTCATACGGGGCGTGCTCCTCGGATTCATGATCCTCTGGGGGCTGGCCTCGCTGATCCCCGGACTGACGCCGCTCAGCGAGCCACCGCTCAGGGAGCCGGTCAACTGGCTCGTATGGCTGTCGCTGCCGGGCCTGGGCCTGTACGGCGCGGCCAGCGTGATGATGTTCCAGCTGCACCGGCAGCGGCCGTCGGCCATGCTGGTCAGCCTGATCACCGCCTACGCGCTGCTCGCCGAGGCCATGATCGCCGGGATGTCGCAGCTCAACTGGCACCTGTCCTGGTGGGAGTGGCACATCCTGCTGACGCTGGCCTTCGTCTTCGTCGCCTACAGCGCCTACATCCAGTTCAGGCGCGAGGGGTCGAGCGGCGGCCTGTTCGACTCGGTCGCGCTGTCGGCGACCGTGGCCCGCATCCAGCTGCACTACGACGAGGCCCTGGAAGAGCTGGTCGAGCACGTACGGCGCGGCGAGTCGCTGGCGGCCACCCGGTTATCGGACAAGTTCCGGCTCAACGAGGGGCAGGCCGCGGTTCTCGACCGGGCCGGCGAGGCACTGGCCCGCGAGCGTGAGCTCTCTGAGCGCCTGAGCGCCCTGGTGGCGGTCAGCGCCCAGACCCGCGTACGCCAGTCCGAGAGCGACCTCCTGGCCACCGCGCTCGAACGCGTCCGTCAGGCGTACGGCGACGTGCGGATCGGCCTCGTCGCCGACGGCAAGACGCAGATCGGCTCCCGCGAGTACGAGTTCGCCGGAGACACCCCCATCAGACGCGACAACCTGTTCGCCTTCCCGCTGACCGTCAAGGGCAACCTGGCGGGCGTGCTCGAAGTGCCGGTCGGCCGCACGGCGCAGGACGAGGCGCTGGCCGCCACCCTGGCCGGGCAGATCTCGATCTCGCTGGAGAACGCCCGCCTCTATCAGGAGCTCAACACGCTCTTCCGGCAGTACATGTCGCCTGACGTGGCCAACGCCCTGCTCGCCGACCCCGGCCAGGCGGCGCTCGGCGGCCAGATGAAGGAGCTGACGGCGCTCTTCGCCGACCTCAAGGGCTTCACCACGTTCTCGGAGCGGGTCACGCCCGGCGAGATCGTCGAGATGCTCAACCGGTATCACACGGCCGCGGTGCCCTGCATCCTGACCAACGGCGGCACGATCGTGCAGTTCGTCGGCGACGCGTTGCTGGCCCTGTTCAACGCCCCGGCCACGCAGAACGGCCATGCCAGGGCGGCCTGCCGGGCCGCGCTGGCCATGCAGGAGGCCGCCTCCGAGGTGGCCGAGGAGATCGCCTGGAAGCGCGAGGACGCCGAAGCGTGGCCCACATTCCGGGTCGGCGTCAACACCGGCCCCGCCCTGGTCGGCAACATCGGCAGCCCGGAGCTGCGCGGCTTCAACGCGATGGGCGACTGCGTGAACGTGGCCGCCAGGCTGCAGTCCCTCGCCGAGCCGGGCACGGTGGTGATCGGCGAGACGACGCGCAGGCAACTGGGAGCCGGCGTCACGGTGAACCCCCTCGGAAAGCTGAGCCTCAAGGGCAAGGAAGAACTCGTGGGTGCCTACGTTCTGACCGCAATGACCTAGAAGGGCGCTGACAGTACCGACATAATCGGCGCATGAACGCAGATCCCGGCGAGTTCCTCTCCATGCTCACAGCCGACGAGGTCGAGGAAATGCGCGCCGCGGGACGACCGCGCAGGTGGGAGCGCGGGACGACCGTGATGAGCGAGGGCGACACCTCCGACTGGGTGCTCGTCCTGACCGAGGGCCGGGTGAAGGTCTCGTCGCACACGAGCAGCGGCACCGAGGTGGTGCTGGCCGTACGTGGGCCGGGCGGGCTGCTCGGGGAGATGTCGGCCATCGACGGATCGCCGCGGTCGGCCACGGTCACCGCGCTGGAGCCGATCGCGGGCATCGTGGTCCGCGACTTCCCCGCGTTCCTGCAGGCCCATGGGCGCATCGCCGTACTGCTCATGCAGCTGGTGACGGGCCGGCTGCGTGACGCGGACCGGAAGCGGATCGAGTACGGGGCGTTCGACACGACGGGCCGGGTGGCGACCCGGCTGATCGAGCTGGCCGAGCGCTACGGCGAGAAGACCAACAGCGGCGTACGCGTGGCGCTGCCGCTCTCCCAGGACGAGCTGGCCGGGTGGACCGGGGCCTCGCGCGAGGCCGTCAGCAAGGCGCTGCGGCTGCTACGGGACCGCGGGCTGATCGAGACCGGGCGGCGGCGCGTGGTGATCCACGATCTTGACGGGTTGCGCAAGCGGGCCAGATAACCCCCTGACAAATCGGACGTACGTCGTACGTCATAGTGGACCGCATGCCCCTCGCGTACGACGACCGCCTCCGTTACGCCTGGCGCGTGTGCTCGGTCACCAGTCTCGGTCTCGTCCTCATCGGCATCGCGGGCAGCACCCTGAACGTCGCGTTGCCCACCGTGGTCCGGCACTTCCACGCGAGCCCGTTCGAATCCGGCTGGATCCTGCTGGCGTTCCTGCTGGTCAACACCGCGAGCCTGGTGTTCTTCGGCCGGGTGGCGGACCTGCTGGGGCGGCGGGAGATCTATCTGGCCGGGTTCGCGCTGTTCACCGTCGCCTCGCTGCTGGCCGGGCTGTCGCCGGGCGTGTGGTTCCTGGTCGCGATGCGCGTGCTGCAGGCGGTCGGCTCGGCGATGATCCTGGCCAACGGCACGGTCATCATCACCGACGCGTTCCCGCCCGACCGGCTCAGCCAGGGCATGGGCGTCTACATCGGCACCCTCTCCGTGGCGCAGCTCGCCGGGCCGACGCTGGGCGGGCTCATCGCGGACACGGCCGGCTGGCAGTGGATCTTCTGGGTGAACGTACCGGCCGGCCTGATCGCCTTCGGCTGGGGCGCGGTGATCCTGCGCAAGATGCCCCGGGGCCCCCGCGAGCCGGTGGACGCGCTGGGCAACGCCCTGGTGTTCGCCGCGCTCTCGGCCATCCTCATCGCCCTGTCGGAGGCGGGCTCCGCCGGGCTGTCGAGCCCTGTCGTGCTCACGGGGGTGGCGGTGTTCGCGGCGCTGGTGCCGGTGATCACGCTGGTGGAGCGGCGGGCCGCGCATCCGGTGCTCGACCTGCGGCTGTTCGGGGAGCGGCTGCTGGCCTTCGCCAACCTGGCCTCGTTCTGCAACGCGCTGGCCCGCTCGGCGCTGATCCTGGTCGTGGCGCTGTACTTCCAGGCGGCCAGGGGCGTAGACGCCTTCACGGCCGGGCTGAGCGTGCTGCCGGTGCCGGTCGGCATGGCGCTGGCCTCGCCGCTGGCGGGCTCGCTGAGGATCTCCCCGTATGCCGTGTCGATCGGCGGCGCGCTGATGAGCGCCGTGGGGCTCGGCACGCTGATGCTGACGGCGGACCCCGCCACGCCGTACTGGATCATCGGGGTCGGCCTCTTCGTGGCCGGGTGCGGGAGTGGCACGTTCCTGACCGGCAACACCACGCAGGTCATGCGGGCGCTGCCGCGCGGCAGCCTGGGGGTGGTCAACGGGTTCCGGGTGATGATCATGAATGTGGGAATCGTGATCAGCGTGGGCCTGTCACTGAGCGTCCTGGCCGGCTCGGTGGGGCCCGCCGAACGGGCCCAGGTGTACGCGGGGACGCTGGCCAAGCTGTCGCCGGTGGCGGTGGGGCAGGTGATGCACGGGTTCGAGCGAACGTACGCGATGCTGTTCGCCGTCGCCCTGACGGGCGCCTTATTCGCGGCGCTGGCCCGGCCGCGACATCAATGACGTATTACAAAACGTGTTACACTTGACCGCATGGGAACCCTCAACGTCCGCACCGACGAGGCGATGGAGACCGCACTACGCGCACTGGCAGGTGACCGGCGGAGCCGCTCGGAGGCGGTCCGTTACGCCATCCTTCACACCTACAAGGAAATGCTGCTGGAGCAGGCCGCAGCTGATGCCGAGCGACTGCGCGACGATCCCGACGATCAGGCCGAGATGCTCGCGATCCAGCGCTTCATGGGCGTCGCCGAGTGATATTTCGTGGCGCGATCTACGAGGTCAAGGCCATTCCTGGCGCTCGGGACCGCGAACAGCAGGGGCGCCGGTATGGGGTGATCATTCAATCGGACCGCTTCGCGACCAGCGTCATCACGATCGCCCTTACGTCGTCGAGCGCTGGACCGGCGATCTACCGGCCCGAAATCGAGTTCAACGGCACGAAGTCGCGCGTCTTGGCTGATCAGATCTACTCCGTGTCGCCGTCCAGGCTGGGTGACTTCATGGGCACACTGGACGCACATGAGGCCGCGGAGGTTGACCGCGCTCTGATGCTGAAACTCGGCCTCATCTGAAAGCCGCCGCCAGCCTCGGCTCCACGTCGCGGTAGCGGCTGACCGGGATCAGGTGGACGCCGTCGAAGGCGCCCGAGTCGCGGATGGCCAGGACCTGCTCGCAGGCCGCGTCCACGCCCGCCATGCGGTCGGCCGCCACCGCGTGGATCAGCCGGTCGGGGATGGCGATGTCGGGGATCGCCGCCGCCAGCGTGCGGGCGTGGCGCTCGCTGGCCAGCACCATCACCCCCGCGTAGACCGGCACATCGACCTGGTTGGCCTCGCGCCAGCGCAGCAGGGCCTCCAGAGAGAAGCCGACCTGGAGGAACAGGAAGTCGGCCGTGCGCTTCCAGGCGGGCAGGGGACGCAGCCCGGCCGCCGCGCCGACGCGGAATCCGCCGTCGAAGTTCCTGGCCTCTTCGATCATCGAGCGGACGGTCAGGTCGCTGGTCCGGTTTCCGCTCGCCGGCTTGTCACCGTAGACGAACAGGAACTGGTCGACCCCATAGGCCGCGGCCGTCAGCAGGTCGCGCTGGAAGCCGAGCAAGTTGCGGTCGCGGGAGTTGAGGCAGGCGATGCTCCGCCCGCCCATCGCCTCGACCTCGTGCGCGACGGCCACGCTGGACACGGTCGCCCGGCCGATGTGGTTGTCGGGGATGAGGAACGAGTGGGCGATCTTGCTCATCGTGCCGATCTGGTGCCGGACGTGCTTCAGGTCCGGCGTGGTGGGCGGCTCGATCTCGCAGACCAGCTCGAAAGTCATGCCGAGCACCCTAACGTCTGGCCGCCAAAGCCTCCACGCCGCTGATGACCAGGTCCACGCCGAACGAGTCATAGAAGCCGGCCGTCATCCCCTCGACCATCGGGCCCGCCATCTCCACCAGGTTCGGGTATTGGTCCGCCGGCAGGGACTCCAGGCCGAGGCGCTTCACCCGGACGATCTCGGCGATCTCCTCCGTGGTGTGGCGGGAGCGGAAGTGGACCGGGGCGTCGGCGATGGAGATGGCGCTCTGCAGCAGGTATTTGGAGATCAGGCAGCACTCCTCCACGGTGAATCCCGCCGTCCGCGCCAACCCGAGGGCCAGGTCCCAGACCTTCAGGAAGCTGGGCACCGCGCCCTGGTCCACCTGCTCCAGCACGCTCTTCGCGCACGGGTGGGCGCGCAGGACCCTGACCAGGCCCTCGACCAGCTCCCGTAGCCGGTCGGGCCACGGGCGGTCGTCGTCGTCGGTCTTGATCCCGAAGCCCAGGATCAGGTGGTCCGCCATGCCGATGAGCAGCTGGTCCTTGTTCTTGAAGTGCCAGTAGAGGGCCATCGGCGTCACGCCCAGGTCGGCCGCCAGTCGCCTGATCGTCACGATGTCGAGCCCTTCGGCGTCACCGATCTCCAGGGCCCGCTCGACGATGGCCGCCGCGGTCAGTTTTCCCATCACGGTTGACAACTATACGACGTACAAGTTCACTATACGACGTACAAGTACGGCGTATAGGAGACGAACATGGACCGGCGCTGGTGGGCGCTCACCGCGGTGACGCTCGGGACCTTCATGACCTACCTCGACAACAACCTGGCGAATGTCGCGCTGCCGACGATCCAGCGGGAGCTCGGGCTGACGATCTCCGGTCTGGAGTGGATCGTGAGCGGCTACATCCTGGTGTTCGCCGGGCTCATGCTGGTCGGCGGCAGGCTGGCCGACGTGTTCGGCGCCCGGCGGGTGTTCACGACCGGATTGGTGATCTTCACACTGTCGTCCCTCGCCGCCGGGCTGGCCACCGACGGCACCATGCTGATCGCCGCCCGCGCCGTGCAGGGCTTCGGCGCGGCCATGCTCACGCCGACGGCGCTCTCGCTGCTGACGCAGATCTTCCCCGACCCGGGCGAGCGCGGGCGGGCCGTGGGCATCTGGAGCGCCTCCGGCGCATTGTCGATGGCGCTCGGCCCGGCGGCCGGCGGCTTCATCAGCGAGCGGCTGCACTGGGGCTGGATCTACCTGATCAACGTGCCGATCGGGGCGGTCACGCTCGGTCTCGCGCTCTGGGCCGTCCGTCCCGCCTTCACCCGCGCACCGCGCGGCCTCGACCTGCCGGGCCTGGCCACCTCGGCGCTCGCGCTGTTCGCCCTCACCTACGGGTTGATCGAGGGCGACGGCGCCGGATGGACCTCGCCGGAGATCCTGGCCGCCTTCGGCCTCGCGCTCGCTTCGGCGCTGGCGTTCCTGCTCGTCGAGGCGCGGTCCGCCGAGCCCATGATCGACCTGTCACTGTTCAGGGCGAGGATGTTCAGCGGCGGGCTGATCACCATGGGCATCTGGTCGTTCGGCGTGTTCGGCATCTACTTCTTCAGCGCCCTCTGGCTGCAGAACGTGCTCGCCTTCTCCCCCTCCGAGGCCGGCGCCGCGTTCGTGCCGATGGCCCTGGTCATGGCGGTCACGGCGATCCTGTCGCAGCGGGTCAGCGCACGGCTGGGCATCGGCCCGACCGTCGCGCTCGGCATGGCGCTGATGGGCGGCGCCCTGTTCATGATCTCCGGGATCGGCGCCGACGGCGGGTACGGCGACGTGGCGCCCTGGTTCCTGCTGTACGGCCTGGGCGGCGGCCTCCTGGTTCCCCTGACCGCCGCGATCCTCTCCGGCATGCCCCAGGGCCGGTCGGGCGTCGCCTCTGGGGTGCTGAACGTGTCGCGCGAGGTGTTCGGGCTGCTCGGCATCACCGTCCTGGGCGCGGTCCTGAGCTCCAGGCAGAGCGCCAGTGACCGGCCGCCGCTGGCCGCCTTCCTCGACGCCTACCAGTTCACGCTGGTGCTGGCGGCCGTGCTCGTGCTGACGGCGATCCCGGTCAGCCTGTACGCCCTGCGCGCCCGCCGTACGAGTGACAGCGACCAGGTGAACCAGCCCCGGCCCGAGCGGCACGAGCAGACGACCGCCGCCTAAGCGACCCCGACGGTGGCGGGCTCGTCGAACTGGGTGCGGTACAGCTCCTCATAGCGCCCCCCGGCGGCGAGCAGCTCGGCGTGCGTACCCCGCTCGACCACCCGCCCGTCCTCGATCACCAGGATGACGTCGGCGGCGCGGATCGTGGACAGGCGGTGCGCGATCACCACGGCGGTCCTGCCCTGCAGCGCCTCACCCAGCGCCTCCTGCACGGCCGCCTCCGAGGTGGAGTCGAGCGCCGCGGTGGCCTCGTCCAGGATCACCACCCTGGGCCTGGCCAGCAGCAGCCGGGCGATCGTCAGCCGCTGGCGCTCGCCGCCCGACAGCCGGTAGCCGCGCTCCCCGACCACGGTGTCGAGACCATCGGGCAGGGACTCGATGAGCGTGGCCAGCCGGGCCCGGCCGAGCACCTCCCAGAGCTCCGTCTCATCGGCCTCGGGCCGGGCGAGCAGCAGGTTGGCCCTGATCGTCTCGTGGAACAGGTGCCCGTCCTGGGTGACCATGCCGAGCGTGTCGCGGATCGAGTCGGCGGTCAGGTCGCGGACGTCCACACCGCCGATCCTCACAGTCCCCGAGTCGGCGTCGTACAGCCTCGGCAGGAGCTGGGCGATGGTCGACTTGCCCGCGCCCGAGGAGCCGACGAGGGCGACCATCTGGCCCGGTTCGGCCGTGAAGGAGACGCCGTGCAGCACCTCGACCCCGCCGCGCGAGTCCAGGACGGCGACCTCCTCCAGTGAGGCGAGCGAGACCTTGTCGGCCGCGGGGTAGGCGAAATGCACGTCGTCGAACTCCACGGAGACCGGCCCGTCGGGGACGCTGACCGCGCCCGGCCGTTCCTTGATCAGCGGTTCGAGATCGAGCACCTCGAAGACCCGCTCGAAGCTGACCAGCGCGCTCATCACGTCCACCCTGGCGCTGGCCAGGGCGGTCAGCGGCGTGTACAGGCGGGTGAGCAGCAGGGCCAGTGCCACGACCGAGCCGGGGTCGAGCTGGTCGCGCAGGGCGTAGAAGCCGCCGAGGCCGTACACGAGGGCCAGGGCCAGCGCGGAGACCAGGGTGAGCGCGGTGACGAAGACCGACTGGGTCATGGCCGTGCGCACGCCGATGTCACGTACCCGCCTGGCCCGGGCGGCGAACTCCGCCGACTCGCGGGCGGGCCGGCCGAACAGCTTCACCAGCGTCGCGCCGGGCGCGGAGAAGCGCTCGGTCATCTGCGTGCCCATGGCCGCGTTGTGGTCGGCCGCCTCACGCCGCAGCCGGGCGATCCTGGTGCCCATCCGGCGCGCGGGCAGGACGAACACCGGCAGCAGCAACAGCGCGAGCAGCGTGATCTGCCAGGAGATCCCGATCATCACGATGAGGGTCAGCACGAGCGTCACGATGTTGCCCGCCACGCTGGACAGGGTGTCGGTGAAGGCGCGCTGCGCGCCGATCACGTCGTTGTTCAACCGGCTGACCAGAGCGCCCGTGCGGGTCCTGGTGAAGAAGGCGATCGGCATCCGCTGGACGTGGTCGAAGACCGCCGTACGCAGGTCGAGGATCAGTCCTTCGCCGAGTCCCGCCGACAGCCATCTGGTCACCAGGCCGAGCCCGGCCTCCGCCAGGGCGAGGACCGCGATCAACCCCGCCAGACCGGCCACGATGCCGAACGTCTCACCCTTGACGATCGCGTCGACGACCCGGCCCGCGAGGACGGGCGAGACCACCGCCAGGGCGGCCATCACCACGCTCAGCACCAGGAAGTACGTCACCCGCCGCCGGTGCGGCCGGGCGAAGGCGCCGACGCGACGGAGCGTCGCCCTGGACAGTGGGCGACGCTCCGTCTGGTTGTTCATCGAATACAGCTGATGCCAGGCGGTCATTTCCATGCTCATGCATGGCAGCCTAGGACCTCAACTTAACTTCAGGTCAAGAACCGATCTTCTGGCCCTTCTCGTGCCAGACGACCGCGACCGACGGACGCGGCTGGTCACCGTCGGGCCAGTGGCTGGCCGGCTTGTCGGGGGTGGCGCCGTCCAGCTCGCCCGGATGCTGCACCGCGACGAACACGCTGCGCTGGTCCTCGGTGACCATCGGGCCGCAGGTCTCCGCGCCGAGCGGGACCGTGAGGAACTGCCGCAGGTGCCCGCGCTCCTTGCCGCGCACGGGCATCACGAACATACCGTCGTTGCTGCCGAGCTGGTTGCCGTCGGTGGCGATCCAGAGGTTGCCGTCCCGGTCGAAGGCCACGTTGTCCGGGCAGGAGATCGGCGAGACCTTCGTCTTGTCGTAGCCGGCGAAGTAGGTCGCGGCGTCGTTCGGGTCGCCGCAGACCAGCGGGATCGACCAGGCGAACGTCTTCTCCCCCGCGTCGTCGCGCCGTTCGACGATCTTCAGCACGTGGCCGTGCTTGTTGGACGGGCGCGGGTTGGCCTCGTCGACCTGCGCGGCGGTGCGGTTGGTGTTGTTGGTCAGCGCCACGTACACGCCACCGGTGACGGGGTTGCGCTCCATGTCCTCGGGGCGGTCCATCTTGGTCGCCCCCACCTTGTCTGCGGCGACGCGGGTGTAGACCAGCACCTCGGTGGCGGTCATGCCGTCCACGTACGACTTGCTGCCCGAGACCAGCGGGATCCACTGGCCGGAGCCGTCGAAGGCGCCGTCGGAGGGCAGCTTGCCCGACCCGTCGATCTCGGCGGCGGGGCTGTCGCCGGTGAACTTGGCGACATAGAGCGTGCCCTCGTCGAGCAGGTCCCTGTTGTGCCGGTCGTTACCGGGGATGAAGCGATTCTTCGACACGAACTTGTAGATGTACTCGAAGCGGGAGTCGTCGCCCATGTACACGACCACACGCCCGTCGCGGGCCAGTGTCGTGTTGGCGGCCTCGTGCTTCAGGCGGCCCAGCGCGGTCCGCTTGACGGGCGTCGAGTCGGGGTCGAAGGGGTCGATCTCCACGACCCAGCCGAACCTGTTGGCCTCGTTCGGGTGCTTGGCCAGGTCGAAGCGCTCCTCGACGCGGTCGAAGCGGCGACTGCTCGACGGGGTGCCGGTGGTGATCGTGTAGCGGGAGATGTACGGGAGCTGCGCCGCCGGGACCTTGTCGCCGTTGACGAAGTACTGGTCGATGTTCTCCTCGGCCGTCAGCACGGTGCCCCACGGCGTGGAACCGCCGGAGCAGTTGTTCAGCATGCCGACGGGGGTGCGGCCCTTCGGGTCGGCGGCGGTCTTGAGCAGGTCGCTGCCCGCGGCCGGGCCGCTGAAGCGCATCGGCGTCTGGGCGGTGACGCGCCGGTTGTACCGCCTGCGGCCGGAGGTGACCAGCTTCCACTGGCCGGTGCCGCGGACGCGCTCGATCTCGACGACGGAACCGCCATGGGCGGCCAGCGCGATCTTGATCTGGTCCTCGGTGGCGGCGGCACCGGTGGTGTAGCCGCGGAACATCAGGTTCTCGTTGGTGTACTCGTGGTTCACCCAGAGCAGCCCGCGGTTGGCGCCCATCGGGAAGAGCGTGACGAAGTCGCAGTTGTACCCGAACTGCTTGGCCTGCGCCTCGGGGCTCTGCTTGTCGAAGTCGAACGCGGGCGCGTCGGCCGTCACGGGGTCGCCCCAGCGCGCGACGACGCCCGAGGTGTAGCCCTCGGCGACGGTCAGCGCATCCTCCTTGTTCGGCGGCACGGGGGTGAAGCGGATGCCGCCCGAGGAGCGGCCCGCGAGCTCGGCCTCCGGCGGCTCCGTCGGGTCGGCCAGAGCCGGTACGGCCCCAGCGACGCCGACCCCGACGACCCCGGCGGCCAGAGCGCCCAGGGCGCCGGCGCGGAGCATGCCCCGGCGGGACATCGCCTCGGCGACCACGTCGCCGAAGTAGGTGTTGTCGCTGGTGTTGGCCACGTCGTGCGCACAAGCGTTGCCGCAGCGGAACCGGCAGGTCATCGCCGATCGTCCAGATGTATGCGCGGGAAGCAGCGGTAGCAACCGGTTCGCCACAGTTCCTCCAAAAATGAGCTGTCTTACGGCGGGGACGCTACGACCGCCATCGAAACCGCAGGTGAACGAGGCCCTCCGCCACGATGAACGCTTTCCACGACACAATGGTCAAGTGCCTTCGCGGAAATTGGACCCGGAAAAAATGCGGGCCGCACTGGACGCCCAGCTCGTGGCGCTGGACGAACCGCCCTTCGACGGACCGTCCTCGGCGCTGGCCGACGCGCTGGTCTCGGCCGTGCTCGCCGCCTACGAACGGGATCTCCGGCCCGAGCGCGACGCCGCCCGGCAGGCCGTACGCCACCTGCTCGACCGGCTGGCGACCGCCGCGCCCGGCCGGACGGTGGAGGTGCGCGTGCCGCCGTACGCGGCCGTACAGGCCATCGCCGGGCCGCGCCACACACGCGGCACTCCCCCGAACGTCGTGGAGACGGACGGACGCACCTGGATCGAGCTGGCGCTAGGCCGCCTCACCTGGGCCGAGGCCATGGCGAAGGGCGCCGTCTCAGCGAGCGGCGCCCGTGCCGACCTGTCCGGCCATCTCCCGCTCTCCTAGCGGGTCCGTCGCATCCAGGGGAACTTGCTCTCGAAGCACTGGTCGGCGAGCTGGCCGGGAAGGTGGCCGCACTCCTGGACCACGCTCCAGAACCAGATGGCCACAATGGCGAAGAGGATCAGGGCCAGGATGCTGACCGCGATGCCCGCGATGGCGCGGCCCTTGCCCACGCCCTTGCTGAGCGCGACGCAGCCGAAGACGATCGACAGGATCGCGGTGAGCAGGCCGGTGAAGCAGACGAAGACGAGGAACGGGCTGGCGACCCCCAGCACCAGCGAGGCCGTGGCCAGGCCGCTGCCGGGCGGGGCGGGCGGGCTGGCCTGGTACGGCTGGTACGGACCCCCTTGCTGGTACGAACCCCCTGGCGGATAGGCGCCCCCTGGCGGCGGGCCGTAGCCGGGGCCACCTCCGCCGGGCGGGCCGCCGTACGGGCTGGAGGGCGAGGTGCCGGGCACGGCCGGGATGGGCTCGGTTCGAGGGGGCGGGCCCGGCGGCTGGCCTTCCCCATAGGACGGGGTCTGCGGCCCGGTTTCCCCGTACGACGGGGGCTGCGGCCCGGTTTCCCCGTACGACGGGGGCTGCGGCCCGGTTTCCCCGTACGACGGGGGCTGCGGCATGAACGACGGCCGCTCCTCCTGCGGTGACGGCGGCGGCCCACCCTGTGGCGAGGTCGGGGGCGCGGTCGGCGGCTCATGACGCGGCGGCACACCCGGCGGCGACGGCGGTGGCTCATGGCGCGACGGCACACCCGGCGGCGTCGGCGGCTCATGGCGCGCGGGCTCGCCCTCGGGCGAGGTCGGCGGCTCGTAACGCGACGGCGGCGTGGGTCCCGGTGCGCCGTTCTGGGGCCCCGCTCCTTCGTCGTCCCACCCCGGGTAGGACGGCCGCGCGCCCGGCGCCGGAAACACCTGGGTCTCCTCCGCCTCCTCCGCCTCCTCACCCTCCTGGCCCTCGGCCGGACCAGGGGTCTCGGGCGCCGTGGGCAGGTCGGGGTGGAACGGCTTGCCCGGCTCGCGGCGGGGCCGCGGCTGCTCCTCCGGAGGCTCGTCCTTCGAAGGGTCGCCGTCGTTCGGGCGAGGCTGGTTCGGATCCCCAGGTGTGGTCACGTCTGCGTCTCCCGACGGGTCTGTATGCCGGATACTTCACCTTTTCGCGGCTGACATCGCCAAAACCGCGCGACACGGTAAGAGCCCGCTCATCCTTGGGTCACCATGCGCCAAAATGGCAGGCGACGGGCAAGATGAGGACATGCTGGAAGAGACCCTGACCTACGCGTTGATCATGGTCATGAAGACGAAGCGCAACCAGATGGCCGCGGCCCTGGTCCCGCTCGGCCTGCACAGCGGCCAGGAGCTGCTGCTCAACCAGCTGTGGCAGCAGGACGGCCTCACCCAGAGCGAGCTCATCCGGCGGCTGGGCGTCGAGCCGCCGACCGTCACCAAGACCATCCAGCGTCTGGAGCGGGCCGGCTTCCTGCACCGCTCGCCCGACCCCGACCGGCCACGGACGAGCCGGGTCTGGCTGACCGACGCGGGCAAGGCCGTCCGCGAGCCCGTGGAGCAGATCTGGACCAGGATGGACGAAGAGCTGCTGAGCGCGTTCGACCCAGATGAGCGGGACATGTTCGGCCGCCTGTTGCGTGCCATGCCCTAACAACCCTTTCACTCCCAGCGAAACCGCCTTGCGGGCAGGCGTCGCCATGGAGTTAGCTGGCTAATTAGTCGGCTAACAGCTGAGGGAGTTCATCATGCACGTGCTCGTCACCGGCGGTTCGTCCGGCATCGGCGCGGCCACGGCCGTCGCCTACGGAGCCACGGGAGCCCGCGTCACCATCACCTACCACTCGGGCGAGGAACGGGCGGCCGAGGTGGTCAAGCGGGTGGAGCAGGCCGGAGGCAAGGCCACGGCCGTCCACCTCGATCTTGAGGACCACGCGAGCATCACCGCCGCCGTGTGGGAAGCGGGGCCCGTGGACGCGCTGGTCGCCAACGCCGTGCGCTGGGGCACGATCATGCCCAACAGCATGGCCTTCGAGGACGTACCCGCGGCTGAGTGGACGGCCGCCCTGCACGCCAACGTGGTCGGAAACGCGATCCTCGCGGGGGCCGTACTACCCAATATGCGGCGGAACGGTTTCGGGCGGATCGTGTTCGTCTCGTCGGGCGCGGCGGAGGAGGGACTGCCGGGCCCCGGGGCGTACGGCACGGCCAAGATGGCCCTGCACGGCATGGCCCGCGCGCTGGCCTGGGAGGCCGGCAAGGACGGCATCCTGGTGAACGTCGCCGCCGCCGGATTCACCCTCACCGAGCGCGAACGGCCCGTCCCGCAGGAGGTCGCGGACGCGCTCGCCGCCCGCACGCCCACCCGGCGGCTCTCGACGGCGGACGACCTGGCGGCGCTGATCGTCTTCCTCGGCTCCGCAGCGAACCGCAACCTCACCGGCGAGATCATCCGCGACGGATCCAACGCCGGCCGGTCGGCGCACGCCCTCTGATCTGGCCCCCGGGTGCGAGCAGGGGAGCGGCCGACCTAGACTGAAGCACGTGCTGAAAGGCGACGGCCGGCTCGGCCATGACCTGGACCCCCAAGACCATGCTCCTAAAGACGCCTGCGGCGTCTTCGGTGTCTGGGCGCCAGGCGAGGAAGTCTCCAAACTCACCTACTACGGGCTGTACGCGTTGCAACACCGCGGACAGGAGTCCGCGGGCATCGCGGTCAGCGAGGGCAGCCGCATCCTCGTCTACAAGGACATGGGCCTGGTCTCCCAGGTCTTCGACGAGTCGGTGCTCGGCACCCTCAGGGGTCACCTGGCCATCGGCCACTGCCGCTACTCCACGACCGGCTCCAGTGTGTGGGAGAACGCGCAGCCCACGCTGAGCTCCACCGACGAGGGCGGCCTGGCGCTCGCCCACAACGGCAACCTGATCAACACCCCGGAGCTGGCCCAGCGGCTGGCTCCCGGGGCGACCAGGGCGACCACCGACACCGAGGTGCTCACCACACTGCTCGCCCAGGACCGCGACCGGTCCATCGAGGACGCGGCGGCCGAGCTGCTGCCGCAGGTCAAGGGCGCCTACTCACTGGTGTTCATGGACGAGAAGACGCTCTACGCGGCCCGCGACCCGCAGGGCATCCGCCCGCTGGTCCTGGGCCGCCTGGAGCGGGGCTGGGTGGTGGCCTCCGAGACGGCCGCGCTCGACATCGTGGGCGCCACGTTCACCCGCGAGATCGAGCCGGGCGAGATGCTCACCATCGACGAGCGCGGCGTCAGGTCGCGCCGGTTCGCGCTGGCCGAGCCGAAGGGCTGCCTGTTCGAATACGTCTACCTGGCCCGCCCCGACACCACCATCGCCGGGCGCGGCATCCAGGTCACCCGGGTCGAGGTCGGCCGCGCGCTGGCTCGCGAGCACCCCGTCGAGGCCGACCTGGTCATCCCCACGCCCGAGTCGGGCACGCCCGCCGCCGTCGGCTACGCGGAGCAGAGCGGGATCCCCTACGGCCAGGGCCTGGTGAAGAACTCCTACGTCGGCCGCACTTTCATCGAGCCCTCGCAGACCATCCGGCAGCTCGGCATCAGGCTCAAGCTCAACCCGCTGCGCGAGGTCGTCGAGGGCAAGCGTCTGGTCGTCGTCGACGACTCGATCGTGCGCGGCAACACCCAGCGCGCGATCGTCAGGATGCTGCGCGAGGCCGGCGCTAGAGAGGTGCACGTACGCATCTCCTCGCCGCCCGTGGCCTGGCCCTGCTTCTACGGCATCGACTTCGCCACCAGGGCCGAGCTCATCGCCGGCTCGCTCAGCGTCGAGGAGATCCGGGCCTCGCTCGGCGCCGACTCGCTGGGCTACATCTCGCTGGAGGGCCTGACCAAGGCCACCACGATCCCCGCCGAGCGGCTGTGCCGGGCCTGCTTCGACGGCTCCTATCCCATCCCCATCGACCAGGACAACGTGGGCAAGTTCGTGTTGGAGAGCAAGGCGTGACGACGTACGAGGCCGCCGGGGTCGACATCGAGGCGGGCGAGCGCGCCGTCTCCCTGATGAAGGCCAAGGTGGCCCGCTCACGCAGGCCCGAGGTGGTCGACGACGCCAGCGGGTTCGCCGGCCTGTTCGACGCCTCGGCCCTGCTGCGCTACCAGCGCCCGCTGCTGGCCACCTCGACCGACGGCGTGGGCACCAAGGTCATGCTCGCCCAGCAATACGGCAAGCACGACACGATCGGCGTCGACCTCGTCGCCATGGTCCTCGACGACCTGGTGGTGTGCGGCGCGGAGCCGCTGTTCATGACCGACTACATCGCCTGCGGCAAGGTGGTGCCCGAGCGCATCGCCGAGATCGTGGGCGGCGTCGCCGAAGGCTGCCGGCTGGCCGGGGCGGCCCTGCTCGGCGGCGAGACCGCCGAGCACCCGGGGGCCATGGGCCCCGACGAATACGACCTGGCGGGCGCGGGCACCGGCGTCGTGGAGGCGTCGGCGATGCTCGGCGCCGACCGCGTACGGGCCGGCGACGTGGTCCTCGGCCTGGCGTCGTCGGGAGTGCACTCCAACGGCTATTCGCTGGTACGCCACGTGCTGCGCGAGGCGTCGCTGTCGCTCGACGCCGACCTGCCCGAGCTGGCCAGGCCGCTGGGCGCCGAGCTGCTGGAGCCCACCAGGATCTACTCGCTCGACTGTCTGGAGCTGGCCCGGAGGGTCGATGTCCACGCCTACGCCCACATCACCGGCGGCGGCATCGAGAGCAACCTGTCCCGCTCACTCCCCGACCACCTCGACGCCGTCCTCGACCGTTCTTCGTGGACCCCGCCACCGATCTTCTCGGTCCTGGCCGGGTATGGCGGGATCGAACAGAAGGACATGGACAAGACCTTCAACCTGGGCATCGGCATGGCCGCCATCGTCGCCCAGGAGGCAGCGGACGAGTCCATCCGCCTACTGACCGAACGCAACCTGTCGGCCTGGGTGCTGGGCGAAATCACAGAAGGCACCGGCCAAGCCACCTACCGCTGACGCGGGGGCAACGCCAAAACCGTGGACACACGGGGGTGGAGGGTCGCGTAGATGCACCGGGTGGCAGGAGTCACTGACGACACCTGCCAGCCGTTCGCACCCAGACGGTTACACCGTCTTGTAACGGCGCCCGGCCCTGTGCGGGCTCAGCGGCCGTGTTCCTGGAGGCCCTCAGCCCTGTACGGCGGGTGGGGCCAGCCGGGCTTGCCGTAACCCCAAAGGACCGAAAGGGGTGGGGCCAGCCGGGCTTGCCGTAACCCTAAGAAGTAAAAACCCCCAACGGCAAGAAAGCGCCCCACGGATGGTTGCCGTGGGGCGGCGCACTCAACCGGACCAACCGCTACCGGTCGTCGGCGTCCTTGTTGCCGTAGTCGTCGGCGTAATCTGCATAGCGATCCGCCAGCTCATCGCTGAGGTCGTCGGCGGCGTCGTCATTGTCGCTGGAGTCTCCGACCCCGAGTTCATCGCGAAGACGATCAAGATCCGTGCCACCGCTGTTGTACTTCAGCTGGCGAGCAACCTTGACCTGCTTGGCCTTTGCTCGGCCGCGCCCCATTGGCTCGACCCCCTCGTGTGGGGTCGTCCCCGACCCCTCGTCGCTAACGCACCACACACTGACGCCGCCTGACTTTGGGCGTCAGCCTATCGTTCGCCTATTACCGTACCTGTTTTGTGCCCAGCTCGGTACGTCGTATGGGCGCGGGGCGTCAGCGGCCCAGCCAAATGCCCCTAATACGCCCGACTTCCGACATTCTGCGCTCGGCCAGCCTATCTGCTGCGACCGCCGGAGGGACGCCCTCGTCGGCCGCGATCCCGAAGATCTTCAGAGTCGTGTCGTAGATCTGGGTCGCCTTGGCTCTGGCACGCTCCATGTTGAAGCCCTCCAGCTCGTCGGCGACCTGGATCACGCCGCCCGAGTTGACCACGTAGTCGGGCGCGTAGAGGATGCCGCGCTCCGCGAGCTGCTTCTCCACGCCCGGATGGGCGAGCTGGTTGTTGGCCGCGCCGCAGACGATCTTGGCGCGGAGCCTGGCCACCGAGTGGTCGTCGAGAGCCCCGCCCAGCGCGCAGGGGGCGAACACGTCGATGTCGGCTCCGGTGAGCGTCACCGCGTCGCCCACGACGTCGACCGCGGGGTGGCGCTGTCGTACGCGCTCGACCGCCTTGGGATCGACGTCACACAGGACGACGTCGGCGCCGTCCTCGCGCAGCAGGTCGACCAGCCGATGGCCGACCTTGCCGACGCCCTCGACGCCGACCCGCTTGCCGCGCAGCGACGGCGAGCCGTAGACGCGCTCGGCCGAGGCGCGCATGCCCTGGTAGACACCGAAGGCGGTGAGGATCGAGGAGTCGCCCGCGCCGCCGTGCGCCAGCGTGCGGCCGATCACGTGGCGTGACTCCCGGGCGATGACGTCCATGTCCTCGCTGTAGGTGCCCACATCACAGGCGGTGATGTAGCGCCCGCCGAGTGACTCGACGAAGCGGCCGTAGGCGCGCAGCAGCGCCTCGCTCTTGTCCCGGCGCGGGTCGCCGATGATGACGGCCTTGCCGCCGCCATGGTCGAGACCGGCCAGCGCGTTCTTGTAGGCCATGCCCTTGGCCAGGTTGAGCACGTCGGCCAGAGCCGCCTGCTCGCCCGCGTACGGATAGAACCTGGTGCCTCCCAGGGCCGGCCCGAGTGCGGTGTTGTGGATGGCGATGATGGCCCGCAGGCCGCTCTGCTCGTCGGCGCAGAACACGACCTGCTCATGGACGTCCTTGTGGGACGAGCCGAAGACATCGGTCACGGTAGTGACTCCCTGTCCCGTGTCCGCCGCCCCGTTGCGACGGATCTCGTCTATCAGCGTAGTAGCGCGACGATGCGAGCAGGTTGTCTTCATGACACGATGCCTCCGTGCTGCCCTATGCCGCTTACCTCCGGGTCTACGAGCCGCTGACCGCGTTCGCCGAGTCCGAGCGCAAGGTCTGGGCCGAGTACGCCGAATCGCGTGATCGTCCCCGCCGGGCCACCGCGCTCAACGCCGAGCACGCCGAGGCCGTCAGGCGCCTGCTCGGCATGCCGCCCCACCCGGCACCCGCGCAGGAGAGCCCCAACGCCTATCTGCGGCGCGTTGAGGACCGTCTCTATGTGTGTCCGTGGCAGACCCGGCTTCGCTCGTGGCTGGCCTTCTCAAGGCTGCGTGGCAGTACTCCCGCGAAGCTCATGGACCGATTCGTGCCCAAGGCGATCGCCGAGCAGACCGCCGACGACTTCGACCGGTACAAGCGCACCGGTGACTCCGCCGCGCTCCGCACCCACATCCGCACGACGGCCTGGCACGTGCCACCCGCGTGGTTCGTGCCCTTCGACGGCAACGAGCGCTGGCTGGTGCTCGGCTCCGCGACGCCCGGACAGGACGTGACCACCACGACGGGTCGCAACCTCATCTACGTCACCTCCATGGCCCAGGCCAGGAGGCGCTCCGCGCGGGCGCTGCAGGTGCTGCGCAGGCACCTGGGCGACGTGGCGGCCAACCTGGACGTGGAGGACGTGGCCAGGTGGCTGGAGGAGTTCCACCCGCACTCGCTGGTCGAGCTCGACTACGGCGGTCTCGTGCGCCTCATGAATGATGACGCTCTGCAAGCGGATCAGTCCGTCGCGGAGCTCTCAGCGGCCCTCACGGGCCTGGACACGGGTCAAGAAGAGCTTGCCTACGCCATGTATCAGAGGGTGATCCTGCGCTGGAAGTCAATGCAACTTCTGGAATCTGCCAACTGAACCCCAATACAACCGTCTGACCTGCATAAGTAGGTCATGACTCGCGGCTGCTCTCTTCTGCGAACTGAGTAGTTTGCCGTTTTCACTGCGATACCACGAAACGTGTCGCTAGAATCACCGAGCGTGACATCGCCATGTGAGCGGGCAGTTGGGTCAAAGAAGGGCTCGCAAATCGCTCTGCGTGGCGGTATGGTCACTTCGGGTGATGCCGCATATGGCTCAGAAAAGCCGCACGCTCTGGGCTATAGGGGGACATCCGTGACACGCGCAAAGGGAGTCACAGGATCGCTGAGCCGGTCCACACGGAGGAGAGGCCGCACAAATGTCAGCTCGTACACCCGAGGCCGAGCCGCTGCTCACGCCCGCCGAGGTCGCGACCATGTTCAGGGTCGACCCCAAGACCGTTACCCGGTGGGCGAAGGCAGGCAAGTTGACGTCGATTCGTACCCTCGGCGGTCACCGGCGTTACCGGGAGACCGAGGTCCGCGCACTGCTGGCGGGGATTCCGCAGCAGCGCTCGGAGTAGTGCCGAGGTCGTCACGAACCTCAGGGGGGTTGAATGGTGGGCCGTGCTGGACAGCCCGGTCCACCCAGGTGACGACGTCATGTCGTAAATGGGGAGCTGGCGCCGCCCGCCCGGCGCCATCCTTCCCGAAGGGGACCTAGGCCAGTTGTTCCTTGGTCAGCAGATCCAGCAGCCGGTTGACCTCCGGGTCATAGCCGGCGGCTACTCTGAGTAGTGAGACCATCTGGTCCACGAGCATCTTCTCGAGCGTCGGACGCTCGATGTCGCGGTGTTCCAGCCAGTCGAGGCCGGCGGTCTCCACCGACGCGATCCACGATCTCAGCGTCGTACGCAGCACCGGACTCGGCCGCTCCACCCGCATCTGCCGCTGGATGAGCCGGAAGAGACGTTGCCGCACACCGTCGACGATCTCCCCGACCTCCCCCGCCCGGTTGGCGGGGCCGCCGCGCAGCAGCGCCGCGAAGCCGGCCGCGTGCTCCTCGACGAAGTCGAAGTAGCGCCCGAGCCCCGAAGCCAGCTCATCGAGAGGTCTGCCGCCGCCCTGCGGGCGCAGCCGCGACTCCAGCTGGTCGGCCGCGCTCTTCAGCGCCGCCACATAGAGCTCCTGCTTGCCGCCGAAGTAGTGGTAGACCAGTGCCCGCGAAGCGCCGGCGGCCGAGGCCACGTCATCGATCGAGACGTCTTCCGCGTCGCGTGTGCTGAAGAGTTCGAGGGCCGCGGCCATGAGCTCCTCGCGACGGCGATCCACGCTGAGCCTGCGCCGAGCCGGTCGGGCCGCTTCGGCTGACTTCCCGGGTGTCACAACAGCACAGTATCCGACGCCATGCCTAATAGCGGACATGTAGCCAAGTGGTCAATATCAGCCTTCCCTAACATGAGGCCGTACCCTGCGGCGAACTCGATCGTTTGGTCAGACAGGTGCCCAACTTCGCATCGCGGGGGAGACACATGTCAGGACCACCCGTCAACACTTCAACTATTACCGAGCTCCGGGAGGTAGACGCGGTACCTCGGCCACGACCGACCATCCGCAACGTCGCCGAGCGAGCCGGCGTCTCGAAATCGCTGGTCTCGCTCGTACTACGCGGATCCCCGCACGTGAGCGAGCACCGGCGGCAAGCCGTGCTGCAGGCGGCCCGCGAGCTCGGCTACCGGCCCAACGCGGTCGCGCGGAGCCTCGTGGAAGGCCGTACTCACCTCGTCGGCGCGCTCGTCGCCGACCTGCACAACCCGTTCTACGCCGAGTTCCTCGACGGACTGCAGGAGAGCCTGCACGGCGACGGACTGCGCATGCTGATCGGCAACAGCCAATGGGACCCCGCCTTCGAGGACGAGGCCGTGGAGGCCTTCCTGGAGCTCAGGGTCGACGGGCTGGTGTTACTCGGCATCGCGCCGACCAGCGAGACGCTGATCGAGGCGACCTCCTACACGCCGACGGTCGTCGTAGGGGAACGTGACATCGAGCTCGACGGCGTCGACATCGTGGTCGACGACGACCAGCTCGGCGCCCGGCTGGCCATCGACCACCTGGTCGATCACGGCCACAAACGGATCGCGCACATCGAGGGTCCGCGCTCCTCCCGCTGCGAGGGTTACCTCGTGGCGATGCGCAGGCACTCGCTGGCGCCCTACATCATGGTCGAGGCCGCGGAGTCGACCGAGGAGAGCGGCCGGCAGGCCGCCCTCGCCCTGCTCAGCCGCGAACCCAGGCCCACGGCGATCTTCGCCGCCAACGACGTGGTCGCGCTCGGCGTCCTCTCGGCCGCGGCGGAACTGGGCCTGAAGGTGCCGGACGACCTGTCGGTGGTGGGTTATGACAACACCCACCTGGCCGCCTCGCACCACATCTCCCTCACCTCCGTCGACCAGCCGCGCCGTACCATGGGCCGGTCCGCGGCGGCACTGCTCAGCGACCGGATCGGAGACCCCGCGAAAGTGGCCCGCCTGCGCCAGGTGACCCCCGAACTCATCGTCCGGCGGAGCACGGGTCCCGTTTAGAGGTTTAGAGAGAGCCAAAGCTGGGTCAACCCGTGCGGTGGCGGCGCCGCACGGCGGTTTACTCGTCAGGGTCATGCGACACGATCTGATCCGGGGGGACAGCCATGCGTGATCCGGAACTGGTGTCCTGCGCCCAGCGCGCGGCGACCGAGCTCGAACGTGCCTGGGCGCAGTGGCGCGCGGGCCGGGACAGGGGTACCGACGTCGGTGCGGAGTCCGTGGCCAGCTACGTCGCCCACTCCCTCGACCACCCGTGGGGCCGTCCCCGCGTCGTCCTCGGCCTCGACGCCGAGGACGCCCGGGAGCTCGCCGCGCTGCTGGAGCGGCAGGAGGTGGGCGAACACGTCTGGTGAGGAGCCGCTCTTCACACAGGAGTTGCTCTTCACACAGGAGCCGCGCTTCACATAAGCGTCCAGCGAGGGGCCGCTTCTTGACATAAGCGTCAGGTGAGGACGCCGCTTAACGTAAGTTGGAGCGTATGCGTGCTCTTCCAGCGTCACTCCTCGCCGCCTGCGGCCTGATCGCCACCGCGTGCGGCGGCACCGACAGCGGTGGCGCCGCGGCAGGTCAGGTCGCCCGAGCGGCCGCGACGACGCCCGCCTCGGCCCCGGCGTCGACGCCGACTCAGGCGAAGTCTCAGGCCCATGCCAAGCCGCAGGCGGTGGCCGGCCCGCTGGAGGGCAAGACCATCGTCATCGACCCTGGGCACAACGGCGGCAACTACCGCAATCCCACGGCCATCAACCGCAAGGTCAACGTGCTGACCAAGTGGAAGCCGTGTGACACGACGGGCACCGAGACGGCGAGCCACTACACCGAAGCCGCCTTCAGCTGGGACGTCTCCAACCGCATGGTCAAGATCTTGAAGGCCCGCGGCGCCAGGGTGAAGCTGACCAGGGCCGACAACAACAGTGTCGGTCCGTGCATCACCCAGCGGGCCGCCATCGGCAACAAGGCCAAGGCCGACGCCGCGATCTCCGTGCACGGCGACGGAGCCCCGGCCACCGACCACGGCTTCCACGTCATCATGCCGAAGAAGATCAACGGCCCGGTCGACCCCGTCGTGGCGGCCTCGAGCAGGCTGGGCATCGCCGTGCGCGACGCGTACACGAAGGGCACCGGCCTGCCCTACTCCAACTACATCGGCAGCAAGGCCCTCGACTACCGCAATGACCTCGGCGGCCTCAACCTGTCGACCGTGCCGAAGATCTTCATCGAGTGCGGCAACATGCGCAACGCGGGTGACGCGGCCAAGTTCAAGGATCCCGCGTTCAGGCAGCGGATCGCGGTGGCGCTCGCCGACGGATTGCAGCACTATCTCAAAGCATGATTCCTCGCCCCAATCTGCTGAGTGATCTGTCCGCCTCCTACGAGTTGACCCCGGGCGCGGCCGTCTCGGGGCCCGACGACCTGGTCGAGGCCGTACGACTGGCGCTTCCGGTGCTCGACCTGCGGCCGGGCGACGCGGGAGCCGTCGACCTGCGGCACGACCCCGCACTCGGGCCGGAGGCGTACCGGCTGGTCGTGGGGTCGCGCGGAGTGGAGATCACGGCGGGTGACCGGGCGGGCGCCTTCTACGCGGGACAGTCGCTGCACCAGTTGCTACCGCACGCGTCCTACCGTTCGGCGCTCTCGGCCGAGGCGGCGTGGATCGTTCCCGGGGTACGGATCGAGGACGCTCCCCGCTTCTCGTGGCGGGGGCTGCACCTCGACGTGGCCAGGCACTTCTTCCCCAAGCGGGAGGTGCTGCGCCTGGTCGACCTGATGGCGACACACAAGCTCAACCGCCTCCACCTGCACCTGGTCGACGACCAGGGCTGGCGGGTGGAGAGCAGGGCCTATCCGAGATTGCACGAGGTGTCGTCGCACCGCTCGCGTACCGCCACCAACCACTACCGCGAGCCGGAAACCTACGACGAGATCCCGCACGGCGGCCACTACTCGCTCGACGACCTGGCGGAGATCGCCGCCTACGCGCGGGCCCGCGCCGTCACCGTCGTACCGGAGATCGACGTGCCGGGGCACGCCCAGGCGATCCTGGCCGCCTATCCGGAGTTCGGCTCCTCCGATGAGGACTACCAGGTGCTGGAGCGGTGGGGCATCACTCCGGCCATCCTGTCCCCCATGCCGCCCACGGTGGAGTTCCTGACCACGATCTTCGACGAGTTGATCGGCGCCATCGGCGAGACCCCATACGTGCACATCGGCGGCGACGAGGTGGTCCTCGACCACTGGGCCGCCTCCCCCGAGATCACCGCCTACCGCGACTCACTGGGCCTGTCGTCCATGGGCGAGTTGCAGGCGTGGTTCCTGCGCCGGCTGGCCGACGTGCTCGCCGATCGCGGCGCGCGGGCGGTCGTGTGGGACGAGGCGTTCGTCAGCGGCGAGCTGCGGCACGACACGCTGGTGATGCCGTGGCGCGGGATGAGCGTCGGCCGCCGGGCCGCCGCGGCGGGCCACGAGGTGATCGCGACGCCGGTGTTCCCGCTGTACTTCGACTACGCGGAGTCCGCGTCGGCCGACGAGCCCATGGCGATCGGCGACACGATCACGGTCGCCGACGTCGCGGCCTTCTCCCCCGCCCCGGACGACTGGTCCGAGGAGGAGCGGTCGCGGGTCGTCGGGGCGCAGGCCCAGCTCTGGAGCGAGCGCATCCCCGACGCCCGTACGCTCGACTACCGGGCATGGCCGCGGGCGTGCGCCCTGGCGGAGGTGGCGTGGTCCGGCTCGGCGGGGAGCGACTTCCCGGCCCGCCTGACCGAACATCTCGGCCGGCTGGACGCGATCGGGGTGGAGTACCGGCCGCTGGACGGGCCTAAGCCGTGGCAGCGGCGCAGGCCGCACCGGCCCGCCGTCGTACGCGTGGCCGACGTCATGACGCGGCTGGACTCGATGACCCACGACGCGGAGTCGACCAGGCCCAGCGTGTGAGGGCTTGGTCACATCTCCAGGACCATGGTCATGAAGGCCAGCAGGTCGGCCCGGCGACGGAACGGATTGCGATAGAGCGCGGGGCCGCCCTGCCTGATCCGCAGCGCCTCGCGCACGATCCGGTGCCAGCGCTCGTGGAAGGCCTCCAGCGCGTATTCGCCGGCGGCCGACTTCGACGTCACCTCACCCACCGCGAGCGTCTGGCGCAGGCGGGCGATGCCGAGCACTCCCCATGCGGTCTGGTGGTCGCTCAGCGCGGCCACGCCCGGCCAGGAGATCCGCCGGGCACTGCGCTGGACCCACCTGGTCCAGTACGTCGCCAGGTTCTCCCTGGTCGTCCGGGCGAGCGCGTCCCAGTCGGTGTGGATGCCGAGCTGGGCCGCCGCCGGGCCTCGTACCGCCACCCCGCTCTGGGCGAGTACGTGCCAGGTGACCAGGTGCCGCTCGGCCCGTCCCGACTCGGTCAGCCGCCATTCGCGCACCGACGGGCCGTCGGGTGCCTGCGCCGGGTCCTTGCGCAGGTCGTCCCAGGTCACGTAGAGGCCGTCGAAGTGCGGCTTGGCCCCGCTGGGCCGCAGCTCGGCGTGGATCGTACGAAGGACGGAGGGATCGGGCGACCGGCTGGTCACGGCGACGAAGTCGACGTCGCTCAGCCGCGGCCGGTAGTCGCCCAGCGCGATCGACCCCTGCAGGTACAGCCCCTCGACCAGACCGGGCGCGTGGCGATCGGCCAGTGCGAGGTAGTCCCGGCAAAGACGCGAGGGTATGTCAGGCAGATCATCGAGCATCCGGGAACCCTAGCAACGCGGGGAAACGCGTGCTGTCCCGTTTCCGGGATCGCATTTTTCAGGTCACGCGCTTCACACCGTACGTTTTCACGTCGCGCACCTCACGCCGCGCACCTCACGCCGCGCACCTCACGCCGCGCACCTCACGCCGCGCACCTCAGGCCGTGCGGCCGATGGCCTCGGAGATCGAGCTGAGGCCGTGGCGGCGGACGCGGCGGGCCAGTTGCCGGTGGATGCGCGCGGCCCAGAACGGCCCGCCGTAGATCCACCCGGTGTAGCCCTGGACCAGGGTGGCCCCGGCGAGCAGGCGTTCCCACACGTCGTCGACGTCCTCCACGCCGCCCACCGAGACCAGCGTGAGCCGGTCGCCGACGCGGGCCCGCAGCCGGCGCAGCACCTCCAGGGAGCGGGCCTTGAGCGGGCGGCCCGACAGCCCGCCGGTCTCGCCACCGTGCCGGATCGTGGTGTTGGTCGCGATGATACCGTCGAGTCCCAGCTCCAGCGCCAGGTCGGCGACGGCGTCGACGTCCTCGTCCGCGAGATCAGGGGCGATCTTCACCAGCAACGGGGTACGGCGCGGCGTGCCGTCCGCGACCAGTTTGACCGAGGCGAGCAGCGGGCGCAGCAGCGACACGGCCTGCAGGTCGCGCAGCCCAGGCGTGTTGGGCGAGCTCACGTTGACCACGAGGTAGTCGGCCAGCGCCGCCAGCTCCTTGGCACTGGCCACGTAGTCGGCCACGGCCTCGGACTCGGGCACCACCTTGGTCTTGCCGATGTTGACCCCGACCACGACCGGGACCCCACGGGTGCGGCGCAGGCGGCGCGCCGCGGCGGCCGCCCCGGCGTTGTTGAACCCCATCCGGTTGATGACGGCCCGTTTCGGCACCAGCCTGAACAGCCGGGGCCGGGGGTTGCCGGGCTGGGCGTGCGCGGTGATGGTGCCGACCTCGACATGGCCGAAGCCCAGGGCGGCGACGCCCTCGGCGCAGGCGGCGTCCTTGTCGAACCCGGCGGCCAGGCCGAGCGGTCCGGGGAAGTGCACGCCGAACGCGCTGACGCGCAGAACCGGGTCGTGCGGCGCGAGAGCTCGGTGGAGCAGCCGCTTGAGCAGGGGTAGCGCCGAGAGCAGCGCGAGGGCCCTGACAGTCAGATGGTGCACGGCCTCGGCGTCGAAACGTCGCAAGACCTGCGTGAACACGAGGCGATACATCAGGGGTCAGGGTACCAATCGCGGTGACTCCCTATATTGACTGGCATGGCACAGCTCAAGATCTACGGGCGTCGTGACGTGTGGGCCGGGCGGCAGCGGGAGCTCTCGGACCTCCTGCACTCCTGCGTGGTGAGCGCGTGGGGGCTGCCGGAGGACAAGCGGTTCCACCGGTTCCTGCTGCTGGACGCCGAGGACTTCGTGTGCCCACAGCGCGGCCCGAACTACCTGATCATCGAGGTGGTCTGCTTCACCGGCCGCAGCGACGACGCCAAGCGGGCGCTGATCCGGACGATCTATGAAAGATCTCAGCTCGCCGCCGAGGACGTGGAGATCACGATCATCGAGATGCCCAAGGTCAACTGGGGCATTCGCGGGGTTCCGGCGGACGAGCTGGCGCTGCCGTACAAGGTGGAGGTCTAGGTTCGGCCGAGCGGCCTCGGCCGGTCCTTGACACAGGGGCGAGGTTCAGGAGTGGAGTTGGGCGGGCGGTATGGTCCGACTCATGAGCACTCACTATGACGTCGTCGTTCTCGGCGCGGGTCCCGGAGGGTACACGGCCGCGGTCCGCGCCGCCCAGCTCGGGCTGCGCGCAGCGGTCATCGAGGAGAAGTACTGGGGTGGCGTCTGCCTGAACGTGGGCTGCATCCCGTCCAAGGCACTGCTGCGCAACGCCGAGCTCGCGCACATTTTCCACAACGAGGCCAAGACCTTCGGCATCAGCGGCGAGGTCACCTTCGACTACGGCGCCGCCTTCCAGCGCAGCCGCAAGGTGGCCGACGGCCGGGTCAAGGGCGTCCACTACCTGATGAAGAAGAACGCCATCACGGAGTACGACGGCCGCGGCACCTTCCTCGACGCCAACACGATCCAGGTGAACGGCGAGACGATCACCTTTGCCAACTGCATCATCGCCACCGGGGCCAGCACCAGGCTGATCCCGGGCACGTCGCTGTCGGAGCGGGTGGTGACGTACGAGGAGCAGATCATGACCGATCAGCTCCCCGGCAGCATCATCATCGCGGGCGCCGGCGCGATCGGCGTGGAGTTCGCGTACGTCCTGCACAACTACGGCGTCAAGGTGACGATCGTGGAGTTCCTCGACCGGATGGTCCCGCTGGAGGACGAGGAGGTCTCGACCGAGCTGGCCAAGCGCTACAAGCGGCTCGGCATCGAAGTGCTCACCTCCACCCGCGTCGACGGCATCGAGGACACCGGCGCCTCGGTCAAGGTGACGGTGACCCGTGACGGCCAGCAGCAGGTGCTGGAGGCCGACAAGGTGCTGCAGGCCATCGGCTTCGCACCGCGCGTCGACGGCTACGGCCTGGAGAAGACCGGTGTGGCCCTCACCGACCGGGGCGCGATCGCGATCGACGGCCGGTGCCGGACGAACGTGCCGCACATCTTCGCCATCGGCGACGTCACCGCCAAGCTGATGCTGGCGCACGCCGCCGAGTCCATGGGCATCATCGCCGCCGAGACGATCGGCGAGGCGGAGACCATGGAGCTCGACTACGTGATGATCCCGCGCGCCACCTACTGCCAGCCGCAGGTGGCCAGCTTCGGCTACACCGAGGCGCAGGCCCGTGACCTGGGCTATGACGTGAAGGTGGTCAAGTTCCCGTACACCGCGAACGGCAAGGCGCACGGCCTGGGCGACGCGGTCGGCTTCGTCAAGATCATCAGTGATGACACGCACGGCGAACTGCTCGGCGCGCACCTGATCGGCCCGGAGGTGACGGAGCTGCTGCCCGAGCTGACGCTGGCCCAGCAGTGGGACCTCACCGTGCACGAGGTCGCGCGCAACGTACACGCCCACCCGACGCTCGGCGAGGCGGTCAAGGAAGCGATCCACGGCCTCTCGGGACACATGATCAACATGTGACGGAACGGCGCTTATTCGCGGCTAACACCCGACCCGCCACGCTCGACCCCATGCGAGTGCTTGTCGTGGAGGACGAGGAAGAGCTGGCCGACGCGGTCGCGCGCGGCCTGCGGCTGCACGCGATCGCCGTCGACGTGGCCTACGACGGGCAGGAGGCGCTGAACCTGGCCTCGTACGTCGACTACGACGTCGTCGTCCTCGACCGCGACCTGCCCGAGGTGCACGGCGACGACGTCTGCGGCGAGCTGGCCAGCGCCAGCCGGATCCTCATGCTGACCGCCGCGGGGCAGGTCCGCGACCGGGTCGATGGTCTGTCGCTGGGGGCCGACGACTACCTGGTCAAGCCATTCGCGTTCGCCGAGCTGGTGGCCAGGATCCGGACACTGGCCCGCCGGTCGTCCCGGGTCGCGCCGACGCCGCTGGAGCGGGCCGGGATCCGGCTCGATCCCGGCCGCCGTACGGTGACCAGGGACGAGCGGGCGGTCGCGCTGAACCGCAAGGAGTTCGACGTCCTGGAGCAGCTGCTGCTGGCCGGAGGCGACCTCGTCACCTCCGCCGAGCTGCGCCGGCGGGTCTGGGACGAGCACGCCGACACGGGCACCGGCGTGCTGCGCGTCACGATCACGTCGCTGCGCAGGAAACTGGGCGCGCCGCTCGCGGTCCAGAACGTCCCCGGCAAGGGCTACCGGCTGTGACGCGGCTCTGGCCGTGGAACCGGCTAGGGCTGCGCATGCGGCTGGCCCTGTTGTACGGCGGGCTGTTCTTCGTCGCCGGATCGATGCTGCTCTGGGTCACGTACCTGCTGACGGCTCGGGCGATGAACACGCAGTTCGTCACGAAGTTCGGCGGCCCGCTGATCGCCGGTTCGGAGGACGTGCCGCCCGAAGCCGGCTCGCCCGTCCGGCAGGTGCGGGTCGATGTGGAGCAGGGCGCGGCCACCGTGCTGAGTGACATGCTGCGGTCCTCGGTGGTGATCATGATCGTGATCGGGATCATCGCGTTCGTGCTCGGCTATCTGGTGGCTGATCGGGCGTTGCGGCCGTTGGATCGGGTGACGGAGACGGCGCGGCGGTTGTCGGAGAGTACGTTGCATGAGCGGATCGGGTTGCGGGGTCCGCGGGATGAGGTCAAGCGGTTGGCCGATACGTTCGATGCGATGTTGGATCGGTTGCATCGGGTGTTCGAGGCGCAGCGGCGGTTCATCGGTAATGCTTCGCATGAGTTGCGGACGCCGTTGGCGATCAATCGCACGATTTTGGAGGTGTCGCTGGAGGAGCCGGCGGCCTCACCCGATCTGAAGGCGCTGGCCCGTGCGTTGCTGGGGACCAACGCCCGTTATGAGCGGTTGATCGAGGGGTTGCTGCTGCTGGCCCAGTCGGAGCAGGAGCTCGCCATCCGCAAGCCCGTGGAGCTGCCGCGGATCGTACGGACCGTGCTGGAGCAGATCGAGCTCGCCTCCACGAAGCGGCACATCACCGTGCACCAGGATGTGCGGCAGGCCGTGGCCGTGGGCGACCCGCTGTTCCTGGAGCGTTGCGTGTTCAACCTGCTGGAGAACGCGATCAAGTACAACGTCCGCGGGGGTGAGGTGTGGTTGCGCCTGCGGCAGGAGGGTGACGAGGCGGTGGTCGTGGTGGAGAACACCGGGCCGCAGGTCTCGCCGTACGAGGTGGACGACCTGTTCGAGCCGTTCCGCCGGCTGCAGGGCGACCGGGTGCGGTCGGCACGCGGCGCGGGGCTGGGACTGTCGATCGTGCGGGCCATCGTCGGGGCGCACGGCGGCACGGTGACGGCCGTGGGTCGGCCGGAAGGCGGCCTGGCCGTGACCGTACGGCTGGCGGGCGCGGCTCACGTGACCGCCGGCCGCGCACGCTGACCATGCTCGGGTCCATCCAGAATTCGGCCTGGGCCGTCTGCGCTTTGGGCAGGTAGACAGCATGGTCAAAGGGCCTGGCGCGCTTCCTCCACCGAGCGCAGGACGCCAAGGGCGCCGGTGGTCTCGGCGATCTCGCCTGCCTCGTCGAGCACTTCCAGCGCCTGGTCACGGTGGCCTTCGGCGGCGGTGATGTAGGCCAGGCCGATCAGGTTCGCGGCGACGCCGGGCAGGAAACCGAGCTCGCGGCGCAGGCGTACCGACTCCTCCAGTCGCCGGCGCGCCGGGCCCAGGCGGCCGGCGACGTGCTCGGCGATGCCCAGGTGCCGCAGCGCGTACGACATGGTCAGCTTGTCGCCGGCCTGGGCCGCGAGCTCGTGGGAGCGTTCGAACATGGGGACCGCGGCGTCGTTTTCCCGGTGGACGACCTGGTGGAAGAGGCCGATCCAGAACAGCGCCTCGCCCTCGCCGCGTACGTCGCCGAGGGTTCGGTAGAGCCGCGCGGCGCGCTCGAACAGCTCCTGCTCGCTCGGGTCCTCCTCCCCCTTGTCCAGGAATCGCCCGTGCGCGAGCCGGCCGCGGGCCAGGGCGAGATCCGCCTCGACGGCGTCCAGATCCCGGTCGGCCGCCTCCAGCGCCGTGGCATCGCCGTCGAAGACGGCCCGCTCGTACAGCAGTCTGGCCTGTTCGATCCGTTCGTCCACGTTCATCCCCTGCGCTCGGCTACGTCGCGGTCGAGCGTATAGGTGGCCTCTTTGCCTGAGCGGCAGGTCGTCCAGATATTTCGGGATTGGCGTAACAACGAAGATGCTCGGACCACTTCCTGGTGTCAGAAGAACAATGTCCGGAATTTAAGGGGCTGAGGCGGTGACGGATGATTCGCACCGGTTCACCAGCATGTATGACGAATGCCGACAACGCGTGTGGGCGTACGTGGTCAGTCGCGCGGGCCGGCAGGTGGCTGACGAGGTGGTGAGCGAGACGTTCGCGGTCGCCTGGCGGCGGCTGGACGACGTACCGCAGCCGGCCCTGCCCTGGCTGCTCGGAGTCGCGCGGAACGTCCTGCGCGACAACATCCGCGCGGAGACCCGGCGGGAGGCGCTGAACGCGGAGCTGCGGGCCTGGACCGAGGGCGACGTGGCCGACCAGGTGACCGAGCGGCTCGGCGTACTGCGCGCGCTGGCCGAGCTGCCGGAGGACGACCGGGAGATCCTCATCCTCATCGCCTGGCAGGGCCTGTCCCCCAAGGACGCGGCCCTTGTCGTCGGCTGCTCGGCGGCCGCTTTCCGCGTACGGCTGCATCGGGCCCGCAAGCGGCTCAAGCAGGCGATGGAACCGACGGGACGGTCCCGGCTCCGGGTGAAGAACCTCAGTGAGGAGTGGTCATGAACCCCATCGACGAACTACGGGCGGCCCGGCCCGCGCACCTCGGCGACGCGCCGGTCGACGAACGCACCAGGGCCGCGGAGCTCTCGCACGCCATGTCCCGGCCGCGGCCGGCGCGGCGCAGGCGTAGAAACGTACGGCCGGTATGGGGCCTCAGCCTCATCGGCGCGGCCGCGACCGCCGTAGCCGTCGTGGTCTCCAGCACTGGAGGCATGACGGCGCAGGCGCCCGTTCCGGCCCGGACGACGGCCACGTCGTCCATCCCCAAGGTGAAGCTCTCGGCTCGGGACATCCTGCTGACCGCCGCCGCGAAAGCGGCCCGCCAGCCCGCCGGGACGGGCGCCTACTGGCACACCGTGTCCATGCGGCGGACCCTGTTCGCGGTCGAAGGCGCCGGCTACCGGGTCATGGACTGTCAGCGGGAGGAGGGTTGGACCCCCAACGCCACCGGTGGAGACCAGTGGGGCAGCATCAAGCCGCTCGGCGCGCGACCGGTCACCGCCGCGGACGAGGAGGCATGGAAGCAGGCCGGCTCCCCGGCCGAGATCCCGGTCAAGGTGCCGGGCAAGCCACGCCCGATGACCCTCACGACCTCTCCCCGAAAGAAGTTCACCGACCACACTCCCCTGGTCGACGGGGACAAAGTGTTCTGGCTCGGCCGGAACGTCACCATGAAGGACCTGCGTGGCCTACCCTCCGACCCGGCCAAGCTCAAGGCGTGGCTGCTGCGCTCGTACGAGGGGCACAGCACCGAGTCCAGCAGCGACCCGATGTCGGCCGACCCCTGGCTCTTCACCGTGAGCATAGGGTTGATCATCGACATGCCGGTCACACCCCAGGTACGCGGCGCCGCCTTCCGGATGCTCGCCGACCTCGACACCGTCGACGTCATCGAGAACGTCACGGACGCGGAGGGCCGCCAGGGCACCGCCGTGGCGGTCAAGGAGCGCACCAAGGGCTCCGGCGTCTTGGAGAACCGGCTGATCTTCGACCAGACGACCGGGCGGGGCCTGGCGAACGAGAATGTCGTGGTGAAGTCCGGTGGTCTCCAGAGCGCCTTCGAACCCGGCACAGTGTGGAACTCGCAGGCCGTACTGGAAGCCGGCTGGACCGACCGCAAGCCATCCTCCTGACTCCGCCGCCATGACCGCCCCTGCCCGCCGGGTGGGGGCGGTCAGCATCCGGAGGCGGCCGGATTCTGTCGGTGCCACGGGGAACAATCGACGCATGGAGAAACCGAAGGCCGTTTCGGCCGAGGAGTGGCAGCGGGCCCGCGATGACCTGCTCAAGGCCGAGAAGGAAGCCACCCGTACGCTGGACGCGCTCGCCGCGCAGCGGCGCCGCCTCCCCATGGTGAAGTTCGCCAACGACTACCCGTTCGACACTCCTGCCGGGACGAAGACCCTGCTCGACCTGTTCGAGGGCCGCCGGCAGCTGGTCGTCTACCAGTTCATGGACAACGGGCCGGACGACTACTGCCCGGGCTGCACCGGGTTCACGAACAACGTCCCGTCGACCGGGCTGGCCCGCCTGGGCGACAGTGAAGTCACCTGGGTCACCGTGTCCAACATGCCGCTCGCCCAGATCGAGGCGTACAAGGCGCGGATGGGCTGGACGCTGCCGTTCGTCTCCTCGCACGGCACGTCGTTCGCGGATGACAGCGGCGCGGGTGGCGGCTTCCTGCTCAGTGTGTACCTGCGCGACGGCGAGGACGTCTATCAGACGTATTCCACCGGCTCCCGGGGCGTGGACCGGCTCGTCTTCGCCAACAGCATCCTCGACCTCACCCCCTACGGGCGGCAGGAGGACTGGGAGGACTCCCCACCCGGCTGGCCGCAGCACCCCACGTACGGGTAGAAGGCCGTGCCGACTGATCAGGACCGTCGGCTCAGGCGCTCTGCAGCACGGCGATGGAGGCCGTGATCCCAAGGGCCGCCAGCGACGCAAGCAGCGCCTTTATCCCGAGACCACTCCAGCGGTACTTCTGACGGGCAACCTGGGCATTCGCCCAAACCTGCTCGGATATGGCAGCAACGAGAGCATCGGCATCTTTCACCAATGCGCCCAACTCGCCAACGTAGGCGTCTGGCCGGGCGTGATATCGCGTGGCGATGTGGTGGTAGTAGAGGAGGCTGATGGGCTCCGGGTTGGCACGGCGGCGGGGCAACAAAGCCAGTCCACCGAAGCAGGCGGCGCCTACCACCAAGAATGCGCAGGTCGCGGCAGCGATCGCGAACACCGTGCTCGGTCGTTCAGCACTTCTGATCAGCGTATATATGACGCCGCCGGTGGCTCCTGAAGCGGCGAGCGTGAACCCCGCCTTGGTCTCCGCATGTTTGATCATATCGATGGTGAGCGAGAGGGCCTTCCATGCGTCATCGGTAAAACCTGCTCGCGGCCCTGTTGGGACGCTGGACGGCGCGCTGGGAGCACCAGGCAGGGATACCCGCTTCGCAGCGCCTCTCTTAATTGAGATCACTTCACCCATCCACAAGCAAGCATCGGCCACGAATTCCGTGGATTCCATCTCGCACGGCTGAAGCCGGCTCGAAGCGCGGCACCAGCAACCACATACAGGTTCCCGAGGTCAGGTCTCGAGATTATCGCGCATCCCACCTCAATCGGGAGGCGATCGCCGCCAGCCGTATGAGGCCGCTGCAAGATACCCATACACCAACAGTAAAGCCGTAGATCGGTCCACCGCTTGGTCGCGCACCTCCGCACCAACCCGTAAGCGAATGCGTCCGTAATCTCATATCGTCAACTTCATATGGTCCTTTGCGCACCTCAACACGGCTTCGATGGGCCGGTCACCGCGATCGGCCATGGGAAGAGTTCATGATCCCGTCGCGATCAACAGATGGTCGCCTTCAGCGTAGGGAGGCGGGCGCATGCTGTGGCCCAAAGGAACCCTGATGGCGGCGTTCGATCAACAGGCCAAGGCTGACTTCCTCGCCCTGGGCGAACCACAGCGCTTCGAAGCGGGCGAAGTTCTCCTTCGCCAGGGCGACCCCCGCTCTGATCGCGTGTACCTTCTGCGTTCCGTCCGGCCGGGAACGTCCGCATGTGCGAAAGTGACGGCGAACCTCGGCACAGGGGTTGAGACGCTTCTCAGCATCCGGGTCAGCGGCGACCTCGTGGGAGAGATGGGCGTCTTGCGTGGAGCCGAACGCTCCGCCACGGTGACGCTCTGCACCCCAACCCTGGCCTTCCGCATCTCGGCAAACACCTTCCTGGGCTTCCTTGGCCGCAATCCGCACCTTGGCGCGGCGCTCGCCGCCATGATCGCGGACCGGCTTGAGTGGTCCAATCAGCGACGACTGGACTTCGCCGCCTTCGATGTCACCGTTCGGCTCGCGCGGGTCATCGGCGAACTCGCCAGGCGCCATGGGATCGAGACCGCGGCTGGGCTCGAGTTGGGCGTCAGTCTGTCCCAACAGGAGTTGGGACGGCTGATCGGAGCACGAGATGCCGCTGTCAGTAAGTCGATGCGGGCGCTCAAGGAGAGCGGCGTGCTGCGAACAGGCTACCGGCAGCTGATCATCACGGATCCGGATCAGCTCCGCGCCCTGCAGCACGGAAACTGAGGCCGCACCGATTGCCGCTTTATACACAATTGTCAGGACTTTTCCACCCAGCTGCATATCGAACGGAATTCTGGAACTTTATTACGGTGGCGGGTATCGGCGGCACCCTCGCAGGCGGACAGATCTAGGACCGCCGGGATAGATACCCTTTTGTGACCAGACTGCGAACCCTGGACCCTGCATCCCCTATTAGTAGTGAATCTGGCGTCGCATCATCCCCCATACTGTTGATCCCGAAGCAGAGCCAAGGAAGGCGCTTATAATCAATGGACACAGGTGATTTCGGACGCGCACTTGTGGTGTCGAGCGATCTCAAGGGGTACGGGCGCGGCAATGACAAGCGTCACGAAACCATGCAAGCCCAGTTCGTCAACATCCACCAGGCAGCGGCCGAGCTGGCGGGTCTCCACCGCGACACATGGGTACGTCAGCCAGGCGGCGACGGCGAGCTCGCGGTGCTGCCTGACGGCGAGCCCGATGCGCTGGTCGTCGACCAATACGTCAGGGAGCTGGAGAAACAGCTCAGCGACCACAATCGAGACCTGCCCCCCGAAGCCCGGCTGCGGCTGCGGGTGGCTGTCGCCTTCGGCTCGGCTTATCCGGCCGCGAACGGGTACGCCGGACAGGCCGTCGTCGAGGTAAGCCGACTTCTTTCATGGGGTCCGCTCAAGCGAATCCTTGACGAGAAGTCAGATGTGAATCTCGTTCTAATTCTCTCCCAGCGCGTCTTCGAGGACATCGTAAGGAACGGACATACTTCCTACGCGGCATCCGAGTTCCGCGAGGTGAAGGTCCAAGAGAAGGAGTACGACGCGTCCGCGTGGGTCCGGGTGCCAGGTATGACTCCCGCAGATCTGGACTTCCTATCTACAACTACGGAACCCACGACAAACGCCCATACAGCAGATCATCTCATCGGAGCGATCTCGCAGAACGCCGAGGCCATCACCAACCTCTACGGCCCGGTCGACGCCCGTCAGGCGATTTTCGGCGTGAGCAGGAAGTAGTAATGCCAGAAACACCACAACCCGAGGGACAGCCCGCGGACGAAGCGGCGCCGGACGGTCCAGAGCCCGACCCGGAGGAGGCGAAGCAGGAAGGGCAAGGCGACAACGAATCGCCAGGAGAGGAAGGCAGCTTCGACGAGGGGGCCCTCGGCCAGAACGCCACCGTCATCAACAACTTCTTCGATCAGGTCGACGGCTCCCACTCCATTTTCGGCATCGGCGCACGTCGATCCACACACTCGATGACCGGCACGCTCGACCTCGTGGACATCGAGAAGGCCCTTGAGTGTTTCGTCGCGCCTGAGTGCTTCGAGAAGGCCCTGCTTGACCTGTGCGGGCATCGGGTGGTCGTGCTTGTGGGCCGCGAGGAAAGCGGCAAATGGATCAGTGCGATCGCACTCCTGAACAGGGTGAAACAGCGAAACGCCAAGATCACTGTCCTGTCTCCGGCTCGCACCCTCGACGAACTAGCCGCCAAGACGGCCTTCCGGGAAGGTCGTGGCTACGTCATTCAGGGCTGGGTCGCGGACGCCGGTGCGGCGACACTCCAGCGGTTCGAGTTCGAGACGCTCAGCCGGAAACTCGAACAGGCTCAAGCACATCTGGTGATCACGCTTAACCGAGGCCAGGAGCTCTCCGGCTTGGAGGGCTTCCATGTCGGGTGGCGGACGCCCGATCCGCTGAAGCTGTTCGATGCCTACCTCAACGGCATCGCCGTCACCGATGAGATCGCCGAAGTCCGCAGGCAGGCCATCGAACTGCGGACACCTCGCCGGATCGCGGCGCTCGCGCGGCAGATCGCGCTCGGCGGGCAATCCCCGACCGACGTGCTCGCCGACCTCACAGGCAACGAGGTGACCAAGTGGTTCGGCGACAAGCCCAAGCGCTCTGAGGTCCTTGTGGTCGCTGCCCTCGCGTTTGCGTACGGAGTGCCCGAGCGCGTATTCGAACGCCTCCTTGTCGATCTCGAACGGATAGCGGAGGAGGTCAAGTTACGGGGCAGAGAGCCGGAGAAACGGGCTTATGACGACACTCTTCCGCAAAATAGGGCGCGGTGGGGCGGCGATCACCCCCTGATCACTGTGGAGCGCGTACCTGGCCCATCGGCGGGAGAGCGCAGGATCGTCTTCCGAGGCTCGCAACACCGAGAGCAGGTCATCAACGAACTCCTGCGACTCTATGGCTACGACCTCTGGGAGCCTCTTCGACTGTGGATCCGCGGCCTGGCCGACGATCTGGCAGAGGTACGAACGCAGGCGGCAGCGGGCCTCTCACTGCTGGCCGCCGCCAACTCGCAGGAAGTTCGGGAATCATTCCTCGAGCCCTGGGCCGGAGGCGGTGCTTCAGAACAGCTCACCGCAGCCCTGCTCCTGTCGATGATGTGCGCGGACGACGCACTGGCGCCGATCGCTCTCAACACGGCCTTGAGCTGGGTCATGGATGCCGGGCAGCCCCGTGCCATGACCGCCGCGCTGGCCTTCGCCGGAGGGCTGTCCATCCGCTACCCTGCCGACAGCGTCGACTGGCTGTGGTTCCTGTCGCTGCGTGCGATCAGAATCCGGGTGGTCGCCCGGCGTGCCCTTGTTCTGCTCTTCCAGGGCGCGGCCGAGCGGGAGGACGGTGCACTCCAGCCTCTACGCCTGCTCGCCCGGCATGTCGACCTGGATCTGCGGAGCCCTATCGAGCCGGGTCGTGCGCGTACGGCCCTTGCCGCCGCACTCGCCGTCCTCTCGTGTGATCGTCTCGAAGCAGACGACGATTCCCTGGCGGCGTGGTTGCTCATGTCCGAGCCGGAGAGCGCCAAGCCGCTGGGCGTTCTGTGGGCCTGGACCCTGCACAGCGCCTACTACCGACGTGATGCGATCCGAGCCCTTTATCGCGCTCTGCGCGCTCTTAAGGGTCGGGATGGAGCGATACCGGCCGCTACCGCCCTGGGTGAGGCCGTGTGGTCGGCCCTGCCCCCGGACGCCGCGACGCTGATCAGTCAGGCGATCGAGCGAGCGGGAGCCGCCGTACGTGAAAACCCGGAGGACTCTATCCGGACCCGTGAACTCGTCCTGGCGGTGCTGAAGACGAGTGGCGAACGAGGCCGACCCCATGGCACACGAACAGGAGGCGGTGGCACTGATGGCCATCCCATATCCGATCATTGACGAACAACCTCTGCCCCCGGCGCAACGGTCCTGGGGATTCTTCACTCGCAGGGACACGAGCCAATTGCCCGCGACACCCGCGGGAGCCGTCCTTGTTTTCGAGGTCCATGGCGGTCATCGCGCATTCATGGAACGTCGTCACCTCAAGGGCTCCGAGGAGGCGGTCGTGGAGGCGGTCTCCGTGGCCGTTGTCGACGTACGCACCCGTTCGGTGCACGTCGAGGTGCAGCTTCCCTCCCGCGACCTTGGCTACCGGTTCATCGTCAGAGCGAACTTCAAGTGCCGGGTGACCAATCCGGAGACGGTCGTGGCGGATCACGTTCAGGACGTCGCCGAAATCTTAGCCGGCCACCTGCGCAAAGACGCGAAGCTGATGCAACTCGGCGCGACGCGCCCTATCGAGGACACGCACGCCCTGGCCCCAGAAGTCGCCGCCAGGGTGCAGGCTTATCTCGAGTTCTACCCACCGACGATAGACGGCATGGAGGTGGACCTCGCCCATGTCGAGTTGTTCATGCCCAACGATGTCATCGTCCATGGCAAGAGCCTGAAGAAGCTCCAGTGGGAAGGGGAGAGCAAAGAACTCCTGTGGGCCATCGAGAACCGTGACGTGGCGCGGATCGAAAACATCTTCCAGCGCGGGGTGGAGGCTGTCACCGCGCTCAGCGTCAGCCGCGAGCAACTCTTGATGGGTGACGCCGTGAGCGTCGCCCGAGAGATTCAAGAACAACGGATGAAGTCCCTGTCCGACCTGCTCCGCCAATTGCCCGACGGCGCGCTGGACTTCCTTCCCATCGATTCCCAGAGGCTCATCAACCAGATGATGAAAGCGGTGACCGGCGTTGAGCCGTTCATCGATTCATCGGAGACAGAGGAGCGCCGCGCCCTCGGCGAAAGCCGGCATGCGCGTGGCGAGGACGGTCCGCGGTCTATCGGGTTGGAAGACCTGGATGACTGAGGCGTCACGTACGTCCCGATGGGCGTCCTCGGTCGTGGGGAAATGGCGACAGGCCGACCTGGGCCGTCGACTTCGAGTGCTCGCAGGCGTGGATGAGCATCTCCTGTCACAGGTGCCACTGGAACGCACCCGCTATACCGGTGTGGGCGGCGTGGTGCTCGGGACGGCCGTCATGGCCGGCATGTCCATGTGGTTCGCGCTCAGCCAGGTGCTTGGTGACTCCCACGTACTTCTGATCATTCCAGTCATGATCTGGGCCCTGGTCGTGCTCAACCTGGATAGGTGGCTGGTCTCAACGGTCACGGGCATGTGGCAACGCCGGCTCCTCATGTTGGTGCCACGCCTGCTCGTCGCGATGGTGATGGGTGCCATCATCGCCGAGCCCATCGTGCTCCGGGTGTTCGAGACAGCGGTGGTTCAGCACGTCAAGGACCAGCGTGAGGACATCCGGAACGCCCGGGTAGCTCAGTGGGTGGAGTGCAACCCGCGTCCGCCCGCCACCCCCGAACGGCAGGACTGTGGCGGCAGCCGGCTTCTCGCCACCACGACGGAAGCAGACGCGGCCCGTCTCGCCAACATGGAGAAAGAGGCCGCGCGGTTGGAGAAACGCGTCGACGCGGCGAACGGGCGCCATGGCAAGCTGGTCGACAAGGCGAACGACGAATGCGCAGGTGAGCCAGGCCGCGGGCTGAGCGGCAGGAAAGGAAAAGGGCCACTATGTCGACAGCGGGAGAAGGACGCGCATCAGTTCTTCATCAGCAGTCGCATTACCGAGAACACGAAAACCCTGCACGCACTTCGAGCCCAGATCTCTCAACTTCGAGGCCCGCTCGCGCTCAAGGAGACGGACTACCAGAAAGCGGTCGACGCCAAGATCCAGGAGAGGCTCGCCCAGTTGCCCACAGCGAGCGACCCGGTAGGGCTGCTCGAACGGTTGAAGGCACTGCATGAGCTGACTCAGGACAACGCTTACCTGGCGACGGCGAGTTGGCTCTTTCGGCTGTTCCTGATCATGATCGACTGCCTTCCCGTGCTCGTGAAACTCATGGGTGGTACGACCGCGTACGACCGCATGGTCGGCGAGGAGAACCGCCGCCGGGAGGAGGTCCACGCACATCGGGTGCGATCCACGGCAGAAGCGACGATTGACGAGCTCGAACTGGACGCCTACGCAGCCGCCGAGCAACGCCGCAAACGCCGCCAGGACATCGATGTGGAGCGCAAGGCGACCGATGTCGCCGCGCGCAACAGGATCGAGGAGATGATCAATATGCGTACGCATGAACTGCGGCGCACGACCCTGGGCGAGCAGCGCAACGGAGCCCATCCCCGGCCCAACTGACGCCTACGAAGCGGTAGGCGGTCACAGGCATGGGGGCGTCGGTCTCACGCCAAGGACCTCGTTGACCGGACTGAGGCGTGGGGCTGCTCCTGGCGGGGGTGACGGGTGCGCTGCCGATGGTGAGGGGCGGATCCGCGGGTCGGCGGCCGGTCGGCGTGAAAGTTTCACCGTTGGTTGACGGGCATGACGCCACACCCCATGATCATGTTGCCGCCTGGCAGGAGGGGGCGTCGAGTGAATGCCGCTACCCATGGCGAGGTGCACCGATGCCGAGATTCGCATTACGAGCCGCGTCCGCTGTCCTGCTGACGCTGACCGCCCTGAACGTCCCCGCGGCGCACGCCGACGAGGTCACCCCGGTCGCGGTGACCGTTAACGCCCGCGCCGCGCTTGCCACCGTCCCGGAGACCGGCATCGGCACCAACCATGCCATCTGGGACACCAACCTGGGCACCAACGCGACCGCCGACCTGCTCAAGGATGCCGGGGTGAAGCTGCTGCGCTATCCCGGCGGCTCCTATTCGGACATCTACCACTGGGCCACTCACACCGCCCCCGGCGGCTATGTGGCGCCCAACACCGACTTCGACACCTTCATGAGTGGTGTGCGCCGCACCGGGGCGCAGGCGATGGTGACCGCCAACTACGGCACCGGCACCGCCGACGAGGCCGCGGCCTGGGTACGTCAGGCCAATATCACCAAGGGCTATGGCGTCAAATACTGGGAGATCGGCAACGAGAACTACGGCAACGGGCACTACGGCTCCGCCTGGGAGGCGGACGATCATGCCGACAAGAGTCCGGCCGAGTATGCCCGCCATGTCGTGACGTACGCGGACGCCATGAAGGCGGTCGACCCCACCATCAAGATCGGCGCGGTACTGACCACGGCCGCCAACTGGCCTGATGCCATAGTCGCCGACGGCGACGACGGCACCTGGAACAAGACCGTCCTCTCGATCGCCGGACCGAAGATCGACTTCGTGATCCTGCACTGGTACCCCGGCGCCCTCGACAAGGCCGCCCACGTCCCCGACATGATCCAACTAACCCGCCAGCAGATCGCGAAGTACGCCGGGCCCGGTTCCGAGCGGATCGGCATGGCCATGACCGAGTTCAACACGGGATCCAGCAGCGGCGGCACCACCACCCAGCCCGGCGCGCTGGCCGCCGCCGACGCCTACGCGACTCTCCTGGCGAACGGGGTCTTCACGGTGGACTGGTGGAACGTCCGCAACGGCATCGGCAACATCACCCAGGTCGAAGGACAGACCGATTACGGTGACTTCGGCCTGTTGTCGAGCGGTACGTGCACCTCCGACGGAAGCGTCTGCGAGCCGCAGCTGAACACTCCCTTCGCGCCCTACTACGCCCTGCAGATGATGAGCAAGTTCGCCCGCCCCGGCGACCAGTTCATCCGGGCCGCGACCGGCCAGGCTAAGGTCACCGCGCACGCCGCCCGCCGCCCCGACGGCGACCTGGCCGTCCTGTTGATCAACACGTCGTCCGACACGTCCTACCCCGTGACCATCGGCTACTCCGGCTTCAGCCCGGCGTCGGGGGCGCCGACCGTACTGACCCACACCAACGGCGCCACGAGCATCACCGGTTCGACCGCGGGCAGCGCGACCAGCCAGACGCTGCCGCCGCTGTCGATGACCACCGTCGTCCTGCACCCCGCCACGCCCCAGACCGGCCGCCCGGGTGCGCCGGGACAGCCGACCGCCGCCGACGTGACGGACCGGGCCGCCACGATCTCCTGGCCCGCCGCCTCCCCCGGCGCCCGCCCGATCGTCAAGTACGAGCTCCACCGCCAGAACGGCGCCATCAGCGAGCAACTCGGCGAAACCACCGGAACCTCGCTCACGGTGAGCAACCTCACGCCGGGCACCCGCTACACGCTCAACGTGATCGCCCGCGACACCGGCGGCGGCGTCTCGTGGGCCTCCCCGCCGCTGACCTTCACCACCGGCACCCCCGCTTCGAGCTCATGCACGGTACGGCTGACCGTCCAGACCGACTGGGCCAGCGGCTATGTCGGCGCCATCGACGTCACCAACAACGGCGCGCCGATGAACGGCTGGACCTTGGCCTTCACCTGGCCCAGGACATGGCAGAGCCTGGGCAGCGGCTGGAACGCCACCTGGACGCAGAACGGGCCGGACGTCAAGGCCGTCAACGAGCCCGGAAACGGCTCGCTAGCGACCGGGGCATCGACCACGATCGGCTTCGTCGGCAACTACAGCGGGCCGAACGTCCTGCCGGGCGTTTTCACCCTCAACGGAACCGTCTGCACTACCCGCTAGGGCGGTGACTCCAGGGCCCCCGGTGCTTCGTCCCACGGGCCGTCTCGATCCCTGTGACGGTCCGTGGTGGCTAGGGTCCCTTGGAGGGAAACCCCCTCCGGGGGGGAAGAAGCCGGTCCGTGGTGGCTGGGGGCCTTTGGAGGAACACTCCCTCCGAGGGGCAGCGTCCGGCCCGCTCTAGAAAACGTGATCGCTGGCGGCCTCGCCGCGGCGCGGCTCGATGCGGTCGACTACCTGCTCGCTCCAGGCCCGCATGACCGCGGCCTGCTCGGCCGTGAGCGAGTCGAGGAAGTAACGGCGGATGTTGCCGGCATGCCCGAGGATGGCACTCTCTGCGAGCTCACGGCCCTTGGCGGTCAGCCCGATCCCGGTGCGGCGGCCGCCGGCCCCGCTCTGGGTCGGCTCCACGAGGCCGCGGTTCTCCATGCGGGTCAGCTGGTGCGAGACGCGGCTCTTCTCCCAGGCGAGCGACTCGGAGAGCTCGCCGACGCGCATCTCGCGGCCGGGCGCCTTCCACAGCGTCACCAGCACGCTGAACTCAGCCTTCGAGATGCCGCAGTCGCGCTGCAGACCACGCTCGAACTCCCGGGCAAGCAGGCGTTGCGCGAGCATCCAGGTGTGCCAGAGCTCCCACTCCTCGGGCTCCAGCGTACGGGTCTCCGCCATGGCGGAAATCATACCGACCAAGCGAGTTGACGCGTCAACTCTGCCAGTCTTAGAGTTGACGCGTCAACTCTCTCGAAAGGGCGTCATGGCACTCCGCATTGGCATCATCCTCGGCAGCACCCGACCCGGACGCCGAGGCGAGCAGATCGCCTCCTGGGTGCTCGACACGGCGCGCGCTCACGGTGGCGCCGACTACGAGCTGATCGATCTCGCGCACCACCGCCTCGGCAACCTCGACGAGGGCGGCAATCCGAACCTCCAGCAGTACGAGCACGCGCACACCCGCGAATGGTCCGAACTGATCGACGGTTTCGATGGCTTCGTCTTCCTTGTCCCGGAGTACAACCACTCCTTCCCCGGCGCACTCAAGAACGCGCTGGACTACGTGTACCGGGAGTGGAACGACAAGGCCGCCGGCATCGTCAGCTACGGCGGATGGGCTGCCGGGGTCCGAGCCGCCGAGGCCCTCAGACTCGTGCTCGCCGAGCTCCAGGTGGCCACGGTCCGCGCGCAACCCGCCGTCCCCCTGCTCCCCTCATTCGCGACCGGCGTTTTCGTCCCCGGCGAGGGTCTCGACGCCTCGGTCCGCGGCATGCTCGACCAGGTGATCGCCTGGGCCGACGCGTTGCGCGGAGTGCGCGAGGCCAGGTCGGAGACGGGCGCGGCGGCCTGAGGTCCAGTCGCGCTAGTCAGCGCCCGGGGGCCGCCCCTCACCGGCGGTCCCCGCGCTCTCACGGACAGGGTCCTCCCATGTCGGGGAGAGGTACGGCGAATGCGCCGAGCGGTAGAGCACGACGATCAAGGCCACGACGGTCGCGAACCAGGCGATGGCCGTGATCGGTCCCAGGTCGGCGTAGCCGTACCCGGCCAGCATGCCGAGCACTCCCAGAACGGCCACGGCCCAGCGCAGCACGTCGAGGAGGACGGCCCCTGAAATGTCCCCGCAGGGACGGATCCGTCTGATGATGGCCTCAGCGATCAGCCAGACCGCGAGCAGGGCGCCGAGCGTGTTGGCGATTCCGATCAGTTGCGTGAACGTGATGGGGGAAACAGCCAGGCTACGGCTCGGGCGCTCACCGGACGCGATCATGGCGATGAACGAGACGCAGGCCATGGCGACAGCCAAGGACCTGGCCCGGCTGAAGGGGTCGTCGAGGGATCGCCGCAGCTTGGACAGCCCGGACGCGCACAATAACCATCCGGCGGGGTCGAACAGCAGGTCGAACCCGTTGAAACGGAGGGCACCGAACGTGAAGACGAAACCGGTGGCGATCCTTGCGAGAGGAGGCATGTCCCACGACCCTCCCGGCTGGCCGTTGCCCACGAATGAGCTACCTGTCAGGGCCAATCTGGACTCACCGCGTCATCGCAGACCTCGGCCGCGAGACCTCTCTGCCAGGCGACCGGGACACTTCCGTTGAGTCCTTGCAGCCCCCATGAGTTGCCCATCACCTCCGCTGACCCCGGACCCAGCCAGGTTCGGTAGGTGAAGCGGATCGGCTGGGGCTCGTGGGGCACCGCCGCGCAGTCAGTGATGACGATGCGCCTCTCCACGCTTTGCCGGTTATCGCCCTCCACGGCGACCACGGAACTCTCCCCTTTCTCCTGGTCAGCAGGTAGCAGGCGGAGCCCAGGTATTTCGGCCGAGATGCCGGTAAGAACGAATGAGGCCATCCCCTCGTTTTCCAGCTCGATATGCACGGGCGTCGACAGGACGCCATTCTGGTCCACCTCCGCGTGGAGGAACAAAGCCTCGAGACTCCACTGCACACGCGGAGTTATCGACCCGGTTCCCCACAGAGCCGCCGCGACAATCACCAGCGTCAGGCCGCCGACCACCATAGCCGATAATCGCGAACGCTGAGCACGCCACGTAGCGATGCCAAATTGCCGCCATATATCATCCGAACTCACGATATAGCACCATATATGGTGGCACTTCGTGACGGTACCTCCGATGATCTCCTGGGTAGTCGCCATGGTCACCGTGCTGATGGCGGCCATACCGGTCACATCGGAGCGGCTCACCAGGTTCGCCACGCTGATGGGCCTTTCCGTCACGGCGGCCAACGCCCGCCAGGTCATCGACCATTTCGCCGACCTGCGCCGATGGCGGCTGATCGCCCTCGTCCCGGCTGTTCCCTTGGCCTGTTTCACCAATGACCCGCTCTATCTGGTGCTGGGCTGGTGCGCCGTTTCCGTCTTTCGCGATGTACGACTACCGGCCCCAACGCTCTCTGCCCACGACGCGAACATGTATCGAACGACATGGCTGCTCGGCCTGGGTGGCGCCGTAGTGGCGGGCGGTTATCTGCTGGCGAGCCAGGACATCACCCCGGCACGGCTGGCCCATGCCGCCATCGTGATTATCGTGGCGGCGGCCGTACCCCGTGCCGCTGGAAAAGTGAGCGCCCGGCCCGAAGCACCGGACGAGACGGACCGGACCATCCGCGAATGGTCGACGCGGAGCCTCTATCTGGCGGGAACGGCGATCGTGCTTTCGGCCACGCTGCTCACTCCTGGTCACCCGCTACAGCGTGAACTGCCTGAATACACGCCGCCCTTGTCGTTCCCGGATTATCGGGCCGAGTTCATGACGGTGAGTGAATACAAAAGACCCACCTGTCCGTGGACCGACCAAATGGACCAGCCCTGCCGCACGTGGCTGGTGAACAAGCAGCCATTCCCGCAGGCCGCGCCGTACATCATCAGGAAAGGCGGCGCGCCCCAGGCGGCACCGTTCGTGCGCAGTTCTGACAAGAAGGCCGTCGTCTACCTGGACAGAAACGATCGACGCATGGTCTATCAGGACGCCAAGGGCGTTCACTACCTCACCGCCGCTCTCCCGGACACGGCGGTGCCCACGGCGACGTGGGCCGGCCAGAGCAGGTACATCGCCCTGGCCAAGGACGGCGCCCAGGTCACCGATACCAAGACCTGGACCACCGTGTCACTCCCTGGCGCCCGGCAGGTCCACGACCTCAACGAGAACGGGATCGTGGTGACGACGCAATCCCAGGTGCTCGTTCTCGATCACCTGGGACGGACGCGGATGAGCCTTCCCCTGAAGCCCCAGGACCGCTACTACCTCCGGGCGGACGGCAGTCGCTTCGTGGTCATCGCCGACCAGGGGGCGCGGGTCGACACCTTCGCCCCAGAGACCGGCGAGCGACTGGCCAGCGTCCCTCTCAGATTCCCCGGCGACGACTTCCTTGACGTCGCCCTCGGCTGGTCGAAAGAGGGTGCCTTCTTGGTCCGCAGCGGCTCCAGCGAACGCGTCTATTACTTCGACCTGGCGACGGGCAAACTCTGGAGACGCAAGACCTGAGCCACCAGGCGCTGGTCAGCGGCGGTGGTGGGCGGCGCAGCCGACGCACATCTTGGCGGCCGGCAGGATCATCAGGCGCTCGATGGCGATGCGTTGCCCGCATTTCGCGCAGATCCCGTACGTGCCGTCGTGCAGCCGCTCGACGGCCAGGTCCAGGTCGACGAGGTGCGTCTGGGCCTGGTCGAGCAGGGCCTCTATGTGGGCCCGCTCGAAGGCGGTGGACGTCCCCTCAGGGTCGTGCTCGTCGTCGGAGGCCGACTGCGCCGCCGACTGGACCATCTCGTCCCGGTCATGGCCCAGCACGGCGATGCGGGTTTCGGTCCTTTGACGGTCGGCGTCGAGCAGTTGTCGTATGGTCGCCTGCTCCGAGGGGGAAAGCGCGGCGTCCCGGTGTTGTGTGGTCATCACGGTCCCTCACCTTCGCTACCAGGGTACGCGCGGTGCCTCACATCCTGTGGCACAAGTGGCAGGAGGTAGACGGATCCAACCTCGTCTCCGCTGTTGACGATGTTTCCCATACCAGCCTATCGTTGTCTCCGACGGAGACAACGTTCGGTGCGCCTGGGACACCACCTCGGGCGTGGTAGTCATGAGATCCACGAAGGAGGCCGGACAGAGAAGTTGGTGCATCATGACCGAGCACTACCTCGGCGGTATCGGCATCGCCGAAGCGCTGGGCGTGAGCCGGCACGCGGTGCACAAATGGCGCTCCCGCTATCCGAGCGATTCGACTCATCCGTTTCCCGAGCCCGACGTCGAGATCGACGGGGTTCCCGGCTGGCGGGCTGATCGACTTGAGGAAATAGTGCGGTGGCGCAACGGCCTGCCCGGCCGTGGCGCGGGCGGGGGTCGTCCTTCCGCCGCACGTCAGGAGTACCTCAGGCACGCGGCGGCGCGCGGCCTGGAGCGGGGTGAGGCGCTGCGCGCTCTCCTCGCGTTCACCGAAGAGTTTCCCGAGATGACCGAGCCGGAGGTCTGCGCCTGGCTCATCGAGAAGTGGCGCGACTAGCACTTTCCGGCGACACCACAAGACCGGAAGGCGATGACGCATGCCCGAAATCGGCGGCAGCACCGCACCAGGATTCGAAGAAGTCCGTACGGCATTCGCCGCCAATCTGGCCGGCGGCCAGGAGGTGGGCGCCGCGGTGGCCGTCTACCTGCACGGCCGGAAAGTCGTCGACCTGTGGGGCGGGATCGCCGATCCCGAGACCGGCCGTCCCTGGGAGCGCGACACCCTGCAAGTCGTCTATTCCACCACCAAGGGCATCACCGCCGCCTGCGCGCATCTGCTGGCCCAGCGCGGCGAACTGGACCTCGACGCACCCGTCGCCGGCTACTGGCCGGAGTTCGCGGCGAACGGCAAAGACCACATCCCCGTCCGCTGGCTGCTCACCCACCAAGCCGGACTGCCCACGATCGACCACCCGATCACCCCGGCGGAAGCCATCGCCTGGGACCCGATGGTGACCGCGCTGGCGGCCCAGCGCCCATCCTGGGAGCCGGGCACCGACCACGGCTACCACGGGCACACCTACGGCTGGCTGGTCGGCGAGGTCGTCCGCCGGGTGAGTGGCCGCAGCCTCGGCACGTTCCTCGCCGAGGAGATCGCCGGACCGCTCGGCCTGGACCTGTGGATCGGGCTGCCGAAAGCCGAGCGGCATCGGGTCAGCCGGATCATCTCCACCCCGCTCGACCAGGACGCGCTGGCCGGGATCGACCTGGACGCCCTTCCCGAGCCCATGCGCGAGGTGATGGCGGTTTATACCGATCCGACGTCGTTGACCGTGCGGTCCCTGTTGACCATCATCACGCCCGCGCTGGACCACAACGACCCCGACGAGCAGTCCGCCGAGATGCCCTCGACCAACGGCATCTGCACGGCCCGCGCGCTGGCCCGCTTCTACGCCGCGCTGATCGGCGAGGTCGACGGGCAGCGCGTCCTCTCCTCCGAGACCTTGGCGGCGGCGACCGCGGAGCAGGTCAGTGGCGTCGACCGCATCCTTCGGGTACCCGTCCGGATCGGCACCGGTTTCGGCCTGCCGACACCCGACGCCTTCTGGTACCGCCCGACCGCCTTCGGGTTTCCCGGTATGGGCGGATCGCTAGGCTTCGCCGACCCGGCGAGCGGCCTCGCGTTCGGCTACGTCATGAACCGCATCCAGGAAGGAACACCTGACCGTAGAGCCGCCACCCTCCTCGACGCGGTCCAGCGCGCGATGGAGAGCGCTGACCTGCGCCGATAGTGGCCGTGTAGCGATCGTGTAGGCCCCGCGACGACAGTCGTTCCTGGCCCTTACCGGGGCAGGAACGAAGGGAGAAGTCATGGTCAAGACGGCCAGGTTCTACGCGCGCTACGTCGTCAGCGCCCTCTCCACCGCCGTGTTCAGCCTCAACGGCTGAGGCTCGGTCCCTCCTGACGGCTCCTGGGAGCGGCTTCGTGCCGCTCCCAGGGACCGTCGTGTTCCATGACCACCGCGCAAAGGATGGGACAGGATGTTCGGGACAGCCGCCCGGCAGATGGGGTACGCCTGGTCAATGCTGGCGGGCCGCCGGTTCCGGGTGAAGGACGTGACCGCGCTGGTCGAGGACCTCCGCGCGACCTTGGAGGAGTTCGGCTCCCCCGGTGAAGGCGCGGGCGAGATGCTGACCGCGCCCGACCCTGAGATGCAGCGTGACCTCGCCTCGCGCCGGCTCCGGCGGACGGTACGGTTGACCGCCCGCGACACCCCCTACTACCGGCGGTGGTTCGAGCAGCACGGTATAGACCCGGGGTCCATCACCCTGGAGTCCCTGGCCTCGATCGAGCCGACGACGAAGGCCGCGCTGCGTGACCTGCCGTCCGCGTTCGTCGCGGACGGGGCCCGTCCGGCCGTACTCGCCCAGACCACGGGCACGACCGGTGTGCCGACCATGGTCTGGTTCTCCCGCTACGAGATCGACCTGATGTCGGGCATGTCGGCCTTGGCGCTGATGCTCGCCGGTGGACTCCGCTCCGAACATGTCTGGGCCAACTGCATCACCTCGCGGTCCATCGCCCAGATCCTCATCGAGCGGGCGGCGACCATGACCGGGGCGGCCTTCGTCCACGTAGGTCTCGTGGACCCCCGCGCCACGCTGGACCGGTTGGCGGTCCCGCTGCACGTTCCGGGCAAGCGGCCACAGATGACCCACCTCAACACGACGGCCTCGTATCTCGCGGCACTGGTCCAGGAGGCCGAGCGGGGCGGCTGGGACGCGAAGGACTTCGGCCTCGAAGAGATCCACTCCGGTGGCGAGGTCCTCACCGACGCGCTGAAGGAGCGGGCGGAGGCCATGTTCGGGGCTCGCGTCCTGGACAGCTACTCGATGACGGAGATCGCCCCCGTGGGTGGGCAGGTCTGCGGGCAGGGACACCTGCATATCCCCACCGACCAGGGGCACGTCGAAGTTCTCGACCCCGAGACGTTCCAGCCGGCGGCTCCGGGGGCGCACGGGGTGCTGGTGGTGACGCCGTACACCACGTACCGCGACACGACCCTGCTGCTCCGTTATGTCACCGGCGACATCGTCAAAGTGCTGCCCGAGGGCGAGCAGCCTGCCTGCGAACTGGCGGCCGTACCGGCGACCTCGCGGGTCCTCGGCCGGCTGTCACCCTCGTCCGTCACCACGCGCGACGTGCTCGACCTCCTCCAGGCGGAGCGCGAGATCCCGCTCCCGACGCGGTACGTGCTGGAGGAGACCCGGTCGGGACCGGTGTTGCACGCCGTGACCGGCAACGTGAGCCGCGCGCTGGTGTCCCGGCTGGAGGAGCGCGCGGCCGACCTGGGGCTTCCCCTGCGTGGCATTGAGCTGGTCGATGATCCGGCCGCGCTTCCCGGCCTCTGCCGGGTCCGCGCGGACCTGCGGGAGCACACGTTCGAGCACTTCACGGCCACCGAGCCCGCCCGGACGGGCAAGTCGGCCCTGCGGGCGGCCGCGGAGGCGGTCGCCGAGATGGGAGTCCGATGAGCGGCCTGATGACCGAGGCGGTCCTGCGCGGACTGGTCCTCTACCTGCTCATCCTGCTGACCATGGGTGTCGCCGCGCTCTACTTCGCCAGGGTGACGATGCCGCGCCCGCCGGTCGGCAGGTTCGTCTGGACCGATATCTGGATCATGGTCGTGGCGCTCATCGCCATGCCGTTCGCCTACATGCACATGCCGACCGGGGTCATCGTCACCATCTTCGGTGTGGTCGTCTTCACCGTGTCGCAACTCGTCCTGTCGCCGGTGCTGGGCGGCCGGAACGCCGCGCTGGCGGCCGCCCTGCTGTGCGCGGCGGACGTGGCCGCGTACTTCGCGCAATGGCCGACGGCTGTGCTCGTCGTCAACGACCTCACGATGATCCTGCTCACGGTCGGGGTCGCCAACATGTGGGCGCAGACGGGGATGCGGGCCGCCCACGTGGCGGGGCTGGCCGGTGCGCTGACCGTCTATGACGCCCTAGCCACGGGGGTGAGCTCTCTGACGGCTGATTTCGTGTCCCGGGTCGAAGGGTTGCCGTTCGCCCCGATACTCGCCACCGGCTACGGGCCGGTGTCGAGCCTGGCCGGTCTCGGTGACTGCCTGATGCTGGCCGTGTGGCCGCTGGTGGCGGCCAAGGCGTACGGCAGGACCGCCGGCTGGTGGGCCGCCGTGGTCGAGGGGACGTTGCTGCTGGGCCTGACGCTCGCCGTCCTGTTCACCGAGCTGGAGTTCGTACCTTTGCTCCTGCCGCTGGGGCCGCTGATCGTGGGACAGCACCTGTTCTGGCGACGCCGCGAGCGGGCTCGCGCGCTGCGCGCCGGACCGGGGCGAGTCGAGCTCGCCCGGGCGCTGGAGGATCTCCCCGCCGACGCACGCTCCTGGGTGGCGCTGCACGAAGGAGCCGTCGTCGCGACGGGGGCCGGGCCGGGTGCGGCCCGGCGGGCGGCGCGGCAGGCAGGCGTCACAGCCGTGCCGGTCGTACGGGGAACAGGCAGCTAGTCGTGCCGGTCGTACGGGGAACGGGCGGCTGAGTCATCCGGCGGGCACCTGGCGTGGGTGTGTCCGCAAGGTGGCGAGGAAGGCGCTCACCTCCGCCGCTTCCCCGGAGTCGACGCTGTGGAAGATGGCCAGCGCCTCGTTCCAGACGGCCACGGCGGCGTCCGGGTCACCGAGATCGGCATGGACGCGGCCGATCTCGCGCAGGACTCGGGCGCGCCAGAGCGGCATCTCCCGTACTCCCAGCACGTCGAGCGCGTGCGTCAGGTGCCGCAGCGCCTCTCGCGGAAGACGGCGCCGGAAGGCGACCTCCCCGAGGGCGTACGCCGTGAGCGTCTCACCGTAGGTGTCGCCGAAGCGCGCGAAGCTCCGCCCGCAGTGCGTGAGCGTCCGCACCGCCTCATCGAACCGTCCCACCGCGCCCAGAGCCTCCCCCAGCCGGCGCTCGGTCAAGGTGGTGATGATCGGATAGCCGTGCCCGCGGCTGAGCTCAAGGCTCTCCTCATAGCGCCGGATCGCCTCCGTCACCTCGCCCTTGCTGTAGTGGGTGATGCCCAGGGCCCGGAGCAGGATCGCGCGGGGGTAGGCGGTGCGGGCGCCGCGCGCCAGCTCCAGCCCACGACGGCAGACCTCGGCGGCCTGGTCGTGGTGGCCGAGCTCAAGGTGGATCGAGGTCAAGTGGATCAACGCGCTGAGCAGCCCGCCGTGATCGCCCAGCTCCTCGAACAGGTCGACCGCGCGCGTGGTGCGGTCCAGCGCCTCCTCGAAGTCCGCGAACACATGCCGGCAGATGCCGAGCCCGCTGAGCGCGTACGCGGTGGAGCGCCGGTCGCCCAAGCGCTCGAACGGCTCAAGCAAGGACTGGAACTCCCCCAGCGCGTCGCCGAACATCCCACGCTCCACCATGAGATCCGCCCGCAGCAGCCGAGTGGTCAAGATCGCGGGGGTGAGCTCCAGCCGGGTCGCGGCGGCGATGACGGCATCGTGCACCCGGGTGGCCTGGTCGAAGAAGCCGTGGATCCGTAGATAAGCCGTCAGATAGTACGCCAGCTCACACGCGAGGGCGGGTCTGTCCAAAGCGGCGGCGAGCTCGACCACCGCCACCATGTTCCCGCGCTCCTCCATCAGCCACGCGGAGTCCCACTCCCCTGCCGCCGGGCGGGACTCGCCGACGCTAGGCGTGGGCGCGCAGGGCAGGGGGAGGCCGCCAACGGCCGCCGTCACCCGGTCGAGGCTCTCGCTGACGAGCCGGAGCAGGGCCGCGCGCCGCTGCGTCTCACTGTCCTCGGCCTCGGCCTGTTCCCGTGCGAACGCCCGCAACAGGTCATGCAGCCGGTATCGCAGACCGCCCGCGGCACAGGCTTCGGGCCCGTTCACCAGACCGGCGACCACCAGGGCTTCCAGCGCGCGATCCGCCACATCCCTGGACTCCCCGAGCAGCGCCGCCGCCGCCCACTCGGGCACACTTTCCAGGCCGCACAAGCCGAGCAGCCGGAACGTCCGCCGCGCCACGTCGGTGAGGGCGTCGTAACTCACGGCGAAGTTGGCCCGAACCGTCTGCTGGCCCAGAGCCAGCTCGTCGAGGCGCCGCCGAGTGTCCTCCAGGCGGGCCGCGAAGTCGGACAACGGCCAGGCGGGCCGGGCGGACAGCCTGGCCCCCGCGATGCGGATGGCCAGCGGCAGGCGGCCGCAGGCGCGCAGAATCGACGCCGCCGCCTGCGGCTCCGCGCGCACGCGGGCCTGTCCGGCCGTACGTTCGAGCATCTCCACCGCTTCGTCCTCGCCGGGTACGTCCAGGGAGATCGCCTGAGCGCCGGGAAGAGCGAGCTGCGCGCGGGAGGTCACCAGAACCGCGCCCCGCGCCGTGCCCGGCAGCAGGGGCGACACCTGCGCCTCGTCCGCCGCGTCGTCGAGGATGATGAGGATCTCGCGGTCCGCCAGGCGGGACCGGTACAGGGTGGCGCGCTCTTCGAGGGTGTCGGGGAGCGCGCTTCCGTCCACTCCGAGCGCTCTCAGCAGTTCCCCGAGGATGCGCCAGGGATCGCGTGGAGCGGGCGAGGCCGCGCCGAGGCGTACGTACAGCTGGCCGTCGGGGAAGGCGGGCCGGAGCAGATGCGCGAGGTGGATCGCGAGGGTGCTCTTGCCGAGTCCGGGGGCGCCCGACAGAGTCACGATCATGGGTGCGGAGGCCGCCGGGTCCCTGCCGCGCACAATCGAGGTAATCGTTTTCAACTCTGCGCTCCTGCCCACGAAATCAGCGAGGTCCGCGGGTAGCTGGCAGATGTGGTGCCACGTCGTGGAGTCGGGCACCACTTTCGTCCCCGAGACTTTTGTCCCCGAGACGGGCGCAGCCGGTGTCTCATGGTCCTCCAGGAGGCTCGCGTGGAGCCGGCGTAACTCGGCGCCCGGCTCGACGCCCAGCTCCTCCACCAGGAGCGTCCGTACGCGCCGGTAAGCGTCCAGCGCCTCACCCCGCCGCCCGGCCCGGTGCAGGGCGAGCATGAGCTGGCCCCAGAAACGCTCGCGCAGCGGCTGCGCGTCCGCGATCTTCCGCAGCTCACCGATCAGCTGGTCATGCTGCCCGAGGGCCAGCCGGACATCGATCCAGTCGGAACGCGCCTGGTACAGCTCCTCCTCCAGCTCGGCGATCCGGGGCGTCACCATGTCACCGAGCACGAGGTCCTCGGCGGGCCGGCCCCGCCAGAGCGCCACCGCCCTACCGAAGGCCCTCTCGGCGACAGCCAGCTCACCCCGCTGGACGGCCAGCCGCCCTTCGCGCGCCGCGTCAATGAAGATCAGCGCGTCGAGCTGATCGCGTTCGACGCGCAGCAGGTAGCCGGACCCTTCGGTCCTGACGATCTGGTCCCCACCAGGGATCGCCCGTCGTAGCTGCCATACGTGGGTCTGGATGTTGGCCACCGCCGTGGCCGGCGGCTCATCCCACAGAGCGGCCACCAGCCCGTCGCGGGAGATCACCGTGTTGGCGTTGAGCAGCAGCGTGGCCAGTACGGCCCGAGGCTTGCCACGAAGATGGATCGGGGTCTGCGGCGTCCCTTCCGGGTAGACCTGAACGGAGCCCAGAACGGCGAAGTGGTACACCATGAAGTGCCCAATCCCTAGCGACACCTAGGAGAGATCCCTAGCGTAAGAATCGTCCATTGATACCATGTGGATCAAGCTCGATCTCGCCGCCCAGACTGGCCCAAAAAGTCGCATCATGCGACAATTGGGACATTCAGCCGGTTTTAGCCTTCCCCCAGAAGTAGAACGACGGAGGGGATCGGCATGGAGATCAGGCCGCAGGCGGCTGTCATCCCGAAGGAGACCGACCACCTGGAGCAGGGTAAATACGGCCCTGTCTACCCTCGGACCCCGGCGTGCTACGGGTTCACCATCATCGCGAAGGTCAAACCCGGCCGAGCCGGCGCGATCCGCGAGCACGGCTACACCCTCGCCAAGGCGCTGGAGGCCGACCCCGACCTGCTCGCACCCTTGAAGCTGCACTACCTGCGCTGGGTGCTCTTCGACGATGACACACGCTTTATGTACCAGGGCATCTTCGACACCGACTTCGACAAGTACACCGAAGACGCCATCGCCCTGTTCACCCGGGCGGGAGTGAACACGGCCTTCGAGAACCTTGAGGGCTTCCCCGAGGATTGGAAGACCAACCCCGAAGCCTTCATCAGATTCGTCCGTGAGCACCACTGCCCGAGCTTCATCGAGTACGGCGAGTACCCGTACGTCACCGCCGACGAGATCAAGAAGGCTCTGCGGATCAAGAGCGCGATGTCGGAGATGCTCGACCAGCTGCAGTGACGCCCACCAGCGCTTCCTGGAGAAGAGCTTCCGGGAGAAGAGCTTCCTGGAGAAGAGATGAGCGAGTCCAGAACCGCGCGCACCTACAACCAGCACCATGTGCCGCGCCCCTACAGCCCCGGTCGGCGCCGGCTGAGCATCTATGTGGCGTGGAGCTATCCCGCCGAGGCAGGCCGGGATGTGACCCAGCTGAACAACCGGTTCTCCACGATGACCGAAGTGCGACGCGTGACGTGGCCGGCCTACGAGGACCCGAAATGGTCGGATCCGCTGCGGTTCCAGCAGGGCATCGCGGGCGGGCTGGAGCTGTTCTTCTGGGGCTGGCTGCCGTTCCAGCAGTTCGTCGAGGAGACCACCGGATACCCGATGCCCGTGTACCAACGCGTCGATCAGGCGGGTTTCCACACCCCGCTGGACGAACGGGTGCTGGCGGACACCGACACCCTGTTCGTGTGGGGGCTGGACCACATGATCACCGGGCAGGACGCCACACCCGCGGAGATCGAGGCGGTCCGCGAGTTCCTCACCCGCGAGGGAACCTGCCTGGCCCTGGGACCGCATCACGACGTCGGCGCGTCGGACGACATGGCCGTGCGCGACATGGAGTATCACCATCACGGCGACGCGCTGGTGCCCCGTCAGCAACGCTTCGGAAGGTACACCCGATCGCTGATGGCGGGCCTGGGGGTGCCCGTGGAGAACCGCTACGGGCTGCGTCCCGCGGTGACGGAAGGGGGCAAGAGCGCCCCACTGTCCGTCGCCAGGGATCTGGACACCAAGAGGTGGCTGGAAGGCGTGTCCAGCTTCAACTTCCACATGCACCTGCCGCACTACGCCGTGACCACCGACGACCCGAACGTCATCCACGTGCTGGGCAGGCAGCCGATCGACATGTCCAGGCCGCACCCGTTCACCGAGGCTGGCAACACCGAGTTCAACATGTTCCTGTGGATGCCGCCCAGCGGCGACCGGGCCGGTGACGTGATCTTCGCCGACACCACGATCTTCAGCTCGCTGTTCGGCGTCGACGAGAGCCTGCGCGCCTTCTGGAACAACATCGTCTCGGCGAAATAGCGCACGGGGAGGCGGGTCCAGGTGACCATCGTCAAACTGGAGCTCGACGACATCCAGCGCGGGGTGCTCAGCCCTCGCCCGACGCCGTACGCGGCGACGTACATCCTGTTCCGCATCGACGACCGCCACCGCGGGCGGGAGCTGATGCGGCGAGCCAGTGCCGTGGTGACCTCGGCCGCCGACACGGTGAGCCCGCTCGGCGAGACCTGGGTCAGCGTCGCGCTCACCTATCACGGTCTCAAGGTGCTCGGTGTTCCGCTGGAATGGCTGGACACCTTCGCCTGGGAGTTCCGGCAGGGCATGGCGGCGCGGGCCAACGCGTTGGGCGACACCGGCGAGAGCAGCCCCGAGCACTGGGAGTCCCCGCTCGGCACACCTGAGGTCCACGTGGTGCTGGTGGCACTCGCGCCGGACAGCGCGCTGCTGGAGGCCGCCATCGACCGCGCCCGGCCGGCGTACGAGGCCCTGCCCGGCGTGACGGCGATCTGGCGCCAGAACTGCCACGCGCTGCCCACCGAGACCGAACCCTTCGGCTACCGTGACGGCATCAGCCATCCCGCCGTCGAAGGCAGCGGCATAGCCGGTACGAACCCGTTGGAAACGCCGCTGAAGGCCGGCGAGTTCGTCCTCGGCTACCGCGACGAGCTCGGCGGCATCCAGACCCCGCAACCCGACGTGCTCGGGCGCAACGGCAGCTACGTGGTCTTCCGCAAACTCCACCAGCGCGTCGCCCTGTTCCGGCGGTACCTGAGGGACAACTCCACCGATCCGTCGGACGAGGAAGTGCTGGCGGCGAAGATCATGGGACGCTGGCGCAGCGGCGCACCACTGGCGCTCAGCCCTCTGCACGACGACCCCGATCTCGGGGCCGACCGGACGCGCAACAACATGTTCCTGTTCGAGCGGGACGACGCCGGCGGCTTCACGACCCCCGGCGGGTGCCACATCCGCCGGGGCAATCCTCGTGATGCCGCGGTCGCCGGAGTGCCGCGGCTGCACCGCATGATCAGGCGCGGCACGGCGTACGGCCCGCCGCTGCCCGACGGGGTCCTGGAAGACGACGGGGCCGACCGGGGGCTGATGTTCGCCTTCGTGGGAGCGCATCTGGGGCGGCAGTTCGAGTTCGTCCAGTCCGAATGGATGAACGACGGCGTCTTCTTCGGCGCGGGTGACGCGAAGGACCCTGTCGTCGGCTCGGCCTCCGGGTCCGGGTCCTTCACCATCCCCCGGCGTCCCGTACGGCGACGCCTGCTCTCCCTACCCCAATTCGTCGTCACACGCGGCGGCGAATACTGCTTCATGCCAGGACTGACCGCACTGCGCTGGCTGGGCGACCTGACCGGCTGACACCACTGACGCCGCTGACACCACTGACGCCGCTGACGCCGCTGACGCCGCTCCGTCATGACGACCAGGAGCCTTTATGAACACGCTGCATCTGCTGTTCAACGCCGTCACGGTCGTCTTCATCGCGGCCACCATGTTCGCCGCCGGTCTCGGCGCGACGCTGCCGGCCCTGCGCGCCGTCTTCGCGAACGTCCTGCTGCTCGTCCTGGTGCTGGTAGCAAACCTGGTCGCCATCCCGCTCCTCGGCTGGGGCGTCGCCGCCCTGTTCGGCCTGCCTGCGGCGGCGTACATCGCGCTGCTCCTGACGGCCTCCTCCCCTGGCGGCCCGTTCGGCGTGAAACTCGGCATGGTGCAGAACGGGGACGTGGTCGCGGGGGCGGCGATGCAGGTCCTGCTGGCCGCCATCGGCAGCATCACCTTCGGGCCCACCGCGAACCTCATCCTCCAGGCGGCCGACGTGGGCGGCGGAGTCGCACTCGACGTCCCGGTGCTGATGCTGACCGTCGTGGTCCTGCAGCTGGTGCCGTTCGCCGTCGGACTGATCGTGCGACACTACGCTCCGCCCACGGCGCTGGCATGGCAGCCGGTGGCCGCCAAGGCGTCGAACGTGACGTTCCTGATCGTGCTGGCGGGCATGCTCGTGGGCAACTGGCGTGACGTGGTCGCGCTGATCGGCTCACTCAGCCTGCTCGCTGGCTTCGTCTTCTCCGCCCTCGCCTTCGCCCTCGGTACGGCCCTGGCCACCGGACCACCGGCACGCCGTACCACGATGGGCGGGGTCGCGGCGGTACGCAACGCGGGCCCGGCACTCGCCGCCGTCGGTCTCGCCTTCGACAACGCGCCGTCCATCCTGGGAGCGCTGGCCGCCGTACTGCTGAGCGGCCTGGCGGCGGCGGTCCCCATCGCGGCGGTACTGAGCCGTCACCGGGCCTCCACATGAAGATCGCTAGCCGCTACCCTGACCCGGGCTGATCACTTTCGGAGGTGCCGTGATGCGGGAACCCACGGCCCCGGTAGCGGCGGTGCTGCGCTTAGGTGCGGTTCTGGCCGCGTCCGGGCCGGTGATCCTGACGGCCTTCGGGGCCGGCAGGCAGAGCGTCGGCTGGTTCTGTGCCGCGACGAGCTCGGCTCCCTTTCCGATGGAAGGTCCGTACACGCTGGAGTACGTACCGGGAGAACTGCTGTTCTGGGGGGTTCTTCTGCTGCCGGTCGTCGTGGCCGGCCTTTTCCTGCGCGGGTCACGTCGGGCCGTGCTCACCGCCGTCGCCGCAGTCGGCACCGTACTCGCGTTCGGGCTCGTCACCGCGCTTCTGCTGCCGGGCCCCGACCCATGCACCGGGCAGGAACGTGCGGTCGTACTGCCCTGGCCTTTGATCGTCTGCTATCCGGTGGCGGCTTGGGCGCTGCTCCTGGCGGCCCGGTCACCTCTGTCCCGGAGGCAGCATGGGGCCATCCTGTGGGCGGGCGCCGTCGGCGCGGCAGCGTTGGCGGCGATGTTCACCCGCTTCACGGTCATCTACCCAAGGGAGTTTCGCGCCACCTACTTCATGATTTCGGAGTCGTCCTGGAACGGCCTCGCGTGGTGGTCCGGTACGGCCGACAGGATCGGCTTGCCGGTCGTTCTCGTCGCATTGGCGGCGGCCACCAAAGCCACCGCTTCCACCCGCTGGGAACGCTTGGCCGGCACCGCAGCCGCGACGGCTCTTCTCCTCTTCCCGCTGCTCGACGTCGCGACGTACATCAGCGAGTACGGCGGCGACTGGGAGATACCTTTCGCCGATTCGATACGGTGGCCCCTGCTTCTCGCGGCCGTCCTCGTCGCGTCGGCCGTTTGGCGCCCTTGGGTGCGGATCTCCTGGGCCGGGACCGCCCATGTGGCGCGAAGCATGATTGGCGGACGAACGAAGGAACTCGCTGTCGCAGCTGTGATCGTGGCCGCCGGGGTCTGGCTGGTCGTCTCGTCCTTTACGCCAACGCGGTAAAAGCGAATCGTTTAAGGAGCGCTTCTCTAATAGGCAGCCGGACGGACGCTACTTCTCATAGCGATAGCGGCAGGCAGCGATCATGAGGTGTCGTCGTTGACGCGGTAGACGAGCCGGTGCTCTGAGGTGATGCGCCGGGACCAGTAACCGGATCATTCATACTTAAGCGGCCCTGGCTTGCTGATGCCTTCATTCTCGTTCCGGGCTACGTCGGCGATCAGCTGGTTGATCCTCTTGAGGATCCGTCGATCTTCTCGCCGCCAGTCGCAGTACTCCTCCCAGGCGAGTTCGTCGAAAAGGATCTTGACGAGGTGGTGTCCTCATCGGCCAGTTCGCGGACGGCGCCGCCTCCGGCCTCCAGACGGGCGACCGCCTCCGACAGCCGTCTGCGGTTGACAGGAGAGGCCATGAGGTAGAGCGTCTCGCGTATCGATTCGTATTCGCGCTGCGACACCATCACGACGCCTTCCCCGCCGGGACGGGTGATGAGGACTTCTTCCTGGTCGTCGATGACGGCATCGAGGGTGGCGGCGCGTCCGTGATCGTCTGCCGCGGTTGTCACTCAGTTCGTCACGCAGTCATTCCATCAAAGAGGAGCGTCGCACGCTCATCAAGGGCAGTGCTGCGCACCTGCATAAACGAGCTGCCACACTCCGGGATTGACCCCACACTGCATGCCCAGTGGAGCAATGATCGAAACCTGTGGATCTGAGGGGAAGGGGTGTACCTTCCCGAATCATCTGATCAAGGTTTCGAGATAGGCCGACGTTGCCGCGTC
>NZ_JBFANB010000042.1:0-94058 GCF_040659625.1 Nonomuraea sp. NPDC049750
GCCTGGACCCCACCCCCGGCCAGTGCATCGCGCTGGCGCGGGCGTTCGGGTGTGCGCGGGTGGTGTACAACGACGCGGTTGCGCTGCGCCGCCACGCCCACGCCGAAGGGCTGCCGTTCATCATCGATGGCGAGCTGTCCAAGCAGGTCATCACCCAGGCCAAACAACGTCCCGATCGGGCATGGCTGGGTGAGGTGTCGGCGGTGGTGCTCCAGCAGGCCCTGGCCGACGCCTGCGTGGCCTACCGCAACTTCTTCGCCAGTGTGAGCGGCAAGCGCAAGGGGCCGAAGATGGCGCCGCCTCGGTTCCGCTCTCGACGGGACAGCCGGCAGGCGATCCGGTTCACCAGGAACGCCCGGTTCACGATCACGGCAGACGGGAAGCTGTCCCTGCCGAAAATCGGTGACATCGCGGTGCGCTGGTCACGCCGTCTGCCGTCCGATCCGTCGAGCGTGACGGTGATCAAGGATGCGGCGGGCCGGTACTTCGCCTCGTTCGTGGTCGTCGTCGCCGAACGGCCATTGCCTCGCATCGAGGCTGAGACCGGTATCGATCTGGGGTTGTCGCATTTTGCGGTGCTGGCCGATGGCCGGAAGATCGACTCGCCCCGGTTTCTGCGCCGGGCGGAGAAGAAACTCAAGCGCCTTCAGAAGGTGCTGTCGCGTAAGGAGAAGGGGTCGGCGAACCGGGTCAAGGCCCGGATGAAGGTCGCCAAGCAGCATGCGAAGGTCGCTGATGCGCGCCGGGAGTTCCACCATCAGACCTCTATGCGGATAGTTCGCGAGAACCAAGCGATCTATGTGGAGGATCTGGCGGTCAAGGGACTGGCCCGCACGCGGCTGGCCAAGAGCGTGCACGATGCGGGCTGGTCGGCGTTCGTGGGCATGCTGGAGTACAAGGCGAAACTCTACGGTCGCACCTTCGCCCGGATTGACCGTTTCCATCCTTCCTCCAAGCTCTGCTCGGCGTGCGGGAACCTGGCGCAGGTGATGCCGCTGAGCGTGCGGGAGTGGGTGTGCGCCTGTGGCGTGAGCCATGACCGGGATGTGAATGCCGCGATCAACATCTTGGCCGCCGGGAGGCGGCAGGTCGCCGCTGGACGGAAACCCGACCCTGAGATGGGCGGGAAGCGGAGACCCCAAACGCCTGTGGAGGCAGGTAAGACCCCACGCCCAGCGCGCAAGCGCCAGGCACAGGGCACGGCCGAAGAAGCAGGAAGCCACCGAAATGCCAATGCGGCATAGGCGGAATCCTCAGGATCCATCCCGGGGAGCGCGTCAAGTGTCGAGAGTGCGCAGGTAGGCGTCGGCCTCGGCGATGTGGTCCTCGGTGAAGACGCGGATCCCGTTGAGCTCCAGCAGCGCCGTGGTGACGCCCTGGCCGGGCGTCCGGCGGCCCCGGAACGTGCCGTCGTAGACGGTCAGCGAGCCGCACGAGGGGCTGCCCTCTTTCAGCACCGCCACCCGGACGCCGAAGGAGCGGGCGACGGCGAGCGCCGACTGCGCGCCCGCCAGGAACTCGGCCGTGACGTCGGACCCGTCGGCGGTGAGCACGCGGGCGGCTCCCGAGAGCACGGCCGCGCCGCTGACCCCGCCCTCGATCTCGGCGGCCGGGCGGGGGGTCGGCAGCCCGCCCTCCACCTCGGGGCAGAACGGCACCAGACGGCCCTCCTCACGCCAGGCGGCGAGCCGGGCGTCGGCGCTGGTCTTGGCGCCGCCGTCATAGCGCACCCGCCGGCCCATCAGGCAGGCGCTGACGAGGACTCTCTCCATACCGACGATTTTAGGAGCGCGATCGGCACCAGCGAGACAGCGGCCAGCGCGATCGCGCAACCGAACGCGTAGGTGAACGGCTCGGCGACGCCCGCCCTGGTGAACAGCTGCAGGAGTACGGCCAGCAGCGCCACGCCGAACGACGACGCCAGCCGTACCGAGATGTTGCTCAGCGTCGAGGCGGCGGGCATGGCGGCCCGGTCGAGCGTCTTGAACGCGGCGGCGGCCACGGACGGCGCGACCAGCCCATGCCCGAGGCCCAGCACGAACATCGGGACCACCTCGCCGAACAGCACGAACCCCAGCACGCCGAGCGTCGCCAGCACCACGCCCGCCGCGCCGACCCCGCGCGGCCCGCTCCGGTCGGTGAGCTTGCCGGCGATCGGCATGGTCAGGGCGGCGCCCAGGCCCATCGGCGCCAGCAGCAGCCCCGCGTCCAGCGCGTCGCCGCCCTTGGCGAGCTGGCTGTAGAGGGGGACGAGCACGGTCACGCCGAACAGCGCCGCCGAGTAGCAGATCAGCGCGACCACGGCGGCCGCGAACGTACGGTCGCCGAACAGCCGCAGGTCGAGCAGCCCGCCCGGCGTCCGCACCGCCCGCACCGCGAACACCGCCACCAGCGCGAGCCCGCCCCACAGCGCCGGATGGGCGAGCGAGGCGCCGTTGCCCACCTCCGACAGGCCGAACACCAGCGCGGCCAGGCCGGGGGAGAGCAGCGCCAGGCCGAGCACGTCGAGGCGGCTGCCGCCGGTCGGCTGCCCACCGGGCAGCAGCTTGATCGCGGCCACCAGGGCGATGACGCAGACGGGCAGGTTCACCAGGAACAGCCAGCGCCAGTCGAGGTCGCGCACGATCACGCCGCCGAGCACGGGCCCGAGCACCGGGGCCAGCATCGCGGGCACCGAGATCATGGCCATCGCCCGGCCCATCCGGTCCTGGCCCGCGACCTGGGCGATCATCGCCTGGCCGACCGGCATGAGCAGGCCGCCGCCCAGCCCCTGGACCGCGCGGAAGGCGATCAGGGCACCCACCGACCAGGCCGCGGCGCTCAGGGCGGAGCCGCCGGCGAACAGCACCAGCGAGGTCAGCCAGACCGCCTTCGTGCCGAACCGGCCGACAGCCCAGCCGGTGATCGGGATGGTCATGGACAGGGCCAGCAGGTAGCCGGTGATCACCCACTGCATGGTGGCGAGCGTCGTGTGGAAGTCGCGGGCCAGGACGTTGACCGCCACATTCATGATCGTCGTGTCGAGAATCGTCATGATCACGCCCAGCAGGACCACCAGGCCGGTCATCTTGAGGGGATCTCGTACGCTGTATCGCATGCCGTACACCGTAACACTTCTCGTACGACGTATCGCCCCGCTTAGACTGGGCTCGTGAGTTCCGTCTGGTCGCGGCCCGCGCCGCAGCGACGCCCCGCGCTGACCCGGGAGGCGATCGTGGCCGCCGCGATCACGATCGCCGACGCTGAAGGGCTGGGGGCCGTCTCGATCCGGCGCGTGGCCACCGAGCTGGGCGCCCGCACGATGACCCTTTACTCCTACATCGAGCGCAAGGAAGACCTGCTCGACCTGATGGCCGACGAGATCGCCGCGGAGGTGCTGGTCGACGAGCCGCTGCCGGAGGACTGGCGCGAGGCGATCCTGACCATCGCCCGGCGCGAGCGGGAGATGGTGCTCCGGCACCCGTGGCGGGTCGACCTGGTCTCCCAGCGCGTCTCCGTCGGCCCCAACGGCCTGCGCCATGTCGAGCAGTCGCTGGCCGCGCTCGACGGGCTGGCGGTCGACCAGCCGGCCAAGTGGCGGATCCTGGCCGCGATCGACGACTACTCGCTGGGCTTCATCGTCCGCGAGTCGCTGGAACGCGCCGCGCCCCGCCGGATGGGGGTCAGCGACGCCGAGCGGAGCGCCCTCGCCGAGCCCTACATGCGGGAGCTGGTCGCGAGCGGCGCGTTCCCCCGGCTCGCGCCGCTGATCGAGGGCGGAGTGGCGGGCGCCGACGACACCTACGAGCGGGGTCTCAACTGGCTGCTGGACGGAATCGAGGGCGACCTACCCGAGCGATAGCCTTTTCTCGATGAACACCACCGTCGCCACGATCGTGATCGTCGGCTCGCTGCTGCTCGCCCTGGCGAGCCTGATCGCCGCGATCCGCAACCGGTCCATGGGCATGATCCTGCTGGTCGGGTTCACCGTGCTGGAGGTGGCGGTGCTGGTCCAGGCGGGCATCGTGATCGCCGCGGTGGTCGGCGGCCAGGGCCCCGCCGAGAAGGGCACGCTCTACGGCTACCTCGCCGGGCAGGCGGTCATCCCGCCGGCGGGCGTCTTCCTCGCGCTGGCCGAGCGGAGCCGGTGGGGGCCGGCGATCCTGGTCGTGGCCGGGTTCGCGATCGCGGTGATGACGGGCCGGCTGCTACAGATCTGGCAGGGCCTCCCATGAGCGGACCGGCGATCGGCAGCGGGCCGGGCCGGGCGCTCGTGGCCGTCTACGGGCTCTTCGCGCTCGCCGCGGGCGCGCGGGCCACGGTGCAGATCCTCACCAAGTTCGGCGAGGCGCCGCTGGCCTACACGTTGTCGGCGCTCGCCGCGCTGGTCTACATCCTGCTCACCGTCGCGCTGGCCCGTGGCGCGCGCACCCTCGCGCTGGCGGCACTGGGTGTCGAGTTGGCGGGCGTGTTGCTCATCGGCACGGCCAGCGTCCTCGATCCGGCCGCTTTCCCGGAGGCAACGGTCTGGTCGGTCTACGGGAAGGGTTACCTGTTCATCCCGCTGGTCCTGCCGTTCGTCGGCCTCTACTGGCTGCTGCGCAGGCGTTAACGGGCCGAGGGCTCGGGCAGGGGCCCCTCATGAGCACGATCGAGCACTCCGTAGATGTCCAGGTCCCCGTCAGGGTGGCATACAACCAATGGACGCAGTTCGAGAGCTTCCCCGAGTTCATGGAGGGTGTCGAATCAGTCAAGCAGCTCAGCGACACACGTACGGCCTGGGTCACCGAGATCGCGGGAGTCAAGCGCGAGTTCGAGGCCGACATCACCGAGCAGCACCCGGACGAGCGGATCGCCTGGCGGTCGGCCGACCGGCCGCACCAGGCGGGCGTGGTGACCTTCCACCACCTCGACCCGAACACGACCAAGGTCACGCTCCAGATGGAGTACGACCCTGAGGGCTTCGTCGAGACGGTCGGCGACTGGCTGCAGATCGTCCGCCTGCGCATCAGGAACGACATGGAACGCTTCAAGTCGTTCATCGAGTCGCGCGGCGGCGAGACCGGCGGCTGGCGCGGCGACGTGCCCGGGCCGCACCAGAGCGGCTCCGGCTACGACCAGGGCGACCAGCCGGTACCGCCCGTGACCGGAGACCGGCCGACGCCGCCCGGCGGTGGTGATCGCCCGATGCCGCCCGGCACCATCGGCGGCGGCGGCGAGTTCCCCGGCGGCGCCACGCTTCCGCCGCCCGGCCCCGTGCCGAGCCCGCCGCCCGGCCCGGTGCCTCCCCGTGACGAGCCGCCGCAGGAGCCGCGCCCCATCCTGTGATGGCTCTAGCGCAACCCCCCGGGTGTTCTCGGGGGGTTTGCCATGTTTAGGAATAAATGCGGGTTTCGGGCCTGTTAACATGACGATTCATCCCATGACTTGATGAGTGGAGGACCGTCCCCGCATGAGCGTGCTCGCCCAAGAGACCGACCAAGAGTCCAAAGGCAGATCCCTTGTCTGGCTCCTCGTGCTGGGAATCGTCCTCGCGGCGCTCAACCTGCGTACCGCCGTCACCAGCGTGGGCCCGCTGCTCGACCAGCTCGCCGGCGCGCTCGGCATGTCGAGCGTCGGCACCGGCCTGCTCACCACGCTGCCCGTGCTGGCCTTCGCGACGGTCGGCGCGGTCACGCCCACGCTGGCCAGGCGCGTCGGCGAGCACCGGCTGCTGCTGCTCGCGCTCGTCACGCTCGGCGTGGGCCTGCTCGTGCGCTCGCTGGTCGGCTCCGCGCCGGTGTTCCTGCTGAGCAGCGCGATCGCGCTGTCGGGCGGGGCCGTCGGCAACGTGCTCATCCCGACGCTGATCAAGCGTCACTTCCCGGGTCGTACCGGGATCATGACCACCGTCTACACCGTGGCGCTGGCCGTCGGCACCATGCTCGCCGCCGCGGCCACCGTACCGATCGAGCGCGCGTCAGGTGACTGGCACATCGCGCTCGGCGTGTGGGCGGCCCTGGCCGCCGTCGCCGTCATTCCGTGGCTTGCGCTCCTGCGCAGTGAGCCGGAACGGCGCATCGGCCAGGAGGACGCGGGCATCCGCCGGCTCGTCAGGAGCAAGCTGGCCTGGATGGTCGCGATCTACTTCGGCACCCAGTCCATGATCGCTTACATCATGTTCGGCTGGCTCGCCACCATCCTCACCGACGGCGGCTACACCACCGGCCAGGCCGGGCTCCTGCTCGGCGTGTTCACCGCGTTGAGCATCCCGGTCTCGATCCTGGTGCCCGTCCTCGCCTCCCGCTTCCGCGACCAGCGGCCGGTCGTCGTCGGGCTCGTCGCCTGCTACGCCATCGGGTTCGCCGGGTTGTGGCTCGCGCCGATCTCGACGGCGGCGGTCTGGGTGACGTTCGTGGCGATCGGCATGGGGTCCTTCCCGCTGGCGCTGATGATGCTCGCCCTGCGTACGCGCACGCCGGAGACCACCGCCGCGCTGTCGGCGTTCGGGCAGAGCGCCGGCTACCTGATCGCGGGTGCGGGGCCGCTGCTCGTGGGGGTGCTGCACCAGATGACCGGCGGGTGGACGCTGCCGTACGCGCTGATGTTCGCGGTGCTGGTCGTGCAGCTGCTCACCGGCCTGTACGCGGGACGTAACCGGTATCTCGAGGACGAGTCCCTGCCGGTGAGCAAGCTCGTCCCTGCCAGAATAGGCGGATGAACTCGACAGTCGTCACCTTCCCCGACGGTCATGTCAGTGGCCGCTCGGAAATCGTCGAGGTCGTGCCGGCGGGGGGCCGGCACGGTCTCGTCGTCGCCGAAACACCGTTCCACCCGCTCGATCACACCTGGCCGGACCAGCCCGCCGACCGGGGCACGATCGGCGGGCTGCCGGTGGCCGACTGCGTCACGGGGGCCCAGTCGGGCACCGGCGAGATCTTCCTCGGCGCCGACATCCCGGTACGCCGGGGCACCGAGGGCTGGGCCTGGCTGGTCGTCCACGTGACCGAGAGCCCGCTGCCCGTGGGGGCCGAGGTCGCGCTGGAGGTGGACCCCGGCCACCGGGCGGCCCTGTCGGCCGGGCACACCGCCTGCCACCTGGCCGCGCTCGCCCTGAACGCCGCCCTGGCCGGGCACTGGCGCAAGCCCGCGGCGCCCGACGGGCTCGGCCACCCGGACTTCGACCAGAGCGCGATCACCTCGTCGCGAATCTCCCCCTTCGGCAGCGAGGACGTCTACCGGCTCGGCAAGTCCCTGCGTAAGAAGGGGTTCTCCGCCGAGGGGCTGGACCTCTCGCAGGTCGCCTCGGAGGTGAACGACCGGCTCAAGGCATGGGTCGCGGCCGACGCGGCGGTCTGGCTCGACGTGCCGGGACCCGGGCTGACGGCCCGCCGTACGTGGCACTGCGCGCTGCCGGAAGGGGAGACGTCGATCCCGTGCGGGGGGACGCATGTCCGGGGTACGGCGGAGCTCGGGGTCGTCACGGTCGAGCTGGATCTTCAGGATGCCGCGCTGATCATGCGTACTACCTGTCTCTGAGGACTACTTGTCTCTGAGGAAGGCGAGCACCCGCTGCCAGGCGTCGGCGCAGGCCTCCTCGTGCTCGGCGGCGGTGGCGTCGAAGAAGCCGTGCGGAGCGCCCGGGTACGTGACCAGTTCGTGCGCCACCCCCGCCTCGGTCAGCGCCGCGCCGAACTCGCTCACCTGCTCACCGGTGATCTTTTCGTCGGCGCCCCCGAACAGGCCCAGGATCGGCGCGCCCAGTTCGGCCGCGTGCTGCGTCGGCCCGGGACCGTACGGGCCCACGATGCCCGGCGCGCCGTAGAAGCCGATCACGCCCGCCAGCCCGAAGCGCGGCGCCGACGCGAGGAACGCGTTGCGCCCGCCCGCGCAGAACCCGAGCGCCACCGCCGGCCTGCCCAGCCGCTCGGCCGCGGCCATGATGTCGTCCTGGATGGTCTCCCTGCCGAGCTTGGAGACGTGCTCCATGAAGGGGAAGTCCTCGCCCCGCTCGTCGTCGGTGGCGGTCCTGCCGTAGTAGTCGATGGCGATGGCCGGGTGACCCTGCTCCGCCAGCCGTACGGCGAGTTGCTGGTAGAAGTCGTGCAGGCCGCGTAGGTCGGGGAGGATGACCACGCCCGGCCCGCGGACGTCGTCGGGACGGGCCTCATAGGCGGCGAACATGGTGCCGTCGGCCGAGGTCAGCCTTATGTCGGAGGCGCTCGTGCCGGTGATGGGGGTGGTGAGGGCGGGTGGTTTCGCATCGTCGTCGTAGCACATGATGGGGCGAAATTACCACTCGGCCGATAGGCGTGTCAGCATGTGTTGACAAGCGGATGCTTGTCAGCGCATGCTGACACCATGAAGGTCAACGAGCTGGCCGAGGCGGCCACCGATCGCGATCCCGGCGTGGGTCTGGCGGCCGTGGCCGCCCTGAGAGCCCTGCTGGAGGAGCTTGAGGCCACGCACGTGTCCAACGCCCGGGACCAGGGGTGGTCCTGGGAGCAGATCGCCGACGCCCTCGGGGTCAGGCGGCAGTCCGCGCACCGCAAGCACGCCCGCCGAGTCGGAAGGTAGCCACATGCTCGCCAGATTCACCAACCCCGCCCGCCGCACGCTGATCAGGGCCGGGACGCTGGCCCTCGACGCGGGGCGTGCGGCGCTCACCCCTGACCTCCTGCTGCTCGCCCTGGCCGAGGTCCGGCCCTTCTCGCTGGAGCGGTTCACCGTAACGGCTGAGGACGTACGGGGGCAGGTGGATCTCGGTGACACCCGTGAACTGCTCGCCACTCTGGGGATCGACCTCGACGCCGTGCACCGCCGTACCAGGGAGGGGACCGCCGACCCCGCGCGGTGGAGACTGACGCGGTCGCGGCTCAAGCCGCTGCGGGTGACCCTGTACGGGCCGTTGGGGGCGGTACCGCTGGCCATGCACGCGCGGAAGGCGGTGGAGGTGGCGATGTGGCGGCCGGGGGCGGTGACGGGGGAGCGGCTGCTTTGGGGGTTGTTGGCCGATTGCTCGAACGGAGTGGGGCGGATTCTGCGGGACGGCGGGGTGGATCTGCGGGCGCTGGTGGAGGAGGCGGGAATACCGATGGCCCGGACTGCGTAGCGCTGCGTCAGGCCGGGGCGTCGAGGTGGGTGATCTTGTCTGGGTTCGCGATGAGGTAGATCGTGTCGATCTTGCCGTCCGTGACCAGCAGGGACATGACGGTGACGACCCGGCCCGCGGCCGAGGCGACTATGGCGGGTGCGCCGTTCACGTTCGCCAGGTCGTACGACAGGGTGACCAAGTCGCTCGCGCCGATCGAGGCCATGAACTTGGCGATGCCGTCGGGGGTGGCGATAGACGTCAGGAAGCGCGTCACGTTCGCGGCGCCGGTCAGGGCGCGCAGCGGGGACCGGGCCTTGCCGCCGCCGTCGCTCACCAACGTCACGTCGGTGGACAGCAACTCGATCAACCCGTCCAGGTCACCGCTGGTGGAGGCGCGGATGAAGCGTTCGGTGATGCGCCGCCGCTCGCCGCGGTCCACATCGAAGCGGGGCCGCTTCTCCTGTACGTGATCGCGGGCGCGCCTGGCCAGCTGCCGCGTGGCGGGCTCGGCCCGGCCGATCACCTCGGCGATCTCCGAGAACGGCAGATCGAACGCCTCCCGCAGCACGAACACCGCCCGCTCCAGCGGCGAGAGCGTTTCGAGCACCACGAGCAGCGCGAACTCGACGGAATCGGCCAGCTCCGCGTGCTCCGCCACGTCGGGCGCGGTGCTGATGGGCTCGGGCAGCCACGGGCCGACGTACGACTCGCGCCGCGACTTCGCCCACCGCAGCCGGTCGATGGCCAGCCGCGACGTGATCCTGACCAGGTACGCCTTGGGATCGGCGACGATCGTCTCATCCACGCCGGACCAGCGCAGCCACGCCTCCTGCACCACGTCCTCGGCATCGGCCACGCTGCCCAGGATCCGGTACGCGACGCCGGTCAGCAGGCTGCGGTGGTCTTCGAAGGTCGACATGAGACTTAAGACGTATCACGGGGGATCGTGTGTGACACACCCACACCAGGATTCCTATACACTGAGATCGCACCAAGGGGCTATAGCGCAGCTGGTAGCGCACCTCCATGGCATGGAGGGGGTCTGGGGTTCGAATCCCCATAGCTCCACTCGTCGGCGGGGTTGTATGGTCGCTTGCCCCCTACGGGGGCTTCGCTTCCCCCTGGCCTCCTCGTTGTTTACCCCGGGGGATAACCCCCGGACCCCCAGCGTCGGGCCAATCGGCCTTCGCTTCGCTCCGGGCTGTTTTCTTTTTGGTTCCTAATCGGCTTCGCCTCTTTGGCGCTTCGCGCTTGGGGGCTTCAGGCGTTTTCTTTCAGTCGGGCCTGGTCCCGACCCCTGTAGGGCCTTCGCTTCGCTCGGGCGGTCTTATTTAGGCGCTTCGCCTGCTTGCCACGGCGGGATCTCATTGCTGTGACCATCTGGAAAGCCGCATCTTGTCGAGATGGCGTCCGCCGCTGAGTGGTGGATCCACGATTTCGTTGTATGGCTTCTGCGAGGACGGTCAGGGCTGAGTGGCCGAGAAACCGCACCGCTCTGCGGGATGTCATCTCTGTTGATCGCGTGACTACGTTCGCCCGTATGGGCGCCGGGACGCCGTTTCCCCGCGTTGGGGCCTTCTCCGGCCAGAGCGGCTTCACGGGTCCTAGGATGACTTCCCGCAGGGCGGTGTAGCTTCTCACCCGCTCAGCCCTGTTCGCCCACGTAGGAAACGCACAATGAGATCGTTGATCCACCATTGGGTGGGACACCACCCTCGCGTCCGCCCCGCACCGGTACCCGGCGCACCGCGTCCGCATCCCCGCGGGCTGGTGGTCGCGGTTCTGATGGCAATGTGATCAGCGGCGCGGTAGTCCGGGGCTCCGGCACATCGACGTGATCAAGGCGCTGGGCTTCAGCCCTGATCAGGTGGTCGTGGTTTACCGGCTCTTCATGATCGAGGGTATGACTGGGGTCTGAATCCGTCGGTCTCGAGCAGTGACCAGGCGACGTAGCCGGTGAGATTGCGGAAGCCCGGGGCGGAGCCGCGTAGGTGTTCCAGGCGGAACCCCAGTGCGGTCGCGCCCTGCGACCAGCACCAGCGATCGATCCTCATCCAGAAGCGCCCAGAACTCGATCAACTCATCCAGCGTGGCCGGTTCCATGCGGCGACGTCACTTCGCCACCGGCGCCAATCGGACCTGAGTGATTAACGTGCCCGGCCTGGGTCAACGACGCCCCGTCGCCGATCAACCGTGTCGGGTCGGCCGGTAGGTCAGCACCTGTGTGTGGCCGTCGAAGGTCCGGGCTTCGAGCAGTTCGAGGTCGAAGTCGTCCGCGCCGTCGAAGATCCGGTCCACGCCGGTCGTCCCGGAGATCACGGGGAAGACCGTCACCTCGATGGCGTCGATCAGGCCGGCGTTCAGCAGTGCCCGGTTGAGCGTCAGGCTGCCGTGGGAACGCAGCGGCACATCGGATTCGGCCTTGAGGCGCGTGACCACCTCGACAGGGTCGCCGGACTCGATGGTCGTGCCCGGCCAATCCAGCGGCTCGGTCAGCCGGCTGGAGAGCACCGTGACCGGGGAGTCGAACATGCGCGTGATCCACGCGTCGAACAGGCTGCGGTCGAAGCCCGCGTCAAGGAACGGCGCGTTCGAGGAGTAGGTCTTGGCCCCGAGCACCATGCGCAGCGGGTCGCGGTAGGCGGCGGCGCGATGGGCGAGCAATTCGGGGCCCTGCTTGCCCCAGTAGCCGCCCCAGTCGCCGCTGTGGTTGGCGAAGCCGTCGAGCGTGGAGAAGATGTCGAAGGTGTACGTGGCAGTCATGGGTGTCTCCTTGCGGGAAGCTGGCCGCGGCCGCCTTGTGGCGGCCTCACCCCTGCTACGAACACCACCGCCCCGATCCGACACACCTCCCGGATTTTCCTGCAAAAACTTTCCGGGCTCATCCAGGGGGACTACCGGGGGTCAGCGGAGGCGCCGGCGGCTTCGGGAAGAGGAACGTACTTGCCGAGGAACTGCCGGGCTGACGGCTTGTCCAGGCGGTAGTCGTAGTTGGTTCCCTTGCAGGCGTCGTCCGCCCCGCTGATCGACGTGGCCACGAGGAGATGCGAGTCGGGGCCGCCCAGGAAGTTCGGGCCGCCTGAGTCGCCGAAGCAGGTGCTGCCGTCCCCATGGGAAGTCAGGGACAGGTCCAGCCATTTGGCGGACAGGTTCTCGAAGGAGATGGACGCTTGGCGGCGAGTGTCGGTGTAATGCCACTGCTCGCCGTGCCCTCCCTTGGCCTGGGAGCCGTGGCCTCCCTTGGCCGGGGAGAGGGCGCCGTACCCGACGGGGGTGAAATGTGTGGACTTCAGCTTGCCGTCCGCCTTGAGGCGGTCGAGCATGCCCACCTCCGGCAACTGGGCCGGGCGGATGCCCGTGACGGGCTTGTCGAAGACGACGACTGCCATGTCGTGCAGATCCGAGTCCGTCGAGAATCGGGGGTCGGGGATGTACCGGCCGGCGTAGAGCTGGTCGCCGCGCGTGTAGTGATGGGAGAAGGAGACCTGGGCCGTCTTCTGATTCCGCTCCCCGCAGTGCGCGGCGGTGAGGAAGACCGTCGGCGAGACGAGGGTGCCGGTGCAGTACGCCCAGGTACCGTCGGAGTGCGGCTTCTCGGCGACGAGGGCCCCTACTTCCGGATGGGCGTCACCGTCGTCCGAGCCGTTGGTGATGGCTGCCGCGGGCGTGGCGGAATAAGCGATCGTGGCAGCAAAAACTAGGACAAAAGGGACGTAACGCATCTGAGGAGTGTAGGCGGAACATAGCCTCCGCATGGAATACCGCGCAAAAAATTTACCTGGGTCAGGACTGATGTGACGCTTGTGAGTGCGGGGACGCGGGATTCGGCGATGCCGCGCATAGATGGGTGACGACTTGGGACTTGCCGCTCGGTGCCGTCCAGTGTCTCGCCATTCAGCTCAAGAAAGACGACCGCCGACGTCCAACCGAGTCGTTTGTTGCCGTCGACCAGAGGGCGCCCAATGCAGAGGTTCGCGGGTAGTTGGCCTCCGCCTCGGAGGTCGACGGATGGTCGCTGCGATCGAACTGAGAAGAGCCGATCTGCCCTCCGTAACCCAATGGTTGCTTTACGTGTGCTTAGGTAGTCCTTTGACAAGTTTGTGGGCCGGAGTGGGGTTGAAGGGTGTCAAAGTACGGCTGGCGTCACTCGGCGTTCGCGCCTGCGGTGGGCTTGATGGTTTCCGCGCTGCTGTTCGTGGCCGGAGCGGTGGAAACGCTGCTGGTGTCCGTGGGTGCGACCACGGCCCCGCCGGCCGCGGAGGTCGTGGTCACGCTGATCATCGCGGTGTTCCTGACCACCGTTCTCAGGCTCGTCAGGGCCGTACCGGATATCCGGCGGGAGAGTGCCGCGACGGCGCGGGCCGTGGCGAACGTGCAGGCGGTGAAGCCGAGCGAGGACACGCTGGTGGGGCGGCGGCTCAAGCTGTTCAAGGAGGCGGCCGAGGCCGGGAACGACTGTGAGGCGGTGCTGGGCGCCCGGTCCGCGCTGGACGACAGCGAGATGGCCAACAAGCATCACCTCGACCACGCGCTCATCTGGGCGCTGCCGGTGTTCGGGTTCATCGGCACCGCGCTGACGATGGCCGCCATGGTCAGCTCCTTCTCGAACGCCCTGGACAACCAGGGGGACCCCAGCGTGCTGATCACCGCGCTCAAGCAGCACGTGCTGCCCGAGCTGGCGTCGGCGTTCGGTGTCACCCTGGTCGCGCTGTTTCTGAGTGTGCTCGCCTTCGGTGGGATGGCGCTGATCGAGCGGGCGGAGCGGGCCAGCGTGGTGGCCGCCGATGAGGTGTTCCTCATCTATATCGCGCGCCTGCCCGTCAAGCAGGTGGCGCCCGCCATGACGGGGCTCACCCAGGAGCTGTCGCAGTCCAGGGGCAGGACCGAGGAGCTGGTCAAGGGTCTGGACGCGCTGCGCACCGCGGTGGAGCGGTTGAGCGCCGCCGAGAGCCGGCCGCAGAAGTACACGCTGGTGAGGGAGCAGTGAGGAAGCGGGCCTCCAGATCGTTCGCGCCGCCGCTCGACCTGCGCTTCATCGACCTGTTCATGTCCATCGTCCTGGCGCTGTCCTTCGTGGCGATCATGCTGACCGTCGTGGCGCGGATGCTGCCGACGGACGTCCCCACGCCGCCGCGTCAGGAGACGCGCCAGAGCGTGGCCCAGCTGCAGAAGCAGCTCGACGCCGCCATGGTGGCCAAGCGGAAGGCCGAGACCGAGCTGCGCACCACGCAGGCGCAGATCGCCGAGCAGACCGCCTTCGCGCTGCCGTGGTGGCTGATCGGGTTCTGCGCGCTGCTCGGCGTGCTCACCGTGTTCATGAGCTGGCGGATCCGGCTGTGGAACAAGGGGAATCTGCCCCGACTGCGCAGCTGGCTGATGGTCACCGTGGTGGTGGCGGCGGTGACCGTGGTGATCAGGTCGTTGAGCGACAGTGACGGCTATCTGCTGCTCGCCGAGATCCCCTGGTGGGGGGCCGACGCCCTCTGTCTTGGGCTGTTGCTGGTCGCGTACGTGCTGATCTCCGACATCCGGGCCAGCCACGCCGCGCTCGGCCAGATCAGGGTGCGGTCGGCGCGCGGCTCGGTCCCGGAGCGGTAGAGGATCACGGTTTGCGGGCGACTCCGGCCAGGACCCAGGCCCGCTTGGCCTCCTGGTCGGAGACCGGGGTGCTGGAGCGCCACTGGCGGACATAGATGAAGCCGGGGTCGACGAGCTCCAGCCCGTCGAAGAAGCGCACCGCCTGGTCGCGATTGCGCGGACCGCCCTTGGGCCGGTTGAGCGCCTCCCGGAAGACGTCGGCGATCTGCTCGGCTATCTCCGGGCGGCCGTCGAAGACGGCGTGAGTGAGGCAGAGGAAGCTCCCGGGCGCCAGCCGCTCGCACAGCCGGGCCACATGCTCGAACGGGCCGTCCTCGTCGGGGATGTACTGGAGCGCACCAATGATGAGGACGCCGACGGGCCGGTCGAAGTCGATCAGCTGATTCAGGGTGGGATCGTCCAGCATGGCGTCGGGGTGGAGGATGTCCCCTTCGACCACTCCCGTGCGCGCGTTGGTGGCCAGCAGCGCCCGCGCGTGGTTGAGCGCGACCGGGTCGTCGGCGACGTACACGACGTTGGCGTCCGGGTCGAGCGACTGGGCCACCTCGTGGACGTTCCGCTTGGTAGGCAGTCCTGAGCTGACATGGACGAACTGCGTGACCCCCTGCTCGACCAGGTAGCGCACGACCCGTTCGCGGAACTCCTGGACGTACTCGCCCATCGCCTTGGCGTCGGGGATCAGCGCCAGGACCCGCTCAGCGGCCTCGCGGTCGGCGGCGAAGTTGTCCTTGCCGCCCAGGAAGTAGTCGTTCATGCGGGCGACGCTGGGAGCGTTGGCCGATACCCCTGGCCGTCGGGGCGTGTCATTCATTGTCATCTCCTCGCTCCCACCCGGCTAAGAGGACAGTAGCAAGCCAAGGGCCATCCGGGAGGCTTGTCCTGGTTTGTACGGTCGAAGACTCATGAAAGGTTCATCCGCAGCAAATGGCGTCTCAAGGGGTGGTTCTTAGCTTTGCTGGCGCAAGGGAAGTTCAACTCTTCGGAAGGCGACCACATGGGACACGATCATGAGGGCCAGCGCGTCAGCCGGCGGCGGTTGATCACCGGGGTCAGCTCGCTCGGGCTGGGCAGCCTGCTCGCCGCCTGCGGCCAGGACGCGCCGGCGGTGACCACCTCGACAGGGGCGAGCGTGTCTCCGACGGCGACCACCACCAAGGATCTCACCGCCCTGTTCGCCGACGCCAACACCTGTACGCTGACCGCCACCACCACGCAGGGCCCCTACTACTTCGACGCGGACAAGATCCGCAGCGACATCCGGGAGGACCGGAAGGGGACGCGCCTGCGCCTGGCGGTCAAGGTCCAGGACAGCGAGACCTGCAAGCCGCTGGGGAACGCGGTGGTGGAGATCTGGCACTGCGACGCGGCCGGGCTCTATTCGGGAGCGGAGTCGCAGTCGACCGGTGGCGGCGGCCGTCCCGGGGGCACCCCGCCGACCGGTGCCCCGCCGAACGGTGGCCCGCCCACGGGTGCCCCGACCGGTGAGACCAGCGCGAACGACCTGACCCCGACGGACGACAAGCGCTACCTGCGCGGGGCCCAGGTCACCAACAGCGCGGGGACCGTGGAGTTCACCACCATCTGGCCGGGTTGGTACCGGGGACGGACGGTGCACATCCACGCGATGGTGCATTTCAGCAACGCGCGGGTGCTGACCACCCAGGTGATGTTCGACGAGGCGCTCAACACCAAGGTCTTCACGCAGTCGCCGTACGCGGCGCACACCGGCCGGGACACCTTCAACGACGGCGACACCATCTACAAGGACAGCATGCTGCTGAAGGTCACCCAGGAGGACGACGGCTATCTGGGGGCGATCGTCTTCTCCGCCGACTCCGACAAGGACGGCAAGTGATCAGGCCCCGGCCTCGGGCGGGCGCAGGCGCCGTAGGGCCTCGCTGACGCTCTCACCCAGTCCGGTGGCGATCGGGTTGCCGTCGGAGTCGCGGGCGACGGCGGAGTAGGCCGGTCCCGGCAGCTCGGTCAACAGGATGGTGTTGCCGTCGCGCAACAGGTCCTCCGGTGCGAGGCGGTGTTCGCGCCGGTCTGCCAGGTCGCGGGCGGCGACCAGGGCGGCCACGGGGGCGCGGTGGCGGGTGAGGAGTATGGGGCCGCTGTCGTGCGGCTGGGCGGCCTGTCGTACGAGGTCGCCGAGCTTGCGGCGGACCGTTGACAGCGGCAGGGTGGGCAGGCCGGTCAGCGGCCCGGACACCCCGGACAGCGGGACCAGGGCGGCCCATTCCCAGCGTTCGCGGGTGATCAGCGTCGTCTCGCCGTCCTGGGCGGCGCGCACCAACCGGCCCCAGTGAACGCGTGCCTCCTCGACGCCGAGCGGGGGGCCGAGCCGGGCGACGAGCTCTTCATAGACGGTCGGGGTGTCGTACATCGGTAGAATGTAAGCCGCCTTACCGATAAAATGCAAGCCGCCTTACAAAATCGGGCTCGAAAACCGGTTGCGGCCATTAATAGCGTGGTCGGCATGGAGGCACTGGTGGAGTCGTTCGTGCGGGACGGTTTCGTGAAGTTGACGATCGGTTCGCGCGAGCAGGGTGAGGCGGCGCAGGCGCTGCTGTGGCAGCAGATCGGCCTGTCGCCGGACGAGCCCGAAGGGTGGCGCGAGCCGGTGGTGTGGGCCGCGGACATGACCGGGTATGGGCCGTTCGGCGAGTTGGTCGGATCGCCCGAGCTGGCGGCGGGCTTGGACGCGGTGTGCGGGAAGGGTGGCTGGCAGCCGCGTGGCGCGGCGGGCAACATTCCGATCCGGTTCCCGCGGCGACCGCCGGCCGACGACCGTGGCTGGCACCTGGACGCCAACGTGTCGCGGCCCGACGGCAGCTGGGGGGTGACCGTCCGCTCGACTACGCTCCTGGTGCTGATGCTGTTCTCGGAGGTAGGCGAGTCGGACGCGCCGACCCGGGTCAGGGCGGGGTCGCAGCGGGACAGCTTCGGGGCGCTGGACGAGCAGCAGGTGTACGACCACATCAGCGCGGGCGGGCTGGCGGACGCGGCCAGCAAGGACCGGCCGCTGGCCCTGGCGACCGGCTCACCGGGGGACGCCTACCTGGTGCATCCGCTGACCGTGCACGCCGCGCAGGAGCACTTCGGTGAGAGGCCCAGGTTCATGGCGCAGATGCCGTTCATGCTGACCGAGCCGTTGGACCCGGCGGCCGGCACGCCGCTGGCCAGAGCGCTCCGCTGAGACCTGCCACTGGCTCGACCCACCGGTTATCGGGGGTCGATCGGTGTCAGGGGCGGGGTTCCGGCCTCGATGGCGGCGGCCGCGTCCAGGCACAGGTCCTCGCGGAAGCGCGGTCCGATGATCTGTACGGCCTGCGGCAGCCCGTCCGCCAAACCGGTCGGGACCGCGACCGAGGGCAGCCCCAGCAGGTTGGCCACCACACTCATGCGCAGCGCCGCCGGCCACCCGGCCAGCCACTCGGGATCGAGGTCGGCGCCCACCGGGAACGCCGGTATCGTGCAGATCGGCGCGAGGACCAGCGGCGCCGAGGCCGTCCAGTCGTCCCAGGCCCGCGCGATGGCGGCGCGTTCCATCATCGGGTCGAAGGCGGCGCGCCCGCCCGCTCGCGTCCAGATCTCCTCGTAGGCGGCCCAGAACTGGACGAACCCCTTAGAGGCGACCGTCTCGACGGGTGGCTGCTCCTCATGGACGCGGCCGTAGGAGGACATGATCTGGGTGTAGATCTCGGAGGCCCGGTCCAGGGCGGGCGGCAGGCTCTCCGTCACCCGGTAACCGGCGTCGGCGAGCAGCTTGGCCGCCTGCCGCACGGCCGCGGTGACCTGCGGGTCCGCGTCGAGGCCGGTGACCGCCGCCACGCCGATCGGCCTCGCCGGGGCGGGACTCCGCAGGGGGACCGGGGCGTACCAGGGGTCGCCGGGGGCGTGGCCGCACATGTGGTCGAAGGCCAGCCGCAGGTCGGCCACCCGGCGCGCGATCGGCCCGTGCACGCCCAGCAGCTGGAACGCGAACGGCGACGCCTGCCCTCGCTGGGCGATCCGGCCCAGCGACGGCTTCAGTGCGGCGACGCCGCAGCACTGCGCGGGCCAGCGCAGCGAGCCCGCGCCGTCGTTGCCGATGCCGAGCGGGGTCAGGCCGGTCGCCACCGCGGCCGCGTCGCCGCCGCTGGAGCCGCCCGGCGTGTGGCCGGCCGACCAGGGGTTGCGGGTCGCGCCGCGCAGGTCGTTGTCGGTGTGCCAGCGGATGCCGAACTCCGGCATGTTCGTCCGGCCGATCGGGATCGCGCCCGCCGCGCGCAACTGGGCGATGTGCTGGGCGTCGCGCGGGGCTACAGCGTCGCGCAGGGGGACGATACCGAGTGTCGTCGCCGAGCCCGCCACGTCGACGTTCTCCTTGACCGTCATGGGGACGCCGCATAGCGGGCCCGGCGCCGTGCCGTCGCGCAGGGCCCGGTCGGCGGCGTCCGCCGCGTCGAGGGCCTGCTCCTCCAGCACCACCGTGATGGCGTTGACCTGCGGATTCACTTCGGCGATCCGCGTCAGATGGGCCTGGACCACCTCACGGCTGGACACCTCGCGGGTGCCGATCAGCCGCGCCAGGTCTTGGGCGGTCGATGCCCATAGCTCAGCCACAACATCCTCCTTGAGGGGGTAAGCGGTGCCGAGGAATCTAGGGCGAGAATTCAGAAAGAGGCAGTCTTGTCTTTCCCGGCCGCTTCAGCCAGCCGGAGAACGCGCAGGTGGGAGCGGCAGGAAAAAGGGCCGGAGGCGATCGCCTCCGGCCCTTCGGAATATCCGGCTAGTTATGCCGGGTGGTCTTGCGCCAGGTGAATCCACCCGGCAGGTTGACGGATATCGTGCGGCGGCCGTCCGCCGTGCGAGTGACACGGAACAACCGGTTGCCCCAGCTGTGCCCGACGCCGCCGCGCGACAGATTGAGCCTGAACGGCCCGAGCTTGATCGACTTTCGGTAGCTCCAGCCCATCGAGGTTCCCTCCATGAGATCGCGAGGGCTCCCAGCTACCCGAAAATTTGCGAAATATCGGGTTTATTGTGGTGGTCACTCCACTGTCACCGTCGCGTTCGCCGGGACCGTGGTGCCCGCCACCTGCCCGGTCACCGAGAAGGTGCCGGGGGAGGCGTACGAGCTCGGGTCGATCCGCGCCCAGGTGACCGCGACCGAGCTGTCCTTGGACCCGTCGTTGTACGTGGCCACCACGGTCGCCGGCAGCGACGGCGCGGTGCCCGCCCGGGTCCGCACCGCCTCCTCGGCGATCGAGGTGATGGTCACCGCCGGACTCGTCCTGACGTACACCGTGGCCTCCACGGGCGAGCGCAGGCCCTCGGCGAGCCCGGCGACCTTGAAGCTGGTGCCACCGGTCTTGACCTGGTCGGCGGTCACCTGCTGCCACGTCACCGCGGCCTGACCCCGGCCGCCGTCCGCGTACAGCGTCTCCACCTTGGCCGGGAGCTGGGGCAGCGTGCCGGCCACCGTCGGGACGTACACGGGCCGCACCGAGTCCGGCGGCACCGCGTACGCCTTCCACTCCAGCACCCCGACGGACGCCGGCCCGGAGACCAGTTCGGCGCGCAGCTTCGTCGTCGTCACCGTGTCGAACGAGACCGTGTTGTAGGCGTCGGCCGCGGTCGGGTACGAGGCGGCGCCGGTCACGTCCTCGAAGGAGTCGCCGTCCCACGCCTGGATCTTCCATGACGCCGGGACGCGGACGCCGCCGCCGTCGTCGAAGAAGTACAGGTCCGCCTTGTTCACCCGTACCGGCGAGGGCCAGTCGAGCTGCACCCACTGCGTGCCCTCCTGCGGCCAGGTGCCCCAGCGCGGGTTGGCGCCGTCGTTGGAGCGCGGCGGTTCGATGCCGTCGTTGATCGCCGTCACCTTCTCCCACGGCGAGGTGTAGGAGGCGGTCGGCGTCGCGTACGGCGCCACGTTCACCTGCGTGCCCAGCGCGCCCACCGTGACGGCGACCGTGCCGGACGCCGACTTGGCGCCGTCGGAGGCGGTCAGCCTCAGGTGGTACGTGCCCGCCTCGGTGAACGACGCGACCGTGGCCGGGCTCGCCGGGTCGGTGAAGAACGCCTGCCCCGGTCCGTCGACGACGCTCCACGTCATGCTGAGCGTCCCCGACGGCAGCCCGTCGTCCTTGACGACCGTGTCCAGCTTGGCCTGCCCGGGGCGGTTGAAGGTCGCGTCCTGTACGGCCAGCACGTACGGAGCCCGGTTGCCCACGGACGGCGGAGCCGAGCCGGTCGCGTACGCCTGCACCTCCTTCAAGCCCGTCGAGTAGCCCGGCCGGTGGGTGACCAGCACGCGCAGCTTCTGGGCGGTGAGGGAGCTGAAACGGACCTCGTTGAGGTTGGCCCGGGGATAGACCGGGTCCTTGGCCTGGCCGGGCACGTCCTTCCAGGTGGAGCCGTCAAGGTACTGCACCGAGTACAGGGCGGGCTCACTGTAGCTCTTGCGGTCGTTGTAGAAGTACAGGCGCAGCCGGTCGACGGGCCGGGCCGAGCCCAGGTCCACCTCCAGCCAGTCCTGTGCCTTGCCGGAGCCCTTGCTGCCCCAGTACGGCTCGTTGATCGTGAACCCGTCCACCGCGCCCGCCGGGTCGCCGTACGAGGCCGTGGCGGACTTGACCAGGTTCGGCCGGGTGGAACCGAGATCGACCCCGGCCTTCTGGAACAGGTCCTCGACCCGGTCACCCGACAGCTTCACCTCGGCCGGAGCCTTCATCGACCGCGCCGCCTCGGCGTGCACCACCGTGCCACCCTCGACCTTGCCCGTGGCCGGGTCCCAGACCGCGTGCGCGAGCCCGGACAGCGTGACCTTGCGCTTGCCGTCGATGAGGATCGAGTAGCCCTCGGGCACGCCCGCGTAGTGCGTTTTGCCGTCGCCGGGCTTGTCCCAGACGATGCTCAGGTCGCTGCCGCGGTAGTTGATGCCGTTGACCGTGAAGTGGTCCCAGCCGATGTCGACCGGCCACAGCTCGACCTTGCCGTCGGAACGCGGGCGCAGGCCCATCACGTCCTCGATGACCGTCCAGTTGCTACTACCGAGGATCGTATGGTGGATCCACGACCGGTAGTCGATGGTCTTGGTGGCGGGATTCCAGTTCGACCAGAACTCGTTGGCGTCCGGGTAACGGGTGTCGCCGCCGACGAACTGCGACCAGGCGTTCCAGTACAGCAACTGCTTGTACCGGTCGGCCGTGATGTACGGCGAGGTGTATTCGCGCAGCGCCCTGGAGAACAGCGAGAAGTTCCGGGTCGAATTGATCTGCGAGAAGTTGTTCGACCCCGGATGCCCGGCCGCGGCGGCCTCCGCCTTGTCCTTCTGATTAGCCGTATAGGCCGGGAAAATCGGATATTCAGCGGGGTCGGCCCATAGACGGAGCGCCTCCCGATATTTCGGGTCGTCCGTCGGGACCAGGCCGGTGGCGAACGGGATGTAGTTGTTCGATTCCTTCCACGGGATCAGGTTGCCCGTCTGCAGGTCGCGGTGCTTGAACAGCTTGTTCTGGTCGTCCCAGAGCAGGGTGAGGATGCCGTTCTTCACCTTGTCGGCCACGCCCCGCAGTTCGGCGGCCTTCGCGGTGTCGCCGATCAGCGTGTACGCCTGCGCCGCCGCCATCGCGTTGGCGTAGACATAGGCGCCCTCAAGCCGCTCGTTCGCCCGGTTGTAGTAGTGGAACGACACCGCGTCGGCGTCGTTGCCGGTCATCGCCTCCCAGTCGTACTCGATGACCCCGTTCTTGTTGGAGTCGTAGGCGTTGAGCTGCCCGTAGACGTCCTTCTCCGCGTAGCGGGCCAGGTTGCGCAGAATCGCGGGCTGGCCGCCGTGGAGTTGGTAGCTCTCCAGCGCGGAAGCCGAGATGTACTGGGTGTAGCTGTTCGACCAGTTCTCCGGATCGCCCGGGTTATCCGTATATTTCGAGTTACGTGATACCTCGCCGGCCGACACCCACGGGCCGTACGAGTAGATCGGATCCCGCAGATACTTCAGATCCTGCAGGAACATCGGCACGGTCAGCACGATCGCGTTGTTGTAACCGAGCGCCCCCTCCACCGACGTCGGGAACTGGAAGTCGTTGCCCGGGATGTCGGCGTCGAGGAAGTTGAACCGCATCAACCACCAGCGGTAGTAGACGAACTTCTTGATGTTGGCGTCCGGCACGTCGATGTAGGGCAGGTTCTCCGCCCACCAGGCGTTGTAGTCCTGGAGCTGGCGGCGCAGCGCCTTCTCCGGCGAGCGGCCCTTGTAGCCGTCGTACTCGCCGCGCGACCCGGCCAGCTCCTCCGTGACGAAGCCCATCTGCACCTTGGTCCGCACGGTCTTGCCCGGCTCGACCGAGAGAGTCCCCTTCAGCGCGCCGTCCGCGACCTTCAGGCCGTCGCCGCTGAGCCGGGGGAAGATCGTGGTCAGCCGGTTCTTCGCCGCCACCACGCCGGTCAGCTCACGATCGCCGTCCGCGGTCTTCGTGTACGGAGAGGTCACCGTGACCGGCACGGTCAGCTTCGCGGTGCCCGTGTTCGTGACCGCGAGCGTGGTGACCGCCACGTTCTCGTGCGTGATGAACTTCTTGACGGTCACGGCCAGATCGCCGCCCGCGTACTGGCCGATCCAGTGGCTGGGCATCTGCAACCGCTTGCTCACGTCCTCCTTGAGGTCCGTGCCGAGCGAGACGCTGTAGGCGTCGCGGTTGTCGATGCTCTCCCAGTACGCCACGCTGCCGCTGAAGCCGATGACCGATGGGTCGTGCTCCTTCATGAACAGCGCCCGGCCCCGCGACATCAGCCACGTGCCCGCCGGGTCGTCGCCGGGGCGGGCCAGCATGCGGTCGATCCAGTACGAGTCGCCGCCCTTCTCCTTCTTGTAGATCTCCTCCATCATCTTGCGCGGCTGGTAACGGACGGGCTCGGCCGGAACGGGGTCGGCGCCGGTGAACACCGGCATGCCGAGATCGTCCTGGACGGCCGTGGCCGGGGAGCCGGCGGCGAGCAGACTGCCCGCGACGGCTAACGCGGCCAGGCCGGAGAGGGTTTTGCGCACGGAGTTCTCCATGGGGGGTGTCAGTCGGCGACGGGCAGCCAGACGCGCATGGTGGCGGGGCCGCGATTGCCCCAGCGGTGGTACGGCACCAGCCGCAGCACGATGTCCGTGCCGTCCGGCGCGTCGGGAGTAGGCCCGTACGGCCAGTCATCGGTGGCTGGAGCCCCGAGCACGACTGCGACCTCGATCTCCACAACGGGATCGACAGCGGGACCGGCAGCGGGACTGGCGGCGAGATCGGCGGCGGGGTCAGTGGTGGGGTCGGCGGCGGGCGCGCCCGCGACGGGATCGGGCGCGCCCGCCTCGGAACCGGCCGCCCTCGGTACGGGGGCGGCTGCGGACGCCCCTTCCGGAGAGCCGGCCTGGTGGTCAGCTGGTTGATCGGCCAGAGGGTCGGCCGGACGGTCGATGGGCGCGGATGAGATGCGGGCGGCCACGTCGGCGAGTGGCGGCTCGTCGGCGACGGACTCCGCGCAGTAGACGAGCGGCCCGCGCTCCACCGCGACACTCCCGCGCAGCGCGTCCACCCGCCGGTCGGGGAAGGTCCATCGGGGAGCCATGGGCAGGTCGAGCCGGATCTCATCACCGGGCTGCCAGTCACCCGCGACGACGGCGTACCCGGCCTCGACCTCCCGACTACCCGACATATGCGAAATGTCGGATCCACTGGCGGCCGATTCCGTGTCACCGGCCGGCCCGTACGCGAGCGTGGCGCCCTTCGCCCAGGCGGGGACGCGCAGCGAGATCCGCCCGCTGCCACCCGACAGCACCCGCACCCGCACCCCGCCCGACCACGGATACCCGGTCTCCACCCGCAACGCGAGCGGTCCGTGGGTGATCTCGCCGGGCGTGAAGTGGTGGATCTGCACCCCGCCCGCGTCACTGGTCGCCATATAGGCGGGCAGTGAGGCGAGCGTGCGGGCGATGTTGTTCGGGCAGCACGACACGTCGAACCACGGTGAGCGCAGCCCGCCCTCGGCGGCGTGGTTGACCCCGTTCAGCGGCACGGCCGGCACCCGCACACGCAGTGGGTTGGCGTAGAAGAACGACCGGCCGTCCAGGGCCACCGCGGTGGCCAGCACGTTGTACAGCGTCCGCTCGGCCACGTCGGCGTACCGGGCGTCGCCGGTGGCCAGCAGCAGCCGGTGCGCCAGCATGATCGAGGCGATGCCCGCGCAGGTCTCGGAGTAGGCGCGGTCCGGCGGCAGCTCGTAGTCCTCGCCGAAGGACTCGTCGGTGTGCCGCGAGCCCATGCCGCCCGTCAGGTGGGTGCGCCTGGCGACCGCGCGCTCCCACTGCGCTTCGACGGCCTTCAGCAACTCCTCGTCGCCCGTCTCCACGGCGACGTCGACGACGCCGCTGGCCAGGTAGAGCGCCCGTACGGCATGCCCGCGCAAGGACTGCGCGCGCCGTACCGGGACGTCGTCCTGGAAGTAGGCGCGGCCGAACGGGATCTCGGCCAGCGCGGGCAGGCCGCGGCGTTCGACGAAACGGCGGGCCATCTCCAGGTAGCGCTCGGTGCCGGTGGCTCGGTACAGCTCGACCAGCGCCATCTCCACCTCCGGGTGGCCGCAGGTCTCCGAGGTGTCCATGAAGCGGCGGCAGATGTGGTCCGCCGCCCGCCTGACCACCTCGGTCAGCCGGTCCTCGCCGTGCATGCGCAGCCGGGCGACCCCGGCCTGGATGAGGTGGCCGTAGCAGTAGAGCTCATGGCCCCACTCGAAGTCGGTGTAGCGGCTGCCGGACCATCGGGTGTTGAGGTAGCCGTCGCCCTCCTGGGCCCTGGCCACGGTCTCGGCCAGTTCGGGCAGCGCGGGGTGGTCGGCCCACGCCATCCCCTCCAGCAGCTTATAGATCTCTGAGTCGCTGAACTCCCTGCCCTTGCGGGGCAGACGGCCACGGAAGTTGCCGATCCAGCCTTCGCGCTCCATCCATTCCTGGCAGTGGGCGATGGTGACGTCCCGGTTGAGGGTGATGCGGTCGCCCCAGAAGCCGGGCGCCGGACGTACGGCGTCCAGGCCGAGGGGGGACAGCACGCCCGATGAGGGCAGGACAGGATTAGCCACGCAGAGCTCCCGACATGAATCCGCGCACATAGTGGCGCTGCAGAATGACGAACAGAATGAGACAGGGGAGTGCCATGACCATGACGCCGGCCTGGAGCATGCCGTAGTCGATGGCGCCGAACGTGCCCTGCGTCATGCTGACCACGGCCACCGGCAGGGTGAACGACGCGCCGTCGTTGAGCAGGATGAGCGGTGCGAAGAAGTCGTTCCATGAGGCGAGGAAGGCGAACAGGCCGACGGTGACGAGCGCGGGCCGTACGGCGTGCAGCAGGATCCGGGAGAAGGCCCGGAAGGTGCCGCAGCCGTCGACCAGCGCCGCCTCCTCCAGCTCGCGCGGGATCGCCTCGAAGGCGTTGCGCATCATGAACAGCGCGAACGGCAGCTGGAACATCACGAACACCAGCGACAGCCCCAGCAGCGAGTTCTGCAGGCCGAGGTAGCCGAGCAGCACGTAGAGCGGGATGAGGATCGTCGCGTACGGCACCATGAGGATCGCCAGCGTGGCCAGGAACAGCAGGTTCTTCCCCGGGAAGTCGAACCGGGCGAAGGCGTAGCCGCCCAGCGCGGAGACGATCAGCGTGCCGGCGACGGTCATCGACGACACCAGCACGCTGTTGGTGGCGTAGGTGCCGACGCCCTCGCCGAACTGGGCCATCTTCAGGTAGTTGGACGGCTCCTCCAGCGACGCCCAGCCGCTCCACAGCAGCGGGAACAGGAACAGGATGGCCAGCGCCGTGACAGTGGGGTAATACCTCACTTGAGCCTCCGCATCAGCAGAGTGTTGAACCCGACCAGGGCGACCAGCAGCACGACGGACAGCGCCGCCGCCCCGCCGAGGTCGAAGCGGAAGAACGCGTCGCGGTAGACGACCATGACCATGGAGACCGTGCTGTTGTCCGGGCCGCCGTTGGTGAAGATGAAGAACTGGTCGAAGGCCAGCAGCGAGCCGGTGATGCTGAGGATCAGCATCAGCGCCAGCGTCGGGCGCAGCAGCGGCATCGTGATCTTGGTGAAGATCTGCCAGCGGTTGGCGCCGTCGCTCCTGGCCGCCTCGTACACCTCGACGGGGATCGACTGCAGGCCGGTCAGCAGGATGAGCATGTTGAACCCGGCGAAGCGCCACAGCACGAGCGCGATCGTGGAGAACAACGCCATGTTGGGCGTGCCGATCCACTTCACCGGCTCGTGCGTGATCCCCAGCGTCTGGAGCAGCGGGTCGATCGGGCCGAAGTCGTTGTTCAGCATGCCGTAGAACAGCAGCGCGGCGGCGGCGAAGCCGACGGCTCCCGGCAGGAAGAACGCGGTACGGAAGAAGGCCACCCCTGGCCGGCGCTCCTGCACGAGCAGGGCCAGGCCGAGCGCGACGGCCGACAGCAGGACGGTGGTGATGGCGGTGTACTTCAGCGTGAAGAGCACCGCGTCGAAGAACAGCGGGTTCTTGGGGATCTTGGTGTAGTTGTCGGGCGCGTTGAAGACCGCCTGGCCCAGCAACGGCCAGCGGTTCAGCGACATCCAGACGACCAGCACCAGCGGTGCGAGGAACAGGACGCCCACGATGACGGCGGTCGGCGCGGCGTACAGCCAGCCCTGGACCTGTCTCCTTCGCCATCGGGCGGACGGCACCGTGTGGGCCGCCCGCCGCCCCGGAGGTCGCGCTCCCGACGAAGTCGGGAGCTTTTTGAGCGACCGACTCGCCGAACGGAGTGAGGCCGTGAACACAGTTGCGATCATTGCTGCAGGGACTTCGTTATCTCGGCATTCAGTTGGGGGACCTTCGCGGCGTCGCCGAACACCGCCTCGCGGGCCAGCCGCAGCCAGGGTCCCTGCGGGTCGTTGAACGTCTGGCCGAAGCGCAACGCGTAAGGCGTCTGCCCCTTGGCGACCAGCGAGTTGATCAGCACCACGCGTGGGTCCTCAGCCGAGTACTTGTTGTTGGCCAGGTCCGTACGCGCGAGCACGTCCTTGTTCTTGGCCATGACCTCGACCTGCGCGTCATCGGAGACGGTCCAGGACAGGAAGTCCCAGGCCGCGTCGGCGTTCTTGGACGTCGAGGAGATGCCGATCGAGTCGCCGCCCACGAACGTCGACTCGCCGCCGTCGGGACCGGCGATGGGAGTGACGCCGATCTTCATGCCGGCGGGCATGGTGCCGAGCGTGGTCGACGGCATGGGCATGACGCCGATCTCGCCCTTGGGGAAGAAGCCGGTCCAGGTCGGGCCCTGCTCCTCCTTTGCCGTCGGGCCGGTGACCTTCTTCTCGTACAAGTCGCGGTAGGTCTTGAACACCTCGGTCATCGCGGGCTGGTCGTTGAGCGAGGTGGTGCCTTCGGCGTTCATGACCTGGGCGCCGGCCGCCCAGACCGAGGGCCAGAAGGTGAAGACGTAACAGCCGCCGCAGTTGCCGCCGAAGAACGTACCGTGCACCTTGCCGTCCTTGCCCAGCTTCTGCTGGATCGTGGTGGCCTGCTGGGCGAACTCCTTCAGCGTCTTGGGCCCCTTCTCCGGGTCGAGCCCGGCCTTGGCGTAGAGGTCCTTGTTCCAGAACCAGACCGACAGGTCCAGCGTGTGCGGCAGGGTGTAGAGCTTGCCGTCCAGCGTGCCCAGCTTCATGTGGGAGGGCGCGAGACCGGCCTTATACGGCAGGGCGTTGACCCGGTCGGTGATGTCCATGAACAGGCCCTGCGAGGTGTAGTTCGGGACGAAGATCACGTCGGCCGCGAACACGTCCGGCAGCTGCTTCGCGCCGGCCGCGGCCGCGATGCGCGGCTGGTAGTTGTCCGTCGGGATGACGGTCAGTTTCACTTGGTTCTTGTGACTGCTGTTGTAGGCCTTCACCAGCCGTTCGCTCTGGGCCTGCGTCGCCGCGCGGGTCCACATGGTGATCGTGACCGGGCCTGCCGCTTGGGGCTGCTTCTCGCTCCCACCGCTGCCACCGCTACCGCAAGCGGCGGATGTGAGCGCTAACAAACCGAGGAAGGCGATCCCAGCCAGCCGTCGTCTCATGGTTGTCTCCTTCGGGACCCCCGTGAACTGAAAGGTTTTCGGAAACGTAGAAGAAACATTGGGGCCTGTCAATGGGTATTATGGTTTGTCCTAGATACCGGGTTACTGAAAAGGATTTCGAAAATATGGCGGGTAGGCGCGCGACCATCAACGACGTGGCCTCCCTGGCAGGGGTGTCGATCGCCACGGCCTCCAAGGCGCTCAACGGGCGGCAGGACGTGCGGGCCTCGACCCGTCAGCGCGTGCTCGCCGCGGCGGAGGAGCTCTCCTTCCAGCCGAACGCCCTGGCCAGGGGGCTGCTGTCCGGGCAGACGCGGACTGTCGGGCTGCTCACCTCCGACAGCGCGGGCCGGTTCGGCATCCCGGTGCTGCTCGGGGCGGAGGACGCGTTCGGCGCGGGGGAGATGGCGGTGCTGCTCTGCGACGCCCGCGGCGACGCCATCAGGGAGCAGCACCACCTGCGCGCGCTGCTGTCGCGCCGCGTCGACGGGCTGATCGTGGTGGGCGAGAGCACCAACCTGCGGCCGTCCGTCAGCCGCGACCTCGGAGTGCCGGTGGTCTACGCCTACGGGCCGTCGGACGATCCGGAGGACGTGTCGTTCGTGCCGGACGACGTGGGCGGCGCGGTGATGGCCGTCAACCATCTGATCGCGCTGGGCCGGCGCCGGATCGCGCACGTCACCGGGCCCGATCACTACAAGGCGGCCCGCGACCGTGTGGCGGGTGTGCAGCTGGCGCTGTCCGAGGCGGGGCTGGAGCAGGCGGGCGAGACGCTCTGGGGCGCGTGGTCGCAGCGGTGGGGGCGGCACGCGGCGGAGATGCTGCTGATGGCCCAGCCGGAGATCGACGCGGTGTTCTGCGGCAGCGACCAGGTCGCGGCCGGGTTCGTGGAGGCGATCCGCGAGCGGGGGCGGCGAGTGCCCGACGACATCGCGGTGATCGGCTACGACAACTGGGAGGTGCTGTCGACCGAGACGCGCCCGGCCCTGACGACCGTGGACATGAACCTCGAACTCCTCGGCAGGACGGCCGCCCAGCACCTGTTCGCGGCCATCGACGGGCGGGCCACGCCGGGCGTCCATCGCATGCCCTGCCAGTTGGTGATCCGCGACTCCACGGCGTCGTCGGCGTAACCGCGCGCGGAGGGCCTGGCCCTCCTGATATGTTAGCGTTAACATTCTGAGTGAACTTCCTCTCCAGGCTGGGCGCCAAAGATGAGGAGCGCTCAAGGCAGAGCTCGTGTGACGCGACCGTAATCGGGCGACCTCTTGACGAGACCTGTTGTTAACGTTCACAGTCATGCCAAGCCAGGAAGGGAGCACGGCAGTGGGAGCGACCCAAGGGCGTCGACCGCCGGTCATGGCCGATGTGGCCAAAGAGGCCGGGGTATCGCACCAGACGGTCTCACGCGTGCTCAACGAGCATCCCAACGTGCGCAGCGAGACCCGCGCGCGGGTGATGGAGGCGATCGATAAGCTCGGCTACCGCCGCAACCTCGTCGCCCGCGCTCTGGTCACCAAGCACTCCAGGACGCTCGGCGTCGTCAGCTTCGACACCACGCTGTACGGCCCGGCCAGCACGGTCTATGGCATCGAGCAGGCGGCCCGGGGGGCCGGCTACTTCGTCAGCATCGTGAGTCTCAAGTCCATCGACAAGATCGGCGTCAGTGACGCCCTCGACTACCTGGCCGACCAGGGCGTCGACGGCATCGTCGTGGTCGCGCCGCAACGGTCGGCCGCCCAGGCGCTGGGCGAGCTCCCGTTCGGGGTGCCCACGGTCGCCGTCGAGGGCGGCGAGGCCGGTGACGTGTCGGTCGTCTGCGTCGACCAGGTGCGCGGCGGCAGGATGGCCACCGAGCACCTGCTCTCCCTGGGACACGAGACGGTCTGGCACATCCGCGGCCCCTCCGACTGGCTGGAGGCCGAGGGACGCGTGGCCGGGTGGCGGGCCGCGCTGGAGCAGGCGGGCCGTTCGGCCCCTGAGCCGCTCGCCGGAGACTGGAGCCCGCGCTCGGGATATGAGGCGGGGCGCAGCCTGGCGAGCATGAAGGACGTCACAGCGGTGTTCGTCGCCAACGATCAGATGGCGCTGGGCGTGCTGCGGGCGTTCACCGAGCAGGGGGTGAGAGTGCCCGACCAGGTGAGCGTCGTCGGTTTCGACGACATCCCCGAATCGGAGTTCTTCTCGCCGCCGCTCACCACCATCAGGCAGGACTTCGGCGCGGTGGGCAGGCACAGCATCGAGGTGCTCCTTCGGCAGATCGAGGGCCAAGGCTCCCACGAGTGCGAACGCCTCGTGGTCCCGCCCTCGCTCGTCTCCCGGGCCAGTACGGCCCGGCGGTAGGCCGTACACAGAAGGAAACGCGCACGCACCCTTGCTGTGGTGTTAGCGCTCACATCAGAAGGGACCCCACGTGTTGAAGAGGATCTCGGTATTGATGCTCGCCGGGTTCACCGCCATGGCGGTGGCCGGATGCGGCGCGAGCGGCGGTAGCGGTGGCGGCGGTGGCGCGATCACCATGGGCTTCTCGCAGGTCGGCGCGGAGAGCGGCTGGCGCACCGCGAACACCAAGTCGGTGCAGGACTCGGCCAAGTCAGCCGGGATCACCCTGAAGTTCTCGGACGCCCAGCAGAAGCAGGAGAACCAGATCAAGGCGATCCGCTCCTACATCCAGCAGAAGGTGGACGTCATCGCCTTCTCGCCGGTGGTGGAGTCGGGCTGGGACACCGTGCTCAAGGAGGCCAAGGACGCGAAGATCCCGGTGATCCTCACCGACCGGGCCGTGGACTCCAAGGACACCTCGCTCTACAAGACCTTCCTCGGCTCGGACTTCGTCGAGGAGGGCCGCAAGGCCGGCAAGTGGCTGGTGGACGAGTACAAGAGCACCAGCGACCCGGTCAAGATCGTGGAGCTGCAGGGCACCACGGGCTCGGCTCCGGCCAACGACCGCAAGGCGGGCTTCCAGGAGATCATCAAGGCCGAGCCCAAGTTCCAGATCGTCGCCTCGCAGACCGGCGACTTCACCCGGGCCAAGGGCAAGGAAGTCATGGAGGCCTTCCTGAAGTCCACTCCGGACATCGACGTGCTTTACGCGCACAATGACGACATGGGGCTGGGTGCGATCGAGGCCATCGAGGGCGCGGGCAAGGTGCCCGGCAAGGACATCAAGATCATCACGGTCGACGCCGTCAAGGACGGCATGCAGGCGCTCTCCGACGGAAAGATCAACTACATCGTCGAGTGCTCCCCGCTGCTTGGCCCGCAGCTGATGGACCTGGCCAAGAAGGTCGTCAAGAACGAGACCGTGCCGACCCGCGTGATCACGCAGGAGACGGCGTTCAACCAGGAGCAGGCCAAGGCCGCTCTGCCCAACCGCCAGTACTGACCGCCGACCGGGCCGGCCCTCGCGGCCGGCCCACTTACGTCATCAAGAGCTACGTGATCAACAGCTACACGATCAAGAGCAAGAGGAGGAGAGGGACGCCGATGGCCGTACCCGCGCCGATCCTGCTGATGAGCGGAATCGGCAAACAGTTCCCCGGCGTGAAGGCTCTCGACGGCGTGGACCTGCGACTGCTGCCGGGCGAGGTGCACGCGCTCATGGGCGAGAACGGCGCGGGCAAGTCCACCCTGATCAAGGTGCTGACCGGCGTCCACTCCATCGACGCCGGCACCATCGAGCTGCTCGGCGAGCCCGTCGCGTTCGGCAGCCCGCTGGAGGCTCAAGGGGCCGGCATCAGCACGGTCTACCAGGAAGTCAACCTCTGCGCGAACCTCTCGGTCGCCGAGAACATCTTCGTCGGCCGCGAGCCCCGGCGCTGGGGCCGGATCGACTGGCCGCGGATGCGGGCCAGGGCCGCGGAGCTGCTGGCCCGGCTGGAGCTCGATCTCGACGTCTCGGCGCCCCTGTCGACCTACTCGCCGGCCATCCAGCAGATGGTGGCCATCGCGCGCGCCATCGACATCGAGGCCCGGGTGCTGATCCTCGACGAGCCGACCTCCAGCCTCGACGCGAGCGAGGTCGAGCAGCTCTTCCGCGTGATGCGCACCCTCAAGGAGGAGGGCATCGCGATCCTGTTCGTCTCCCACTTCCTCGACCAGGTCTACGAGATCTCCGACCGGATGACGATCCTGCGCAACGGGCGGCTGGTGGGCGAATACCTCACCGCGGAGCTCAGCCAGGTCGAGCTGGTCGCCAAGATGATCGGCCAGGAGCTCGCCGCCCTGGAGAAGCTGCACGGTGAGGCCAAGGTGTTCGACCGGCCGCTGCTGGAGGCGCGCGGGCTGGGCAGGGCCGGGGCCATCGAGCCGTTCACGCTGACCGTCCACGAGGGCGAGGTCGTGGGGCTGGCCGGGCTGCTGGGCTCGGGCCGTACGGAGGTCGCGCGGCTGCTGTTCGGCGCCGACCACGCGAGCGCCGGCGAGGTGAGCATCGACGGCACGCCGGTCTCGTTGCGCGCGCCGCGCGTCGCGATGAACCACCGGATCGCGTTCTGCTCGGAGAACCGCAAGTCGGACGGGCTGATCCCCGACCTCACGGTCAGGGAGAACATCATCCTGGCCCTGCAGGCCACCAGGGGCTGGACCAGACCGGTCCCGCGTGAGCAGCAGGACGAGCTGGTCGGCAAGTACATCGCCGCGCTGAAGATCAGCCCGGCCAACCCGGAGCACCTCGTACGCGACCTCAGTGGCGGCAACCAGCAGAAGGTCCTGCTGGCCAGGTGGCTGATCCTGGAGCCCAGGCTGCTCATCCTCGACGAGCCCACCCGCGGCATCGACATCGGCGCGAAGGCCGAGATCCAGCGCCTGGTCGCCCAGCTGTCCGACGGCGGCATGGCGGTGCTGTTCATCTCCGCCGAGCTGGAGGAGGTGCTGCGGCTCAGCCACAAGGTCGGCGTCCTGCGCGACCGCAGGCTGGTCGCCGAGCTGCCCAACGACGACGACCTCACCACGGACGTGCTCATGGAGACCATCGCAAGTGGCGGCACGGGCGGGGGGCGAGCGGAATGAGACGCCTGCTCTGGCCGGTCGTCATCCTGGCCCTGCTGCTCCTCGTCAACCTGTTCTTCACCGCGAACTTCTTCTCGATCCAGATGCGCGACGGCCACCTCTACGGCAGCCTGATCGACATCCTGCGGTTCGGCGCCCCGCTCATCCTGGTCTCCCTCGGGATGACGCTGGTCATCGCGACCGGCGGCATCGACCTGTCGGTCGGCTCGGTGGTGGCGATCGCGGGGGCGCTGGCCTGCCTGCAGATCAGCGACGACGCCGGCGTGTTCACCGCCGTGGCGCTGGCGCTCGGCCTGTCGGTGCTGCTCGGGGCGTGGAACGGCCTGCTCGTCGCGGTCGTCGGCATTCAGCCGATCATCGCCACGCTGATCCTCATGGTGGCCGGGCGCGGCCTGGCCCAGCTGATCACCGGCGGGCAGATCATCACCGTCAACAGCCCCTCGTACAAGGTCATCGGCGGCGGCTACTGGCTGACCGTGCCCTTCGGCATCCTGCTGGTCGTGGTGGTCCTGGCGATCACCGTCTTCCTCACCCGCAGACTGGCCCTGGGCATGCTGATCGAGTCGGTCGGCGGGAACGCCGAGGCCAGCAGGCTCGCCGGGATCCGCGCGCGCGGCATCATCATCATGGTCTACGCCTTCGCCGCGCTCTGCGCCGGCGTCGCCGGGCTGATGATCAGCTCGAACGTCTCCAGCGCCGACGGCAACAACGCCGGCCTGTGGGTCGAGCTCGACGCCATCCTGGCCGTGGTCATCGGCGGCACCTCGCTGTCGGGCGGGCGCTTCTCGCTCGGCGGCACCGTGCTCGGCGCGCTGATCATCCAGACGCTGACCACGACCATCTACTCCATCGGGGTGCCGCCGGAGACCACGCTGCTGTTCAAGGCGCTCGTGGTTACCGCGGTCTGCCTCATCCAGTCGAAGTCGTTCCGCGAGAAGGTGTTCGGCCGTCGCCGCCGAGCCGTGCCGCCCAGCCCGGCGGCCGAGGAGAAGGTCCAGGTGACGGCATGACGACCGTGACGCTCAACGGCCTCAGGACGATCCCGGCCAAGTACGTGCCCGTCCTGGTGACCGCCGGCCTGTTCGTGGCGATGTTCGTCGCGGGCGGCATCCGCTACGAGGGGTTCGCCAGCGGGCAGGTGATACTCAACGTCTTCATCGACAACGCCTTCCTGCTGGTTGTGGCCGTCGGCATGACGTTCGTGATCCTGACCGGGGGGATCGACCTGTCGGTCGGCTCGGTGGTCGCGCTGTCCACGATGATCTCGGCGAGCCTGATGAAGGGGCCCGGGTGGCCGCCGTACCTGGTGATCCCGCTGGTGCTGGTCATCGGCGCCGGGCTGGGGCTGGTGATGGGGTACATCATCCACGCCTTCGACATCCAGCCGTTCATCGTCACGCTGGCCGGGATGTTCCTGGCCAGAGGGCTGTGCTACACGATCGGCACCGACTCGATCCCCATCGAGGACCCGACGTTCACGGCGTTCGCGCAGACCAGGATCGACCTGTTCGCCGGTCTGTGGATCTCGCCGAGCGTGATCATCGCCGCGGTGGTGGTGCTCGTGGCGGCGTACGTGCTGCATTACACGCGCCTGGGCCGCGCCGTCTACGCCACCGGGGGCAGCGAGCAGTCCGCGCTGCTGATGGGCCTGCCCGTGGCCCGGACGAAGATCACGGTCTACACGGTCAGCGGGTTCTGCTCGGCGCTCGGCGGGGTGCTGCTGTCGTTCTACATGCTCTCGGGGTACGGGCTGCACGCCGTCGGCATGGAGCTCGACGCGATCGCGGCCGTCGTCATCGGCGGCACGCTGCTGACCGGCGGCTCCGGGTTCCTGCTCGGCACGGTGCTGGGCGTGCTCGTGCTGGGCCTGATCCAGACGGTCATCAGCTTCGAGGGCACGCTCAGCTCGTGGTGGACCAAGATATTCATCGGACTTCTGCTCTTCGTCTTCATCCTGCTCCAGCGTCTATTCTCGGCGCGCCGGACCTGACCTCCGGCACGGCCTCCGCCGTACCGGATCAAGGGAGATTGTGTGAACGCTAACAACAACACATACGTGATCGGCGTCGACTTCGGCACGCTGTCCGGCCGCGCCGTGGTGGTGCGGGTCGGCGACGGCGCCGAGGTCGGCACCGCCGTGCACGAGTACGCCCACCGCGTCATCGAGGACCGGCTGCCCGGCTCCGAGGTCCGGCTGGGACCCGACTGGGCGCTGCAGTCCCCGCAGGACTGGCTGGACGTGCTGCGTACCGCCGTGCCCGAGGCCGTGGCCGCGGCCGGGATCGACCCGGCGCAGGTCGTCGGGCTCGGCACCGACTTCACGGCGTGCACGGTGCTGCCGACCACCGGCGACGGCACGCCGCTCTGCTTCCAGACGCCCGAGCGGCCGCACGCCTGGCCCAAGTTGTGGAAGCACCACGCGGCGCAGGCGCACGCCGACCGGATCAACGAGCTGGCCGCGCGGCGCGGGGAGAGCTGGCTGCCGCGCTATGGCGGCAAGATCTCCTCGGAGTGGGAGTTCGCCAAGGGCCTGCAGGTGCTCGAAGAGGACCCGGAGACCTATGGGCGGGCCGAGCGGTGGATCGAGGCGGCCGACTGGATCATCTGGCAGCTCACCGGGGTCGAGACCCGCAACGTCTGCACCGCCGGATACAAAGGGATATATCAGGATGGGGGCTATCCGTCCGAGGACTTCCTCGCCGCCCTCAACCCCGGCTTCTCCGGGTTTGCCGGCAAGTTGGGACATGAGCTGTCTCCGCTGGGCGGGCTCGCCGGTCGGCTGACCGCGCAGGCCGCCGAGTGGACCAAGCTGCCCGAGGGCATCGCCATCGCCGTCGGCAACGTCGACGCGCACGTCACCTCCGCCGCGGCCGACGCGGTCCGGCCCGGCCAGATGGTCGCCATCATGGGCACCTCCACCTGCCACGTGATGCCCTCCGACCAGCTGGCCGAGGTGCCCGGCATGTGCGGGGTGGTCCGCGACGGGATCGTGCCGGGGCTGTGGGGATACGAGGCGGGACAGTCGGGCGTGGGTGACATCTTCGCCTGGTTCGTCGACAACGCCGTGCCCGCCTCGTACGCGCGGCTCGCGGCCGACCGGGGACAGTCGGTGCACGACTACCTGACCGAGCTGGCCGCCGGGCAGCGGGTCGGGCAGCACGGACTGGTCGCGCTCGACTGGCACAACGGCAACCGCTCCGTGCTGGTCGACCACGACCTGTCCGGCGTGGTCGTCGGCCAGACCCTGGCCACCAAGCCCGAGGACGTCTACCGCGCGCTCATCGAGGCGACCGCGTTCGGCGCCCGGGTGATCGTCGAGACGTTCGAGGCGTCGGGCGTGCCGGTGGCGGAGTTCGTGGTGGCCGGCGGCCTGCTGAAGAACCGCTTCCTCATGCAGGTCTACGCCGACGTGCTGCGCCGCCCGCTGTCGATCATCGACTCCGAGCAGGGACCCGCGCTCGGCTCGGCGATCCACGCGGCCGTAGCGGCGGGCGCGTACGACGACATCCAGCAGGCCGCGGCCGTGATGGGCGCGCGCCAGGAGAACGCCTACGTGCCCGACGCGGACCGGGCCGACGCCTACGACCGGCTCTACGCCGAATACCGCACACTGCACGACTACTTCGGGGATGGACGAATGCTGCACACGCTACGCGCGATCAGGAACGAGGCCCGCTCATGACCGAGGCCATGCGGAAGACGGTCTGTGACCTGCACGCCGAGCTGGTGCGCAACAACCTCGTCGTCTGGACCGCCGGGAACGTCTCCGGCCGGGTCCCCGGCGAGGACCTGTTCGTCATCAAGCCGTCCGGCGTCACCTACGACGAGCTGAAGCCGGCGAACATGGTCGTCTGCGACCTCGACGGCAACCTGGTGGCCGGTGAGCACGCGCCGAGCAGCGACACCGCCGCGCACGCCTACGTCTATCGCAACATGCCCGAGGTGAACGGGGTGGTGCACACACACTCCACGTACGCCTCCGCCTGGGCGGCGCGCGGCGAGGCCATCCCGTGCGTGCTGACCGCCATGGCCGACGAGTTCGGCGGCGAGATCCCGGTCGGGCCGTTCGCGCTGATCGGCGACGACTCCATCGGCCAGGGCATCGTGAAGACGCTCAAGGGGCACCGCTCGCGGGCCGTGCTGATGCAGAACCACGGCGTCTTCAGCATCGGCCCGAGCCCCAAAGCCGCGGTCAAGGCCGCCGTGATGTGCGAGGACGTCGCCCGTACCGTGCACGTGGCCAAGCAGCTCGGCGAGCCGCTGGCCATCGCCCAGGACGACATCGACCGCCTGTACGACCGCTATCAGAACGTCTACGGACAACAGAGGAGCCCGCGTTGAACATCTGGTTTCTGACCGGCAGCCAGGGACTGTACGGCGAGGACACGCTGCGCCAGGTCGCCGAGCAGTCGCAGCGGATCGCCGCGGCGCTCCCGGTGCCCGTCGAGTGGAAGCCCGTGCTCACCGACGCGGCCGCGATCAGGCGGGTGATGCTGGAGGCCAACGCGGACGACTCGTGCGCCGGCGTGATCGCCTGGATGCACACCTTCTCCCCGGCCAAGATGTGGATCGCCGGGCTGGACACGCTGCGCAAGCCGCTGCTGCACCTGCACACGCAGGCCAACGTTGAGCTGCCGTGGAGCTCCATCGACATGGACTTCATGAACCTCAACCAGGCCGCGCACGGCGACCGCGAGTTCGGCCACATCCAGACCCGGCTGGGCGTGCCGCGCAAGACCGTGGCCGGGCACGTCAGCGACCCGTTCGTGGCCGACCGGGTGCTCGCCTGGTCGCGGGCGGCGGCTGGCCTGGCGGAGGTGCGTACGCTCAAGCTCGCCAGGTTCGGCGACAACATGCGCGACGTCGCCGTCACCGAGGGCGACAAGGTCGAGGCGCAGCTCCGCTTCGGCGTCTCGGTCAACACCTACGGCGTCAACGAGCTGGTCGAGGCCGTGGACGCCGCCTCCGAGGCGGACGTGACGGCGCTGGTCAAGGAGTACGCCGAGCTCTACCGGGTGGCGCCGGAGCTGCTGGGCGAGCGGAACGAGTCGCTGCGCTACGCCGCCAGGATCGAGCTGGGCCTGCGCGGCTTCCTGGAGGCGGGCGGCTTCCGCGCGTTCACCACGAACTTCGAGGACCTCGGCGGGCTGCGCCAGCTCCCCGGCCTGGCCGTGCAGCGGCTGATGGCCGACGGGTACGGCTTCGGCGGCGAGGGCGACTGGAAGACCTCGGTGCTGCTGCGCACGCTCAAGGCCATGGCGCCGGGTGGCACCTCGTTCATGGAGGACTACACCTACAACATGACGCCGGGCGAGGAGCTCATCCTCGGCGCGCACATGCTGGAGGTCTGCCCGTCGATCGCCACGGGCACCCCGTCGTGCGAGATCCACCCGCTGGGCATCGGCGGCCGGGAGGACCCGGTGCGGCTGGTGTTCGACGCCGAGCCGGGTCCCGGCGTGGTCATCGGGCTCGCCGACATGGGGGACCGGTTCCGGCTGGTGGCCAACGAGATCGACATCGTCGCGCCGCCGCACCCGCTGCCCAACCTGCCGGTGGCGCGCGCGGTCTGGCGGCCCCGGCCGAACCTGCGTACCTCCGCCGAGGCGTGGCTGACCGCGGGCGCGCCGCACCACACCGTGCTCTCGACGGCCGTGGGCACCGAGGAGCTGACCGACCTGGCCGACATGCTCGGGGTCGAACTGCTGGTCATCGACGCGGACACGACGGCTCGGGGGTTCGCCAAGGAGCTGCGCTGGAACCAGGCGTACTACCGGCTGGCGCAGGGCTTCTAGTCGCCCTTGGGGGTGTCGTCAGGTGGCTTCGGGGCGTTCCTGCGTTGTTCCTCTGCCCGCTCGCGGAGGCGGCGCAGGAACTCCTCATCGTCGTCGGGGTTGCTCGCGGTCGCGCGCCCCGGCCGGTCGTACTCGGGGTATCCGGTCGGCCGCGCAGCCGGGAGTGTCTGCGGCCGCCCGGCCACCAGCCAGATGATGGAGCCGACCAGCGGGAACAGCAGGACGATGAGCACCCAGAGGATCTTCGGCAGGTTGCGGCACGCCTCTTCCGGCGTGGTGATCGCGTCGAAGAGGCAGTACAGCCAGAGCACGAGCGTGGCCAGACCGAGGGCCTCGGACAGGTAGAGCACGGAATTCTCCTCGGCGGCGCCCAGAGCGCCTTTGTCGTCGGCGCTTTCGTCGGCGGCACCCGAAACTAGCGCCCCCTCGCGGCGCTGACAAGAGCTATGGAACTGTAGGGCAGTGACGTTGAAGAATTGGGCGGGAAACATCGCCTTTCAGATGAAAAACGTGCATCATCCCTCCTCCCTCGACGAGCTCCAGAGCCTTGTCGCCGGCACCACCTCCATCCGGGCGTTAGGCAGTGGCCACTCCTTCAACGACGTCGCCGACTCGACGGGTGACCTGGTCGCTCTGGACCGCCTGCCGTACGAGATCGAGATCGACAGCGCCGCGGCGCGCGTGCGGGTCGGCGGGCGGGTGACGTACGCGGAGCTCGCGCCCGTGCTGCACGCGAGCGGGTTCGCGCTCGGCAACCTGGCCTCGCTGCCGCACATCTCGGTGGCGGGTTCGGTCGCGACCGGCACGCACGGCTCCGGCGGCGGCAACCAGAGCCTGTCGGCGGCCGTTTCGGCGCTGGACCTCGTCACCGCCGACGGCTCCCTGATCACCCTCGCGCGGGGCGAGGCCGACTTCCCCGGCGCGGTCGTGGCGCTCGGCGCGCTCGGCGTCGTCACCTCGGTCACGCTCGACCTCGTGCCCGCCTTCGAGCTGCGCCAGTACGTCCAAGAGGGCCTGCCCGACGACTTCGACTTCGAGGCCGTCATGTCGGCCGGCTACAGCGTCAGCCTGTTCACCAACTGGCTGGCGACCACTGTGTGGCTCAAGCGCCGCACCGAACTGCCCCCGGGCGAGTGGCACGGCACCCGCGCGGCCGACGGGCCCCGCCACCCGGTGCCGGGCATGCCGGCCGGCAGCTGCACCGAGCAGCTCGGCGTGCCGGGGGCGTGGCACGAGCGGCTGCCGCACTTCCGGGCCGACTCGCCGCCGAGCAGCGCGGGCGACGAGCTGCAGTCGGAGTTCCTGCTGCCCAGGGGGCGCGCGGCCGAGGCGCTGCGCGAGCTGCGGGCCATCGGCGACCGCCTCCGGCCGGTGCTGCAGATCTCCGAGGTGCGTACGATCGCCGCCGACGACCTGTGGCTCAGCCCGTATCTCGGCCGCGACACCGTGGGTGTGCACTTCACCTGGGTCAAGGACACCGAGGCGGTGCTTCCGGTGATCGAGCTGGTGGAGGAGCGGCTGGCGCCGTTCGATCCCCGGCCGCACTGGGGCAAACTGTTCACCCGCTGGCCGTCGTGCCCGGAGCGCTTCCGGGACCTGGTGGGGCGCTACGACCCGGCGGGGAAGTTCCGCAACGACTTCGTTGGGACGCTGCTGGGTACCTGACCGGATCTGACAGGTATGACCCGCACCATGGGAAGCATGACAGCCAAGGGAACCTTCGACACCGCCGACTGGACACCCCAGCCTCCGTACGAGGAGGGTGACGGCGTGTCGCTCGCCCACGTCACGCTGGGCAAGACCTTCCACGGCGACCTGACCGGCACCAGTACGGTCAGCATGATCATGGCGTTGACGCCGGTGGCGGACTCCCGTGCGTACGTGGCGATGGAGCGGGTCGTGGGCACGTTGGCAGGCCGGTCGGGCAGCTTCGTCCTGCAGCACTTCGCGGTGGGCGACCGGGGCGAGCAGTCACTGCGCGTCTCGGTCGTCCCGGACTCCGGCACCGGCGGGCTGAGCGGCCTCAGAGGGGAGATGGACATCCTCATCGCTCCTGACGGCTCGCACTCGTACGTCTTCGACTACCGGCTCTGAGGAACGTCGGCATTTGCGGCGACGCGGCGGGCGGCGAACGCGAGCAGGACCAGCGCACCGAGGCCGAACACGAGGTGGCTGACCAGGTTGATCAGGGGCGTCGCCGGAACGACCGGGCCGGAGAAGAAGGCGTGCCACACGTAGGTCAGCAGGGCGCCGCCGGCCAGCGCCATCCGGTGCCTGCCGTCCCATCCGCGCCGGGCCGACCAGAACAGGGCCAGAGCGGTCATCCCCACCTCGACCCCGGCCAGCAGCGCGATCCCCAGGCCGACCTGGTCGCCGAGCAGGACGTTCGGCGCCTCGAACAGCATGCCCGCCACCAGCGTCACCACGAGGACCAGCCAGGGCGCGGGCGCCTCGGCCGCCCGGTCGGTGCCGGTCTGGCGGGGCGGCTGGTCGGCGTCGGCCCGGTGGGGCAGTTGGTCGGCGCTGACGCGGCGCGGTAGGCGGAAGGCCAGCGCGACGAGGGCCACCACGATCACCACGATCGACACCAGCTGCGGCACGGAGGCCAGGAAGTGCCCGTTCATGTAGCTGAACACCGTCGTCAGGGCCGCGCCCAGCACGGCCAGTACAGCGGTGACGGTCAGCCCGATCTTGCCGAGCCACGGCGTGGTGCGCCGCGCGCCGGTCAGCTCCTCGGTCAGCGCGATGGGCACGCTCATGCTCCACACGGTGTGCAGCGCCAGCACGAACAGCGTCCACGGCACCCCGATCCCCAAGGCCGGCACGAACCCGGGATCGAGCAGCCGCTGACCGGCGTAGTCGGGGTTGAACAGCGACATCGTCATGATCCCCTCCTCGAACACGCCGTAGGCGAGGGACATGAGCACGATGCCCGGCCAGCCGATCCCCGCCCTGCGCGCCACCTCGCGGATCAGCAGCGCGGCGCCGCCGTACGTGGGGGCGAGCAGGACCAGGAAGTGCAGCGAGGTGAGCGGGAAGTCGCCGAGCAGGAACTCGGCCACGAGCGGAGACAGGAGCGCGAGCCCGAAGGCCGGCAGGATTCGTCGCATGTCACCGATGCTCCCGACAACCGGGCGCGACGGGAGGTGCCATCCATCCTGACCTCGCTATGACAATCGTCCTATGGTTCAAGGATCGTTACCGATCAGCCGGTGGAGGGACGAACGCCGTGTGGGACCCCGAACTCGCCGAACTGGAGCGCCGCGAGCGGCTGGCCGAGCGCATGGGAGGCGAGGAGCGGGTCGCCCGCCAGCACGCGACCGGGCGGCTGACGATCCGCGAGCGCCTCGCCGCCCTCACTGACAGCTGGCGCGAGGTCGGCGCGCTCACCGGCCAGGCCGTGTACGGGGAGGACGGGCTGGAGAGCGTCACCCCGTCGAACGTGATCATCGGCAGGGCCGTGGTCGCCGGGCGGCGGGTGGTCGTGGCGGGCGACGACCCGCGCGTCTACGGCGGCGGCATGACGGCGCAGGGCGCGGACAAGACGGCCAGGTTCGTGGACCTGGCCGAGACGTTCCACCTGCCGGTCGTCCACCTCGTGGACCAGCCCGGCTTCGTGATCGGCAGCGCCGCCGAGCGGGCCGGCACCATCAGGCACGGCGCCCGCGCGCTGGCCGCCGTCTACCAGTCGACCATCCCGTGGGCGTCCGTGCTGGTCCGCCGCGTCTTCGGCGTCGCGGGCGCCGCGCACCGGCCCCACGACAGGTACGGCCTGCGGGTCGCCTGGCCGTCGGGTGACTGGGGCTCGCTGCCGATCGAGGGCGGGCTGGAGGTGGCCTTCAAACGCCTGCTCGCCGAGGCGGGACCGGAGGCAGAGACGGTGAAGGCGGAGATCGCCGAGCGGCTGGAGGCGGTCAGGTCACCGTTCAGGACGGCGGAGGCGTTCCTGGTCGAGGACATCATCGATCCGGCGCGGACGCGGCCGGTGCTCACGGAGTGGGTCCACGACGCCTACGCCGTCCTCGACCCTGGCCCCCGGCACACGACCCGCCCGTAACCGGCCCGGCGTCGGTCAGAGCCCTTCGGGGAAGTCGGTCATCGCGTTGAGCAGCGGTACCAACTGCTCCTCCTCGTAGTCGAGGTGCGCCTCGAGTTCGCGGGACAGCTGATCGAGCTCGGCACCGACGTCGCCCTCGTCGGGGAGCTCGCGGATCCGCGCGAGCAGCCGCGCCACCACCTCGTGCTCGGCGCGCAGCCGGGCCAGCACCTCCACCAGCTCGGGATGCGCGCCCGCCAGGTGCGGGAACAGGACGCCGTCCTCGCCGGTGTGATGGGCGTGCAGCGCGTCGCAGAACGTCAGGCAGTGCTCCCGCAGCTCGGGCCGCGAGCCGGGTGCCCGCCGCAGCGCCGCGAGCTCTCGCCGGAAGCCGTCGTGTAGCTTCACCAGCTCGTCACCCATGGCGATGAGTCGTTCTTCGCTCATGTCACACCACCTCCTGGAGAGTTTTTATACGCGTATAGAAAGTAGCATGACAGGATGCCCGCACGTACTGGACGGCCGCCCAAGATCTCCCGGGCGGACATCGTGTCCGCCGCCCACCGGCTCATCGAGGCCGAAGGGACGGAGAGCCTGACGATGCGCAGGCTGGCCCGTGAGGTCGGCACCACGCCCATGGCCCTCTACCACCACGTGCACGACAAGGAGGAACTCCTCCTGCTGCTGCTCGACGACTACGCGGCGGGGATGCCCCGGCCCGAGCTCCCGGACGAGCCGGACGAGCGGATGGCCGCGGCGGCCATCGCCATGCACGACGCGCTGGTGGGCGTCCCGTGGATCGTGGACGTCCTCAGGGCGGACGACCTGCTCTCGGTCAACGCCTTGTGGTATCCGGAGATGATCATCGACGCGGCCGTACGCGCCGGGCTGTCGCTGGAGCGGGCCGTGGCCGCGTACCGGATCATCTGGCACTACACGGCGGGGGAGATCACCGCGCGGGCGGCGGCGCTGCGCAGGCGGGAGGAGGGCGGGCCGACGTACCGGCGGCAGGTGTTCGCCGCGCTCGACGCCGAGGCGTTGCCGCGCCTCGCGGCGGTGGGCGGGCGGTGGGAGGAGCTCACCGCGCGCGACACCTACGGTGAGGGGCTGCGCGCTCTCGTGGCCGGGCTGCTGCTAAAAGGGTTGGCCACGGGACGGTCGTCCGTGAAACGGTCTGAGCCTGATGATCACATGGACTGAGGCGGGCGAAGAGTGTTCGGCAGTGTGGCGGTCCGCACTGGAGGCGCCGCCACCGGCTCGGGTGGTGATCGCCGACGACCGGATGAAGGCCGACACCGCCTACCGCCTGGCTCGCGAGGGCACCGCCCTGCTGTGGCGCGGCGACTTCCAGAACGCCCGGCAGTTGCTCCAGGCGATGGGCCGCCGGTGCGAGCCGGCCGAGCCCGGCGCCACGTTCGACCGCTACCGCCAGGCCCAGGGCCGGCGGGCGCGGACGCTCGGCCTGCTGCTCATCCCGTACGACGAAGGCCACGTCATTCCGCTCACCCGCGCTCCCGACGTACGGCAGGCGTGCGAGGAGGTCTACGGGCCGGCGGAGGGTCCGTACGTGGGGTCGTTGCGCGAGCTGCTCGGGCTGATCGGCGCGCACGAATGGCGCAAGAAGGGCGTCGAGGTCCCGGCGCTGGGTGCCCGGATCCATCCGCATTACGGGGTGTTCTCCCCGATCCGTGGTGAATACATTGATCTGGTGGCCCAGGCGCCGCTGCCCGGCAAGCGGCTGGCCTTCGACCTCGGCACGGGCACCGGAGTTCTGGCCGCGGTGCTGGCCAGGCGGGGCGTCGAGCGGGTCGTGGCCACCGATCTCGACCGGCGCGCGGTGGTCTGCGCCCGCGACAACATGGCCCGGCTGGGGCTGGCCGATCGGGTCGAGGTGGTGGCGGCCGACCTGTTCCCGCCGGGGCGCGCGTCGCTCGTCGTGTGCAACCCGCCCTGGCTGCCCGCCGAGCCATCGTCGCCGCTCGACCGGGCGGTGTACGACCCCGGTGGGGGCATGCTCCAGGGCTTCCTCGACGGCCTGGCCGAGCATCTGGAGCCGGGCGGCGAAGGGTGGCTGGTGCTGTCGGACCTGGCCGAGCATCTTGGCCTGCGGCCCCGTGCCGACCTGATGGCGGCGTTCGACGGCGCGGGCGTGCGGGTCATGGGGCGGCTCGACACTCGGCCGCGTCACCGGCGCGCGTCCGACGACACCGACCCGCTGAGGGCGGCGCGGGCCGCCGAGGTGACGTCTCTGTGGCGGCTCGCCTGCTGAGGGCTGTGGCTTCTGGCTGGCTTGCTGAAGTCCGTGGCTTTCGGCCGGCGTACTCCGGCTCGAACGGCTCAGAAGCCCGGCGCGTACGGGCATGCGTGCGGCCGCAGGTTAGCCGACCCCTCTCCGCGGCAGAAGAGATACATGCATATTTCGGGGGTACAGACTGTTTTGCCCGATTACCGCTACGCGCAGGCGGAGATCACCGAGGCATTCTCCCGGCTGACCGAAGCCGACCTCGACCAGCTCGAACGCTTCCACGCAGCCACCGGCGTCCAGAGCCGGAACCTGGCCCTCCCCCTGGACGACTACGCCAAGCTGGACTCGTTCGGCCGCGCCAACGACATCTACCTTGAGATCGCGCTCGACCTGAGCGAACGGGCACTCCGTGGTGCGCTGGACAAGGCGGGCGTATCGCCGAGGCGGGTGGATCACCTGGTGTTCTGCTCGACCACCGGCCTCGCCACGCCGTCCCTGGACGCGCGGCTGATCCAGCGCGTGGGGCTGCGGCCGGACGTCAAGCGGGTGCCGGTGTTCGGGCTGGGCTGCGCGGCGGGAGCCTCGGGCCTGTCGCGCCTGAACGACTACCTGCGCGGCTGGCCCGAACAGGTGGCGGCGCTGGTCTGCGTCGAGATGTGCTCGCTGACCACTCAGCGCGACGACACCTCCATCGCGAACCTGGTCGCCAGCGGCCTGTTCGGCGACGGCGCGGCGGCCGTGGTCGCGGTGGGACGCGGCCAGGGGCCGGAGGTGGTGGCCACGCGCAGCAGGCTGTACTCGGGCACGGAGCACCTCATGGGCTGGCAGGTGAGCGAGCGGGGCTTTCACCTCGTGCTGGACGCCGAACTCACCACCTTCGTGGAGAAGGTGCTCGCGGGCGACATCAAGGGCTTCCTCGCCGATAACGGACTCACCCCCGAACAGGTCGGCACCTGGATCTGCCACCCCGGCGGCCCGAAGGTGATCGACAAGATCGTGGAGCGGCTGGGCCTGGATCCGGCGGCTCTGGAGGTCACGTGGCGGTCACTGCGTGAGCACGGGAACATGTCGTCGGTCTCGGTACTGCACGTCCTGCAGGAGACGCGCGGCCGCCCGGGCCAGCCGGCCGTGCTGCTCGCCCTCGGGCCCGGTTTCTCGGCCGAGCTGCTCCTGCTGCACTGGTGACCTCTTTGACTCCTTACACGAGCCTGATCGGGCTGGTGAGTCCGTACACGCTGCTGATCGGGCTGGTCGTCGTCGAGCGGCTGGCCGAGCTGGCCGTGGCCCGCCGCAATCTGGCCTGGGCCAGGTCGAAGGGCGGCATCGAGTACGGCCGGCGGCACTATCCCTGGATCGTCCTGGCCCATACCGGACTCCTGCTGGCCTGCCCGGCCGAGGTGTGGCTGCTCGACCGGCCCTTCATCCCGGCGCTCGGCTGGCCGATGCTCGCGATCGTCCTGCTGGCCCAGGGGCTGCGCTGGTCGTGCATCGCCACCCTGGGCAGGCAGTGGAACACCCGCGTCGTCGTGGTGCCAGGGATGCCGCTGGTCGGCGCCGGGCCGTACAGGTGGCTGCGTCATCCGAACTACGTGGCCGTGGTCACGGAGGGGGTGGCCCTGCCGCTCGTCCACACCGCCTGGCTCACCGCGCTGGCGTTCACGCTGGTGAACGGGGTGTTGCTGACGATTCGCATCCGGGTGGAGGAGGCGGCGCTGGTCGGCTGACCGGATCACGTGTTGATCGCGGTTTGCGCTCGCTTGCGTCACCGGCCCGGCCAGGCCATTTCCGGGAGCCGTCATACGGCCGGAGGTGGTTGCGATGAAATTTCGTCCTTTGGCGATCAGCGTCGGAATTGCTGGACTCCTGGCACTGGCCGCTTGCGGCGGCGGTCCCGGGGGGAACAAGGGAGACTCCGGCCTTCGGGCGCCCGCTTCGTCCAGGGCCGCGCCGTCGGCTTCGTCCAGGCCCGAACTTCCCGCGGATGCCAAGCCCGAGGCTCGGGCGAGCGCGTCCGCACCCGAGCAGCAGAAGGACACGTCGGCGGAGCAGATCTCGACGTTCGCCTTGGACGTGGACACCGCTTCGTACACCTATGCCCGCCGTACCCTCCAGGAAGGACGCTGGCCCGAACCGGGACAGATCCGGCCGGAGGAGTTCGTCAACGCGTTCCGGCAGGACTACGCGCAGCCGCGGGACGACGGGTTCACCGTGCACGTCGACGGCGCCATGATGCCCTCACGCAACCAGGCCGTCCTGCGCGTCGGCCTGCAGACGCGCGCCTCCGACGCGGCGGCGCGGCGCCCCGCCAACCTCACCTTCGTGATCGACGTGTCGGGGTCGATGGCCGAGCCCGGCCGCCTCGACCTGGTGAAGCAGTCCCTGCACACGCTGATCGACCAGCTCGCGCCGGGCGACCAGGTGTCGATCGTCTCCTTCAGCGACGAGGCCACGGTGCTGGCCTCGATGACGCCGCTGGCCGCTCGTACCGAGCTGCACGCGGCGGTCGACCAGCTGGCCGTGGCCGGCAGCACCAACCTGGAGGCCGGGCTGGTCACCGGCTATGAGCAGGCGGCCAAGGCATTCCGCCCCGCGGCCACCAACCGGGTCATCCTGCTCTCCGACGGCCTGGCCAACCAGGGCAGCACCGAGTGGCGTTCCATCCTGGACCGGGTCAAGGAGTACGCGGGCCGGCAGGTCACCCTGCTGACCGTCGGCGTCGGCCGCGACTACGGCGACCAGCTGATGGAACAGCTGGCGGACAACGGCGACGGCGCCGCCGTCTACGTCAGCACGCAGGAGGACGCGGACAAGGTCTTCGCCTCGCAGCTCCCGGCCACGATCGAGCTGCGGGCGCGCGACGCCAAGGCGCAGGTGGTCTTCAACCCCTCGGTGGTGGAGGGCTACCAGCTCATCGGGTACGAGAACCGCGCGCTGTCCACCGAGGAGTTCCGCGACGACAACCGGGACGGCGGCGAGATCGGCCCAGGCCACTCGGTCACGGCTCTCTACGCGGTACGCCTCAAGTCAGGCGCGACGGGGCAACTGGCCCAGGCGACCGTACGCTGGCAGAACCCCGACACCAGGAACCCCGCCGAGACGAGCAAGTCGGTGGACGTGGGGGCGCTGACGGAGTCGGTATGGGAGAAGGCGCCGGTGCGGCTGCAGGTGGACGTGGTGGCGGCGGCTTTCGCGGTGTACATGCGGGACCGGGAGGCGTTCGGGCTGACCCTGCCGACACTGGGGGAGCAGGCCAAGCGCCTGGCGGAGGCGGCGGAGGACCCGATGGTGACTGAGCTGGCAGGACTCATCGACAAGGCCCGCTCGGTGGGGTAGCCGTTGACCAGGCATTTTCCGGCTGGGCCGCTTCTTCGGGAGGCGGCCCAGCTGCTTGGGGCGGCTGCCTGAGGCTGGGAGTCGGATACACTTGGGGACGGTTCAAGGGGCTATGGCGCAGTTGGTAGCGCGCCTCCATGGCATGGAGGAGGTCTGGGGTTCGAATCCCCATAGCTCCACTCTCCCCAAAGGACTTCATCGGGGCGCTTCGCGCTCAAGGGCTTCAGGCGTTCGCGCCGTAGCCGCGACCCCTAAAGGGCCTTGCTTCGCTCCGGACGCTCTTTTCTGGGCCCGCCCGTTACCCGATTCGGTGGTTGGCGAGTTGCCGCCCACCCTGGCTACAAAGGGCTTCGCCTTTGGGAGCGCTTCGCGCCTGAGGGCTCAGGCGTTGTTTCCAGTCGCGCCGAAGCCGCGACCCCTGAAGGGCCTCCGCTTCGCTCCGGGCGCTTGATTTGGGCGTGGGCTTCGCCCACACGTTTCCCGTTGACTTATCGGGCCACCTGAAGATCTTGTCGGCCGGACATCGATCATTTCCGGCATCCGCCGAAGGGGTAACGGTGGTTAGCTGTTGAGGTGAGTGCGGTTCGTCCAACCGAGTTAGGACAGCCGGACTGCCGTAGACGATCACGGGGATTCTGTTGTGCTTCATCCGGCAGACTGCAACCAGCCAACCGCGCCATCGATCCGCTCGGATAGAGCGGCAGGTAGATCATGGAGCAGACGCACCTTCTCCAGGCGGTCTGATAGTGATCTCGCGGAAAAGGGAACACCACCCCGCCCGAGACCAGTGGATCGCCCGCAGCGTCACCTCGAGAAGGCCGCCACGCTCGGCCTGCCGCAGGGCAGCCAGGTCATGCACGGGTGCCGTGGACAAGACCATCCTGGTGGTGTCGGAACCCATCTGGCCGCCGACCGCGTCACGATCATCGACGAGTACAACATCGAGCAGGACGAGCAAGCTCCCGACGTTCCCTCACAGATCTGAGGCGGTTCAATGAGCATGCATGACACCGACGAGGTGCGCTCGCACTGGTGGCCTCGGGAAGGGTGGCGCCCGGGGCGCCTGGTCTACACCTGGCACCTGACCTTCGAGCACGCGCCACAACTGCATCAGCTCGCCGAGCGCTACCAGGCGGCCCTCGCAAGGATCGAGGAGCACAACCCAGTACCCGCGCGATGGCTACATCTCACCGTGCAAGCGGTCGGGTTCGTTGACGAGGTGCCCGAGGAGCAGCTTGACCAGATCACCGAGGCCGTAGGGGTCCGTCTGGGCGGGCTGGCTCCCGTTGAGCTGGTCTTCCACCGGCCGACCTTGCTGGACGAGGGAGTTGTGCTGACTCCGACCCCCGCAGGGCCGCTGCATGGGATGTGGGGCGAGATCAGGAGCGGCATCGCCGAGGTGCTGGGGAATGCGCCCACGGCAGCTGAGCAAGCCAAGGGCTTTCACCCGCACGTCAGCCTGACCTACATCAACACAGCAGGGCCGGGCAGGCCGTACATCGACGCCCTGAGCGCGGTCGGAGCCGAGCCGGTCAGTGTGAACGTCGAGCAGGTCGCGCTGATCGTGCAGAACCGGGTTCTTGATCCCGAGTGGCTCTATCGCTGGACCACCCGCACGAAGGTGTCTCTCGGGGCTGGATAGAGACGAACGCTCGGTGGCCGTCTGATCTTGTGTCAACCTTCCGTTGATGTTTGACGGTTTGGCATCGGCCGGAGACGGCCGCCCCGACCGCCCGCCGTCTGTCATCAGCCGGCCCAACTCGGCCCTGGTGAGCGTCACCCGATGCGTATTGAGCCGCTCATCGCCGACAAAGACGTGCATGGTGGTGGTGCTGGCCCAGATCGTCACCTGCTGCCCGGCCGAGCCAGATCTGGCCGTCCGCAGGCGCCCAGGATGCCGCTTGGCGGCACCGTGCGCTCGAACTCCACCGCTACCGGCACCGCTGCCGCCCGCATGGCGCGACCGGCAGACGTGTCGGCCGCTGCAGTGGGGCGGTCAGAGACAGTTGGTGCATTGGGCAGGGCCACCAGACCGGCTGGCAGGCGCGAGGCCGGCTCCTCCTCGCTGCGCTTGCCGGCTTGTACTGTCGAACCGGTGAAGTGGACGGCCGGGATGGCCATGCCAGCGCCTGACGCGGTCGCAGCGTGTTGCGTCGCTTACCGATCGCGGGAGCTCGTATCCCTGCACTGACCTGCGGTTATTTATAGTCCATATGTCCGCGACGATCGTCGCGGGATGTCGGGAGGTGGGGCGTGTCGCAAGCAGCGGCCCCGCCCAGTGAGTGTTGAACAGCCCATCGGTCCAGGTCAGAGGCAGATCGACGCCCCTGGGGCGTGCCATGATCGGAGCCATGAGCGATTGGGAGACGTTTATGGACGAGGTTACGTGGTTCGTCCAGCCCGGAGAGAGCGTTGTGGTGGGTGAGGCACGGCGGTGGACTCGCGGATCGATTGACGGCCTGCCCGAACTGTCTGCGCTGTTCGGCTCGGCTGCTCTCACACCCGTCTCCGTTGATGGCACGGACTATGAGCTGCTGGCGTGGGGATCGCCGAATGATCGGCGGGGATGGTTCTGCCATACGCCCTTTGACGCGGAGGGTGACTTCGTCCCTCGGGTTCACAAGAGCTTCTGGAGGGTCTGCGGTGGGATCATCGAACGTTTTGGGGAGCCTGACACCTGGTGGAACAACCAGAACCAGGTGCTGACGCTTGATGCGGCACGCGTTCGAATCGCTGATGTGTTCGCCGCCTACACGTGGCTTTGGGAGGACGCCGGCCTTGAGGTTCCCATCGACCCTGATGAGTACTACGCCGTCGCTGTGGAGGCCAACGGGAACCTGACGGTGGCGCATCGCAGCAATGGTCGGCTTGTCCTCTTTGCGCCCGACCACGCGTTCACACATGTCACGCCACTGGCCGGGTCCCCGCCGTACTCGCTGCTCACCATGGATAAGGTGCCCGATCTGGCGACTTGGATAGAGGTGTGCGCCGCAGCCTGGCGGGATCAGTAGGCGGGACCGGCGGACGTACATGCGAAGCCAAACTTGCCGCTCCGTCCCCGGCCCGCTGCCGCTACGCGGTGAGTCGACGGTGTACGAGGTGAGCAGGAGGCCAAGTGCTGGCGAAGGCTTACTGGCAAAAAGCCAGGATATTCTGGCTCTTTGCCAGATTACCTGTTCGAGGGCCGCACGCCCCTCCTGTGTCCGCACCCGCTCCAGGCTCCGCGTCATGGCCTCTCTGCGCAAGTTGACCATCGGCGCATTGGGCCTGGCCGGACGCGCCGACATCACCGAAGCTACCCGTTGGGCCTGCCGGAACATGCGCAGGCCCTTCGCGATTCTCGGCCATAAATCATGATCTTGAAACAGCCGCGCCTGCTATGCTGAAGGCACATACCATCCGGCTCCTTGTGGGCCGGGTTTTCTCATGTCTGCAGGCGCAGTCCCCCGTTGACCTGCCGACCTGAGACATGGCCGGGCTGAAGAACACGCCAGCGTCGAGCAGAGCGATCACGATGGCCCGTACTCGCGGGCAGCCCACCCGCAGAACCGCACCACCTGATCATTCGCCGACGAGCTGACCGGCCCGATGGCGTCGGCCGGTGGGGATCAGGAGAGCGGCCAGGACAGCGACCACGAGCACGCCGGCACAGATCCAAAAGCCGGCGATGAACCCGGCCTCAGCAGGCAAGTGCTGGGCGGTGGTGGTCGCTGAGAGGGTCGCCGCGAGTACGGCGGTGCCGATGCTGCCGCCGATCGTCCGGGCGAGGGTGTTGAGGCTGGTCGCCACACTGGTCTGAGACGGCGGGACGGTGGCGAGGATGGCGTTGGTCATGGCAGCGGAGGCCAGGCCGAGTCCGATGCCCATCAGGGTGACCGCGCTCAGGATGTGCCAGGTGGTGTGCGGCGGCGAGCAGGGCGAAGGAGGCCGCGGCCATGACGATGCCCAGGATCAGCGGGAGTTTGGCGCCGAAGTGGCGCTCCAGGGCGCCGTCGTCAAGAAGCGCGGCGCCAAGGGCTGGGACAAGGCCACGGCCCTGCTCCGCAAGCACGGTCCCTGGGCCGTGTTCGTCGGCCGGCTCGTACCGATCGGGCTCGTGCAAAGCATGGTGCCCGCCGTCGCCGGCGCGGCGCACATGCCGTACCGCACACTCCTGCCCCCGATGGTGGCAGGCGCGGCCTGCTCAGCAGCGATGCCTTTGCTGATCGGCATCGGAGTCGCCGCAGGGCTGAAGGACGCCAGCGGCCTGGGTCTCATCATCGTCGGCGTACTGCTCGTACTCGTCGCGGTCTTCGTGATCCGCAAGCGCCACAGAGCGAAGGCAATCACAACGGACACGTCGCTCCACGACTCGGACCACGGCCCGGATCCCGAGCGCGAGCCGGCGCACAGGGCTTGACCATGAAGACACTTCGCTCAGGGCGGGGGCTCGGCCCGCCCGTTCCGGGCTCTCTCTCAGGTGGCGCCAAGCGCGAGACCGGCCCACACGATTTTCCCGCCGGTTGGGGGCCATCGGATGCCCCATCGTTGAGATAGCGATTCCACCAGGAAGAGGCCGCGGCCGCCTTCATCGTCGAGGGTTGCGTCATGACGTCGCGGCGGCTCCCGTTTGGGATCCCAGACTTCGATTACCAGTTCAGGGGTGAGCAGATAGAGGTACAAGCAGACGACCTCCATGCGGTCGTACAACTCCGTGTAGCGCGCCTGCGACGGGATGATGTTGGTGGCCCTGATCGCGTTCGTCACGATTTCGCTGACTATCAGCTCGGCGTCATCGACCACATGGGTCAGGTGCCATTTGGCCATCAAGGCCCGGGTGTGCATACGAGCTGTAGGCACGGATGAAGCCATGGCAGGAAGTGGGATGCAGTTGACGAACTGGTCGTCGGCGGTCTTGGCCATATTGCCTCGCTGCTGCTCTAGCACGATTGGCGGCCGCTCCCCTTTATTACTTCGCGCTGCCAGTCGTGCGGCTCGTAGGGTCAGCCCGGCGCGCGGGACGTGAGAGGGCCGTTCTGCGTGCTCGTGCGTCAGGGGCGGGGTTATCCCCGCCAAGTGACCTTGCCGTGAACTCGCTCGAAGGGGCTATGCAACTTCCCGCATAAAGCGCTTATGCATTCCCTGCATGGTCGATTAAGAATCGCAATGCGGGCGTTTATACTCGGGCATAGAACCTGTTCGAGGTCTCTTTCGGGATGTATATTTCAGATTCTTTCTGGAATTGCCATCATAAAGATGACTTGTGGGAGATTGGGCAGGTTTCAGGCCAGGCGCAACGCAAGGGAACGAGTATGACGACACGCCAGGATCCCCGATCCTGTCCGGCCTGTGGGACCCGTCTGGCCAGCGACAACGGGGGCGTCCATTGCGGCCCCTGCCAGCGTCGACGAGATGAGCCCCGAACGCAGCCGCCGACCGTCCCGTCGGGCTTCTGGTCAGACGGCACCTTGCAGCAGGCCTTCGCTACTCGGCACATCGGGCAGATAATCCGGTCGTACCGTCACCATCCCTGGCATGGAAAGCCGCTCTCCCAGGAACGAGTTGCTGAATGGCTAAGTCTCAGTCAGGCCCAGCTCAGCCGCGTCGAGTCCGGGGCGCCGGTCCAGGACCTTGCGCGTCTGATCGCTTGGGCACGGCTGCTAGGTATGCCGCCTGATCGTCTGTGGTTTCAGCTGCCGGAGAAGTCGGCCATGCGGTCAGCCTTGGCATTGACGGGATTCGCCGGCCCGAGCATCGCTTCCTGGGCGGCCGTGAGCGTGGAGGAGTTGCCGTCGGCCGAGACTCTCCTGGTCGACGCCCGCCGCGATGGGGCCGTCGTAGAGCTCCTGCGCCAGCAGCTCGATGAGAGCAAAGCCAACGATGGCAGGCTTGGTCCCGCTGCTGTGCTGCCGCAGGTATTGGGCATCCTCGGCGCCGTGCAGCACGCTGTCCATGGGGTGCGGCACGATGTCCGACGGTCGTTGCTGGCCGTGGGCGCCGATGGTGCGGAATTTGTCGGCTGGCTGTACCGCGACCTCCTCGACCTGCGTACGGCGACGTACTGGTACGACCGGGCGATCGAGTGGGCGCAGGAGGCCGACGACAGCTCCATGCAGGCATATGTGCTGCTTCGGAAATCTCAGCTGGCTTATGACCGACGGGATGCGCTGCGGGTGCTCACTCTGGCCGAGGCGGCGCAACGGACAACCACCCGGCTACCACTCAAGGTTCGCGCCGAGACCACGCTGCAAGAGGCGTTGGGCCTGGCGATGCTTGGTGAACCGCTGCGCATGGTCGAACAGAAGTTGGACGACGCCCGGCAGTTGCTCGCCCGCTCGACGGGCGACGAGGCCGACGCGCTCGGCGGTGTCTTCAGCCAAGAGACCCTGCTGCTGCGCAGCACCGCGTGTTACACCGAGGCGGGCAAGCCCGCTCTGGCGGCCGAGATACTCGATGGCATCATCGCCAGTGACGCTCTCTCCGCGCGCGATGCCGGCTACTTCCGGGCGCGACGCGCAGCCGCCCTGGCCATGATCGGGGAGCCGGATGAGGCGGCCATCCTCGGGGCTGAAGCCGCGCGGGTCGCCCAGGCCACCCGCTCCGGGCGTACGACCACCGTCCTGGTGGACACTATGCGGATCTTGGAGCGCTGGAGTTCCCGGCCGCAGGTGCGGATGTTGCGGGATGCCTTGATCGAGGGGCGCACCGCCTAATCGCCGGCCCGCAGCCAACTGGCGACGGTCTCGATGACCGACGCCTGCCAGATTCGGCTCTGGGGGTTGAGGTACTGGGGGTCGTCGTGGACGGCGAAGCCGTGCTGCGATCCCTCGATTTCCACCAAGGCGCAGGTGGCGGTGAACTGCCCCAAGGCCACGCGTGAGGACTCGATCGGCACCAGGGTGTCCTTGGTGCCGTGCACGATGAGCGTCGCCGCCTTGATCGCACCGAGGATCGTATGCGGTTGCAGCCAGAAGACCTCGTTGAGGAGCGGGCGGCCGTGCTTCAGGCTTGGGGTGAAGGCGATGTATCCCTGTTCGGTGAGTTGCCGGGCAACGGTCTCATCCAAGTGGTCGTCATGCCAATAGGGCCGGCTGTCGATGGTGCGCTTCTTGTAGTCGAACTGGGGGTTGAGCAGCACCAGCCGACTTACCTCATCGGGCCTATGGGCGACGTAGTAGCCGCAGATTCCGCCGCCGAAGCTCGCACCGAGCAGGCTGAGCCGGGTCGCTCCGGTCACCTCGCGTGCGTGAGCAAGCGCCACCCGGATGTCGTTGAGAATCGTCGCGAGAGTCAGCTCCTCCTGGCGGCCCTCACTTTCCCCATGTCCGCGCAGGTCGAAGCGCAACGAGGCCAGGCCCGCCTCTCCCAGTCCGGCCGCCAACCGGGTGAAGAACCCGCCCTCCTCGCGGGTCACTCCGCCTCCGTGGACCAGGACGACCGCGGACTCGGCTGATTCGCCTGGCGTTACCAGCGTTGCGGCGAGACGCAGGCCGTCGAGGGTGCGAAGGGCGACGGACGTACTTTGGACCGGCATGGCGCTCCTGGCGGTAGCGGAGAAGGCCATGGTCCCATCCAGGGGAAGCATGGTGCGAGGCTCTTCGAGCGCGACCCCACGCTCGACGTGCCCCGGGCCTCAGTTGTCGCCGTACGACATCCTCCTGATGCTGCCGCGTTCCACTGAGCGGGACGGTCCGGTGGTCCACGACATATGTCCCATTACGCTGCTGGTGGCTGGCGAGTAGTGGACCGCCCCCGGCGATGTGGGAGCCGATGACGTGAGTGTGAGCACGCGACGGAACGAGCCCGGCGAAGTGGTCTACATCCTCGACGACGACGAGCAGTTGTGCTCCTCGCTGGCCTGGTTGCTGGGGTCGGTGCACATCAACGCCGAGTGCTTCACCGAGGCCGCGTCCTTCCTGTCGGCGATTGATCCGGAACGGCCCGCCTGCCTCGTCCTGGACGTTCGCATGCCACATACGGGTGGTTTCCAGGTGCAGGAGATCCTCAATCGGATGGGTTCGTTGCTGCCGATTGTGTTCGTGTCGGCCCACGGTGATGTCCGTATGTCCGTACGGGCCATGCAGCAGGGTGCCGTTGACTTTCTGGAGAAGCCGTACGACCCCCAGCACATGCTGGAGGTGGTACAGAACGCCCTGCACAAGGCGCGGGAGCTGCACGCCGAGCGCGCCGGGCAGCGCGCGCTGGAGGCTCGGCTCGCCGTGCTCACCCCGCGCGAGCTGGAGATTCTGCGGCTGGTCGTGGAGGGGGTGCCCAGCAAGAGCATCGCCGGGCGCCTGGGCATCAGCGTGAAGACGGTGGATGTGCATCGGGCGCACATTCGCGAGAAGACCGCGGCGGAGACCCTGGGCGCCCTGGTCGCGGACGTGCTGCGATACGGCCTGCGCCTGTCCGCGAGCTGAGCCGGAGAAATACGAGCTGAGCCGGAGAAATGCGATCTGAGCCCGGAGGAAGCCGCATGGCCGACCTTACGCTGGCCGATCTGGGCCGGCTCTTTCAGGCGCTGCGCTACTGCGTCCTCGTACATGACGCGGCGACCAAGGAGATCATCTGGGCCAACCCGGCCGCCTGCGACGTCCTCGGCTTCACCCTCGACGAGCTGAAGCCCTTGAAGGCGCCCGACATGAGCTCCAACGCCCGCCAGTACGCCCGCGAGATCGGCGTCGCGTGGTTGCAGCGGGCCGCCGACCACGGCACCGCCACCATCGAGTGGAGCTATCGGTCCAAGGCGGGCGAGGACATTCTCACCGAGGCCGTCGCCATCCGCGTGGACCTCGCGTCCGGCCCTGTGGTGATGGTGCAGTTCCGCGACATCGCGGAGGAGAAGGCCACGCGGATGGATCTGTCGCGCACGGAGGGGCGGCTGCAGACGTTCCTCCGCAATCTGGACGAAGGCATCGTGGTGCTCGACGCCGACGCGCGGGTGCTGTTCGCCAGCGAATCGGCGGGTTCCCTGCTGCGGGTCGACGCCGGGCGGCTCGCCGGGGACGATTTCACCCGGTTCTGCGACCGCGAGTCGGCCACGAGGCTGCGCGAGGTGCTGGCCACGACACCGCGGGGCGGGGCGCCGAGAGACGGCCGTTACCGGTTGCGCGCGACGACCGGCGAGGAACGCTGGCTCTCGGTCCGATGCCAGTACATCGACATCGAGGGCGACCTGCGAGGGTGCCTTCTGCTCTTCCACGACATCACCGACCAGGTACGCGCGGAGGAGGAGCACCGCCGGGACGCGCAACATCTCAACCACCTCGCCCGCTTCAACGCCATGGGCGACATGGCGATGGCCATCGCCCACGAGGTCAGCCAGCCGATCGCCGCCGCGCACAACTTCGTGGCGGGCGTGCGCGGCCGACTCGCCGGCGACGGTGTGGACCCCGCGTCGCTGGACTGGGGGCTGGACAACGCGACCGCGCAGATCGACCGGGCGGCGCAGATTATGGCCAGCCTGCGCCGGTACGTCGTCGGCCTCGAACAATCGGAACAACTCGCCGACCTGAACGAGATCGTCGCCGACTGCGCTCATCTCATCGACGTGCGGGCCCAGCAGAACGCGGTCGCACTGGAATGGGAGGCGACGGTGGAACCTCTTGTCGTGCGCTGCGAGAAAGTCCTCATCGGGCAGGTCGTGATGAACCTCGCCTTCAACGCGATCGACGAAATGGCCCGCTGGCCCGCGGAGCGGCGCGTCGTGACGATCGCGACCCGCCGCGACGACGCGTTCGGCGAGATCGAGGTGCGCGACCGGGGACAGGGGTTGACGGCCTTCCCGCATGGCCGGATCTTCGACGGCGCGTTCACCTCGAAGCGCAACGGCAACGGCATCGGCCTCGCCCTCAGCCGCCGCATCGTCACACGTCACGGCGGCACCGTCCACGCGGTTGAGAACACACCCCAGGGCGCGGTGTTCGCCCTTCGGTTGCCCCTGCTCGACGAAGTGCCGCCGCTGCACCGCTGACGTCCAGCCGGCCGAAGTGCTCCCTGGCTCGCTTCACGCTCTCGAAGGCGGCGGCCTTGTCGGTCACGTCGAGCGGAAGCCCCGCGGCCATGTGACCTACGCCACCGACCAATGGGTGTCACACAGCGGTGAGGGCCGGCGTCTTGTGCCTGGAGCACAGTAAGCGCCGCAAGGAGGCGCATGTCCGCCTCTGGCTCCTCGAGCTGGACATGGCCGAGGAGCGCAGAACAAATCACAGCCTGTGGGAGGTCTCTCATGACGAACAGCGTTGCCGGCGAACTCGCCGGCCTGGAGTTGCCGGTCGAGCGTGGCTGCCCGTTCGCCCCGCCCGCCGCCTACGAGCAACTGCGCGAGCAGGCGCCGGTCAGCAAGATCCGCATGACCAGCGGCGGCGAGGCGTGGTGGGTGTCCAAGCATGAGGAGGCCCGTGCCATCCTCGCCGACCCCCGCTTCTCCTCCGACAAGCGCAAGGACGGCTGGCCGCTCTTCACCCTCGACGCGGCGACCCTGCAGCAGTTGCGCAGCCAGCCGCCGTTGATGCTCGGCATGGACGGCGCGGAACACTCCGCGGCCCGCCGCTCGGTGATCGGCGAGTTCACCGTGAAGCGCCTGGCCGCGCTACGCCTGCGGATCCAGGACATCGTCGACCACTTCATCGACGACATGCTCGCCGCCGACCAGCACCCGGTCGACCTGGTGCAGGCGCTGTCCCTGCCGGTGCCCTCGCTGGTGATCTGCGAACTGCTCGGCGTCCCCTATGCCGACCACGACTTCTTCCAAAGCCGCACCACCGCGTTGGTGCGCCGGGGCTCGGTGGAAGACCGCCGGCGAGCCTTCGCCGAACTGCGCGCCTACATCGACGACCTGGTCACCCGCAAGGAGTCCGAGCCCGGCGACGATCTGTTCGGCCGGCAGATCGCCCGGCAACGCCAGGAGGGCACGGCCGACCATGCGGGCCTGGTGAGCCTGGCCTTCCTGCTGCTGACCGCCGGACACGAGACCACGGCGAACATGATCTCGCTCGGCGTGGTCGGGCTGCTCACCCACCCGGAGCAACTGGCTCTGATCACGAACGACCCGGACAAGACGCCCATGGCCGTGGAGGAACTGCTGCGCTACTTCACCATCGCCGACGGGGTCACCTCCCGGCTGGCCACCGAAGACGTGGAGATCGGCGGGGTGAGCATCAAGGCCGGCGAGGGCGTCATCGTCTCGGGCCTGTCGGCCAACTGGGATCCGGCGGTGTTCGAGAATCCGGCCGAACTGGACGTCGAGCGCGGGGCTCGCCACCACGTCGCCTTCGGGTTCGGCCCGCACCAGTGCCTTGGCCAGAACCTGGCCCGGATGGAACTGCAGATCGTCTTCGACACGCTGTTCCGCCGCATCCCCACCCTGCGGTTCGCCGCAGGGGTCGAGGACCTGCCGTTCAAGAGGGACGCCGTCATCTACGGCGTTCACGAGCTCCCGGTCACCTGGTGAGGATGACAATGATGCGGATCAAAGCGGACACCGGCCGCTGCGTCGGCTCCGGCCAGTGCGTCCTGGCCGAGCCGGCCGTATTCGACCAAGACGACGATGGCATCGTGGCCCTGCTGACCGACCACCCCGACGACAAAACCGCGGTACAGGCGCGCGAAGCCGTCATCCTGTGCCCGTCCCGAGCCCTGTCCATCCTGCAGGAGTAAGCACAATCCGGGTGGACTACGCGTCCATGCCGGCAGAGGGCGCTGCGCCTGGCAGCGGTCGGCGTCGGGTCACCACTGGGTGATGAGCGGCGTGTCCGGTTCGTGCCGCCGCCAGGCTTCGGTGAGGCGGGCGAGGCGGGTGGGGGCGGCGATGCCGCGCACGGTTGCGATCTTGCCGTTGGTGATGTCGAACGTCACGGTGCCGACGACCTGGTCGCCGACCACGACGAGGATGGCGGGGGCGCCGTTGACGAGCGCGTAGTGGATGGCCGGCGTGCCGCCGGCGAATCGGCGTTTCGCGGGTGTGGGTTTGAAGCCGGCCCGTGCGACGGCGGCGATGCGCTGCGGAGTGTCGTACCGCAGCAGCCTCGCGGTCAGGCCGGCGCCGTCGGAGATCGCGATCGCGTCGTCGGTGAGCAGCGCCACCAGCCGTTCGGTGCGGCCCGAGGAGGCGGCGGCGAGGAATTCCTCGACGATCCTGCGGGTGGATACCTGGTCGACTTCGATGCCGCCACGGCGGCGCGCGGCGGTGATACGGCGCCGGGCCCGGTGGAGGTGCTGCTGGCTTGCGGACTCGGTGATGTCGAGGATCTCGGCGATCTCGGCGTGGCTGTAGGAGAACACTTCACGCAGGAGGTAGACGGCCCGCTCGAAGGGTGACAGGCGCTCCATGAGAGTCAGTACGGCCAGGGAGACCGATTCGCGCTGCTCGAAAGTGTCGGCCGGGCCGAGCATCGGGTCGCCGTCGAAGAGCGGTTCGGGCAGCCAGGCGCCGACGGCGCGTTCGCGGCGGGTTTGTGCCGAGCGGAGCCGATCGAGGCACAGGTTGGTGACGACCTTGGTCAGCCACGCTTCCGGCACCTTGATCCGCTGCCGGTCGGCGGCCTGCCAGTGCAGGAACGCGTCCTGCACGGCGTCTTCGGCGTCGGCGGCGGAGCCCAGCAGCCGGTACGCCAGCGAGGCCAGCCGGTTCCGGCTGGCCTCGAACCGGCTGGTGTCGAAGCGATCAGTGGCGCTGCTGTCCACGCGGACCACCCTAGGCGGCTACGCGAACGCCTTCTCGGCGGACGCATCCGGCGTGGTGGCCAGGCGGAGCTTGCGCTTGGGCAGGCCGAAGGTCGGGTGCGAGATGCCCCACAGCGAGATCTTGAGGATGCCCGCCTTGACCCGCGCGGCCTTCCGGCCGCCCACATACTTCGGCTTTGCTCGCGCTTCGTCGTCAACCGTCTGCAGGATCGCGTCCCGCCGCCCGAGGCTGATGTGGTTGCCCGGGTAGACCAGCTTGGTGAGCGCAATCTTGCGGCCGGACAGGCGTCCCACGATCGCGTCCGTGGCCTGTCGGCCGGTGTATCCGGCCGAAGCGCAGGACATCGGCAGCGGCCGGCCGTTGTCGCCGATGGCGTAGGCGCTGTCGCCGGCGGCGTAGACGTTCGGGTGCGAGACCGACCGCATGGTGCGATCAACGATGATCTGCCCGTTCTCGGTGACCTCCAGCCCGCCGGCGGCGGCGATGGGGTTGACCGCGAACCCGGCCGTCCACACGGTCGCGTCGGATGCCAGGGCGGTGCCGTCGGCGCACACCACCCGCGTCGCTTCGACGGCTTCTACGCTGGTGTGCTCCAGGACGGTGACGCCCAGCCGGTCGCAGACCTGGAGCAGGTGGTCGCGGGCTCCGGCGGAGAGCCGGGCGCCCAGCTCGGCGCGGGCGATCAGCGCTACCGACAGGCCGGGCCGGGCTTCGGCGATCTCGGTGGCGGTCTCGATACCGGTCAGCCCGTCGCCGACGACCAGCACACTCCCGCCTTCGCCCCGCCTGCCCAGGGTGTCCAGGCGCTCGCGCAGGCGCAGCGCCGAGGGCCGGCCGGCGACATTGAAGGCGTGCTCGGCCACGCCGGGGACGCCGCTGTCGGCGACGCGGCTACCGAGCGCGTAGACGAGCGTGTCGTAGCCGAGCTCGCCGCCGCCGTCGGCGTCGGCCACGGCGACGACCTGGCGCTCGGGGTCGATGGCGGTGACACGGGCCAGGCGCAGCCGTACCCCCGTGCCCGCGAAGACGTCGGTGAGCTTCCGGGTCTCGATCTCGTGCCCGGCCGCGAACTGGTGCAGCCGAAGCCGCTGGACGAAGTCCGGCTCAGCGTTGACCACGGTGACCTCGGTGTCCGCAGGGGACAGCCGGCGGGCCAGGTTCCCGGCCGCGTAGGCCCCGGCATAGCCGGCGCCGAGGACGACGATGCGGTGCTTCATGTGTTGCTCCTGTCGGTTCGCTTGTGCCTCTTGAGCGAGACAGCGCCCCGGTTCCTGACAGGACCTGAGTGTGATGTGGGTCATATGTTGATCGAGGTGCCGCCCGGCGGCAGCCTCCCCTGCGGCGCGGGATGGAACGCCCCGCGCGTGGACTAAGGAAATCCCCTAGGGCGTCCAACCAATTCCCAATTGTCGGCCGATCTCGGCGCGCATAGCGTGAGATCACTGCGGAAGACCTGCCGGCCGACAATGCGAGGAGAAATTACCATGGCGCGGACGTTGGATTCCCCGGCCTCTGCCGGTCCACATTCGGCGAAAGAAATCGCCTTTGACGAGGTCCTGGTTAAAGTGGCCGAACGGCGAGCGGAATTCGACGAGAAACGCCATGTTCCTGGCGACATCATCGCCGAGTTCAAGCGCGCGGGAATCTACCGGGCGAGCACCCCCAGGCGCTTCGGTGGTGACGCGCTGCCCCCGGCCGACTTCCTGGCCCGTATCGAGCGGATCTCGATGATCGACGGCTCGGCGGGGTGGGTCGCCAGCTTCGGGTCCGCGCTGGTCTACCTGGCCGCGCTGCCGCTGGAGACGCAGGCCGAGCTGTACGCAGACGGGCCGGACGTCGTCTTCGCGGGCGGCCTGTTCCCGGTGCAGCCCGCCGCCATCGTCGAGGGCGGGTATCAGGTCTCGGGCCGCTGGAAGTTCGCCAGCGGCTGCATGGGCGCCGACATCCTCGGCGTGGGCATCATCGCGGGCGAGCAGCAGGCCGGCCGTCCCCTGACGGCCCTGCTGCGCCCCGGACAGGTGGAGATCGTCGACAACTGGGACGTCATCGGATTGCGCGGCACCGGCAGCCACGACCTCAAGGTCGACGGCGTCGTCGTCCCCCCTGAGTGGACGTTCGTGCGCGGGGGCCAATCGACCGTGGACGAGCCGTTGTACCGCTACCCGACCGTCCCGTACGCCTCCCAGGTGCTCGCGGTCGTCGGCCTCGGCGTCGCCCGCGCCGCCCTCGACCACGTCATCCGCAACGGCGGCCGCGGCGGCTACACAGGCGCGCCGAAGCCGGCTGATCGCGCCACCTACCGCATCTCGGTCGGCAGGGCGGAGGCCGACCTGCGATCCGCGCGCGCCTTCCTCTACGAGATCACCCACGAGGTGTACGAAACTGTTCTGGCCGGCGACCCGGCGACCGCGAACCAGGCCAGCCTGCTACGCCTGGCCTCCGCCCACCTCGCCAAGACCTCCTTCGAGGTCGTGCGTACGGCCTATCAACTGAGCGGCATCCCGGCCATCGCCGACGGCAGCCCGATGCAGCGCTACCTGCGCGACGCCTCGGTGGTCCCGCAGCACGCCTTCCTCCAGGAAGGCATGTACGACGGCGCCGGTGCGGTCCTCATGGGTGTACCGCCCTTTCCCGGCTATCTCTAAGGAATCCTCATGGCCCAGCCCACCACCCCGGAAAGGCTGCGGGTGCTCTTCTGCATCGGCGTCAACCAGAACTTCTTCGACCTGCCGACCGGACAGGCCGGCCCGGTCTGGGATGGCTTCGTCAGCATGCTGAGGCAATTGTCGGAGCTGCCTGGCGTGACCGTTCTCGGCACCTTCGATGACGATCGCCACATGGTCGGTCCGTCCGCGTCCTGGCCCTGGACCTCCTACGTTCTGGCCGACGTGCCCGCGCAGGCGACGGTGGTCGCGGCCTGCAACCTGTTCCGTACCGTGCAGGTCGGCGAGCACGGCCTCTGGCGGTACATGAAGATCGAGGCGCGTATCGGCCGCCCCCTGCCCGTCCCCGCCGACGCTGTTGAGGGTGATGCGCGATGACCGGGACGATCGGCCGCTTCGGCGGTGGCCAGGACAGTGTGACGACATCGGGACGGTTGTTGTGAGCTCTCCTCGTGTGGCGCTGGTGACGGGAGCGGCGCGCGGCTTGGGCGCGTGCATCGCGGCCCGTCTGCACGGCGACGGATACCGCGTGGCGGTGACCGACCTCGATCAGCTTGCGGCGGCCGAGATCGCGGCCTCGCTCGCCTCGGACGGAGGGGCGGCGATCGAACTCGGCCCGGACGGGCGGTCGGCGATCGGGCTCGGCCTGGACGTGCGCGACAAGAACGCCTTCGTACGGGCGCGTGACACTCTCGTCGAGCGCTGGGGTGCGATCCACGTCCTGGTCAACAATGCCGGATTCTCCAAGGTCGAGCCGCTCATGGACATCGAGCCCGACGGCTTCTCCTCGGTGGTCGCCGCCAACCTCGACGGGACATTTTTCGGCTGCCAGGTCCTCGGCGCCTACTTCGCCGAGCGTGGCCATGGACGCATCGTCAACATCGCCTCGCTCGCCGGGCAGAACGGCGGCACCGCGACGGGCGCGCACTACGCGGCGGCCAAGGGCGGCGTGGCCACGCTCACCAAAGTGTTCGCCCGCGAGCTGGCCCCGCGCGGCGTGACGGTGAACGCCGTCTCGCCGGGCATCCTCGACCTGCCCGTGGTTCGCGAGAGCGTCGCCCCGGACAAGCTCGCGCGGATCGAGGCGACGATCCCGGTCGGGCGGCTCGGCCGCCCCGAGTTCATCGCCGACATGGTGGCGCTGCTGGCCTCCGAGCGGGCGGACACGGTCACCGGCGCGTGCTGGGACGCCAACGGCGGCCTGTACATGCGCTGACTCACCCGAATGGGGTGCCGACAGCGGGCCTGTACATGCGCTGACCCACCACATGCGTGGACTCACCCGAAGACGGAAGACGGAAGACGGAAGACGGAAGACGGAAGACGAAGGCGGAGAGGAGCAAAGCCGTGACCGTCAGAGAACCCGATCAGACCCCCTCGCAGGCCGACTTCCGGGAGGCGATGGCGCATCTGCCCGCGGCCGTCAACATCATGACGACCGACGGTCCGAACGGCCGCTGCGGCATCACGGTCAGCGCGGTCTGCTCGGTGACCGACGACCCGCCGACCATCCTGGTCTGCCTCAACCGCAGCAGCGCCATGCACGACGTGTTCTGGGCCAACGGCCGGGTCTGCGTCAACGTTCTGGGCGGTGACCAGCAGGACTTGGCGCTGCACTTCGCCGGAGCGACGGAGGTCTCCATGGCCGAACGCTTCACCTGGAACGTCTGGGATCGCGGCCAGCGCGTGCCGGTGCTCAAGGACGCGTTAGTGGCCGTCATCGGCGTGGTGAAGGACTGCAAGCCGATGGGGTCGCACAGCGTGCTGTTCGTGGAGATCGAGCAGGTCCGTACCCGGAGGGGCGGCCCGAGTCTCGTCTACTTCAACCGGAGCTTCCATCGCCTGGACTCCGTCTCGCCGATGGCCTGCTGAGGGATCGCGCCGCGGCCTCGAAGGCTACCTAGCGCTTGGGCGACTGGTCGTGTAATGATGTAATCATGGAAACTCTCTTTGAGCACGCAGGCGGCCAAGAAGGGCTCCACAGGTTCATCGACATCTTCTATGGAAGCGTCTTGTCCGACCCGCTGCTCCAGCCATTGTTCGGCGAAGGACTTCCGCATCACGTGACACATCTGACGGCTTTCACGGCCGAGACCTTCGGCGGCCCCGACACATTCTCCAGGGAAATGGGTGGATTTTCCAGGCTGATCGACGCGCACCGTGGGCTGGGGATCAGTGAGGCGCAGCGGCAGCGGTTCGTCGAGCTGTACATGGCGGCCGCCGATCAGGCCGGACTCCCGGAAGACGCGCCTTTCCGGGAGGCTCTGCGGTCGCATGTGGAGTTCGGGTCGAAGGTGGCGATGCAGAACTCCCATGCCGAAACCGACGACCAACTCCACCCGCTCCGAGAGGTGCCGCAGTGGGGATGGCCCGAGCCGAGTTAGTTTCCACCGCCACGTCAATCGGAGCTCTCGGTACTTCCCGCCCAGGGCCCTCGCCAGCAGGGGAAGCGGCTGGCGATGGCCGCGCCGACGATGGCCGCGAGGGTGCCGACAGCCAGGCCGGGGATGAGGGCGAACTGCGCCCAGGTCCGCTTCTTCTCATTGCAGATCTCCTTGATCCGGGCCGTGTCGTTCGCCGTCTCGTCCGCTCGGTAGCGGACCAGCAGAGCCGTCTCTGAGAGCGTCAGCTCCATGATCTTCTCGTTGCTCTTATTCGGCGGGCGTGTATCGCTCACGTGTTCTACCCAAAGACGCCAACTCTTGGTAGCGTTGCGGTCACACATTGTGGTGGCAGGGGGTGGGCAGGGTGCAGGTTGGGCTTCAGGCCGTGCGGTCCACGCGTCGATGCCGCCTGGTCACCCATGACCCGATGATGGGGGCGGTGGGTGAGTAGGCTCACCGCGACAGCCTCCTGCACCGCTTACACGGCGGTGGTGGAGGCGACCGGTGAGGTCGTCGCGCAGGCGCTGCTGGTGCGGCGGGTGGCCTGGCTGACCGCTCTGGCACGCGATGTGACCGCCCGTCTGGTGGTGGCCCGGTGGAATAGGGCTGATCTGGACGCTTTAGGGTCCGGGGTGGGGCTGGACGGGCGGGTGTTGCCGTCGAAGGGCTGGATGGCTGTTCGGCGGCTGGGCTGGGGTGTGGGCCCGGAGCCGGGCGTGTACGTCTGCGATCGGGTGTTGCGGTGCGCGCAGGAGCAGGCCGCCCGCCTGTTGCGGCTGGCGCTGCACCGGCGCCGTCTGGTGGCGGCGATCGTGGCCACCTGGCCGCAGAATACGGGTGCGCGTACGGGCGCCGAGTGGCAGGCGCTGCGTGCGCTGCTGCCGGACGGGGTGAGCGCGGCCGACATCCGCAACCGGACCCGGCAGATCCGCGCCTACCTCGACGAGCATCACACCTTCCCGACCGATCTGACCGAGTTGGAGGAGCCGCCGAATGTTGCGGCGCAGGTGGTGCTGGCAGCGGCCGACCGGCAACTGCTCACCCTGGAGCGCATCGGCCACCGCGGCGCCCGGCTGCGGGTGCGGCTTCCCCTGGTCGAATCGCCCGCGTCCGCCAGGGACTGGGCCTGGCATGTGCTGCCTGTCGTCTTGCCGCCGACCGTGCCGTCGGAGGCGAGGTTGTGCGCCCCCACCTTGCGGGTGACCAAGGGTCGGGTGCGCGTCGATCTGCCGTTCCAGATCCCGATCGGCTTCGTACCCGCTACCGGTCATGTGATCGGGTGCGGCTTCGACTGGGGCGTCAACGGGCTGCTGACCGGTGTGGTGGGCCGTCTTGTGGCCGATGGGCGGGTGATCTCCGGCAGCCGGGTGATCGGCGATGGGCGGCCGCTGCTCTACGATGCGAGCGGTGATCGGGACTGGGCAGCGGCCGAGCGGATCGTCTCCCGTGGCCTGCTCGGCCAGCACGCCACCCGCACCCACCGTTCCACCGGGGTGCGCACCATCCACGCCGTCGTGGAGAGGAATGTCGTCCGCGCCCGCCGAACGCGCAGGCTCACCCGGGCGGCCCGCCGCGCCCGCCGCACCCGAACCGATCTGCACCCCCGACCGGCAGCACGCGACAGAGCCAAGAGGCGCCCCACCCCGAAACGGCCCACCAGCACCTCAGTCAACCCACGAAACAAGACGTCCAGCCGTGTGCCCGACCGGCGCACGGTGCCCGCCCCACCGCCCGCACGCGGTGGACAGCGTCCGGCGGGCCATGCACCCAAGCCGGGACGGCACCAGCCGTACCGGACAGGGCATGTCAGGAATTCTCACCATCGGACCGGCTTCCACCATGCCAAAGCCACCCCCGTGCTCATGCTCGCCAAGCACCGGGGCGGCCCAGGCCAGGCCACGCCCGCCCGAGTTACCTGACTCCTTCAGGGAACCACAGAGAATTCAAGACGCTGCCTTTCGATCTTCGTAGTGGTACTGACTGGCTGTTCGGGCCCCCAGGCGCCAACTCCGAAGCGGCCGAGCTGGTTAGCGCGCCTGTCTCATTCTTCTGTGGATCGCCTGCACATGCGAACAAAATGGACATCAAGGCAATGTGTGCATAGTTCGCCCATGTGCTTATAAAGCGTAACTCGGGGCGGTTTAATGAACCGCCACCTGATCCTAGCTGAAGATCGCAAGAGTATTGCGTGTTCTCTTCGCGTTTGCCAAAGGACGAGGTGGGTGGGTGGTTATGTCCTTGGGAATGCCGAGAGTGCCGAGTGTGACATGGACGGTGGCGGTGAGATTTATTCACGTTGGTGTTCGGGAAGGCCCTTTCCCGAATCCTTTGTGGCGGAAGATGACGCCTTTGGCTCAGGGGCTTGTGGCGCTCCCCGGCCGCGCTGGAGGGGTGTCGGAAAGTTGCGGAGTCAGAAAATTTGCTGAGCCAGCAAAGTTCTGTACTCTGGGGGCATGACCGGGCTACGCGAACGAAAGAAGCAGGCGACCCGCGACGCCCTGATGGCCGCCGCGCTCCAGCTCGCCATGGAGCGCGGCCTGGACAACGTGCGGGTCGAGGACATCGCCGAGGCGGCGGGGGTGTCGCCGCGGACGTTCAGCAACTACTTCTCCAGCAAATGGGAGGCGCTCGCCGCCCGCCACGTCGACCGGACCAGGCACTCGGCGCGGGTGCTGCGCGACAGGCCGCCGGGCGAGCCGCTGTGGGAGGCGGTGAGGCGGGCCATGCTGGCGCCGTGGGAGAACGCGGAGCGGACCATGCAGGCGCCCAGCCCTGAGATGCGGGCCGCCCTGCGGCTGCTGACCAGCGCGCCCGCCATGGAGGGGGAGTCGCTGCGGGTGCTCTTCTCCGCCGACGCCGAGCTGGCCGCGGCCGTCGCCGAGCGCACCGGCACCGACCACGAACGCGACCTCTACCCGCAGCTGGTCGCCACCGCGGTGATCACGGCCACGCAGACCGCCGTCCGCCACTGGCTGCTCGTCGAGCCCGCGGTGCCGCTCCTTCCCCTGATCGAAGAGGCGATGCGCCAACTCGCCACCGGCCTGCCCGACCCGCTCGCCACCGGCCTGTCTGACCCGCTTGCCATCCGAGTGCCCGACCCAACCGCGCAAGGAGAGCCCCAATGACCGCGGACGTCGTCATCGCCGGTGGTGGCCCCAACGGGCTGATGCTGGCCAGTGAGCTGGCCCTGGCCGGAGTGCGGCCGATCGTGCTGGAGCGCCTGCCGGAGCGGAGCCAGGCGCCCAAGGCCAACGGCATCGTCGGGCAGGTCGTCAGGCTGCTCGACCAGCGTGGCCTCTACCGGCGCTTCCTGGATGTCGCCGAGCCGCCGCGACCGATCCCGATGTTCCTGTTCGGCGCGCTGCCGCTCGACCTGGCCGAGATCGAGGGCAACACGCTTTACGCCATGGGCATCAAGCAGGCCCGCCTGGAGGAGCTGTTCGAGGATCGGGCCCGCGAGCTGGGCGTGGAGATCAGGCGGGGGCGGGAGCTGACCTCGTTCACCCAGGACGAGGCCGGCGTGACGCTCGAACTAGACGGCGGCGAGCAGCTGCGCACCCGCTACCTGGTCGGCTGCGACGGCGCCCACAGCACGGTCAGGAAGCAGGCCGGCATCGGCTTTCCCGGTGTGAACGCCTTCTCCGTCATCTCGCGGGCCGCCCACGTCGTCCTACCTGAGGCGACGATCCGGATGGACCGGGCCGAGCTGGAGCTGCCCGGCGTGGGCACGACCGCCCTCTACGCCTGGCACCGCACCGAGCGCGGCGCGTACGCCCTGCTGCCCATGAGTCCCGAGGTTCTGACGATCAGCTGCGTCGAGTGGGACAGCGACGATCCCGGCGAGGACGTCGAGATGACGCTCGGCGAGCTGCGCGAGAGCCTGTCCAGAGTGCTGGGCGTTGACATCGTGCTGGCCACCCCGCCCGGTCCGGGGCCGCACCTGCTGCGCCGCCTCAGCGGGCGCAACACCCGGATGGCTGACCGCTTCCGGGCGGGCAGGGTGCTGCTGGCCGGGGACGCCGCCCACGTGCACTCCGCGGTCGGGGCGCCGGGGCTGAACCTGGGTCTCCAGGACGCGGCCAACCTCGGCTGGAAGCTGGCGGCCACGGTGCGCGGCACGGCGCCGCCCGGTCTGCTCGACAGCTACGACCGGGAGCGACGGCTGGCCGCCGAGCGGGTCACCATGCACAGCAAGGCCCAGCTCGCGCTCATGTCGCCGGGGCCGGAGGTGACGGCGCTGCGCGAGGTGTTCGGCGAGTTGCTCCACGACAAGAGCGCACGTGGCCGGATATCTGCGCTCATGTCTGGCGCGGATGTCACCTATCCCATGGGCGCCCCGGCGCATCCGCTGACCGGCCACTTCGTACCCGACCTGGAGCTGGAGCCGGTGCCCCTCGCCACGCTCATGCGGGAGGGGCGGCCGCTGCTGCTCGACCTGGCGGGAAGCGTTCGGAAGGACGTGTGGGACGGCCGGATCGACGTGGTCACGGCCACGTGCGCGGCGCCGCCCGCCGACGCGCTGCTGATCCGCCCGGACGGGTACGTGGCCTGGGCGGGCACCCCGGACGACTCGCTGGACGAGGCTGTCAGAACCTGGTTCGGTTAACCTGATCCCGGACTCTGAGGAGGGCTCATGCCGGAGAACCTGATCTTTCGCCTGCCGCCGACGTTCGAGACGGTCGAGGAGGAACGGCGCCATCGCAAGGAGCGGCTCGCCGCCGCGCTGCGCGTCTTCGGCAAGCTGGGCTTCGAGGAGGGCGTCGCGGGACACATCACCGCCCGCGACCCCGAGCTGACCGACCACTTCTGGGTCAACCCGTTCGGCATGTCGTTCAAGCACGTACGCGTGAGCGATCTGATCCTCGTCAACCACGAGGGCAAGGTGGTCGAGGGCCGCTACCCCGTCAACGAGGCGGCCTTCGCCATCCACTCGCAGGTGCATCAGGCGCGGCCCGGCGTGGTGGCGGCCGCGCACAGCCACTCGGTCTACGGGCGCGCGCTGTCGGCACTCGGACGGGTCATCGAGCCGATCACGCAGGACGCCTGCGCCTTCTATGAGGACGTCTCGCTCTTCGACGACTACACGGGCGTGGTGACGGACCTGGAGGAGGGCAAGCGCATCGCCGCCGCGCTGGGCGGCAACAAGGCCGTCGTGCTGCGCAACCACGGGCTGCTGACGGTGGGCGACACCGTGGACGCGGCGGCGTGGTGGTTCATCACGATGGAACGCTCGGCGCAGGTGCAGCTCGTCGCGCAGGCGGCCGGGCAGGTGGTGCCCATCTCGCCGGACAACGCGGCCCTGACTCACCAGCAGATCGGCAACGACCTGGTCGGCTGGATCAACTACCAGCCCCTCCACGACCAGATCACCCGCGAGCAACCAGACCTATTCGAGTAATCCGCTTTGTTACGGTCCGGACAAACCCGTCCATCCGTTACGGCAAGCCGCACCCGCTTTGTTGCGGGCCGGACAAACCCCTTCCATCCGTTACGGCAAGCCGCACCCGCTTTGTTGCGGGCCGGACAAACCCCTTCCATCCGTTACGGCAAGCCACACCCACCGCCACCCACCGCACGTGGCTGAGGGCCTCCAGGAAAACGCCCGCTGAACCCGCACGGGGTCGGGCGCCGATACGTGCGTCTTGTTGACCGTGGCTTCCGTAGCGGGCAGCCGTCTCGGTCCCTATGACGGTCCGTGGTGGCTGAGGTCCTTGGGGGGAGACCCCCCTCCGGGGGAGGAAAGAACGCGGGCCGCGGTGGCTGGGGTCCTTGGGAGGGAGACCCCTTCCGGAGAGAGAAAAGCGGTCTGTGGTGACCCCTCCGAGGGCGCGGAAGAAGACGTCCGTGGTGGCTGGGCTCCTCGAGAGGGAGGCCCCTCCGGGGGAGTGGAAGAAGGCGGTCCGTGGTGGCTAGGGCCCAAGGAGGGGCCCCAGGACGGACGCCGTCCTAGCGGCGGAAAGTGTGGCGGTAGGTCAGTGGGGCGACGCCGACTGCGGCGTGGAGGTGTTGGCGGAGGGAGACCGTGGTGGTGAAGCCCGCTCGGCGGGCTACTTCCTCCACTCCCGCGTCCGTTGTCTCCAAGAGGTGTCTGGCGTGGTCGACTCGTTGTTTGGTCAGCCAGCGTGATGGGCTCAGGCCGGTCTCCTCGCGGAAGCGTCTGGTGAAGGTGCGGACGCTCATTTTCGCGTGTCCGGCCAGGGCGTCCAGGTCGAGTGGCTTGTCCAGGTGGGAGAGCATCCACGTGCGGGTCGGGGCGGTGCTGGTGCCCGTCGGGTCGGGGAAGGGGCGGTCGATGTACTGGGCCTGGCCGCCGTCGCGCCAGGGAGGCATGACGCAGCGGCGGGCCGCCCGGTTGGCCACCTCGGTGCCGTAGTCGCGTCTGATCACGTGGAGGCAGAGGTCCAGTCCGGCCGCCACGCCCGCCGAGGTGAGTACATCGCCGTCGTCGATGAACAGCACCGAGGGATCCAGGTCGACCTTGGGGAACAGCTGGGCGAAGTGGGCGGCCTCGCGCCAGTGCGTGGTGGCGGGGCGGCCGTCCAGCAGGCCCGCGGCGGCCAGGACGAACGCCCCCGTACAGATCGACATGATCCGCTTGTGGCCGTGCAGGGCGTCGCGCAGGTAGGGCTGGATCGTGCCGTCCTTCATCGCCCGGCCCGCGTGGATGCCGGGGACCAGGACCGTGTCGGCTGTGTCCAGGACGTCCAGGTCGTGGTCGGGCAGCACGCTGTATCCGGCCGAGCAGCGCACAGGCCGGCGGCCGGGGGAGCAGGTGACGACCTCGTAGAGCTTCTCGCCGGTCGCCGACTCCGCCGACCAGAAGACCTGGCCGGGAACGCCCAGGTCGAGAGGGGCGAAGTGGTCGAGAACGAGGACCGCGACGCGATGGGCCATGGCCGAATTCTTTCACATATTGGCTATCCGGCCACTCGCGGCCATAGGTGCGGATAAATCAGGATTAGCGGATGACCATAAGCACCACCCCCCGGACCAGGCGGCTGCATCGGGCCTGGTTCGTCGCGGCCGTCGCGTTCGTGGCCATTCTCGGCGCGGCCGGGTTCCGTGCCACTCCCGGCGTGCTGATCACGCCGCTCCAGGCGGAGTTCGGCTGGACCAAGGGCACGATCTCGCTCGCGGTGTCGGTCAACCTGGTGCTCTACGGCCTGACCGCGCCGTTCGCGGCCGCCCTGATGGACCGGTTCGGGATGCGGCGGGTGGTGTCGCTCGCGCTGCTGCTGGTGGCCATCGGCAGCGGGCTCACGGTGCTGATGACGGCGAGCTGGCAGTTGCTGCTGTTCTGGGGCGTGTTCGTCGGGCTGGGTACGGGGTCCATGGCGCTGGTGTTCGTGGCGACGGTGACCGACCGGTGGTTCGTCAAGCACCGTGGTGTCGTCACCGGCCTGCTCACCGCGGCCGGCGCCACCGGCCAGTTGATCTTCCTGCCGGTGCTCGCCCAGCTGGCCGAGGGGCCGGGGTGGCGGGTGGCCTCGCTGACCGTGGCGGGGGCCGCGCTGGCGGTGGTGCCGTTCGTGTGGTGGCTGATGCGCGACCATCCGGAGGACGTGGGCACCACGGCGCTGGGGGCGGAGCCCGGCACGGTCCGTACCCTGCCCGTCCACCAGAACGCGGCCGTGCGGGCGCTCACGGTGCTCAGGTCGGCGGCGCGGACCCGGGCGTTCTGGTTCCTGGCGGGCGGCTTCGCCATCTGCGGCGCCAGCACGAACGGCCTGGTCGGCACCCACTTCATCCCCGCCGCGCACGACCACGGCATGGCCGAGCCGGTCGCGGCGGGGCTGCTCGCGGTGATCGGGATCTTCGACATCGCGGGTACGGTCGCCTCCGGCTGGCTCAGCGACAAGGTGGATCCGAAGATCCTGCTCGGCGTCTACTACGGGCTGCGCGGGCTGTCGCTGATGGTGCTGCCGGGGCTGTTCGCGGCCACGACCCAGCCCAGCATGCTGATCTTCATCGTGTTCTACGGGCTGGACTGGGTGGCGACCGTGCCGCCGACCGTGGCGCTGTGCCGCCGGATCTACGGGGCGGACGGCGCGGTCGTGTTCGGCTGGGTGTTCGGCTCGCACCAGGTCGGCGCCGCGTTCGCCGCCGTGGGCGCCGGGCTCACCCGCGACCACCTGGGCGCTTACGACCTGGCCTGGTACGTCTCCGGCGCCCTCTGCCTCCTGGCCGCCGGCATGTCCCTGGCCATCGGGCATGCTAAAGGGCGATGAGTGACGCAGAATTGATGGTCCTGCCGCTGGTGGTCAGGATCGAGAGAGCGACGCCGCCGGAGCGTACCGACGCTTTGGAGGCGGCCGCGACGGCCGTGCTGAGCCTGCTCGACGACCCCGGGGAGTGGGGTGCGGAGCTGCACGCCTGGCAGTCCACCGGCAAGATCCGCAAGGTCGTGCGCCGGGCCAGGGGCGCCGAGTGGCGCCGGGCGCTGGCGCTGCCCGGCCGTACCATCGAGCACCGTACGGCCGAGGTGCGCGTGCACCCGCCCGTGCCGCTCGACGACTGGCCCAGAGACCTCGCCCGGTTGCAGGTGTCGGGCACCGAGCTGACCGACACCGGCGACCTCGCGCCCGCCGAGCCGCCGATCCTGTGGGCCAACCCCGGGCTCGCCATGTCGGCGGGCAAGGCCATGGCCCAGGCCGGGCACGCCGCCCAGCTCGCCTGGTGGGCCAGCGACGAGGCCGAACGCGCCGCGTGGCGGGCGGCCGGGCTTACCGTGACGGTGCGCACCGCGGCGGCGGGCGACTTCCAGGCGAAGGTGGCCGCGGGGCTGCCCGTGGTGCGGGACGCCGGGTTCACCGAGATCGAGCCGGGGTCGTGCACATTCGTCGCCGACGCGCCGTGGCTGTATGGGCGGGTCGCCCAGTCGTGACGGGCGCCACCTCTCGATCAGGGCGGTTGTGACGGACGGTCGCGACGGGCGCTAGATTTCGATCACGTCGGCCAGGACGCCGCCCGCCGGGGTGATCCGGGCGGGCGACGGGCTGTCGTAGACGATCATCAGCCTGCCGTCCGCCAGCACGGCCAGCCCTTCGGGGTGGTCGCAGCCGATGCCGTACGGCAGCTCGGCGACCGTCTCCAGCTCGTCCGCCGCGACCACCTCGCCCGCCCTGTGGACCCGCCAGCGCAGCACGCGCACCGGCCCGTCGAGGCTCATGCTCGGTCCGGCCAGCAGTAGCACGTCGCGGCCGTACGGGCACAGGTCCCGCACGCCCAGCCCGCCCAGGTCCAGGAAGTGCTTGCGGTGCGGCTCGCGCAGCCGCAGCCGGCCCGGCTGGCTCTCGACGGGCCTGATCTCCAGGACCACCGCCCAGCCGCGCAGCACCGGGCCACGGAGCCCCAGGTAGACCCGCTCGTCCAGCACCGCGATGCCCTCGATGTCGAGGCCGTTGTCCTTGCCGGGCAGCGCGAGGAACGGCGCGAGGTGCGGGTCGTCCTCCAGATGGGCGGCGATGTTGTCCCGGCCCGAGAGGATCGCGCCCGGCAGCGGGGCGTTGGTGGCTGGGTTGAGCGGCAGGCGTACCAGGATGAAGCGGTTTTCCTCACGGACCACGGTCGCCAGCCGTTTGACGGCCTTGGCCGGGTCCTTGGCCGACTTGATCCGGCGGCGCTTGAGACTGTGCGAGCCGACGGCCCACAGGTGGCCGTCAGCCCTGGCCAGGCCCTCGATGTCCGCCTCGTCCTCGGGTCCCGCGGGCAGCCCTACGTAGTCGGCCAGCCGGAAGGTGCGCTGACCCGCGTAGTTCACGCCGGTCCAGGCCAGATGCTCGATGGTGGCGGTCTCGTCCCCGGCCAGCCACAGACCGCTGCCGTCGTGCCGTAACGCGGAGAGATTCGTGTGCGTTTGGGAGGCTTGCGAGGCCGGGTCGAATCGGAGCTCCACCTGTTCCACGAAGCCATGATGACACTTCGGCCGCTTCATAAGCGGAATGGCGGGATTTGTCGTACGCTCCCGATCGTGCTCGATGGGGATGATGGGACCGAAGGTTCCCGTGTGAGAACTGCTGCCAGGCCGGGAACCCCTGTTTCTTCACCCAGGCGATCCCGCATCGGCGATCTGCGGATGCGGGATGTATACCGGGGGCTCGCAGTCGTGACCGCGGTGGCGGTCGTCACTGTCACGCTGGTCATGCTGCTCCCGTCGCGGCCGGACGAGGTCGCCGCACGGCCGGTTGCCGCGCCATCGACCGTGCCGACCTCGTCCGCGCCGCCCCCCGCCACAGCCTCGTCGGAGCCGTCGGTGTCTCCCTCGCCGGTGGACTCCGCCGAGGCGGCCGCTCCCCGCGCCACACCGACTCCCGGCTCGACCATCGCGCCCGGATACACCGCCATGGAGGCCCTGTACGCCGACCCCCGGGTCCCCAAGCTGCCGAAGAAGGTCGCGCGGCTGAAGATGACCAAGCCCGGCAAGGGAGTGATCAAGGACCGGCGGACCGGCCTGATCGTGCCCAGGCTCGGCAAGCCGTGGAAGGCGCATCGCGCGGCGCCGTTCACCAGCAAGCAGGTGCTCCCGCTCAAGCGCGGCTCGAACCAGCGGGGCATGCTCGTCACCTGCCCGCTCCCGATCGAGGAGCAGAAGTCGGCGCGTGACACCGCGCTGCTCGCCGCCCGCTGGACGCTCAACCACCACCCTAAGGGCGCCCGGATCCGCTGGCTGGTCTCCCAGCCGATCAAGCGCGGCTGGCTGCTCGCCTACCAGGTCAGGTACGGCAAGCACGTCTCGCGGGCGGCCGTGGTCGTGCTCGACGGGGGAATGGCCAAGCCGGGGCTGGCGTTCGTGACAGTGCCGGAGTCGCAGCGGACCAGGTGGCGTGACATCACGCGCGTGGTTTCCGGGGTGCGTGTTCTAGGCTAGAAGATCATGTACGGCGATATGGGGGAGTGACGCCGTGGAACGCCCAGGTCAGCCGAAGGCGCCTGACAAACGCTCAGGACAGCCGCAGGCGCCTGACAGAGACAAGCCCAAGCCGCCCTGGCGCGCGGAAGGGCTGCCCGGCTCGTCCGGCGGTGGTCGCCCGAAGATCAACTGGTGGCGCTTCGTCGTCACGCTGCTCGTCGTGTACGCGGCGTTCTTCCTGGTCTCGTCCTTCTTCGACTCCGGCTCCGTCGAGACGGTGTCCTACACCGAGTTCACCAAGCAGGTGACCTCGAAGAACGTCAAGGACATCTACGCCACGGGCCTGTCGGTCGAGGGCGATCTGCGGGCCGCGGCCAAGGATCCCGACAGCGGCAACAAGTCGTACACGAAGTTCAAGACGGAGATCCCCGCCTTCGCCAACAACGACCAGCTCTACCAGCAGTTGGAGAGCTCCGGGGTCAACATCAAGGCCGACCCGATCAACGGCGGGCGCGGCTTCTTCGTCAACCTGCTGCTCTCCCTGCTCCCCGTTCTGCTGCTGGCCGGACTCTGGATCTGGGTCATGCGCCGCGGCGCCAGCATGATGGGCGGCGGCGGGCTGAGCGGCCTCGGCCGGTCCAAGGCGGCCAAGCCGGTCGAAGCGGGTCAGATGCGGGCCACGTTCGCGGACGTGGCGGGCATCGACGAGGTCGAGAACGAACTCGTCGAGGTCGTCGACTACCTGAAGGACCCCGACAAATACCGCAGGCTCGGCGCCAAGCTGCCCAAGGGCGTGCTGCTCGCCGGTCCTCCCGGCACCGGCAAGACCCTGCTGGCCCGCGCCGTGGCCGGTGAGGCGAACGTGCCGTTCTTCTCCGCCAGCGCGTCGGAGTTCATCGAGATGATCGTCGGCGTGGGCGCGTCACGGGTACGCGACCTGTTCGAGGAGGCGCGCAAGGTCGCTCCCTCGATCGTGTTCATCGACGAGATCGACGCCATCGGCCGGGCCAGGGGCGGCGCCGGCGGCATCGGCGGGCACGATGAGCGCGAGCAGACGCTCAACCAGATCCTCACCGAGATGGACGGCTTCTCCGGCGTCGAGGGCGTCATCGTCATCGGGGCCACGAACCGGCCGGAGATCCTCGACCCGGCTCTGCTGCGGCCGGGCCGGTTCGACCGCACGGTGCAGGTGGGGTTGCCCGACGCCGCCGGCCGTACCGCGATCCTGGCCGTACACAGCAGGAGCGTACCGCTCGACGGCGAGGTCAGCCTCGACCAGATCGCCAAGACCACGCCCGGCATGACCGGCGCCGACCTGGCGAACCTCGTCAACGAGGGCGCGCTCCTGGCCGCCAAGCGCGGCAAGGAGAAGGTCGGCATCGCCGACTTCGCCGACGCGCTGGAGAAGCTGCAGCTCGGCGCGGCGCGCAGCATCGTGATGCCGGAGGAGGAGCGCACCAGGACCGCCTTCCACGAGGCCGGTCACGCGCTGCTCGGCATGCTGCAGCCGGGCGCCGACCCGGTCAGGAAGATCTCGATCATCCCGCGCGGGCGGGCGCTGGGCGTCACGCTGTCCACGCCCGACACCGATCGTTACGCCTACGACGAGCAGTATCTCCGCGGGCGCATCACCGGCGCGCTCGGCGGGATGGCGGCCGAGCAGGTGGTGTTCGGCGTGATCACCACCGGCGCCGAGAACGACCTGGAGCAGGTCACCATGATCGCCCGTGGCATGGTCGGGCGCTGGGGCATGTCGGAGAAGGTCGGGCCGCTGACCATCCTGCCCAGCGACGGCCAGCCGCCGCAGGCCTCGCCCGCCATGCTCGCCACCGTCGACGAGGAGGCGCGGCGGATCGTGGACGAGTGCTACGAGCGCGCGCTGCGCGTCCTCGGCGAGAACCGCGACAAGCTCGACGCCATCGTCGCCGCCCTGCTGGAGCACGAGACGCTGGACGAGGCGAGCGCCTACGCCGCCGCCGGGCTTTCCGGGGACTTGGGCAAGCCCGTAACGTAAATTGAGGCCGCGCCGGGCAGGTCTCCGATGTGACACTCAACGACGAGCTTCTCGCAGAGCTCGGCGATGCCGGGCTGGAGGAGGTCGCCGGGCTGCTCGGCACGGACACCGCAACGGCCCGTATCGTGCTCACGACGGTGTCCGGCACCATCATCGGCGGCCTGGCGCGCAACGCCGCGCACCCTGAAGGTGCGGAGGCGCTGCGCGCCGCCCTCGACGACCATGTGGACGCCGACCCGTTCAACGGCGACGTGGCGTCGCTGTCGCGTGACGGGCAGAGCATCCTGGGGCACGTACTCGGCGGGCAGGGCACCGAGCAGGCGGCCGACGGGTTGTCACGGCTGGTGGGGGTCGACGGCCGCACGATCATGAGGTTGCTGCCGCTGATCGCGCCCATGATCATGTCGCTGCTGGCCGGGCGGGCGACTCGCGGGCGGATGGAGGCCGGGGCCGTCGCCGACGTCCTGAACCAGGAGAGCGCCACCCTCCCCGCCGAGCTGGCCGAGCTGCTCGGCGCGATCTTCGACGGGGACTCCATGGACCTACCCGGCCAGCCGAACTTCGACCGCTGAACGGTAAGCTGGTGCGGTGATCATCCTGGCTTCAGCGTCCCCTGCCCGGCTGGCCCTGCTCCGCAGCGCCGGACTCGACCCCAAGGTGATCGTCAGCGGCGTCGACGAGGAGCCATACACCGCCTACTCGCCCGCCGCGCTCGCCCTTGAGCTCGCCAAGGCCAAGGCGTCGGCGGTCGCGAGCGGGCTCGACGAGGGCCTGGTCATCGGCTGCGACTCGATCCTGGAGCTCGACGGCAGGCCGTACGGCAAGCCGGCCACGGCCGAGGAGGTCGTCGAGCGGTGGCGGATGATGCGCGGCCGGACCGGACGCCTGGTGACCGGCCACTGCGTCATCGACGTCCCCGCCGGCCGGCAGGTGGCCGAGGTGGCCAGCACCGTGATCCGCTTCGGCATGCCGTCCGACGAGGAGATAGCCGCCTACGCCGACACCGGCGAGCCGCTGGGCCTGGCCGGGGCGTTCAGCATCGAGGGGCGGGGCGGCTGGTTCGTCGAGGGCATCGAGGGCGACCACGGCAACGTGCTCGGCATCTCGCTGCCGCTGATCCGCGACCTTTTCGGCGAACTGGGCTACGCGGTGACGTCGTTCTGGCGCTAGCGTGCCGGGCATGCGATCAGTACGCGACTTCTTGGCGGGCGTCGGCTTCTTCCTTCAGGGTGTGGGCTGGGTCGCCAAGAATGGCCGGTGGTGGCTGTTCGGGTTGATCCCGGCGCTGCTGGCCTTTGTCGTGTACGTGGTGGCGTTGATCTTCCTCGGCACGAACGCGTCGGATATGGCGGAATTTCTTACGCCGTTCGCCGACACGTGGGGGTGGCGGGACCTCTTCCGTACGCTGATCGGGATCGCGCTGGTCCTCGGCGGGCTGGCGCTGGCGGTGCTGACCTTCACGGCGCTCACGCTGGCGATCGGGGAGCCGTTCTACGAGAAACTGTCCGCCACGGTGGATCCGCTGCCGGGGGCGGAGGAGCAGCCGTGGTGGCGTACCTTGCCTCGGTCTCTGCGGGACAGTCTGGTGACGCTGGGCTATGTGCTGCTTTTCACCGTGCCGCTGTTCTTCCTGGGATTCGTGCCGGTGGTCGGGCAGACGGTGGTGCCGGTGCTGGGGGCCATGGTGTCCGGGTTCTTCCTGACGGTGGAGCTGACCACGCTGGCGCTGGAACGGCGGGGGATGGGGCGTAAGGGGCGGTTCGCGCTGCTGCGGGGGAACAAGGCGGGGGCCTTGGGGTTCGGGGTGGTGGTGTTCTTGCTGTTCTTGGTGCCTTTTGTGGCGGTCGTGGCGATGCCGGCGGGGGTGGCGGGGGCGGCCCTGTTCGTCCGCGACCGCCTGGCCCCAACTCCCACCCCCTGACGTTCCGTTATCCCCAGAACGCGGTTCGGCGCATCCGGGACCCCCTCCGTACAGGCACCCTCATGCCTCATGACGACCAACGCCTCCGGGCCCTGCCTGACCCTGACCAGCCCCACCGACGTCCTCGCCGCGGTGCCCTACCTCGTGGGGTTCCACCCGGTCGACAGCCTCATCGTGCTCGGCCTCGCCCGAGGACAGGCCAAGCTGGCGACCCGCTGGCCACTACCGTTTCCGCCGGGCACGCTGGAGCCTTTGTCGGCGCTGTTCCATCGTGAGGCCATCACCCACATCATCCTGATCGGCTACGGCTCTGGAGACCGGGTCACCCCGGCCGTGGACGAGGCCCGCCGACTGGCCGCCCGAGCGAGTGTCGGCGTGGACGAGGCCCTGCGCGCCGAGGGCGGCCGCTACTGGTCGTACGTGTGCGACGTGCCCCAGTGCTGCCCTCCCGAAGGCACTCCGTACGACACCTCGACCAGCCAGATCGCCGCCGAGGCCACCGTGCACGGCCTCGTGGCCCTGCCCAACCGCCAGAGCCTGGAACGCACCCTCGCCCCGCTCACCGGCCCCGTCCGGGTGTCGATGCGCCGCGCCACGGCGGAGGCCGTCGCCGAGTTCCGCACCCGGCTGATGGAGGCGACGGACGTGAACGCGTTCGCCCAGCAGTTCGTCACCCGGGGCCTGGTAAGAGTCCGCGCCGCCCTGGCCACCCACGCCGCCGGTGGCCGCCTGGACGACGCCGAAGCGGCCAGGCTCGGCCTCGACCTGGCGGTGATCAGAATCCGCGACGAAGCCTGGACCCTCGCCGGCGACTCCCACGCCGCCCTCTGGAAAGACCTCACCCGCCGCCTGGAGCCACGCTTCACCCCGCCGGCCGCGTCCCTGCTGGCCATGGCCTCCTGGCGCACGGGCGACAGCGTCCTGGCCACCATCGCCCTCGAACGCGCCCTGACCACCGACCCGACCTACTCGATGGCCAACCTTCTCATGCACGCCCTTCAGCAACTCCTGTCCCCGGCGACCCTGCTCGACCGCCTCCCCACCCCAGCCGAACTGGACTCCGCAATGGGCCCCGTTCACGCGGGCTGGCTGATCCCCCTGATCAACATCCTCGACGAAGACCACGAAACGGCGGCTTGATCTGCATACCTCAACCCCACGCCGAGCCCAACCGCCCGGACTCCTAAAGGTAGCCTTTGGAGGCACGAGATCAGATAATCTGATTTTATGAAGGTGATGACTGCCACCGAGGCGTCTCGGAGCTTCGCGACGGTTCTCGACGAAGCAGAACGAGGTGAAACAATCATGGTGACTCGCGGTGGAAAGCGGATTGCGGTGATCGGTCCCGCGCCCACTGCGCCAGGACGGATGGTCAAGGCATTCTTGGCCAGAAGCGCGGGGACGCTGGACGCCGACTTCGAGGGCGATGTGGCGGCCGCCCGCGAGACGGTCGACGACGAGATGAGGAACACGTGGCCCGACGCCTGATCCTCGACACGGGTGTGCTCATCGCCGCGGAGCGAGGCAAGGCGTCTGTGGACACGGTGATCGGAGACGCCGACGATGTGGCGATCGCCGCCATCACCGTGGCTGAGTTGCTGGTCGGTGTGGAGCTGGCCGATGCTGCACGTCGCCCCAATCGGCAGGCTTTTGTGGATGAGGTTCTTGCGCTGATTCCGGTCGAGGAATACACGACGGACATTGCCAGGGTTCATGCTCGTCTCATGGCGCATGTTCGGCGAGAGGGAAAGAAGCGGGGAGCGTACGATCTGCTGATCGCTGCGACGGCCGCGACCACCGCGAGAACGGTGATTACGATGGACTCGTCCGCCGCATTCGACGATCTCCCCGGTGTCAGGGCGCAAGTCGTTCCTCATTGAGCTGTACCACGTGGCCTGGTGGTGCTCCTCGCGACGCAGTCGTTCGTCGTACACACGTATCTGAGGCGGATGGCCCAAGATGTGGAGTGGACGTCATACTCTGGCAGGGCGAGGGCATGGCGACTCGTCAGTGTGTCAGCACGGCGCCCAGGCGTCGGATCACGTCGGCCTCGGCTGAGCTTGGCTCCACGGCTTGAATTCTCGTGATCGTTTCTCGGTCCGGCCCTTGAGGGGGGCCGCTCCTGCAGGTGAAGGCCTAGTTTCGAGGCGCGGGTGACCCGCCGTGTTCGGGTCGCGGCTTGTTCATGGGTAGTGGGTCGGGGGCAGGGCGGGCGCTGGAGCGGCACCGGTAACCGGCGGAGGTCGTCGCGCAAGGCGGCATCGCGGCGATTGCTGCCTTGAGCTTGGGGTCCAGTTCGGCGGTGGTGGCGAAACGGGCACCGTGCTCGCGGCATGTGGCCACCGTCTCGGCGGCGCAGAACGCGCTGTCGCCGTGCATCATCAGCGTGCTGTCGTCCCGCTGGCACGCGCCATAGGAATCGACTCGCACAGCAGGGACGCGGCAATCTGCCACCCGCCAGGGCCATACAGTTGACTGCGGCCTGGATGCAGCATCTGAAGCAGAATGTAACGATCGATGGACGCCCCATCAATGACATCGAAGCCGCATATGCTTATTGCGGATGCTCTGGAGTCACGGTATGGGATGGGACGAACTGGTATTATCCTGTGCCGAAACATGACAGATTCGATAAGTGGATGAAAACCGGAGTTCTCGACGGGACTCAAAAGAATGTGACTAACGCAAAACAGGGGCGGTAGGATTTGGATGCGATGCTGAGCATAGGCGGCGGTGACGGCGCCGTTTGGACATTCTGGTCATGCGTTGAAGACGGAGGGAAGAAAGCATTATGTGGATAAGAGCAGTTTTGGCAGGGGGTCTTTTAGGCGTCGTGCTTATCGGAATTATCCTTGCCTTCCGAAGTGGGTTGTTTTCTGCGCCCATTCCTCAGGTAACTCCCGCCGCTCTCGATGATGTACGCCGCATCGGCATAGTGCAGGCGGAGGATGGCATCGAAGACAGCTACGATGATGATGTAGAGATCACTAATACGTTCGTCATTGATGTCGGAAGCACGAGCAACAAGGAAGCGATCGACAAAACTGCCGACCTTCTCAGCGGGCGGGGATGGGAGATTCTAGGAAAGAGCCCAACAGGGGCGGCAATGAAATCCGCTAAATGGGCCGCATCCTTGTCCGTGGATTCATTCGATCCCGCATCTCTCCGGTACCATCCCAAAATTCTGAAAGCACTACAGGGCAAATCGGTCAGGGCGGAAGCCTTTGCCATCGTCCGAGTCAACGTTTATCAGGGCGGATAACTCGATCAAAAGTCCAAACTTTCACGATCTGCTCTATGTTAATTTGCGCCAGCTTGCGATCTCTGGAATTGGTTGAGAGGGTGATATGGCCGCCGCGAGCCTGCCCCTTGTTCTCCTCGGCTGGTGTCGTTGAGGCGGCCTGCCGTCGTGCTGAGAAGCGATCGAGCTGATGATCACGATGGCTTGAGGATGTGCCGGTGGGTTCTGAGGCACCCCGAACCTCTGCGGCGCCGGCACGTCCGCAGCACGCGGGGATGGGCCCAATTGATCACCCCCGTGTGCCGGGTCTACGACCGCATCGGGGCGGCATTCTTGGCTTTGGCCGCCGCTAGCATCGTCGGCCTTGCTTGCTCGTTGTCTGAACCGTCAGGCCGTGTGTCATCTCTCTGTACCCCAAACGAGGGCTGTCCGGTCGGCGGGCAGGATGCGTTTGCGCTTGTGCGGCTGGCTGAGGACGAATACCGGAACCCCCTCGGGGATGTCCAGTTCCCTCCGCTCGTCTGGGGACGGCATGCGAGCGGTGACCTCTGCGGGCCCCTCCACGATCACCCGTTCGACGGGGGCCTGTGGGCGGACGTAGGAGCCTTCACGCTTCACGGTGACGATCAGTCCCTCGCTGCGCAGAACCCCGAGTGCCTGCCGTACGGCGACGCGGCCGAGCTCGTACTCCTGCATCAGCCGGCCCTCTGACGAGAGTGCCTGGCCAGGCTTGAGCCGTCCCGCTGCGATGTCCGCGCGGATGATGTCGGCGAGCTGCCGGTGCACAGGTCGATCGGAGCCGAAGTCGATCACAACACTTCATCATCACAACCCCACTACCTCATATGGTCTTGTAGGCATATGCCCATAAGGAACGAGCAGCAGGAACGTTGCCACATCAAGGTAGGGGAGGTTGCCGCTATGCCTGAGCTTCTAGGTCTAGAGGCAGATGCCTGGCCTTGTCCGAGACTCTCCGCCCATCCGTCAGTCCGCAGCACGGCCGCCACCACGACGCACATCGACTGGACTAAGGAGGAACCGGTCCGCCAGCGGATAGTGGACTACACCTGCTCCTGCCGCGCACTCGTCTATGAGCTGCTGAGCTGCGGCGGCCACTACATGATCCGTTGCACGCACCAGACCACGTCTCCCAAGGTCTTCTACGCCGGGCCATGGCCACGGGCCGTGGCAGAGCGCGTTTGGACGATGATCCTCATGGGCGAGGCTCGCTGATGGCACTGGCCCGTTGGTCGCCCTATGGCGGAGCCTGGCCCCAATTAAACCGAGAACAGCAGGTAAGACCGCCTCGCTCCATGCCGGGTCTGAGCAGGACCGCGACCACCACGAGGTACGCCTGCACGCGGTCGAACGCTTCGAACGGCACCCCGGCGGTCTGTACCAGCATGACGATGGTGGCGGCGTCCGGATGGATCGCGGACAAATAGCCAGCGTGCTCACCGTCTACGCCCACGCGCTGGCGCTGCTGATCACTACGCCGATCCACAACCAGAGCCGATCCACAACCAGAGAGCCGTCTGCCGGCGCAGCGGTGCCCACGGCGAGACCGGCCCTTCGTCGATCCAGGGCACATGCGCTCCGGCGGCCACGATTCCCCGCGTATCCGGACGATACAGCGGGATTCCAGAAATATTGCGGGGTGATGTCTTGTGGCTCGGACGACCGCCGTCGTAGCGTATCGGCACTGGCGATTGATACGCATCGACGATTTCCTCCAGGAGGTGTCATGGCGGCGTTCACCAGCAAGGACGTCGCGCGTATCGCCGGTGTCTCGCAGAGCACCGTGTCCTATGTGATGACCGGCAAGCGACCCATTTCCGAGCGCACGCGGCAGCGGGTCCTGGACGCGATGGCGCAGCTCACCTACGAGCCGCACTCCGGCGCCCGGGCTCTCGCGGGGCGCCGCACCCGGGTGGTCGGTCTGGTGGTGCGCTTCGGGGCCGGGGGCGATGCCTTCGGGTTGCTGCCGTTCATCGAGACCATCGCCAGCTCCGCCCGCGCCCACGATCACGAGGTTCTGCTCGTGACCGCGGACGAGGGCTCCGCGGGTCTGCGGCGCCTCGCCGGACGGGCCCTGTGCGACGCGATCATCATGATGGACATCGAGGAGCAGGACGAGCGGGTCCCGGTGGCCGCCGCGCTGTCCGTTCCGGTGGTGCTCATCGGTGTGCCGGCCGACCCGGCCGGGCTGCACTGCGTCGACCTCGACTTCGAGGCGGCGGCCCGGATGGCCGTCGAGGAGCTGGCCGACACCGGCCACGACGAGATCGTCATTGTGGGCTACCCGGCTGCGGCGATGGAGCGTGGCCTGAACTACGTCGGCCGCTTTCTGCGATCGGTGCGGCGGCAGGCGCGGGTGCGCGGCCTTCCGTTGACGGTGATCGAACCGGTCGACCATGGGCAGGAGGCCGCCGCGGCCGATCAGCTCCTCGCCCGGCGGACCGGCGGGCGTCTCGGAGCAGTGGTGCCGCACAGCGACGACGCCCGGCGGACTGGCGGGCGTCTTGGAGTGGTGGTGCCGCACAGCGACGCGATCATGCCGCTGCTGAACGCGCTGCGGAAGAAGGACGTCGTGCCGGGCCGTGACATCTCCCTCATCGGACTCAGTTCCGACCGTTGGGCCGAACAGTCCGATCCGCCATACACGAATATCTCTGTGGAACCGCGCGACGTCTCCCGGCGCGCGATGGAGACGCTGTTCTGGTTACTCGATCCGAGTTCCGGGGTGGAACGTCCCGCAATCGACCTGGTCGCGCCACGACTCACCCGTCGGACGACCGTGATGCCTACTCCCTCCAACTGATCACCGACGGCCTCGGTCAGGGGCCCCGATAAGCATCGTCGATGCGTATCGACGGACGCTCGTACCGCCGCAGTCGATACGTATCGACTGCTTGATTCACCCCGGAACCCTCCGTATCCGAAAGGACACGACATGATCCGCTCCCCCCGTTCCCGCCGCGCCCAGGCCGCGCTCGCCTCGATGCTCACCCTGCCTCTCGCCCTCACCGCCTGCGGCGGCGGCTCGAACGGCGGTGGCTCGAACAGCGGCGGCGACTCCTCGACCCTGCGGGTGCTCGACTACTACAACAACGAGCCGAGCAAGACGGTCTGGCAGAAGGCCATCGACGCCTGCGGCAAGCAGGCAGGTGTCACCATCCAGCGCGAGGCGGTGCCCGGCGCGACCCTGATCCAGAAGGTGCTCCAGCAGGCGTCCTCGCGGACCCTTCCGGACGTCCTGATGCTGGACAACCCCGATCTGCAGCAGATCGCCCAGACCGGCGCCCTCACTCCGCTGAACGACCTCGGGCTCAAGGCCGACGGGTACGTGGAGGGCGTGGTCAGCGCCTCTACGTACAAGGACAAGCTCTATGGCCTGCAGCCGATCACCAACACCATCGGGCTGTTCTACAACAAGGACCTGCTCGACAAGGCGGGCGTGAAGCCGCCGACGACCTGGGCGGAGCTGAAGACGGCGGCCAAGAAGCTGACCTCCGGCGGCACGTACGGGCTGGCGTTCTCGGCACCGGCGAACTATGAGGGCACCTGGCAGTTCCTGCCGTTCATGTGGTCCAACGGCGGCGACGAGAAGAACATCGCGACGCCGGAGACCGCGCAGGCCGTGCAGTTGTGGGTCGACCTGATGAACGACGGCTCGGTGTCGAAGTCCGCTCTCAACTGGACCCAGGCGGACGTCAACGACCAGTTCCGGGCGGGCAAGGCCGCGATGGCGATCAACGGGCCCTGGCAGTTCCCCGCGTTGGCCGAGGGCAAGAGCGTCAACTACGCGGTGGCGCCGATCCCGGCACCGGTCGCCGGCAAACCGATCGTCGCGCCGCTCGGCGGTGAGACGTGGGCCGTGCCGCAGACCGGGAACAAGGACAAGCAGGCCAAGGCCGCCAAGGTCGTCGCCTGTCTCAACTCCGACGACAACCAGCTCAGCCTCGCCAAGGACACCCAGACCATCCCCACCAAGAAGGCGCTGCTGGAGAAGTTCAGCTCCAGCAACCCGAACATGGCCGGTTTCGTGGACCAGATCCCGACCGCGCGGGCCCGCACCGGTGAACTCGGCGCGGACTGGCCGAAGGCGGCCACGAAGATCTACACCGCGTTCCAGTCCGCGTTGACCGGCCAGGCCGCACCGGCCAAGGCCCTGGAAACGGCTCAGAATGGTTGAGCACCCACAACCGTCCACCATGGTGCGTCAGACAGATCCACCACCGCCGGCCATCGTGGCGGACGACGGAATCGATGCCCGGCCCCCCTTCTGGCACTCGCTCCACTTCCAGAATCGTGCCGCGCAGGTGCTGTTCCTGGCCCCGGCCGTGATCTACATGGTGGCGTTCTTCGGCTACCCGATCGTCAAGAACTTCTTGATGGCCTTCCAGGAGTACTCGACGAGCACCTTCTACACCGGCGAGGCGCCGTGGGTCGGGTTCGCCAACTACGCCGCGGTGGTGTCCTCCCCGGTGTTCGGCAAGGCCATGCTGAACACCGTCCTGTTCACCGCCGGCTCGATCGCCGCGCAGTTCGTCATCGGTCTGGCGCTGGCGATGTTCTTCCGGCGCCGCTTCCCGCTCAACGGTGTGCTCCGGTCGTTGATCCTGCTGCCGTGGCTGATCCCGCTGATCGCCTCCGGCGCGGTCTGGCGGTGGATCCTCGACAAGGACAACGGCGCGCTCAACCGGTTCCTGGACGCCATTGGGGTGGCGAGCGACCACCCCGGCTGGCTGACCAGCACCTCGCTGGCCCTGGTGGCGGTGATGCTGGTGAACATCTGGATCGGCATCCCGTTCAACCTGACCATTCTCTACGGCGGGCTCCAGGACATCCCGGAGGACCTGTACGAGGCGGCCGCGCTGGACGGGGCGGGCGGCTGGCAGCGGTTCCGGTATGTGACCTGGCCGTTGCTGCGCCCGGTGGTGAGCGTCGTGCTGGTGCTCGGCGTGGTCTACACGATCAAGGTGCTGGACGTGATCCTGGCGCTGACCGGCGGCGGGCCGGCCAACGCCAGCCAGACCATCGCGACGCAGTCGTACCACCTGTCGTTCCAGCAGTTCGACTTCGGGCAGGGTGCCGCGCTCGGCAACATCCTGATCGCGATCTCCCTGGTGTTCGCCATCTTCTACCTGCGCGCCAACCGGCGTGCCGCGGACGAGTGAGGCCGTCATGACCATCACCACAAGGCGCACCCGGGCCGGCTGGGGCAGCACCGCCGCCGGGATCGTCATCCTCGCCGTTCTGCTGTTCCCGATCTATTGGATGGTCAACGTCTCGCTGCAGCCGGGCGGCTCGGCGGTCGGCACCCCGTGGCTGCCGCTCGACTTCAGCTTCGACGGCTACGCCACCGCGCTCGGTCAGCAGGGCCGCAACCTGGTCACGAGCCTGGTCGTCGCCCTCGGCTCGGTCGTGTTCAGCCTGCTGATCGCGATGCCGGCGGCCTACGCCCTGGCGCAGTTCAAGATCCGCTTCGTGGGCGCGTTCCTCTTCGGGATCCTGATCTCGCAGATGATCCCGGGGATCGTCATCGCGAACGCGCTCTACACCGCCTACAACGACCTGGGACTGCTCAACTCGATCCCGGGCCTGATCCTCGCCGACTCGACCGCGGGCATCCCGTTCGCGATCCTGATCGTCCGCGCGTTCATGATCAACATCCCGCGGGCGGTCCTGGAGGCCGGCCGGGTCGACGGGGCCGGTCACGTCCGGACGTTCGTCTCCATCGTGCTGCCGATGAGCCGCAACGCGCTCATCACCGCGGCCCTGTTCACCTTCCTCTTCTCCTGGGCGGACTTCCTGTTCGCCCTCACCCTCACCACGACCGAGGACGTGCGCCCGGTGACGCTCGGGCTCTACACCTACATCGGGACATACGTGAACGACTGGAGCTCGGTCATGGCCACCGCCGTGCTCGCCTCCATCCCGGCCATCGTCCTGCTCGTCGTCGCCCAGCGCTACGTCGCCGCGGGCACGACGGCGGGCGCGGTCAAGTAAATCCCCCAGCAGAAAAGGTTCGACATGACAAACGGAACTGCCGGCCCGCTGCGTGTGACGGTGTGGGGCGAGAACCGTCACGAGCAGATCGAGGAGCACGTGGCGAAGATCTATCCGAAGGGCATGCACACGACGATCGCGGAGGGCATCCAGGAGAACCTCGCCGACGGCTGCGTCATCCGTACCGCCACCCTGGACGAGCCGGAGCACGGGCTGACCGAGGAGGTGCTGGCCGACACCGACGTGCTCACCTGGTGGGGTCACGCGGCGCACGACGAGGTGGCCGACGAGGTCGTCGAGCGCGTCCACCGGCATGTGCTGTCCGGGATGGGGCTCGTCGTGCTGCACTCCGGGCACTGGTCGAAGATCTTCACCAAGCTCATGGGTACGAGCTGCACCCTGCGCTGGCGCGACGAGCACGACCGTGAGCTCATCTGGACGGTCGACCCCACGCACCCCATCGCCAAGGGCGTGCCGCACCCGCTGATCATCGAAGAGGATGAGATGTACGGGGAGTTCTTCGACATCCCGGCACCGGACGAGCTCGTGTTCGTCAGCTCGTTCAGCGGCGGGGAGGTCTTCCGCAGCGGCTGCACCTTCCGCCGCGGCCACGGCAAGATCTTCTACTTCCGGCCGGGGGACCAGGCGTACCCCACCTACCATCACAAGGACGTGCGCCGGGTCATCGCGAACGGCGTCGCCTGGGCCCGCACCGACCGGCCGGAACGGAGCCATCCCGTGCTCCTGCGGTACGCGACCGAGGAGTTCTTCCAGGGCCAGGGCTACACGGGACCGCTGCAGTGAGCTTCCGGACGATCCCCTCCAGCCCGGCGGACCCGCTCCGCGTGGTCATCGTCGGCGCCGGCGGCATGGGCCGGGTCTGGCTGTCCACGGTCACCGACTCGCCCGAGGTGCTGCTCACCGGCATCGCCGACCTGAACGTGGCGCTGGCCCGGGAGGTCGCCGACTCGGCCGGCCTGCCGGACCTCCCGGTCGGCGCCGACGCCGTCGCCCTCGCCCGGCAGACCGGCGCCCAGGCGCTGATCAACGTGACCATTCCCGAGGCGCACCACCCGGTGACCACCGAGGCGTTGTTCGCCGGTCTGCCGGTGCTCGGTGAGAAACCGGTCGCGGAGAACGTGAGCCGGGCGCTGTCCATGGCCGCCGCGGCCGAGGTCACCGGCGAACTGTTCATGGTCAGCCAGTCCCGCCGCTGGAACCCGCAGCTCGCCGCGCTGCGGGGGATGACCGCGCGGCTCGGCGCGATCGGGACGGTGAGCACGGCGTTCTTCCGGTCTGAGCGGTTCGGCGGGTTTCGCGATCTGATGGCGTACCCGCTGCTCATCGACATGGCGATCCACGCTTTCGACTCGGCGCGTTTCCTGCTCCGGGCCGAGCCGGTGACGGCGTACTGCCAGTCGTACAACCCGCCATGGAGCTGGTTCGCGGGGGACGCCAACGCGACCGTGGTGTTCGAGATGGACGGCGGGACCCGGTACGTCTACAACGGCAGCTGGTGCAGTCCCGGCGACATCACCTCGTGGAACGGGAGCTGGCGGGTCAGCGGTGAGAAGGGCACCGCGCTCTGGGACGGCGACCACGACCCGGTCCTCGACGCCGAGGTGGCCGCCGGTGAACCGGCCGGCCCGCCGTACTCCGGGATCGCCGGCGCCTTGCAGGTGTTCACGCGGGCGCTCCGGACCGGGGAGCCGCCGTCCGGCGAGGTGCACGAGAACGTGATGAGCCTGGCGATGGTGGAGGCGGCGGTGCGGTCGGCGACGAGCGGCCGGATCGAGCGCCTGGACGACGTGCTCGAACGGGCCCACGCGCAGGCGCTGCGGGAGGAGACCCGGACGGACGTACGGGACGCTCTCGCCGGATGGTCCTCGGTGCGTGAGGTGCTGGCCGGCGCCGAGCGGGTGGAGACGTGAGGACGGGGGGCTGTGACGGCTACTGGTTCTCCTCGCGACGTCGCCGTTCGTTGTACGCGCGCATCCGGGGTGGGTAGCCCATGATCTGAACGTCGTACACCGGCAGAGCCAGGTCGCGGGCGACCTTGTGGATCACGGCGGGGGAGCCGACCCGGCGGCGGGTCCACTCGCCGTCGTCGGCCACGGCGACGGCCGTGGTGTCGGTCGCGAAGGTTTCGGGTTCGACGAAGAACTCGACGCCTCGCCGCGATTTGGCGAAGGCGATGAGAGCCTCGATATCGGCGTCAGTGGCTTCCCGGTCGAACTTCGCGATTTTGGAACCGCGCAGCCGCCGAATGCCGTAGCGGTCTCGCCATCTCATGAGTCCTTTTTATACCGCCAAACGGTCACGCGCGTCGGGGTGATCTAGGGGACACATCGGGGATTCTCCCGATGGCCATGATGACGTGCGGTGGTCAGTATGGAGGGAGACCGCACGAATCTAAGGAGAGGCATGGCTGTTATGGCTGGGGTACCCACACACCGGGGCCCGGGACAGGTGCCGCCGGCTCACCTGCGCGTCACCAACCAGGACCGTGAGCACGTGGTCGAGCACGTTCAGGCGGCTTACGCGGAGGGGCGTTTCGACAAGCTCGAGTTCGACGACCGGCTGGAGCGCGCGATGACCGCGCGTACGCACGGTGATCTGATGCCCATCATGGCGGAGCTGTACGGCACGAGTGCCATCCCCAGGATTCGCCCCATGTCCGCGCCGGTTCGGCCCGAGGCGGCGCCGGAGAGCAACGAACGGCTCGGGGCTTCGGCGGCTCATCTGCTGACGCTGGTGGGATTCCCGGTCATCGGGCCGTTGATCCTGCTGCTGACGGGCGGCAAGACCTCGCCCTACATTCGGCGGCACGCGTTGGAGGCCCTGAACTTCCAGCTCACGGTGGTGGGGGCGACGTTCCTGCTGCCGTTCACCATCATCGGGGTCGTGCTTCTTCCCTTCATTTGGGTGGCGGCGGTCGTGCTGTCCATTGCCGGTGGCATTTCGGCGCTCTCGGAGAACCCGTTCCGCTATCCGATGACGGTTCGTCTGGTGAAGTAGGTCAGCCTCCTGAGCGGTCGTCGCTTGCGGCTCGTACAGTCGGTGCGGACGCCGTTGGCGATCAATCGCACGATTTTGGAGGTGTCGCTGGAGGAGCCGGCGGCCTCACCCGATCTGAAGG
>NZ_JBFANB010000043.1:0-83844 GCF_040659625.1 Nonomuraea sp. NPDC049750
CGCGGCAACGTCGGCCTATCTCGAAACCTTGATCAGATGATTCGGGAAGGTACACCCCTTCCCCTCAGATCCACAGGTTTCGATCATTGCTCCACCCGGGCACGCCGGTCGCGGTCGCCGTACGGGTGGCGGTCGCCCTTCGGGACGGCCGAGCATCGCAACCACTTCGAGGTGGACTCGCTGCACCAGCTCCAGACCAGTGGCGGTCGCCCTTCGGGGCGGCCGAGCATCGCAACATCGAGACGCTGCTCGACTACATGGTGATCCCGATCGTGGCGGTCGCTCTTCGGGGCGGCCGAGCATCGCAACGTGTTGATCACCGCAGGGTCGTCGACGACCGGCGGTGGCGGTCGCTCTTTGGGGCGGCCGAGCATCGCAACATCTGGAACGCCCTCGAGTACCGCTATAACCGCTAATGGCGGTCGCCCTTCGAGGCGGCCGAGCATCGCAACTGCTGAAGCCGGAGGGCAACGAGCTGCTTCTGCATCGTGGCGGTGGTTCTTGATTCCGTCGAGGAGCAGTAGCCGCTCGGGGGCAGACGCCTTTGGACGCGTGAGTGGCAGCACCAGGTGCGTCCGGTGCTGCCGTGCTGTTCGTGCAATTGGGTCAATTAGTCCGTTGGGCCTCAGATGAGGGATGTGAGTGTGATTCCGGCTGGTAGATCTGTATCGCTGATTTCTGTTTTGTAGTCGGTGATGGAGCGGGGCACGTTCTGGTTCAGGGGTGTGATCTGGATGCGGTCGAAGAGGGTTGCCGCGCGGGCGCGGCCGAAGGCGTTGTCGTGGCTGAAGATGTAGAGGCCTTGGATGGCCATTTCGCCGCGGGCGGCACTGCGGTCGTGGTCGAACATGTTGGTAAGGGCTTGCCAGAGGGTGTCGAGGTCTTGGCTGGTGGTGCCGGTTTGGAGACCGCGGGCGGCGCTGTAGTAGGCGTGGACCCGGTATAGGCCGTAGTGGACGGTCCACTTTGAGCCCATTTCTGTGCGTTCGCCTTTGTCGATATCTGCTTGTCGGGTTTGGGTGATGCGGGTGATGGCGTGGTCAACGGGGAAGACCGGGCTGATGCTGCGGGCGAAGGAGAATTGGAGTGGTCCGCGGACATGTCCGGCTTGTGCGTCGCCGGTGGAGAGTACGCCGCCGAAGAGGCGGATGTCGTAGAAGTTGTCGCACATCCACTTGTGAACGGCGTCGCGTTCTTGGGGAGTGGCCTTCTTGCTGGGTTTGACGCCTGCGCCAGCGAAGCCGCGTTCGATTTGGCTGTTGAGGGCGACATCGGCTTCGACGAAGATCTTGTAGCGGGGGTCGTCGGGGTGCAGAAGGGGAATAGTGTCGCGGATCTTTCGTTTGAGGGCGACGTCGGTGACCAGGCCTTGGTAGGTCTCGGTGTCGAGGCGAGGTTGGTTGCCGGCGTCAGGGTCGCCGTTGGGATTGCCGTCGTGCACGTCGAAGAGCATGACGATGTCATGGCGGCGGGCGGGGTCGAGGTGGGCGGGGATCTGGTCGGTCATGGTCAGTGCTCCAGGGCGGCGGTTTGGTCAGCTTCGGGATTGGGGCCGAGGTCGGCGTCGGTGGTGGCCTCGTCGGTGGCGCTGTCGGGGATGAGGTCGTCGGTGGCCAGGCGGCGGGCACGGGCGCGGGCGATGTCGTGGTTGCGTTGGTCGGCGTAGCCGTTGAGGAACAGTCCCTGGTCGTACAGGGTCAGGGAGGTGGGGAAGGGACGCAGCCGGCCGATGAGGTCGTTGAGGTTGCGGGCGAAGAAGTCGGCGTAGGCTTTGCGGTCGCGGGTTTGCAGTTTCTTCATGTGGGCGCGGGAGCCGCGTACGGCGGGGATCAGCGCGGAGGCGGGGCTGGTGACGGCGCGGCTGAAGTAGCGGTCTCCGAGGGTGGTGTTGAGCTGTCCGCCGCCTGCACGGGTGGCGGCGTATTGCAGCGATTCCAGGATGGCGAACATACGTCCGGCCAGGTATGCGGGGGTGTTGTCGTCGGGGTCGAGGGCCATGGGGAGCCTCCGGGCGTGGTTGGGGTGGCAGCGGGTCAGGCAGAGCCGGAGCAGGGCTTGGCGGGTGAGGTCGAATCCGCCGTCGGTGCGCACGCGCTGCAGCAGGTGCGCCAGCATTGCTGAAGACAGCCGGGTGCCGTTGAGCGCGGAGTGCAGGAGTTCGCGCTGGATCCAGACGGGGCGTTGGGCGCCCTTGGCGCCGAAAAGGGCGTAGCTGCCGCGGGCGCCGTTCTTTCCGGGATACCAGCGTCCCAGCGCGATGGCCAGCCGAAACAGCGAGGGGAAGCGCCGTTGACTGGTCCAGGGATCGGTGATGAGCATGTCGGCGAACCAGGAGGCGACGTGCTGTTCCGCCTCAGGCAGAGGGATGTCGATCCAGTCCCGGACCATGATCCGGGCGGAGTTGTTGGACAGGGTGCTCGCGCAGAAGCGTTCGGTGTGGGAGGTTCCGGCGACCACGGGGGCACCGGTGCACGGGGCGTCCAGCATGGTGGCGATCTTGATGGGGTTGGGCTGGAAGAGCAGTTGGATGGGGGCGTTGCTCTGCGGGAGGGCGTGGTCGCGGGTGCGGTCGCTTGGCACGATCCACCACACGATCGCGGTGTCGCCGATGGTGCGGCGATGGTCGCGGTGTTGCAGGAGGTGCTCCAGGGCGCCGGTGTAGCTTTCTGCGCAGGTTTCGCATAGCGGGGTGTTCCGCAGGCCGGTGACCAAGTTGAACCCTTGGGCGGGGTGGTTGATGCTGACTAGGTAGGCAGGGTTGCCGCGTTTGCGTTCTGTCCTGCTGAACGGGTCGTGGCCGACGACGGGGATCAAGCCGGGACGGATGGAGCGTACGGCGCGTTCGAGGATCGGCTGGGTGGTGCCGCAGACCAGACAGCGGTCGTGAGCACCGGAGGATTTGCGCTTTGAGGCGACCAGGCTCCAGAAAACGCGAGCGCTGGCGGTGGCATGAGCGGGCTGGCCGTCGATGCGGAACATGACGATCTGGCCAGCCGTGAAGCGTTCCGGCGGCTGGATGTGGCTTACCGCCTGAGAGGTGAGGAAGGCGCGTAGCGCTTGGGCGGCCGGCTCGTGGGGGTCGTGGTCGGCCCAGGCGCAGACCAGGTCGATGAAGGCCTGGTGGTAGCGGCGTGCCCTGGCACGTGTGCGTTCGTCGTCGGCGTCGTTGGGGTCGGGCCAGCCCAGCGCATACTCGATCTTGTCGCAGGCTAGCAGGGGAACCACAGCGGAGGTGCGGCCCACCGTGGGTACCAGCATCGGCAGGCCGTGCCGGCCGCTGGGATCACCGGGGTCGGATATCGGAGACAACTCGGCGACCAGTCCGGAGACGGGGGAGCCGTGCGCGTCCAGGTCGATCAGCCAGTGCACACCGCTGTGAATGAAGAAGGGCGGCGGGATGTGCTCGGGATGGGCGGCGGCGAATTGCTGAAGGCGGGTCAGCAGCATCAGGCCCTCCGCCGTGGCGCGGTGGTGATCGCGGCATCCCGGGTCGGGTCGTGGATGCCCTCGCGGGGCACGCTGAGGATGCCCTGGTTGAGCTGGGCGGTGAACCATAGCGAGCGCGGGGTGGGTGCGTCGTAGTTGATGTCCAGCAGCATCACGCCCAGATCTTCGCTGCGTGTGATGGGCTGGTTGCTGTAATCGGGCGGGCCGAAGTCAGCGCAGGAGAACTCCCGGGTGCCCAGGTAGGGGTGAGAAAAACAGGCGCCACGCTCGATGCGACGGTGGAACTGCTCGCGATACTTGGCCACGTGGGCGGTGGCGTGGGGGTTGAGTTCTATCTGGGCATGGATGCGATAGGCGACATCGCGCAGGGCCACGGTGTTGCGCTGGTCGCGCTTGTGGGGGGCGCGGAAGTGGTAACGGGGCCCCTCCTTGAGCACAGTGCTGAGGCTGGGGGCTTCGGTGACCTCGTTGCGCCGGACATTGAACCACTTGATTTCGTTGAGCACGTCGATCCGCTCGATCCGGTACTCGAACTCCGGCTTCCAGAAGACCGCCTGAAGGATGCGGCGGGCGGCGCTGGGCGTCATCATCGGGTAGCTGACCCGTTCGGCCTTGAGCTCAGGGCGGGTGAAGCAGGCGAAGTCTCCGCTGATCTCCATGACGAGGGCGGGGTAGGACTCACGGGCGGGTTTGCTCACGTGTTCTCCTCTTTGGCGGAAATGACGATGCCGGTGTTCGGGTCGTAGTCGCCGGTCCACTCGTGCAGATCGCCGATGACGGACCGCAGCAGGGCGGCCACGCGTGGCTTGGCCAGCTGATTCTTCGGCAAGGAGATGGTGTAGGGCTGCAGGCGGCGCAGCCAGACATGTCCGCGGGCGGGGTCGCGTCGCAGCTGCTGCAGCCAGTCATCGATCGGGTCCGGCGGGTCCGAGCTGTGAGGATTGCGGTAGCGCACCACCACTGGCACGGTGTCCTCGTCGATCATCCGGAAGTCCCTGGCTACGGTCGGGAAGTCCCAGGAGGTGCGGGCGGCCAGCAGTTCGGCGCCCATGGCCTCATCCGGCAGGACGGCGTAGTAGCCGCGAGAGTAGTCCGCCAGCGTGGCCAGGTTGTCCGGCTCCGGCTGCTTGGTGGGGCCGAAGTGGCGGCGTGTCTCAGCGACCGGCAGCCCGTAGCTGGGCGGCATGGCCTGCTCCACCGGATCGAAGATCACCACAAGGCCGCCCTCAGCCCGCAATCCTTCACGGTTGGCCCGGCCGGCGGCCTGCAGGATCGATTCCGCCGGTGACATCGCCCGGTAGACGACGGGGAAGTCCAGATCGACGCCCGCCTCGATCAGCTGGGTGGACACCAGGTAGAGCGGCTCGGCGGGCTCCCGCTTCAAGGTCGCCTCGACGTCGGCGAGCACATCGTGGCGGTGCGCGGGGCACATCCGGGTGGACAGATGCCGAACTGCCCCCGGCCGCTCCTGGTTCAGCAAGTCATAAACAGTGCGGGCATGATCGACGGTGTTCACCACGGTGAGCACCTGCCTGGTCGGCTCTGCTGCCACCATGGCAGCCACCTGCTTCAGCGACCGGCGGGGACTCACCTCCCACCGATAGCGCATCGGCCGGAGCGCGCGGAGCCGCCGCTGCAGGTCGGCGGGGTCCGGAAGGATCTCCGCCGGTTGCACCTCGCGCAGCGGCGGCAAGTCCCAAAACTCCGGCTGGGTCGCCGAGGCTAGCACCACTGTGACCCCGAAGTGCTCCACCAGTTGCCGCAACATCGCCAAGATCGGGATCAGTAGGTGCACCGGCAGCGCCTGGATCTCATCCAGCACGATGACCGAGCGAGCCAGTCGGTGCAGCTTACGCATCGCCCACGGCCGCCGATCATGCAGCGAGTGCAGCAACTGCACGGTCGTTGTCACGATGAACGGCGCATCCCAGTTCTCGGCCGCCAGTCGCTGCCATCGGCTGCCTGGGCCTTCCAACGCGACGCTGCTGTGATGCTCCAACACCACCGAATCGCGTGGGGTCGAGCGCAAGAGGCCGCGATAGACTTTTGCGTTCTGCTCGGTGATCGAGATGAATGGCACCGCCACAACTACCCGGCGCAACTCGTGCGCCACCGCGTGATGCAGCGCAAACCCCGCACTGGAGATCGTCTTGCCGAGACCGGTGGGCGCCGCCAGCTTGAAAAACCCCGGCTTAAGCGGCGCCGCGGCAACGCACGCGTCGTACACCTCACCGCGCAACGGATCAACCGGGCTCGAAGTCTTCCCTTCCAGCTTTGCTTTGCGCCCGGCCTCGAAACGGTCCAGCAGGTGCGTCATGGTGACCGGGGCGGCGACGTGCTCGCGCCGCTTGCCGAAATGCACCTGCGTATCTAAATGATCGGCATCGACTAGGGCGCTGAACAGCATCCGGGTCAACAGCTCCCCATCCAGCAGGTCGGAGGCGTACGGCGGCCACGTAACGGCAGTAGGAGCATCCAGTTCAGGAAGGCGTGCCCGCAAGCGACGCAGCGCCTGCTCCTCATGCACGGCCTCCAGCGGAGGGAAGCCCAGAAAGTTCTCCATCGCGCCCGGGTGATCCAACCCGCCGTGGTGGCCATAGACCGGCAAGGCGAAGGCGTCAAACCCCAACTGCTCCACCAAGAACCGAGTCCCTACAGCCCGATGATCGGTCCTGACCCGCTCGTCGGTGCCCTCCACCTCCAGCAGCCTTCGCTGCCACACCTCGGCCGCCTTCCCGAAGTCGTGCGTCAGCCCCAACCAATAGGCAACCTGCTCAGCACTGAACGGCTCCGCGAACTGCCAGGACCACCAGGCCACCGATCGAAGGTGATCCTCAAGCAGATGCCTGCGATCAGACCCGTTGGCACGACTATGCGCCCACAATGGGCACTCGCCGTCGTCGGAATCCCGAGGAGCAACTTCACCTGCGTCCATGGCTTGGAACCGTACAAGGGGCTACCGACAATAATCTTCGTGACCTACCTGAGAATCTTGGGCTCGCAAAAATGAGGGGACCGAGCGGTAGCATGCCAACGGCCCAACGAGCAGACTTTGGCTTAAGCCGCCTTTGTACCTTGATAAGTAAATTGTCGGATTTTCTGCGAAGTGGCGGCCTAGCTTTCCGACCACTGAGCATCACAAGCCAATTGCAGCATGATCGCGATTGCATGATCCGTGACGACCACTCTCATGGGTGAGCCCAGCATCGAAACAAGCATCCGCCCAGACTCTGCTGGTATATAGCGCTAAAGCCGTGGCAACCCTCCTGGGCCAACGAGCATCGCAGCCGCCTCGCCTACGGCGCGGAGATGAACGGCTACGACAGTGGCGGTCACTCTCACGGGTGGCCGAGCATCGCAACGTTCACGTGATCTCAACTTGGCCCGAGCTGGGAGGCGGTCACCCTAGCGGGTTGCCGAGCATCGCAACTTGCACATGTGGGCCTCGTCCACCATCAGGAAGTCGGTGGCGGTCACCCTCAGGGGCGGCCGAGCATCCCAACGGGCAGGACGTACGGGATGGATCACGAGGTCCCAGACCGTGGCGGTTGCCCTTCAGGCGGCCGAGCATCGCAGCGGGCCCGGCGCCGCCTCCAGCAGTCGCACGACCCCGGATTGGCGGTTGCCCTTCGGAGCGGCCGAGCATCGCAACGACGCCGCCGAACACGCTGGCGCCAGGGCAGTCGGTGGTGGCGGTCGCCCTTTGGGGCGGCCGAGCATCGCAACGACAGCGACGGCTGGGCGTCGGAGGTCGTCACCCAGTGGCGCTCGCCCTTCGGGGCGGCCGAGCATCGCAACCAATCTGCTCCGGCTCTGGCCAATTTCCGCGCGGGCAGGTGGCGGTCGCCCTTAGGGGCGGCCGAGCATCGCAACCGCGAGAGCGGCGTTGGTTGGGCCAACCTGGTCCAAATGTGGCGGTCGCCCTTCGGGGTGGCCGAGCATCGCAACCTGGTCAGCCAGAGCTGGATGAGCAGAATGACCAGCGTGGCGGTCGCCCTTCGGGACGGCCGAGCATCGCAACTACGTCAAGGCCCGCCTGTGCCACCCGCCCCCGGCAGTGGCGGTCGCCCTTCGGGACGGCTGAGTATCGCAACGCTACGGCTGCGGGCGTGAAGTCGCCGGGCTGGTGTGGCGGTCGCCCTTCGGGACGGCCGAGCATCGCAACAAGGTCGCGGTGAGCAAGTTCCTGCGCGTGCGCGTCGCGGCGGTCACCCTTTCGGGTGGCCGAGCATCGTAACGAACAAGACCGTCGTGTAGTCGTTTCCGCCGCTGGTGGTGGCGGTCACCCTTCCGGGTGGCCGAGCATCGCAACGATTACGGGGGCATTCTCGCGACAGGAAAGGTCGAGTGGCGGTCACTCTTCCGGGTGGCCGAGCATCGCAACGGCGATTACGGGTACGGACCCCGCACCACGCACGTCGGCGTGGCGGTCGCCCTTCGGGGCGGCCGAGCATCGCAACCTGAAATGCTGCTGGGGCTCAGGTGGCGGTCACCCTTCCGGGTGGCCGAGCATCGCAACACGGTTTGACGACGTACGCCCGAGCGTCTTTCTAGTGGCGGTCACCTCTCCGGGTGGCCGAGCGTCGCAACGCGACCGGCACCTGTGGGCGACGCCGTTCGCGGGTGGCGCTCGCCCATCGGGGTGGCCTAGCATCGCAACGTGCGGCCTCGCGGTCGCGAAGTCTCAGAGGGCAGTAAGCGCCCTGTCGTTGTGTGATCAGGTGAATCTGTAGCGTTATGCCTTGCTGGCGGGCCCCGTCGTGGGATGGCCGGGTGGGCGGGCGCAAGCCGTACCCGAGTGACTCTCCAGCGCGGGGAGTCCGCCGGCGTGTCTTGTCAGGTGGCGGGTCGTGGACGAAGATCTCTCCGACGGGCTATCTCGCGGGGGTGGCAGGACGTGAGCAGCAGGTTATGGACGGTGGCGGCCCTGGTGGCGGTCATGGTGACCGTATCGTCTTGCGACGCTGATACCCCGCCGAAGGACACGCCCCCGCCCTCCGCCGCGAGCTCCGCGACCTCGCTCCCGCCGAATCCGCCCCCTTCTCCCACCCAGTCAACCGCCTGGGCAGCCGGGCTCTGCCTTGACGTTCAGGTGCCCAAGCCGGACAGCCAGGTCCCCGCGCTCGTCGACTGTGCCCTCGCGACGGCCGGGGTTCAGATCACCAAACTCGTCTACCAGGGCAACGAGCCGGTGGAGTGCCCGAAGGACACCGACGGGATGCTGGACACCCCGACCGGTCTGGAGCCGCCGCGTACGGCCTGCCTGCGCAACCGCCGCGCCCCGCACCCGGGGGATGTCGGCAAGGGCGGTGGGATCCTGCGCGTCGGCGACTGCACGCTCATCGAGGACGATCCCGTCGTTTCCGTCGAAGAGCGGGCCTGCTACGACGCCCACGGGCCCGGCCGGATCAGGTCCTTCACCAAGACGAAGAAGGCGTGCACGCGCAAGATCTGGTCCTACGCCTACAAGTGGCAGGGCTCTTACGTGTGCGTCGGTCCGGGTGAGGACGCCAAGGAGGTCGGTCCGCAGTACGCGCTTGCGAGCTGTCTGACCGCGCCCAAGACCAAGAAGCGCAAGACGGTCTTCGGCACCGAGAACTCCATCGTCGGCGGGCTGAAGAAGGTGTCCTGCAAGGCCAAGAAGGCGTGGGGGAAGGTCGTCGGGCACGTCAGCATCGAGTTCGAGTGCCGACGGCCGGCCGACTACTCGGTGACGAGCTCGACCACCACGCTGTACGGGCTGGCCCACGGCCCCGATCCCTACCCGTCGGTCACCTGCATCCGGAGATTCTGACCGCGCCTGGGGGTGAGGACCCTGGGCCCGGGGTGAGGACCCCAGGCCCTGTGGGGTGAGGACCCCGGGGACTGGGGGGTGAGGACCCCGGGCTTGAGGCGAGGACCCCACGTGTGGGGCGAGGACTCCGCGCCTGCGGTGAGGCCCCCGCGCCGGCGTGCGCAGTCTCCCGGGGTCAGCGCTCGGTCACTTCATTTGTTTGGCTGGCATCTAAACTAATGGGCGACCGTTGACGTTTGTTGGTTGGGACGGAAAACTAACTCGCGAGCCGTGCCGGTCACTTGAAGGAGCCTTCATGCCCTACCGCCCGCCCCTGGTCGCGCACGAGTACTTTGTCGCCGACCCGCCGGAGCTGCCGGTCCGCATACGGGGCGAACAGGGCCTGTCCGCGTTGACCGCCGCCGAGCCGGTGGCCGTGGACGACTCGGGAGTGACGTTGAAGGGCATCACCTCGGCGGAGGAGAGTCTGGTCGTACAGGTGCGGGTGGCGGGCGAGGGAGTGATCCGGGTCCGGCTCGGCCAGGACGTGGACGCCCGCACCCGCTCGGCCCGGGCGGCCTCCCTGGTGACACCGGGCACGTACGCGGGAGCCCGGGTGGAGACCCGGCCCGGCGGGCTGACCATCGACGCGGGCTCGTTGCGTGCGGAGATCACCCTGGACCCGTGGCGGCTGCGGTTCACCGACGCGGCGGGCGCCACGCTGGTGGAGCAGGACCGGGGGCACACCGACATCAGCGGGCGGCTGCGTACGCTGCCGTTCGGCCGCTCCCACGCCGACGGCGTCACGGTGGCCTACCACGAGAGCTTCGCCGCGCCGGCCGACGAGGCGTTCGCCGGGTTCGGGGAGTCGTTCACCCCGCTCGACAAGCGCGGCCAGCGGCCCGTCATGTGGAACTTCGACGCCTTCGGCGCCGAGTCGCAGCGCGCCTACAAGAACGTGCCCTTCTACCAGTCGAGCAGGGGATACGGCATCGTCGTCGACAGCGGGGCGCCGACGGAGTTCGACGTCTGCCAGTCCACGCACAGCGTCGTGCAGATCGTCGTCCCCGACGACCTGATCGACTACTACGTGATCGCCGGGCCGACGCCGCCGGAGATCCTCGACCGCTATGACCGGCTGACCTGCCGCCCGACCCTGCCGCCGAAGTGGGCGTTCGGCACCTGGATCTCCTCGGGCTTCTTCGTGGACAGCCAGGAGCGGGTCATGACGCGGGCTCGGAAGATCCGCGAGCGCGGTATCCCGTGCGATGTGCTGCACCTGGACACCTACTGGCAGACCGACGGCCACTGGTCGGACCTGCGCTGGGACGAGGCCCGCTTCCCCGACCCGGCCGGAATGCTCGCCGAGCTCGACGGGATGGGCTTCAAGGTCTGCCTCTGGATGAACCCCTACATCTCCCACCTGAGCCCAGCTTTCCCCCAAGCCGCCGAAGCCGGATATTTCCTGAAAAATCAGGATGGGGAGGCGTACGTCGCCGACTGCTGGCACGGGTCCTACCCGGCCTGCGGCATCGTCGACTTCACCAACCCGGCCGCCGTCGCCTGGTTCCAAGGGCTGCTGCGCCCGCTGCTCCAGCAGGGCGCGCAGGCGTTCAAGACCGACTTCGCCGAGGGCGTGCCGCACGACGCGACGGCCTTCAACGGCATGACCGGCACCGACCTGCACAACGTCTACACGCTGCTGTTCAACGACGCCGTCGCCGAGGTGACCCGTGAGGTCCACGGGCACGGCCTGGTCTGGGCCCGCTCGTCGTTCCTGGGCGGCCAGCGGCACTCGGCCCAGTGGAGCGGCGACACCTTCACCAGCTACCCGGCGATGGGCAGCACGCTGCGCGGCGGCCTGGCCCACGGCCTGTCGGGCGTGCCGTTCTGGAGCCACGACGCGGGCGGCTTCACCGGCCGCCCGGCCGACGACCTCTACGTCCGCTGGACCCAGTTCGGCGCGCTGTCCCCGCTGCTGCGGCTGCACGGCACCACCAGTCGTGAGCCGTGGGAGTTCCCCGAGGTGGAGGCCGAGGCGGTGGCCGCGCTGCGGCTGAGGTACCGGCTCATGCCCTACCTCTACTCGGCGGCCGTGGACGCCGCGCGGACCGGCGCGCCGATGATGCGGGCGCTGTGCGTCGACCATCCGGGCGACCCCGTCGCCTGGCGGGCCGACCTGGAGTATCTGCTCGGCCGCGACCTGCTGGTCGCGCCCATGACCACGCCCGACGGCACCCGGCAGGTGTACCTGCCCGAGGGCCGGTGGGTCGACTACTGGACCGGGGAGCTGCTGGAGGGCGGGCGCTACCGCGCCGTCTCGGCGCCGCTGGAGCAGATCCCGCTGTTCGTCCGGTACGGCGCGCTCATCCCGGTCACCACGCCTGGGGACACCGTGGACGTCCCCTCGGAGATCACCCTTGTCGCCTTCGGGGGCGGCGACAGCCGTAGCACGGTCCACGACCTCGACGGCGAGACCCTCGTCGAGGCCACCCGCGACGGCGACACCCTGCACGTCACCGTCACCGGTCCGAAGCGGGTCGCCGGGGTCGAGTTCGCCCCGGTGGCGGGCGCCCCGGTCCGGGCGGTCATCACCTCCCAGGAGACACCATGATCAAGCTGAGAAGTGCCGCGGCGGCGCTCGCCGTCGCGGCATTGACCCTGACCGCCTGCGGCTCCGGCTCGGACGGGCAGCAGCCCGCCGCGAGCGGCCAGCCGCGCGTGCTCAAACTGTGGCACTACGAGAGCGCCGAAGGCGCGATGGGCAAGGCCTGGGCGGCGGCGATCAAGAAGTTCGAGTCGACCCACCCGGGCGTGACGGTGAAGTTCGAGGAGAAGGGCTTCGAGCAGATCCAGAAGACGGCCAGCATGGTGCTCAACTCCGACGAGGCGCCCGACGTCATGGAGTACAACAAGGGCAACGCCACCGCCGGGCTGCTGTCCAAGCAGGGCCTGCTGACGGACCTGACGGAGCAGGCGACCAAGCGCGGCTGGGACAAGCTGCTGTCGGCCAGCCTGCAGACCACCGCCAAGTATGACGACCGGGGCATCATGGGCTCCGGCAAGTGGTTCGGTGTGCCGAACTACGGCGAGTACGTGATGGTCTACTACAACAAGAAGCTGTTCGAGAAGAACGGCGTCACGGTGCCGACCACGTTCGAGGAGTTCACCGCGGCGCTGGACAAGTTCGCCAAGGCCGGCGTCACGCCCATCTCGACCGCCGGGGCCGAATACCCGGCCCAGCAGATCTTCTACCTGCTCGCGCTGAGCAAGGCCAACCGGGCGTGGGTCGACTCCTACGAGCTCTACAAGGGCAAGGTCGACTTCCACGGCCCCGAGCTCACCTACGCCGCCGACACGCTGGCCGACTGGGTGAAGAAGGGCTACATCGCCAAGGACTCGGCCGGGATCAAGGCCGAGGACATGGCCACCGCGTTCATCGGCGGCAAGTTCCCGATCATGGTGTCCGGCAGCTGGTGGTACGGCCGGTTCCAGACGGAGATCAAGAAGTTCGAGTGGGGCTCGTTCCTGTGGCCCGGCAACCAGCTCGCCCCCGGCTCCAGCGGCAACATCTGGGTCGTCCCCGAGAAGTCCAAGAACAAGGACCTGGCCTACGACTTCATCGACATCACGATGAGCAAGGAGATCCAGAACCTGCTCGGCAACTCCGGCGGCGTCCCCGTCGCGGCCGACCCGGCCGCCATCACCGACCCCAAGAGCAAGGAGCTCATCGACAACTTCAACAAGCTCACCTCGCAGGACCAGCTGGCCTTCTACCCCGACTGGCCGGCTCCCGGCTACTACGACGTCCTCGTGGCCGGCGTCCAGAACCTCATCAACGGCAGCAAGCCCCCGGCGAAGGTCCTCGACGAGATCGCCCAGCCGTACAACGAGAACCTCGCCGACCTTGGCAACTAGAGCGTCGGCAACCAGAGCGTCGGTAACCAGAGCGTCGGCAACCAGAACAGAGCGTGGCTACTGGCCGTACCTGATCCCCAGCGCGGTGCTGTTCACCGCGGTCATCGTCGTGCCGTTCGTGATGAATGTCGCGACGAGCTTCACCCGCTGGTCGGGGGTGGGCACACCTACCTGGATCGGTACACAGAACTATGTCCGCCTGTTCGCGGACGAGCGGTTCTGGACGTCCTTCCGCAACAACGTGGGGCTGATCGTCGCGATGGCGATCATCCCCACGGTGATCGGGTTGGTGCTGGCCGCCGCGCTGTTCGACTACATCGGCAAGAGGTTCGGCCCCCGTACGGCCTCGGCCCTGCGGGCGGCCTACTACCTGCCGCAGGTGCTGCCCGTCGCGGTGGCCGGGGTGGTGTGGGGCTGGATGCTGCACCCGACCTACGGCGCGGTCAACCAGATCTTCGGGCTGAAGGTCAACTGGCTCGGCGATCCCGACTACGCGCTGGCCACGGTGATGGCGGTGATGGTGTGGTTCCAGCTCGGCTACCCGGTCGTCATCTTCATGGCCGGGCTGCAGCGGGCCGACCCGGCCCTGCACGAGGCGGCCGAGATCGACGGGGCCTCGTGGTGGCGCCGGTTCTGGCACATCACGATCCCGCAGATCCGTCCTGAGATCTTCGTCGTGCTGCTGACCTGCACGATCGCCGCGCTCAAGGTGTTCGGGCCGATCTTCGTGCTCACCAGGGGAGGGCCGGGCAACGCCACGATGGTGCCTTCGTACTTCTCCTACCTGAACTTCTTCCAGAAGGCCAACATCGGCTACGGCTCGGCCATCGCCACCGTCCTGGCGCTGATCATCGTCGTGGTGACCTCGGCCTTCCTGTTCCTCCAGGAGCGGAAGCCGTGAGACGCTACCCGATCCTGGCCGCGCTGACGGTGCTCGCCGCCGTCATGCTGTTCCCGTTCGTCATCGTCACCTTCAACGCCTTCAAGACGCCCGCCGAGTATTCGGCGGGCAGCCCGCTGGGCCCGCCGCAGGGCCTGAACCTGGACGGGATCATCGCGTTTTGGACCCGGGTCGACTTCGGCGAGAAGCTCCTCAACAGCCTGGTGATCAGCGGCTCCGTCGCCGTGCTCGCCGTGCTGCTGTCGGTGCTCAACGCCTACGCCCTCGGCATCGGCCGGGTACGCGGCCGGCTGTGGATCCTCGTGCTGTTCCTGGTGGCCAACACGCTGCCGCAGGAGGCGCTGGCCTACCCGCTCTACTACCTGGCCAAGGCGGCCGGCCTGTACGACTCCAAGCTGTCGGTGATCATCGTGTTCACCGTCATCCAGGCCGCCTTCGGCACCTACCTGCTCAGCGCCGTGCTCGGGCAGTTCCCCAAGGAGATCCTCGAGGCGGCGCGGATGGACGGCGCGGGGCGCTTCCTGGCGCTGTGGCGGATCGTCGTCCCGATCAGCAGGCCCACGCTGTCGGTCCTGGTGATCTTCTTCTTCATCTGGACCTGGAACGAGTTCTTCCTTCCGCTCATTTTCCTGGTCTCCAACGACACCCAGACGGTGCCGGTCGCCCTCGGCGTGCTGCAGGGCGAGAAGTACATGGACGCCACCATGTCCAGCGCCTCGGCGCTGCTCGGCATCGTCCCGGCCGTCGCGTTCTTCCTCATTTTCCAGCGGACGCTGACCAGGGGCATCACGGTCGGCGCCATCAAGTAGGAGCTCCCGAATGAAGCGATTCCTGGCGGCCGCCTTGCTGGCGGTCACCATGGGCGCGGCGCCCGTCAACGCCGTGCCCGTCCATGCCGCGGCGGCCCTGCCGTACCAGGACCCGGCCGTGCCGCTCGACCAGCGCGTCGGCGACCTCCTGGGCCGGCTCACCCTCGACGAGAAGATCTCGCTGCTGCACCAGTCGCAGCCGGCGATCCCCAGGCTCGGCCTGCCGTACTTCAAGGCCGGGACCGAGGCGCTGCACGGCGTCGCCTGGTCCAACGACCACAACGACGCCTGGAAGCAGAAGCTGGCCAGCGGCACCGTCTTCCCCCAGGCCGTCGGCCTGGCCAGCACCTGGGATCCGGAGCTGATCAAGCGGGTCGGCTCGGCCGTGGGCGACGAGGTACGCGGCTACAACGCGATCGACCCGGTCCTGTGGGGCACCCAGGTGTGGGCGCCGGTGGTCAACCTGCTGCGCGATCCGCGCTGGGGCCGCAACGAGGAGGGCTACTCGGAGGACCCGCTGCTGACCGGCGCCATCTCCACCGCCTACGGCAAGGGCCTGTCCGGCGACGACCCCCTCTACCTCAAGACCGCCCCGGTACTCAAGCACTACCTGGCCAACAACAACGAGTATCTGCGCAGCCTCACCTCCTCCAACCTGCGGCCGAGGATCAAGCACGAGTACGACGAGGCCGCGTTCAAGCCGGCCATCGCCAACGACGCCGCCACCGGCGTGATGGCCTCCTACAACCTGGTCAACGGACGGCCGAACACCGTCAACCCCGACCTCGACACGGTCGTCCGCTCGTGGACGGACAAAGACCTCTACAACGTGAGCGATGCCTGGGCGCCGGACGCGCTGCAGGAGTACGAGCACTACTACGACACCAAGCCCGAGGCCGTCGCCGCGACGCTCAAGGCGGGCCTGGACAGCTTCACCGTCAACGACGACAACCCCTCCCTCATGACCGCGAACATCAAGTCCGCCCTCTCCCAAGGGCTGATCACCGAGGCCGACATCGACCGGGCCGTGCGGCACGTGCTGTCGATCAGGATCCGGCTCGGCCAGCTCGACCCCGACGGCGGACCGTACGCGAAGATCACCAAGGACGTGATCAACTCGGCGGCGAACCAGCGGCTCAACCGGCAGACCGCCGGCGAGGCGATGGTCCTGCTGGAGAACTCCGGCAAGACGCTGCCGCTCTCGCCGGGACTGAAGAAGGTCGCGGTGCTCGGGCCGCTGCAGGACACCCTCTTCAGCGACTGGTACGGCGGCACCATGCCGTACAAGGTGACCCCGCTGGCCGGCATCAAGGAGCGGCTCGGCGCGCGGGCGGCGGTGACCGGCGCCGACGCGCTGGACCGGATCGCGCTCAAGGACCTGGCCAGCGGCAAGTACGTCACCGCGACCGGCACCACGGGCCAGAACGTCGTCGTCTCCGACACCGCGCCCGGCGGCGCCTCGACCTGGGACCAGACCGACTGGACCGGCGACGTCTCGACCCTGCGCAACGTGGGCAACGGCAAGCTGCTCTCCGGCAACTTCGGGCCGTACGTCACCAACGCCGACGTCCCGGGCGGCTGGTACGTCCAGCAGCAGTTCCGGCTGGAGGGCCAGGCGGACGGCACGTACCTGATCCAGTACGTCGGCTACGAGGTCAACGAGGGCTGGTGGCCCTTCCCCGAGCACTACGTGACCGTCGGCGCGGACGGCACGCTCGGCACCGGGACGAAGGCCGCCGCGGCGCACTTCGCCAGGGAGGTCGTCCAGAGCGGCGCCAAGACCGCGGCGGCTGCGGCCAAGGGCGCCGACGCGGCGGTGGTCGTGGTCGGCAGCAACCCGTTCGTCTACGGCCGCGAGAGCCACGACCGCTCCACCCTCGCGCTCGGCCAGGGCCAGCAGGAGCTGATCAAGGCCGTGCGGGCGGCCAACCCGAACACCGTGGTCGTCCTGGAGGACAGCTACCCGACCACCATGAACGTGGACACCCCGGCCCTGCTCTGGACCACCCACGCGGGCGCCGAGACCGGGCACGCCGTGGCCGACGTGCTCTTCGGCGACCGCAACCCGGCGGGCCGGCTCACCCAGACCTGGTACCGCTCCGACGACCTGCCGGACATCCTGGACTACGACCTCACCAAGACCGGGATGACCTACCTCTATCACCGGGGCGACCCGCGCTACGCCTTCGGCCACGGCCTCAGCTACACCACCTTCGGCTACCAGGGCCTGAAGGTGACCCCGCGCGGCGACTCCTACGACGTCACCGTCAAGGTCACCAACACCGGGTCGCGGGCCGGCGACGAGGTCGTCCAGCTCTACACCCACCAGCAGAGCTCGCGCGTCACCCAGCCGGTCAAGCAGCTGCGCGGCTTCACCCGCCTCACGCTGCGCCCCGGCCAGAGCCGTACGGTGAAGCTGACCGTCAAGAAGGCCGACCTGGCCCTGTGGGACGTCACCCGCGGCAAGTGGACCGTGGAGACGGCCACCCACGACGTCCTGGTCGGTGGCTCCTCCTCGGCCATCAGGCAGCGCGCGACCTTCCAGGTGAGCGGCGAGCGGATCCCGCCCCGCGACCTGACCAGGAGCACCCGGGCGATCGACTTCGACGACTACTCCGGCGTGGACCTGGTCGACACCTCGAAGGCGAGCGGCGAGGCGATCGGGGCGGTCACGGGTGACTGGGTGAAGTTCGCCGACGCCGACCTGCGCGGGGGACTCACCGGCATCACCGCGGGCGTGTCCTCGGTGGCGGGCGGCTCCTTCGAGGTCCGCGCGGGCTCCCCGTCGGGCGCGCTGCTGGCCACCGTCGCGGTCCCGGCCACCGGCGGGATCTACCAGTACGGCACCGCGTCGGCGACGCTGTCCGGCGCCGGTGGGATCCGGGACCTCTACCTGGTCTTCAAGGGCGACCTGCGGATCAAGGATCTGACCCTCACCAAGTAAGTTTGGTTAATAACCAAACTATTGACCTCACTCAGAGGCTGTGTGAGCCTCTGAGTGAGGGTTCGGGGACCTCGCGACCATGTGCGCTGGAGCGGCGACGGCAGGGTCCTGTACCCGGTCGTGCATGGCGGTCATCTGCTGCTGTGGGGCCTTCGGCCCCGGAGAGGGAAACCGCTCATGCGAAGAAGGTTGTTCAGCCTGCTCGCGGTGGCTGCCGTCGTCGTGGCGATGGCGGTGGTGCGGATGGCGCCGGTCGGCGCCGTCGCCGCCGATCCGTACGCCTTCAAGGGAGTGAAGATCGGCGGCGGCGGCTTCGTCCCCGGCATCGTCTTCAACCAGAAGGAAAAGGACCTCATCTACGCCAGGACCGACATCGGCGGCGTCTATCGCTGGGACAAGACCAAGTGGACGCCGCTGCTCGACGGCATCGGCTGGGACAAGTGGAGCTGGGTCGGCGGCGTCAGCGTCGCCACCGACCCCGTCGACCCGAACCGGGTCTACGTCGCCACCGGCATGTACACCAACGACTGGGACGCCAACAACGGCGCCATCCTGCGCTCCACCGACCGGGGCAACACCTGGGCCGCCACCGAGCTGCCGTTCAAGGGCTTCGGCAACATGCCGGGCCGCGGCATGGGCGAGCGCCTGGTCATCGACCCGAACAAGAACAACATCCTCTTCTACGGCACCGCCAACAAGAACGGCCTGTGGAAGAGCACCGACTACGGGGTCACCTGGGCCAAGGTCACGAGCTTCCCGAACGTCGGCAACTTCGCCCAGGACCCGAACGACACCCAGAACAACTACAACACGATGACCCAGGGCATCCCCTGGATCACCTTCGACCCGCGCACCGGTTCGGCCGGCACCGCCACCAAGACGATCTACGCCGGGGTGGCGGACAAGGACAACAACGTCTACCGCTCCACCGACGGCGGCGCCACCTGGACTCGGGTGGCCGGTCAGCCGACCGGCTACATCCCGCACAAGGGCGTGCTCGACGCCGTCAACGGCTACCTCTACCTGGCCACCGGCAACACCGGCGGGCCGTACGTGGGCGAGGACGGCGAGGTGTGGCGCTACGCCACCGCCACCGGCACCTGGACCGAGATCACCCCGACCCCCGACGCCGACCGCTACTACGGCTTCAGCGGCATGACCATCGACCGCCAGAACCCGAGCACGATCATGGTCGCCAGCCAGGTGTCGTGGTGGCCGGACAACATCATGTTCCGCAGCACCGACAGCGGCGCCACCTGGACGCGGATCTGGGACTGGAACGGCTACCCCAACCGGACCTTCCGCTACACCCAGGACGTCTCCTCCCATCCGTGGCTGGCCATGGGCAACCCGCAGCCCCCGGAGATCACGCCCAAGCTCGGCTGGATGACCGAGGCGATGGAGATCGACCCGTTCGACTCCAACCGGCTGCTGTACGGCACCGGCGCCACCATCTACGGCACCGCCAACCTCAAGCAGTGGGACGCCGCCGGCGGCAAGATCACCATCAAGCCGTTCATCGAGGGGCTGGAGGAGACCGCGGTCCTCGACCTGATCAGCCCGCCGACCGGGGCGCCCCTGCTCTCGGCGGTCGGCGACATCGGCGGCTTCGTGCACAGCAACCTCGACGCCGTGCCGCCGATGATGTACACCCAGCCCAACCTCGTCACCACCCGGAGCATGGACTACGCCGAGCTCAGCCCGTCGAACATGGTCCGCGCCGGAGACAACGACACGGCCGGGGTGACCCGCATCGGGTTCTCCTCCAACGGCGGCGCCAACTGGTGGCAGGCCAGCAGCGAGCCGGGCGGGGTCACCCAGGGCGGCAGCGTCGCGATCTCGGCCAACGCCGGCACCACGGTGTGGTCGCCGACCGGCGGGGCGGTGAGCCGCTCGACCGACTCGGGCAGCTCGTGGACCGCCTCCACCGGCATCCCGGCCCAGGCGCAGGTGCGCTCCGACCGGGTCAACCCGAACAAGTTCTACGGCTACTCCGGCGGCAAGTTCTACGTCAGCACCAACGCGGGCGCCACCTTCGCCCAGTCCGCCGCCACCGGGCTGCCCACCGGCACCGCCACCGTCAAGTTCAAGGTCGTACCCGGCAAGGAGGGCCACATCTGGCTCGTCGGCGGCGCCCCGTCGACCGGCAAGTACGACCCCGCGGGCACCTACGGCGTGTGGCGCTCGACCGACTCCGGCGCCACCTTCACCAAGCTCGCCAACGTCACCGCGGCCGAGAACGTCGGCTTCGGCAAGGCGGCGCCCGGTGGCTCGTACATGGCGATCTACCTGGTCGGCCAGATCGACGGCGTGCACGGGTTGTTCCGCTCCGACGACGCGGGCGCCTCGTGGGTGCGGATCAACGACGACCGGCACCAGTACGCCAACATGGGCGAGGCGCTCACCGGTGACCCCCGCGTGTACGGCCGCGTCTATCTCGGCACCAACGGCCGCGGCATCATCTACGGCGACCGTACCGGCCCCAACCCGACCCCCACCCCGACCCCGACCCCCACCCCGACCCCCACCCCGACCCCCACCCCGACTCCGACTCCGACGCCCACCCCGACCCCGACTCCCACGCCCACCCCGACGCCGGTTCCGGGCAAGTCGTGCGCGGCGACCTACGCGTCCACCGGCCAGTGGCAGGGCGGCTTCCAGGCCGGGGTGACGGTGAAGAACTCCGGCACCGTCGCCATCACCGGGTGGACGGTCGGCTGGAGCTTCCCCAACGGCCAGACCATCACCCAGCTCTGGAACGGCGCCCACACCCAGACCGGCGCCGCCGTCAAGGTCACCAACGTCAGCTACAACGGCGCGCTGGATCCGGGCGCGAGCACCATGTTCGGCTTCACCGGCAACTGGACGAGCAGCAACGACCCGCCCGCCACGGTCACCTGCACCCCCGCCTGACGACAGGAGGGCCGACCGAGGGAGAGGCCCCTCCCTCGGTCAGCCCTTGGCGGCCTTCGTCAGCCCTTGACGGCGCCGATGATGACGCCCTTCGTGAAGTGCTTCTGCACGAACGGGTAGATCACCAGCACCGGGATCAGCGCCAGCGTCACGATGGCCATCTGGATCGCCAGGCTCGGCGGCAGCGCGTGCCCGCCGACCGCGGTGTCGCCCGTCTGCCCGACGAACATCGACTGCCCCTGAAGCACGAACTGCCGCAGGACCACCTGCAGCGGCCACTTGGTGCTGTCGTTGAGGTAGAGGGTGGCGTTGAAGAAGGCGTTCCAGTAGCCGACCGCGTAGAACAGCCCGATCACCGCCGTGACGCCCTTGGACATGGGCAGCACGATCCGCCACAGGATGCGGAACTCGCTCGCCCCGTCGATCCGCGCGCTGTCGGTGACCTCCTCCGGGATGTTCATGAAGAAGGCCCGCATGACGACCAGGTTGAAGGCGGTGACGGCGGTCGGCAGGATCAGCGCCCAGTACGAGTCGATCAGCCCCAGCGAGCTGACCAGCAGGTAGCTCGGGATCATGCCCGGCCCGAACAGGAAGGTCAGCAGCACGAGGAACAGCATCGGCCGGTGCAGCAGCGAGCCGGGCCGCGACAGCCCGTAGGCCGCCAGGACGGTGACCGTGAGGCTGAGCAGGGTCCCGACGACGGTCACCCCGAGGCTCACCCCGATCGACCGGGTCACCACCCCGCCCGCGAACAACTGCTCGTAGGCGGCGAAGGACAGCTCGCCCGGCACGGTGACCAGGCCACCCGCCTTCGACACCGCCTCCTGCGTGGACAGGCTGGTCAGCACGACCATGTAGATCGGGAACAGCACGGCGGCCACGATGAGGGCCAGCACCAGCCCCTTGACGCTCGCGCCGAACCGGGTGGGCCGCTCGGCCCAGACAGGCATAGTCATGATCGTTTGTAGATTCCCTGCTCGCCGAAACGATGGGCGACCTTGTTGGCTATGAGGATGAGGATCAGCCCGGCCACGCCCTTGACCAGGCCCGCCGCCGCGCCGTAGCTCCACTCGCCGGTCAGCAGCGTGCGCCAGTACATGAACGTGTCGAGCACCTCGGCGGCGTCGCGGCCGACGGCGTCGCGCTGCAGGAAGAACTGCTCGAAGCCGACGTTGAGCGCGTCGCCCAGCCGCAGGATCAGCAGCAGCACGAACACCGGGCGCAGGCCGGGCAGCGTGATGTGCCACAGCCGCCGCCAGCGGGAGGCGCCGTCCACGGCGGCGGCCTCGTAGAGGTGGGGGTTGATGGCGGCCAGCGCCGCGAGGAAGATGATCGTCCCCCAGCCGGCGTCCTTCCAGACCGTCTCCGCGGTGACCAGCAGAATGAAAGTGTCCGGATTCGTCATGATGTCCACGCCCGCGAAGCCGTGGTCGCGCAGGATCTGCGCGAGCAGTCCCGCGCCGCCGAACATCTGCTGGAACAGGGTGACGACCAGGACCCAGGAGAAGAAGTGCGGCATGTACACGATGCCCTGGATGAACAGCCGCAGGCGCGGCCGTACGACGCTGTCGAGCAGGATGGCCAGCAGGATCGGCAGCGGGAAGTAGAAGATCAGCTGGAACGTGGTGATCGACAGCGTGTTGAGCGTCGCGTCCCAGAAGCTCTGGTCGAACATCAGCCACTGGAAGTTCGACATCCCGACCCACGGGCTGTCCTTGACGCCGACGTAGGGGGAGTAGTCCTGGAAGGCGATCACGTTGCCGAGCAGCGGCACGTAGTGGAACAGGAGCAGCAGCCCGATCGCCGGCACGGTCATCAGCAGCAGCTGCCAGTCGCGCCGGAACCGGGCCCGCAGCGAGCCCTGCTTGATCCGGACCCGTGTCCGGGTGATGCCCGAGCCGGCGGGAGAGGGCAGGTCTCCCGCCGGCCCGGCGTCCGTGGCCCGCTCGACCGCGATGTGGTCAGGCGCGGCCATTGTCCCGAAGGACTTTCATGTAGAACTCGCGCGCCTCGTCGCCGCCGTCGCGCCGCCACTCCGCCGCGATCTGCTTGGCGTCGCTGACCGGGCGGCGCCCGCGCATGATGTCGGTGAACTTGTCCTCGGTGGGCACCTGCAGGCCCGCGTACTTCGACGGCCGCTGGATCCTGATCCCGTCGAACGGCGTCTTCTCGATGTACTTGAAGGAGGCGTTCTGCCAGTCGATGTTGGCCTTGGCCGCTTCGGGGAAGGGCCAGTCCACGTAGAGGGGACGGCCGCCCAGGAAGCCGTAGGTGTAGGCGACCTCCTTGCGGCCCAGGTCGGTGCTCTGCGGGATGCCCTTGGCATCGAGGGTGAAGTGCTTGCCCTTGATCCCGAAGTTGGAGAGCTCGTACTCCTTGGTCCCGTACGGTGCGGCGCACCAGTTGAGGATGGACAGGATCTCCTCCATCTTCTCCTTCGGCAGCCCCTTCTTGATGAAGGTGAACATGCCCGCCGCGTTGTTGTGATACATGATCGGCGTGCCGCCGTCATGCGCGAACAGCGGGAAGACGCCCAGCGCGAAGTCGGGGTTCTTGCCGGTGTGCTGCTGGAGCAGCTCCTTCCAGGCACCGATGCCGTCCCGGTAGATGGTGATCTGGCCCGCGCCGATCAGGTCCTTCTCGTTGGCGCCCTTGCTGCCGGCGACGCTCGGATGGATCAGCCCCTCGGCGAAGAGCTTGCGCATCCACGCCAGCATCTCCTCGAACTCCGGCGTCTCGTACTTGTGCGTCAGCTTGCCGCCCGCGTACCGCCATTCCTGCGGGACGCCGAAGATGGGCCAGGCCATCTCGTGGATGTCGCCGAACGCCCAGCGCTTGGCCTTCGCGTCGGTGATCGTCTTGCCGAGCTGGTAGAGCTCGTCAGCGGTCTTGGGGTTCTGGTTCCAGCCGTTCTTGTCGAACAGGTCCTTGCGGTAGAGCAGGCCGTACGGGAAGGGCTCGGTGGGGTAGGGGATCGCCATCAGCTTGCCGTTCCACACCGACCACTCCCACGCGGGGGTCGGCAGGTTGGCCAGCAGCGGGTACGGCTTCACCTTGTCGCCCTGGAGGTACGGCGTGAGGTCCTCGAACGCCTTGTCCACGGCGGTGTTGAAGTCCGCCATCTTGTCGATCTCCCAGCTCGGGAGGGCGAAGATGTCGGGCAGGTCGCCGGAGGCCAGCCGGGCGATCGCCTTGTCGGCGTAGGTGGTGCCGTCGGCGATCTGGAACTCGACCGTCGCGCCGATGTCGGCGTTGACCGCCTGGAAGTAGGTGTTGCCCGGCAGTCCGGGCGGCGGTGGGCCCCACAGCGGGGTCATCGCCTTGTAGGTGCCGCCCTTGCCCGCCTTCTGGGTGAGTGCCGCGGTGGGGGTGGCCGGGTAGGTGGTGAAGCCACCGGCGATGCCCGGCACGCCCGGCAGGTTGGAGACCGTGCCGGCCAGGTCGGGCTTGACGCCGGCGAACTCGACGTACGCAGGCGTGAGCTGGGCGAGCTTGTCCGCGGCGGCCGCGGTCGCGCCGCTCGAGCCGGGCCGCGTCCCGGTCGGGGCGGAGCAGGCGGCGAGGGTGGTCAGACCGGCCAGGCCGAGAAATCCACGGCGAGTCATCGACGGTGTCACGACGGCTCCCTTCGTTGGTCGGAGCAGGGTGAGGGGTGTCCGAACGGGAGGTCTACGAGCTAGAATTAGTTCGTCTAATGACCAAACAAACTAAACCCGAGGCGACGCTGACCACAAGGTGTGCCACCGGTCACAGATTGATGTCGGGAGTGAGATGAGATTCGCTGACGGCTCCCTCCCCGCCGTTCCCGGGGGTCCGCGCGGCTCTCGGCGACGGCACGGGGACACTGGGGGACAGCGCACACTGGTACCGCGGCATGATCGCCCGCGACGGCCTGACGGACGGGACAGACTTTGATCACCTCATCGACCGACCCGCAGCCGGCCGACTTCGCCGACGTGCGGGCCACCAACCTGGCCGTCGTGCTGCGTTTCGTCCGCGAGCACGCGCCGTGCTCGCGGGCCGACATCGCGGCCTCCACGGGCCTGAACAAGGCGACCGTGTCGAGTCTGGTCGCCGACCTGATCGACAGGCGGCTCGTCCGCGAGACCGGCCTGACCGAGAACCGGGTGGGGAGGCCGGCCACGATGCTGGTGCTGGACGGCTCGCCGTACGCGGCGATCGGGCTGGAGATCAACGTCGACTACGTGACGGCCGTCGCCGTCGACCTGGCGGGGGAGCGGCTGCTGTCCTGGCGGCGCGCCTTCCCCGGCTCGGTGGCCGCCGTCGCCGCGATCGTCAGGCGGGTGGTCAACCGCATGGCCAAGGAGGACAAGCAGATCCTCGGCCTGACCGTGGCCGTGCCGGGCCTGGTCGACGAGCAGGGCGTCGTGCGGGTCGCGCCCAACCTGGGCTGGCTCGACACCGATGTCAGCGGCGACCTCGCCAAGGCGCTGCGCGATCCCGGCTTCCCCATCCAGGCCGACAACGACGCCAACCTCGGCGCCCTGGCCGAGCACCGGTTCGGCCCCCATGGGGCGGTCACCGACCTGGTCTACCTCACCGGCGAGATGGGTGTGGGCGCCGGCGTGATCCTGGACGGGCGGCTGCGCCGGGGCGGGCGCGGCTACAGCGGCGAGATCGGCCACATCCAGATCGACCCGCTGGGGCCGGAGTGCCGGTGCGGCCGGACCGGCTGCCTGGAAGCGGTGGCCGGCATCGGTGCGGTCCTGGAGCACCTCTCGCCCTCGCCGGTCGAGGTGGAGCTGGAGATCGAGGAGGTCGTCCGGCGAGCCCGCGCGGGCGACGCCCATACCCTGGGCCTGCTCCGCGGCGTGGGCCGCGACCTCGGTCGCGGGGTGGCCATCCTGGCCAACCTGCTCAACCCTCAGGTGGTGATCCTCGGGGGCTACTACGTGCCGCTGGCGCCCTGGCTGCTGCCCGCCGTGGAGGCCGAGGTACGCGAGCGCACCATCGCGCCGGAGGCCGGCGGCTGCCAGGTGGTGATCTCGTCCCTCGGCTACGACGCGGCCGCGCTCGGCGGAGCCGCCCGGGTGCTCGACTCCATCGATTCAGGAAGATTGCCGCGAATCTCTTGACCCCGCTCGCGCACGCGTGCACCCTTCAGAAGAACTCCGTTCGAAACACTCGTGTAACGGGCGGGGTTTTTCTGGACCGGCTATCGAAGCGCTTCGACAGAGACCCGAAGCGCGCTCCCCCCGCTAGTCGAAGCGTTTCGACGCTTTCAGAAGGTGGCCCCATGAACGAACCGTTCCGCGACCCGGACCTCCCCCTCGCCGAGCGGATCGCCGATCTGCAGGCCCGGCTGACCGTGACCGAGAAGCTCGCGCTGCTGCACCAGTACCAGGCGCCGGTCGAGCGGCTCGGCGTGGGCGCCTTCCGTACCGGCACCGAGGCCCTGCACGGCCTGGCCTGGCTGGGTCCGGCGACGGTGTTCCCGCAGGCCGTGGGCCTGGCCTCGACCTGGGACCCGGAGCTGGTCCGCAGGGTGGGGGAGGCGGCGGGCGAGGAGGTCCTGGCCTTCCACCACAAGGACCCGTCCGGCGCCGGCCGCAACGTGTGGGCCCCCGTGGTCAACCTGCTGCGCGATCCGCGCTGGGGCCGCAACGAGGAGGGCTACTCCGAAGATCCGTTGCTGACCGGCGTCATGGCCACGGCCTACGCGCGCGGGCTTCGTGGGAGCGCTCCCGTAATGCGGACGGCGCCTACCCTCAAGCACTTCCTCGGCTACAACAACGAGACCTACCGCTGCGTCACCTCCAGCAACCTGCCGCCGCGGGTCCTGCACGAGTACGAGCTGCCCGCCTACCGGCCCGCCCTGGAGAGCGGCGCCGCCGTCGCGGTCATGCCCTCCTACAACCTGGTCAACGGCCGCCCGGCGCACCTCAGCCCGCTGATCGGGCAGGTGCTGCGGGCCTGGGCGCCGGACGACCTGCTCGTGGTCAGCGACGCCTACGCCCCCGGCAACCTCACCGGGCTGCAGGGCTACTACGACGACCCGGCCGAGGCGTACGCGCACGCCGTACGGGCCGGGCTCGACAGCTTCACCCAGGACGACGACCGGGCCGAGGCCACCCTCGGCCACCTGCGCGAGGCGCTGGAACGCGGCCTGCTGACCGAGGCCGACCTCGACACCGCCGTACGCCACACGCTGTCGATCCGCTTCCGGCTCGGCGAGTTCGACCCCGCCACGCCGTACGACGACATCACCGAGGCGGTCGTCAACTGCCCCGAGCACCAGGCGCTGGCCCGCGAGGCGGCCGCCCGCTCGATCGTGCTACTGAAGAACGACGGCCTGCTGCCCCTGGCGCCGGCCGCCTGCCGCCGCATCGCGGTGCTCGGCCAGCTCGGCGACACCCTGCTGGAGGACTGGTACAGCGGCACGCTGCCGTACGAGGTGACCGCCCGCGCCGGTCTGGCCGAACGCTGCGAGACCGTCTTCTGCGAGGCCGTCGACCGCGTCACGCTGACCGCCGACGCGGGCCCGGTGGTGGCCGGGCTCGACGGCGGACCCCTGGGCATCGGGACGCCGGGGGACCGCTTCGACCTGTTCGACTGGGGCGGCGGGGCCATCGCCTTCCGCGCGGTCGCCACCGGCCGCTTCCTGTCCGTGGACGACGACGGCGTCCTGGTCAACGACCAGCCCGGCCCGAACGGCTGGGAGGTGCGCCAGACCTTCCGGCTGGAACAGCGCACCCGCGGCGCCGTCGTCCTGCGCCACATCTCCACGGGCCGCTACATCGGCCTGTCCTCCGACGGGGTCTTCCGGCTGGTGGACGACGCCGACGCCGCCACGTGGCTGACGGTGGAGGTCGTCGAGAGCGGCGCCGCGGCGGCGGCCGCGCTGGCGGCCACCGCGGACGTGGCGGTCGTGGTCGTGGGCGACCATCCGCTGGTCAACGGCCGCGAGACCGAGGACCGCACGGACCTGGACCTGGCCCCCGCCCAGGACGCGGTCGTCCGGGCGGTACGGGCGGCCAACCCGCGCACGGTCATGGTGATCACCAGCGGCTACCCCGTCACCTGGTCGGACCCGGACATGCCCGCGGTGCTGTGGTCCTCGCACGGCGGCCAGGAGTACGGCCACGCGCTGGCCGACGTGCTGTTCGGCGACGCCGACCCGCAGGGGCGGCTCACCCAGACCTGGTACCGCTCGGCCAGCGAGCTGCCCGACCTGCTCGACTACGACATCATCGCCACGGACGCCACCTATCTCTATTACCGGGGCACTCCCCTCTACCCCTTCGGCCACGGCCTCAGCTACACCGTGTTCGACTACTCCGGCCTCACCGTCGCGGTCGACGGGGAGATCATCGCCGCCACGGTCACGGTCACCAACACCGGCTCGCGGGTCGGAACCGAGGTCGTGCAGTTCTACACCCACCAGCGGCGTTCCCGGGCCAAGCAGCCGCTGCGCCGGTTGCGGGGCTTCGAGCGGGTACGGCTGGCGCCCGGTGAGAGCCGGGCCGTCACGCTCACCTTCCCCGTACGGGACCTGGCCTTCTGGGACGTGACGCGCGGCGCCTTCGCCGTCGAGGACGCGCCGCACCAGCTCATGGTCGGCCGCAGCGCGACCGACCTGCGGCTGAGCGCGGCCTTCCACATCGAGGGCGAGACCATCCCGCCCCGGCGGGGCGGGATGGCCGCGGCGGACCACGACGCCTACGACGCGGTCGCCTTCGTCGACGCGGCCAAGGTCTCGGGCGACGCGGTGCGCTCCGAGGCCGAGGGGGCGTGGATCCTGTTCCGCGACGTCGAGCTCACCGGGGCCGCGTCCTGCCTGATCGAGGCGGCGAGCACCGAGGGCGGGGTCGTCACGCTCCGGCTGGACGACCTCCTGCACGGCCCCACACTGGGCGCCATCCCCGTGCCGCCGGCCGGGCGCTACGCTCCGGCGGCGTCCTCGGGCGAGCTTGCGGAAGCCTCGGGGGTGCACGATCTTTATGTCGTGTTCGAGAACGTGGGCATCACGCTGGGCAGGCTGGAACTGACCGGCACGGGTCGGGCCGCCCCCCGATCGCCCGGCGCCGTACGCGCCGACCGAGGACGAACGGGGCGAGGCCGCATGGACCGAGACCACGCCGACACCGGACGGACCACCACATGACGGAACACCACATAACGGACGGCCACCTGGTAGACGGCCACGCGCCGGACCGCGACCTGCCGGACGGCCGCCCATCGGACGGGGGAGCGGCGGACGCGCACGGTGAGGAGGCGCGCGGTGAGGAGGCGCGCGCTGAGGACGGGCACGCGACCGGCCGGGCGGTCACCATTGTCGAGGTGGCGCGGCACGCGGGTGTGGCGGTGAGCACGGTCTCCTATGTGCTCAGCGGCAAGCGGGCGATCTCGGCCGACACCCGGCGGCGGGTGCTCGACAGCGTGCGGACGCTCGGCTACCACCCCAACGCCGGCGCCAGGGCGCTGGCCAGCAAGCGGGCCAACGTGATCGCGCTGGTGCTGCCCCTGCGGGCCGGCATGCACGTGCCCGTGCTGATGCGCTTCGCCACCTCGGTGGTCACCGCGGCGCGCCACTTCGACCACGACGTGCTGCTCATGACGGCCGACGAGGGCCTCGACGGGCTGCGCCGGGCCGCGGCCAGCGCGCTGGTCGACGGCCTGGTGCTGATGGACGTCGAGCTCGACGACCCCAGGGTCCCGCTGCTGCGCCGGCTCGCCGAGCCCAGCGTGCTGATCGGCTTCCCCGCCGACGCCGCCGGGGTGACCTGCGTCGACCTCGACTTCGCCGCCGCCGGGGCGCTGTGCGTGGCGCACCTGGCCGAGCGCGGGCACCACGAGGTGGTCCTGCTCGGGGCGCCGGCGGTGGTCTACGAGCGGGGAACCGGCTTCGCCCGCCGTACGCTCGAAGGCTTCACCGCCGCCCTGGCCGAGCACGGGCTCGACGGTACGGCCCTGCCGTGCGAGGAGAGCTTCGAGGAGGTCCACGCCACCGTGAGCGGGCTGCTGGCGGCCCGGCCCGGTCTGTCGGGACTGGTCGTGCACAACGAGGCAGCCGTCAACCATGTGCTGAGCTCGCTGCGGCAGCTGGGCCGCAAGGTGCCGCAGGACCTCGCGGTGATGGCGATCTGCCCGGACGACGTGGCCGAGCCCGCCCGGCTGACCTCGGTGCTGATCCCGGCCGAGGAGGTCGGCAGGGAGGCCGTCGGGCTGCTGATGGACAAGCTCGCGGGCCGCCCGGTGCCGCCGGCGACCCTGCTGGTCCCCCGTCTGACGGTCCGCGCGAGCACGTGACGGTCCGCGCGAGCGCCTGACCACGGAGCCAGGCTCTCGGGTCAGCGGTGGTGGTGGCGTGTGGCGCCCTTGGCGGGACAGTGGTCCGTCGACTCGCGGGCGAAGAGGTCGACGGCGGACGGCCTGGGGAGCGGGACGGCCGACGGGCGGGTGCCGTCGAGGAGGAGCGCCAGGTAGCGCCGCCGGTCGGCGCGGTCGTCGGAGTCGGCCCCGTGGTGCAGGGTCGTCGCCAGCGCCATCACCACGATCGCCGCCAGGTCGCGGACCAGCAGGTCGTCACGGACCAGCCCGCGCTCCCGCGCGGCGGTCAGCACGTCGCCGAGCGGTCCCATGAACCGCTCGGCGATGCCGATCGTGAACGCCCCGGCCTCCTTCGCGGCCGACAGGAGCGCCCGGTGGCCGGACAGCGTGTCGACCACGGCCGTCAGCGCGTCGGCCAGCCCCTGCCTGGGGTCGGCGGCCACGCGGGCGGCCTGGAGGACCGGCTCGATCTCCTCGGCGAAGTAGGTCTCGAAGCAGGCCAGGATCACGCCGTCGCGGTCGCCGAAGCGCCGGTAGACGGTGGCGATGCCGACTCCGGCGCGGCGGGCGATCTCCTCCAGCGGGACGGCCGTGCCCGACTCGTGCAGGGCGGTGATCGCCGCCCTGACGATCCTGTCGGAGTTACGCAGTGCGTCCGCACGACGTCGCTGCTCTGGCACATGCCGAACGCTAGCAGCATCCACGCCGTCACTCCATGGCAGCGTTACCAGGCCACCTCGAGCGAGGCCAGCCCGTACACGACATGGAAGGAGCGGAAGTCCGCGATCGGCGCGACGGTGCGCAGTCCGGGGAAGCGCTGGAAGAGGGCCTGGAAGGCGATCCGCATCTCCATCCGGGCCAGCGGCGCGCCCAGGCAGTGGTGCACGCCGTGGCCGAAGGCGAGGTGGCCGGGCGCGCCGCGGGTGATGTCCAGCTCGTCGGCCTCGTCCATGAAGGCGGGGTCGCGGTTGGCGAGGGGCAGCGAGCACATCACCAGGTCGCCGGGCTGGATCTTCTGACCGGCCACCTCGGTCTCCGTGGTGCACACCCTGCCGATGCTGGCATGGAGAATGCTGAGCCAGCGCATCAGCTCCTCAACGGTGGCCTCGATCCGCTCGGGCTCCTTCTTGAGCAGGTCCAGCTGGTCCGGCTGCCGGAGCAGGGCCAGCGTGCCCAGGCCGAGCATGTTGGAGGTGGTCTCGTGCCCGGCGATCAGCAGGAGGTTGCCGATGCCGATCAGCTCGTTCGTGGTCAGGTCGTCGCCGTGCTCACGTACGAGCATGCCCAGCAGCTCCTCGCCGGGGTCGGCCTGGATGCCCTCGACCAGCTCGGTCATGTACGCGCGCGACTCCTGCTGCAGCTTGAGGCGCTCGTCCATGGGCAGCGACACGTCGAGCAGCCGGCCGGTCCTGCGCTGGAAGTCCGCGCGGTCGGCGTACGGCACGCCCAGCAGCTCGCAGATCACCAGCGACGGGATCGGCAGCGCGAACGACGACACCAGGTCGACAGGTGAGCCCGCGCGCTCCATGGCGTCGAGGTGCTCCTCGACGATGTCCTTGATCCGCGGTTCCAGCCGCTTCATCCGGCGGATGGTGAACTCCGGCGTCAGGAACCGGCGCAGCCGGCTGTGCTCGGGCGGGTCGAAGGAGAGCAGGTTGCCGGCGCGGAGCACCTTGAGCTCCTCCTCCGTCGCGCCCGGCGGCTGGAAGATGGTCTGGCGGGCGTTGCTGAACCGCTCGGCGTCGCCCAGCACCGCACGCGTGTCGGCGTAGCGGGTCACCAGCCAGGCGTCGATGCCGAACGAGGTGGTGACGCGGGTGATCCCTTCCTTCTCCCGCACCTCCGCCAGCTCGGCGGCGGGACTGAACTCTGTCCGCCGCATGTACAGAGGCAGCGTTGAGATGTCGCTCATATATCCCCCAGGATGACCGGTCGTCACGAAATACCCTGACAAGAAACGATAGCAACCTATCGATTAGCCGCAAGACCATCCCGGTAAACATTGGGTCTTGACGACCTTGGTGGTATCGCTAACACTCGACGACGCCCCGCCTACCGCACAGATTCGGGGTCCAAAATGTTAGCGCTAACCAAGCAATCGCTAGCTTAGACGAGGAGTGCCCTGACATGAGACGTCTGAAAACCATGACCCTGGCCGCGGCCGCCGCCGCCGGGTTGGTCGTCGTCACCGCGGTCCCGGCGCCCGCCGCCGCGCCGATCACCACCTCCATCTATACCGCCGATCCGGCCGCGCTGGTGGTCGGCGACACGATGTACCTCTACACGGGCCACGACGAGGCGCCCGCCGGCGGCACGAACTTCGTCATGCGGGACTGGCACGTCTTCACTTCCGGCGACGCGACGACCTGGACGGACCAGGGCGCGAAGCTGAACCTCTCAGATTTCCCGTGGGCGGGCGCCGACGCGTGGGCGGGCGAGGTCGAGCCGCGCAACGGCAAGTACTACTGGTACGCCCCCGTCAACGGCAACGGCGCCGGCTGGATGGACATCGGCGTGGCGGTCGGCGACAGCCCGCTCGGCCCCTTCCACGACGCCAAGGGCGGCCCGCTGATCAGCGACAGCACCCCGGGCTCCTCGCCGCTCAACATCGACCCGACCGTCTTCACCGACGACGACGGCCAGGCCTACATCTACTGGGGCTCCTACTACGGCCTGCGCGCCGCCAAGCTCAAGCCCGACATGATCAACCTCGACGGCGGCGTGGTCACCCCGAGCGGCGTGTCGAACTTCTGGGAGGCCCCCTGGATGTTCAAGCGCAACGGCACCTACTACCTCGCCTACTCCGCCAACGACTCGGCCTGTTCCGCGCCCGGTTACGCGTGCATCCGCTACGCCACCGCGAGCAATCCGCTGGGACCGTGGACGCATAGGGGAGTGGTGCTCGACCAGGTCTCCTCGACGACCAACCACCCGGCGATCATCGAGTTCAAGGGCCAGTGGTACATGGTCTACCACAACGCGGGCAGCCCGGGAGGCGGCGACTTCCGACGCTCGGTGACGCTCGACAAGCTCTATTGGAACGCCGACGGCACCATGCAGAAGGTCGTGCAGACGACGGGTCCCGCCAACCCGAACAACCTGGCGCTCAGCGCGACGGCCTCCACCTCCTACGTCTCGCCGTGGGAGACCCTCGGCGCGGTCAACGACGGCTTCACCCCGGCCAACTCGGCCGACCACAGCCACGGCGCCTACGGCAACTGGAGCCACCAGGGCACCGAGTGGCTGGAGTACCAGTGGCCGTCCGCGCAGACCGTCAACCGGGTCGGCGTCTACTGGTTCGACGATGACCAGGGCATCGACCTGCCCGCCTCGTGCAAGGTCCAGTACTGGAACGGCAGCGCGTACGTGGACGTGCCCGGACAGTCGGCCTGCGGAACGGCGGCCAACACCTTCAACACCACGACGTTCACGGCGGTCTCGACGACCAGGCTCCGGCTGAGCGTCACCTCGAAGATCGGCTTCTCGACCGGCGTCCTGGAGTGGACCACGCAGGCGTGACCCTCTCACCAGCACTGGAGGTGCAATGAAACTGCTTCTTCTCCAGAAGTGGATGGACGTGATGGCCGGTCGACCCCTGCCAGTACGCCACTGTGCCCCTCAAAGCCCGAACTGCCCCGGCGGCGCGTCCCATCTCCACGGTATGTCGCTGTGGCTGACGGCCGGCTTCGGCAGCGGCGCGGCCAGCGACTCGGGCCAGCGCGTCGGCAGTGAGTACTACATGGGCAACCTCAACACCGACAACATGCACATCCTGCTGCACGAGATGGGCCATTCGTTCGATCTGGATGACTTCTACAACTGGACTCCCACGGGGGTGTGCTGCTTCCTGGTCAACTACCGCCGGTTGAAGCTGGTGGTTTGCTCTCGCGGTCCCGTCTGGGTGAAGGGAGGCCGGTAGCGTGTGGCTGGTTGATGACAGCCCAGCCCGCTATGCCGCGTGTGGCGATGTTGCGGGCTGCGATGTGGTCGGCGTGCCCAGCGAGGCCGCACCTTGTGCAGACGAATCGGCCCCGCGCCGGCCGGTTCGCCCGGCTGATGTGCCCGCAGTCCGGACAGGCTTGCGAGGTGTAGGCGGGGTCGACCAGGAGGAAGGCGACTCCGGCGCGGGCGGCTTTGTAGCGGGTGAAGGTGATCTGCTGGGCGAAGGCCCAGTTGTGCAGGGTGCGTCGCTGGAGCCGGTGAGCCCTTACCCGGCTGCGGATGCCCTGCAGATCTTCCAGGGCGAGACCGCGGCCGGTGCGTTCGGCTTCGCGCACCACATATTTGCTGATTTGGTGGTTGAGGTCGGTCATCATCCGGTGCTCACGACCGGACAGACGGCGCAGCACCCGCCGCGCCGCAGACGTCCCCTGCTTCTGCAACCGACGGCGTTGGCGATGCCGCCGCTCCCGCAGCGTGCGGACGTGGCCGTTGCCGCCGACTGGGCCGGGCAGGGCGGGGCCGGGCAGCACCACCCGATCGGAGGTGACCGCCAGGTTCGCCACCCCTTGATCCACCCCAAGAAAGCCGCCGACCGGCTCACGCACCACCGGCTTGGGCAGGGTGAGGGCGATCTGCAGCAGCCACATGCCGCGCCGGTAGATCAGGTCGGCCTCGCCGAGCGGCAGCGTGTCGATGGCTTTGAGGTCTTCTGGTCGGCCGGTGTAGGGGAGGGTGACGCGGCCGGTGGGGGTCCACAGCGACACGGTGCGGGCGTCCCGGTTGAAGCTCATCAGCCGGGCGTCGTAGGGGACGGCGCCGTGTGGGCGGAAGATGTGGGCGCGTTTCTTGGTGGCGCGCCGGTTGGCGTAGGCGCCAGCGACTCGGGCGATCGAGCGTACGGCCGCCTGCGCCCCCAGCCCGGCCAGTTGCGCCCGCACCTCGTAGTAGGCCAGCCGGTGCAGCTCCACCACAGCGAACGTGCGGTGGTGCCAGGCCAGGCGGGAGACGACGGTGGCCGCCTGATTGCACACTTGCACTGCCGCGGCCAGCGCGTCGGCCTGGGCCGGGGCGGGTGTGAGCCGCAGTTGCACGATCGTGGGCAGGCCGTGGCGTTTGGTGGTGGAGCGGCGGATCGCCATCGCGCACCTCCTGTCACCCCGTCCTCACCCACCGCACATATTACCGAACGTGATCGAGCCTTTCCATGCTGTTTTCGAAAGAGGGATGTCGCTTCCTCCCGACCCTGAAAGACCGAGTCTCCGCTCCACCATTCAGATGAAAGCGGCAGCGCCACTTCGATCATCGAGATCGACCGTGGATGTTCCGCGACTGGTGGCGGCACTTGAGGAGCCGCTACGGGCTGTAGGACCGTGGAGGGCGGCGGCCACCGGCGCCGCCGCCCTCCACGGGCGCTGATGGCGCTTCTCAGGTGTTGACGGTGAGCGAGTACTACGGGTTACCGGCGTGCTCAGCTTTTCGTATTAGTCCCTGAGCTGGACGGTGAAGGCCGACGTGCCCGCCTTCACGGGCGTGCCAGTGATCGCGCCGGTGAATCGGTCGAGCGTCAGCCCCTCGGGCAGCGCGCCGCCGGTGACCTGCCAGTCGTAGAAGGGCACGCCCCCTGACCTGGAGCCGCTGGTCGTAGGCGGCGCCCGCCTTGTCGGCCTTGACCGAGGCGGTCTCGATCGAGGGCTTGAGGAACGGGGTCAGCTCCCTGTTCAGCTTCCAGCCGGCGTTCTCCACGATCAGCAGCGTAAGCTTGTGTCAGCGTCGAACACGTCCAGGGCCGGGGCCGCTCGGCGGGCCGCCAGGCCGGGGGTGGGCATGGAGAGCGCGCCCACGAGCCCGGCCAGGACGGTAACAACGGCGTTCTTTTCACCAACGTTCTTTTCACCAAACGTTCTTTTCGCTAAGCGTTCTTTCTCATCAAGCGAATGCCTTCACGTCCAGCAGTCCGACGGAGGCTTGGCCGCTCTGGAGCGCGACCCTGAGCTTGGTGGTGTTCACACCGGTGAACGTCACGTGGTTGTAGGCGTTGAGCGCGGTCGGGTAGGTGCCCGGGATGTCGACGTACGCGGTGCCGTTCCAGTACTGCAGCTTCCAGGAGGCAGGCAGGCGCACGCCGTCGTTGTCGTCGAAGAAGTACACGTCCGCCGACCGGATCGTCTGCGCGGCCGGCCAGGTCAGCTCGGCCCACTGCGCGCCGGTGTTGGGCCAGGTGCCCCAGCGCCGGTTGACGGTGTCGTTGGAGCTCGGCGGGTCGATGCCGTCATTGATCGCCGCGATGCTCTCCCACGGCGAGGTGTACGAGGCGGACGGCGTCGCGCTCGTGGCCAGGTTGACCGGCGTGGGGCCACCGCCGCCGACCTGGAGCTGGAACGACTTGGTCACCGGCGTGCTCCTGCTGTCGTAGTCACGCAGCTGCACGGTGAAGGTCGAGGTCCCGGCCGTCGTGGGCGTGCCGCTGATCGCGCCGGTGAAGCGGTCGAGGCTGAGCCCGGCGGGCAGCGAGCCGCTGGTCACCTGCCAGTCGTAGAACGGGACCCCGCCCTTGGCGGCGAGCGTCTGCTGGTAGCTCTGGCCGGGCGTGGCCTGCGGCAGGGAGGTGGTGGTGATGGAGGGCTTGAGGAACGGGGTCAGGTTGCGGTTCAGCTTCCAGCCCGCGTTCTCGGCCACCAGCAGGGCGAGCTTGGTGAGCATCCACCTGCGGGTCGGGAAGTAGTGCGTCCAACCTCCGCTCTGCCCGCTCAGCCGGTCCCAGTTACGCTGGTCGCCGGGGATGTGGTAGCTGCTGTCGAGCGGCACGGCGTAGCCCATGTAGTCGACGACGTCCGGGTCGTTGCCGCCGCCGCTCACGTAGGAGCGCATCCCGGCCCAGTCGCTGTGGAAGGCCACGGCGTGGCCGTACTCGTGCATGACCAGGCCCTCCACGTCGAGCACCGAGCCGGCGATGTCCGTCTTGTACCAGTCCTCGTCGGCCAGGGAGGTGAACAGCTGCTTGTTCGCCTCGTCATACTCGAAGATCATCGCGGTGGAGCGGTGGAGGGGGCCCGCAACCTGTGCGCCGTTCCTGGTGAAGTACTTGCCGTTGGCGGCGGGGTAGCCGGTCGAGTAGGGCGACTGGATGCCCCGGAAGAAGACGTACATGCCGTTGTAGGCGGCGTTGTTGGTGACCGTGATCTCGTTCTGCCAGTCGTTGCCCGGCAGGTGGTTGTTCTCCGTCCCGGCCGCCACCGTGTCGAAGGGCGTCACGTCGAAGAACCTGAACCAGTCCTTGACAGCCTCCTCGGCGGCGGTCCTGAAGGCCGGGTTGGCGAAGTAACCGGTGACCGTGTCATAGCGGTAGTCGAAGTTGATCGGGATCGTCGGCTGCAGGGCGGTCTTCTCGTCCTGCTGGACCCTGATCGGCATCGACTGCTGGAACGTCGCGCCGCTGCCGTCCCTGATCGCCAGCCGCAGCGTGTGCATCTCGTCCTGGCCCGCGCCGCGCTTGGAGGCGATCTCCAGCTTGAACGTCTTCTGCTCCGACGCGTTCGCGAACGTCAGCGTCTTGGTGGCGCCCGTCGCGGTCAGCTGGCTGGGCAGGTCCATCATCAGCCGGGAGGTGCCCTCGGCCTTGAGGTCGATCGTGACGGGGAACTGGGCGTCCTGCGGGGGTTTAACGGTCAGCTGGATATACGGGTTGGCCAGGTACCCCTCCCAGTCGACCAGCTTGACGCCGTAGGTGTTGACGGTTCTGCCGAACATGTCGATGACCTGGGCCGCCGACAGGGCGTGGGCGGGCTGCACTCCGACGAACAAGGAGCTCAGCAGCAGGAGCGCGACGGTTAATCGCTTCATGATCTGACACCTTTCTGTTCGTAAAACTCAGTTCTTGATGCCGGTGAGCGTGACTCCCTCGATGAAGTAGCGCTGGAGGAAGAAGAACAGGGCCACGATGGGCACGATGACGGCCGCCGAGGCCGCCATCAGGTAGCCCCACTGCGTGATGAAGACGCTCTGGAACGAGGCCAGCCCGAGCGAGAGCGTGTACTTCTCCTCGTCCTGCAGGTAGAGCAGCGGGCCGAGGAAGTCGTTCCAGGTGCCGATGAAGGTGAAGATGGTGACCACGATGATGGCCGGCTTGGACAGCGGCATGACGATCGTCCAGTACACCCGCCACGGCGAGGCCCCGTCGATGTAGGCGGCCTCGTCGAGCTCGAAGGGGATCGTCAGGAAGAACTGCCGCAGCAGGAACACGTTGAACACCCCGCCGCCCGCCCCGGCGAACCAGGCGGGCACGGTGAGCGGGACGAAGGTGTTCAGCGCGCCCAGCTCCTGCCACATGACGAACGTCGGGATGATCGTCACCGCGTACGGCAGCATGACGCCGGTCAGCAGCAGCGCGAAGACGATGTTGCGCCCCTTCCACCGCAGCCGGGAGAAGCTGAAGGCGGCCACCGAGCAGGTGAACACCGTGCCGAGCACGCAGATCACCGCGATGATCACCGTGTTGAGAAGGTAGAGGCCGAACGGCTGGGCGGTGAGCGCCTCGCCGAAGTTCGACCACTGGAACGGGCGCGGGATCCACTCCGGCGGCGCGACGAACATCTGGCTGTCGGTCATCAGCGCGCTGCGCACCAGCCAGACGAACGGCAGCAGCGTCGGGATCGCGCCCGCGGCCAGCGCCACGTACAGCAGCGCCCTGCCGTACCTGCGCGGCCGCCGCAGGCCCTGGGTCGGCGCCACGCCCTTCGCGCGGGTCCTCTCCCGCGCCGCCAGCGTGGTCATCGGGCACCTGCCATCTCGTAGTAGACCCAGCGGCGGGCGTTGCGGAACATCAGGAACGTCACCACCATGATGATCATGAAAAGCACCCAGGCGAGCGCGCTGGCGTAGCCCATCTCGCTCTCGGTGAAGGCCTTGCGGAAGAGGTAGTAGACGTAGAAGAGCGTGGCGTGGTTGGGCCCGCCCTCGGTCATCACGTACGCCTGGTTGAACACCTGGAAGGTGCCGACCACGCCCACCACCAGGTTGTAGAAGATGGTGGGCGTCATCATCGGCAGCGTCACATGCCAGAAGCGGCGCAACGGGCCGCCCCCGTCGATCGACACCGCCTCGTACAGGTGGCGCGGCACGCCCTGCAGTCCGGCCAGGAAGATCACCATGGTGTTGCCGAAGCCCCAGGTGCTCATGATGATCAGCGACGGGATCGCCATCTCCTCGCTGTAGACCCACTGGGAGGTCGGCAGCCCGGCCTGGCGCAGCAGCGAGTTGAGCAGCCCGAAGTCCGGATTGAAGATCCAGATCCAGAGCACCACGTTGGCGATCGCCGGGACCAGCGTCGGCAGGTAGAAGATCGTCCGCCAGAGCGACAGGCCGCGCGCCTTCTGGTTGAGCAGCATGGCGACCGCGAAGCTGACGATCAGCGTGAGCGGCACCGCGCCGAGCGTGTAGTACGTCGTGGCGCTCAGCGACTTCCAGAACAGCTCGTCGTTGACCATCCTGCTGTAGTTGTCCAGGCCGACGAACGACGGGCTGCCGCCGATCTGCCAGTCGGTCAGGCTGAAGAAGAACGAGGCGACCATCGGGCCGATGGTGAAGATGGCGAACCCGAGGATGGCCGGCAACGCCATGAGGATGCCCCACCGCGTCTCGAACCTGCGCATCAGAGCGCCTGCGTGTGCTGCCAGCCCTGCAGCATCCCGGTGATCTTCGGCGCGACCGCCTTGAGGATCTCACCCGCCGGGCGCTTGCCGGACTCGATCTCCTGCAGGGCGGGGGCGAGCACGTCGCTGCTGATCACGGACATGTTCTTGACCCGGTTGCCGAACACAGGCACGCCGTGGTCGCGCGCGAAGTCGACGACCGCGGTCCTGAACTCCGGCGGGTGCTGGTCGTTCTTGATCCAGGAGTCGATGGACGCCTGGTCCTCGTAGTACTTCTTCTCCTGCGGCATCCACAGGCCCTGCTTGTACAGGTCGACGTAGCGCGGGTCGTTGTGGAAGGCGAACAGCTCGACGGCCTCCTCTACATGCTTGGTCCCGGCGAACACCGCCGACGCGCCCGCCACCTGGGTGGCGGTGAACGGCTCCGCGTATTTGGGCAGCACACCGAGGCCGAAGTCGGTCTTGCTCTCGTTCATGTCGAGCAGTGACCAGTGGCCGTCGACCACCATGGCCACGCGCTTGGTCTTGAGCAGGATGTTCGTGCCGGGCACGTCGTCGCCGGTGGCGGCGAGCTGGCCTGGGCCGGGCATGACCCGGTGCTTGTAGATGAGGTCCTGGAGGTTCTGGAACACCTTGATCGCCTCGGGCGAGTCGAGCAGGCACCGCTTGCCGGCCTCGTCGGCGAAGTCGCCGCCGTTGCCGCGCAGGAAGCCGTACCAGGCCGCGCCGTAGGTGATGCTGCTGGAGATGCCGAACTGCTTGATCTGTTTGGGGTCGAAGCCCGACTCGTCGGGATGCTTGCCGTTCTGGTCGATGGTGAGTTTGTAGGCGTTTTGCACCATCTGGTCCCACGTCCAGGCGGAGGCGGCGTCGGCCGGTGGGGGAGCGATACCGGCATCGGCGATGGCCTGCTTGCTGTACCAGAGCAGCTCGACCTCGTTGGCCGTGGCCACGCCGTGCAACTTGTCCTGGCCGTACCAGAGGTAGGCATCGGGCAGATAGCCGGCCAGCTGCGGATACTTCTTCAAGTAGGGGAACAGGTCGACCAACTTGCCCTGCTCGGCCAAGCGGAAGGACATGGCCATCGGCACGTAGCCGACGTCCGGCACCCGGCCGCTGGCCACCAGGGTGTTGAGCTTGACGTCGTACTCGTCGGGGGTGAACAGCGCCTTGACCTTCACGCCCGGCTTCTTCTGCTCGAACTGCCTGAGCATCTTCTCCACGGCCTTCTGCTCGAAGGTGGAGCCCCAGTACATGAACTGCAGTTGTTTGGCGCCGGCCGATCCGCCGCCGCCGCTCCCACACGCGGACGCCGCCGCGCCGAGCGCCGCGAGACCGCCGATCTTGAAGAGGTCACGTCTATTCATGGGGTGATTCCTTTACGCGAGGGGGATCCAGACCCGCATCCCGCGGCCGTCGCGGTTGTCCCACTGGTAGTAGGGGATCGCCGTGGCGGTCACGCGGGAGCCGGTCGAGAGCTCCCCGGGGGGTGTGGTGGTGTACGGCAGGCCGCCCACCGGCTGGCAAACGACTTGGGCGTCGGCCTCGATCAGGACGGTGCGCCCGACGCCGTCGAGGTCGTCCTTGTCCAGGACGCGCAGTTCGGCGCCCGCGGGCAGCGCCAGGTCCGGAAGGTCCACGCCTTCGGCCTGGTCGGCCTGCTCGAAGCAGTAGACGAGCGGCCCGCGCTCGACGGCGACGCATCCCCTGACGGCGTCGACGCGGCGGTGCGGGTGGACGAGCCGGGGCGCCATGTCCAGCTCCAGCTCGACGGTGTCGCCCGCCCGCCACTCGCGGGTCAGCACGACGTAGCCGCGCTCGTCGGGGACGGCCGCCGCCGACTCGCCGTCGACCGTCACCGTGGTGGAGGCGCTCCACGCGGGCACCCGCAGCGCCAGCGACCACGGGGTGCCGGGCGCGCGCTCCACGGTGAACGTGACGCGGCCGTCCCAGGGGTAGTCGGTGGCGACGGCCAGCGCGAGCGCGCCGTCGGTGATGGTCCCCGGCATGTACTGGTGGACGAGCAGGGTGTTCTCGGCGGACGTCGCGACGTGGCCGCCGAGGGAGGAGACGAGCCGCATGATGTTCGGCGGACAGCAGGCGCAGGCGAACCACTCGCGCCGCCGACCGGCGTAGGCTCCTTCGACGTGGTCGTCCCTGCGCTGGAGCGGGTTGACATAGAAGAAGCGGATGCCGTCCGCCGACGTCGAGGCGGCGAAGGCGTTGTAGAGCGTGCGCTCGATCAGGTCGGCGTAGCGGCCGTGGCCGGTGGCCAGGAGCAGCCGCCAGTTCCAGTGGATGCTGGCGATGGCCGCGCAGCTCTCGTTGTAGGCGCGGTCCGGCGGCAGCTCCCAGCGGTCGCCGAACGCCTCGTCGGAGTGGCGGCTGCCCATGCCCCCGGTCAGGTGGGTCTTGGTGGCGACCAGGTCCTCCCAGCGCCGGATCGAGCACTCCAGCAGCGACTCGTCGCCGGTCTCCAGGTAGACGTCGACGATGCCCGCCTCCAGGTACAGCTGGCGCACCGCGTGGCCGACCGCCGTGTCGGCCTCCCTGACCGGCAGGTGGTCCTGGGCGTACAGGATGCCGAGCCCGCTGTCGCGGATGAGCCCCTTGCCCCTGTTGTCGATCAGCTTCGCGGCCAGGTCCAGGTAGGAGCGCTCGCCGGTGACCCGGTAGAGCTCCACCAGCGCCGTTTCGACCTCGGCGTGCCCGTCGATGCCGTCGTTGCCGCCGCGCAGGAAGACCTCCGCCAGGTGGTCGGCGAACTTCCGGGCGACCTCCAGCAGTTCCTTGCCGGTGCCCGCGCGGGTGGCGGCGACGGCCGCTTGGAACAGGTGGCCCGCGCAGTACATCTCGTGGCTGTACTCGAGCTCGGCGTAGATCTTGTCCGGCTTGACGACCTGGTAGTGGGAGTTGAGGTAGCCGTCGGGCCGCTGGGCGCGCTTGAGCACCTCGGCCGCCTGCTCCACGAACTGCGGATACTCCGCAGACGGGCGCCTGGCGTGTTCCCAGGCGACGGCCTCGAGCTGCTTGTACAGGTCGGAGTCCTGGAAGCGGTAGCCGCGGAACTCGCCCTCGCCCGCTTCTCCGGCTCCGGCCAGCCGCAGGTTGGGCAGGCTGCCCGCCTCTTCCATCTGCTCCAGCCCGAGCGGGATGCTCGCCGCGCGGTTGACGCTCTGCCACCGCCCGAACGGACCACCGGTGATCACGACGTCGTGGATGCCCAGCGGCCGCTGCACGGCCTTGGATGCTGCGGTCGGTACGGCAGGGCCGCAGGCCTGGTCCATCGAACTCCTCGCACATGGGGAATAGGCTTTCCTTGGCGAACAGTAAGGTGTTACACATCACTGGTCAACCCTCTGGGTAGTTGGACCGTGACCAGGATGTCGAGGGAGGGAAACCGGTTGTCTGAATTTTCCCAGCGCGCAGTGACCATCCGTGAGGTCGCCGCGGCCGCCGGAGTGTCGATCGGCACGGCGTCCAAGGCGCTCAACGGCCAGGGCCGGCTGCGCGAGGAGACCAGGGCGCGGGTGATCGCCGCCGCCGAGCGTCTGGAGTTCCGGCCGAACACGCTCGCCCGGGGCCTGCTGCACGGCCGTACCTTCACCGTCGGCCTGGTGACGTGCGACAGCTTCGGGCGCTTCAGCATCCCGGTCATGCTCGGCGCCGAGGACGCGCTGGGCGCCGGTCAGATCTCGGTGTTCATGTGCGACACGCGCGACGACCCGATCAGGGAGCAGCACTACGTCGAGCGCCTCCTGGCCAGGCGGGTGGAGGGCATCATCGTCACCGGCCGGCGTACCGAGCCCCGGCCGAGCATCGGCACCGGCCTGCCCGTCCCGGTCGTCTACGCCATGACCCAGTCGACCGAGCCTGCCGACTTCTCGGTGATCCCCGACGACCTGGGCGGGAGCCTCCTGGCCGTACGGCATCTGCTGGCCACCGGGCGGCGGCGGATCGGCCACATCACCGGGCCGCAGCGCTTCCTGGCCGCGCGGACGCGCGCGGCGGGGTTCGCCGACGCCCTGGCGGAGGCGGGGGCGACGGCGGCGGGCGAGACGCTGTTCGGGGAGTGGTCGGAGGAGTGGGGGCGGCAGGGCGCCGACATCCTGCTCCGCACCCAGCCGGACGTGGACGCGGTGTTCTGCGGCAGCGACCAGATCGCCAGGGGGGTCGCCGAGACGCTCAGGGATCGTGGCCGGCGCATTCCCGACGACGTGGCGCTCGTGGGCTTCGACAACTGGGCGCCGATGGCGCTCGGCTCACGGCCGCCGCTCACCACGGTCGACATGAACCTCGGTGAGATCGGGCGGGCGGCCGCCACGCACCTGCTGGACGTGATCGGCGGCGTGCCGCACCAGGGCGGGGTACGGCGGATGCCGTGCAGCCTGGTGCTGCGGGAGTCGACCCGCGCCTGAGGGGCCTTTGGTCAAGCGGTCGGGGCACTCGGACATTCGGAGCGAATCTGGAGTGTCTGGGCAACGTCGGCTGGCGGCCGCGCCACCGGTCCCCTCGCCTGGACCGGCGGGCCGTACGGCCATAAAGGCAGCCGGCCGACTCTGATCGCCATCCTCCCGCCGCGCACCCGCCGTCGCGGCGGCCAAAGGCCGATGGGCGGGCGCATTTCGAATTCAGGAGGTGCCGGTCATTATCGCCGTGGTGATTGCCGGAGCGGCAATCTCAGTGAGCCGCCTCGTACTGCTCCACGATGGTCGCGGCGATACGTCCGCGCTCGCTCACGGGTAGTCCCGCCTGCTTCGCCCACTGGCGAATTTCGGTGGACTTGTCGCGGCTGACCGAGCGTGCCGAGCCGACTCCGCGACGGACCTTACCACCGCGCTCCTTGCGGACCTGACGCGCCTTGACCAGGAACGGGGCAAGGGCTTTGCGCAACTTCTCCTCGTTCTTATCCGACAGGTCGATCTCGTAGGCAAAGCCGTCGAGGCCGAACCGGATTGTGTTCTCGGACGACAAGGCGGATCCGTCGAGGTCGTCAAGGAAGATCTCTTGAATTTGCTTGGCCATGCTGGTGCTCCGAATTCAGAGGCGAGAAGACAATGAGTACTGTAGCGTATGGTGCCGTTGTCCGGCGCACCCCTGGGGCGGTGGATAGCCAGGACAAAGAAAGCTCGCCTAATTGCATAGCGAGCTATTTCATTCCCGCTATCCGGGGCGGTCGCGGCGTCAGTGCGTCGCGGGTCCACGAGCCCAGCACCAACAGCGTTTTGGTGCCCGTGACGTTCCCGGCACGGCGCAGGTGATCGATGACCTGCTGGAGATGACCGAGGTCGCGGACCCGTACGTGGATCAGCGCGTCGGGGTCGCCGGCGATGGTGAAAACGGCCTGAACCTCCGCCACGTCGGTCGCCGTGCGGACGATCTCGCTCACCGGTGTCGTGCCCGCGTAACGCAGTTCGGTGAACGCCTCGATGCCCCATCCGAGCTTGGCGTAGTCGATCTGCACGCTGAAACCGGTGATGACGCCGAGCTCTTTGAGCCGGTCCACCCGGCGCTTGACCGCGGCCACGGAAAGGCCGATCGTGCCCGCCATGTCGGAGAAGGTGCGGCGCCCGTCCTCGCGCAGCAGGCGCAACACCCGATGATCAATGTCATCTATTTCAGGCACGTGGCCACTCCTCGGTTTTTGATGGAAAGAACCATAGCGAAAGAGGCCGAGGTCGCAAAGGTTTTGCGTCTTTGTCGTGTCTTCTTGGTCGATACTTGCGCGATGCCCGCCCGCGTTGCTGTGCTGGGGTCTCCACGAACCCCAGGGAGGCCCGCATGAGCGTCACCCTCGACGACAAGTACACGGCCGCGGACGGTCGCGTGCTCATGTCGGGCCTGCAGGCCCTCGTCCGGCTGACGCTCGAACAGCGCCGCCTGGACCAGGACCGCGGGCTCGACACGCGCGTGTTCGTCTCCGGCTACCCGGGCTCGCCGCTGGCCGGCGTCGACCTGGAGATGGGCCGGGCCGCCCGGCTGCTCGACCCCGCGGGCGTCGTCGTCCGTCCGGCGCTCAACGAGGAACTGGCCGCCACCGCCGTGGCGGGAACCCAGCTCCTGGAGCGCCTGCCCGGCCGGCGCCACGACGGCGTGACCGGCTTCTGGTACGGCAAGAGCCCCGGCCTCGACCGCGCCGCCGACGCAATCCGGCACGGCAACCTGGCCGGCACCGCCGCGCTCGGCGGCGCGGTGGCCTGGATCGGCGACGACCCCGGTAGCAAGTCCTCGACCGTGCCCAGCACCTGCGAGCCGATGTGCCAGAGCCTGTGCGTGCCGCTGCTCGCGCCGGGCTCGGTGGCGGAGATCATCGAGTTCGGGCTGCACGCGGTCGCCCTCTCGCGCGCCAGCGGCCTGTGGACCGGCCTGAAGATCGTCGCCGACCTGGCGGACGCGTCGGCCACCGTCGACCTCGGCTCGCTGCGTGACGGCATCCCCGCCCCGGACCACCCGAGCCGCCCCACCCCGGCCGCCCTGGTCGGCCCGGCCGCGCTGGACGCCGAGCACGACATGCTGACCCGGCGGCTCGACCTGGCCCGCGACTACGCCCGCGCGCACGGCCTGAACCGGGTGGTGGCCGGCTCGTCGCACGCCCGCCTGGGCATCGTCGCCTCCGGCGCGTCCTTCGCGGTGGTACGCCGGGCACTGGCCGACCTCGGGCTGGACGAGACCGCGATCGAGGACCTGGGGCTGCGGCTGATCCGGCTCGGCATGCCGTACCCGCTGGCGCCCGCCGACCTGGCCGCCATGACCGCGGACCTCGACCGGGTGCTCGTGGTGGAGGACAAGGTGCCGTTCCTGGAGGGGCAGCTGAAGCAGGCGCTGTACGACGTCGCCCGCACCCCCGCCGACCGCGACCCCGCCCCCAGCACCCCCGTCGCCGCCCGCAGCACCCCCGCTGTCGTCGGGCGCGAGCTGCTCACCCCCCGCGGCACGCTCGGCGCGGAGGACGTGGCCAAGGCGCTGGCCACCTTCGCCGACACGCTGCCACGGACCACCGTCCACCTGGCTCCCGCCCGGAAGCCGCAGCCGCGCCGCCTGCTGCCGCTGGTCGCCGCGCGCACGCCGTACTTCTGCTCGGGCTGCCCGCACAACACCTCCACCCGTACGTCGGACAGCACGCTGGTCGGCGTCGGCATCGGCTGCCACGCCATGATCGCCCTGGACGGCGCCGGCCGCGGCAACCAGGTCGGCCTCACCCAGATGGGCGGCGAGGGCGCCCAGTGGATCGGCCTGGCCCCCTTCACCGACGACCGGCACTTCGTGCAGAACCTCGGCGACGGCACCTTCCACCACTCCGGCTCGCTGGCCGTCCGGGCCGCCGTCGCGGCCGGGGTGCGGATCACGTACAAGCTGCTCTACAACGACGCGGTCGCCATGACCGGCGGCCAGCGCGCGGAGGGCCGCCTCGACGTGCCCGCGCTGACGCGGTCGCTGGCCGCCGAGGGGGTCCGCCGGATCGTGATCACCACCCCCGAACCGGAGACCTACCGGGGTGTCCGGCTCGCGCCGATCGCCACCGTACGGCACCGCGACGGGCTGGCGGCGGCCGAGAAGGAGCTGGCCGAGCTCGACGGGGTGAGCGTGCTCATCCACGACGACCGGTGCGCGGCCGACGAACGCCGCCTGCGCAAGCGCGGCAAACTGCCCGTACCGGTGGAGAAGGTCGTGGTCAACGAGCGGGTCTGCGAGGGCTGCGGCGACTGCGGCGAGGTGTCGACCTGCCTGTCGGTGCAGCCCGTGGAGACCGTGTACGGCCGCAAGACCCGGATCCACCAGCCGTCCTGCAACTCCGACCTGAGCTGCCTCAAGGGTGACTGCCCGTCATTCCTGCTGGTCAAGCCGGGCAAGGCACGGCCAGCCCCGGAGCTTCCGGTGGATCGTGGACCACGGCCGGTCCCGGAGCTTTCGGCGGATCGTGGACCACGGCCGATCCAAGCACTCGGTGCACGGCCGGTTCTGGAGCTTCCGGTGGAACTCACCGAGCCGGTCGTTCGCTTCCCCGATCGTGAGGTGTTGCTGCGGATGCCCGGCATCGGCGGCACGGGCGTCGTGACGGTCTCGCAGATCCTGCAGATGGCGGCCCACCTCGACGGCCTGCACGCGGCCGGCCTCGAACAGACCGGCCTGGCGCAGAAGGGCGGACCGGTCGTCAGCGACGTCCGCGTCTCCCCGCACCCGATCGCCGGCTCCCCGAAGGCGTCGCACGGCACCGCCGACGTACTGATCGGCTTCGACCTGCTCGGCGCGGCGGCCGACACGAACCTGGCGGTCGCCGCGCCGGACCGTACCGTCGCCGTGGTCAGCAGCGCCGTCGTGCCGACCGCCGCCATGGTGACCGGCCGCGTCACCGTACCGGACTCGCCCGCCGACGCGATCACCCGCGTCGAGTCGGCCACCCGGAGCGCCGACAACCTCTACCTCGACGCCCACGGGCTCGCCGAGGCGCTGTTCGGCGACCACATGCCCGCCAACATGCTGCTCGTCGGTGCCGCGTACCAGCACGGCTGCCTGCCGGTGTCCGCCGAGGCCGTCGAACGGGCCATCCGGCTCAACGGGGCCGCGGCCGAGCAGAACCTCGCGGCGTTCCGCTGGGGCCGGGCCGCCGTCGCCGACCGCCAGGCGGTGCTGGCGGCCGTGGAGACTCCCGCTCCGCAGGCCGAGACGTTCGATCAGGCCCTGGCCACGCGGATCGCCGACCTGACCGGCTACCGCGACGCGGCCTACGCCACGCGGTACGCCGAGGACGTGCGCCGCGTGGCCGCGCTCGCCGCCGACCGCGCGGGGGAGGAGGCCGCCGCGCCGATCGCCCTCGCCTACGCCAAGGGGCTGCACAAGCTCATGGCCTACAAGGACGAGTACGAGGTCGCCCGGCTGCACCTGGACCCGGCCGAGCGAACCAGACGGGAGCGCGAGTACGGCGCTGACGCCGTCGTGTCGGTGCTGCTGCACCCGCCGCTGCTCCGGGCGCTGGGCATGAAACGCAAGATCAGGCTGCGCCGCTCGGCGAACGTCGTCTTCCGCGTGCTGCGCGCCGCCAGGTTCCTGCGGGGTACGCCGTTCGACGTGTTCGGGTACGCAGGAGTACGCCGCGTCGAGCGGGCGATCATCACCGAGTACCGTGACCTGATGCGTGACGCTCTCGCCCGGCTGAGCCCGGCGACCGCCGACGCCGTGGCCGCGATCGCGGCGCTGCCGGAGGCGGTTCGCGGGTATGAGGACATCAAGCTCGCGCGGGTCGCGGAGTTCCGCGATCGCGCCAGGACCGCCCTCGCGCAGCTGAGCGAGCCCACCGGACCCCGCTCTCTGGAGAGAACGTGACCGTCGACCGCTTGCTGCCCAGCCCTCTGGAGAGAACGTGACCGTCGACCGCCTGCTGCCCACCCAGGACGCCGAGGACCTCATCGCCCTCACCCGGGACATCGCCGACAAAGAGCTGGCGAGCCGGGTCGATGAGCATGAGCGCGCCGAGACCTATCCGGAGGGCCTGTTCGCCACGCTCGGCGCCGCCGGACTGCTCGGCCTGCCGTACCCGGAGGAGCTCGGCGGCGGCGGCCAGCCGTACGAGGTCTACCTGCAGGTGCTGGAGGAACTGGCGGCCCGCTGGGCCGCCGTCGCGGTGGCCACCAGCGTGCACACCCTGGCCTGCTTCCCCGTGGCCACCTACGGCACGCCCGAGCAGCGCGAACGCTGGCTGCCCGACATGCTGGCGGGCCGGTTGGTCGGCGGCTACAGCCTGTCCGAACCCCAGGCCGGATCCGACGCCGCCGCCCTCACCTGCAAGGCGGAGAAGGTCGAGAACGGCTACCGCATCACCGGCAACAAAGCGTGGATCACCCACGGCGGCAAGGCCGACTTCTACGCCCTGTTCGCCCGCACGGGACAGGGCAGCCGCGGCATCTCCTGCTTCCTGGCCCCCGGCGCGGCCGACGGCCTGACCTTCGGCCGCCCGGAGGAGAAGATGGGCCTGCATGCCATCCCCACCACCAGCGCGCACTGGGACGGCGCCGTCATCGAGGCCGACCGCCTGCTCGGCGAGGAGGGCCAGGGCCTGCCGATCGCCTTCAGCGCCCTGGACTCCGGCCGCCTCGGCATCGCCGCCTGCGCGACCGGCCTCGCCCAGGCCGCACTGGACGCCTCAGTCGCCTACGCCAAGGAACGCCAGACGTTCGGCCGCAAAATCATCGACCACCAGGGCCTGGGGTTCCTGCTCGCGGACATGGCGGCGGCCGTGGACTGCGCCCGCGCCACGTACCTGGACGCCGCCCGCCGCCGCGACGCCGGCCGTCCGTACGGACGACAGGCCAGCGTCGCGAAGCTGGTGGCTACGGACGCCGCGATGAAGGTCACGACGGACGCGGTGCAGGTGTTCGGGGGGTATGGGTACACGCGTGAGTTTCGGGTGGAGCGGTACATGCGCGAGGCCAAAATCATGCAGATCTTCGAGGGCACGAACCAGATCCAACGCCTGGTAATCAGCCGAGACCTGGCCCGCTGACCCTGACCTGCCTCGCGCCCACCCGTTACCCGATTCGGTGGTTGCCCGTCTGATGCCCGCCCCGCCAAAAAGGGCCTCCGCTTCGCTCTGGGCGCTCTTTTGGGGGCGCCTTCGGCGCACAACGGGCTTCGCTTGGGGGCGCTTCGCGCCTTCAGGGCTCAGGCGCTGCTTCCAGTCGGGCCAAAGCCCCGACCCCTGAAGGGCCTCGCTGCGCTCGGACGCCCCTCCCAGGCAGGCTTCGCCTGCACAGCCCTTGTCGACCTTGGCCGACCCGAGACAGACAGCAGGTGCGAACTCGCGATTGTGTGTAGTCCACGGTCGTGCTCTCCAAGGAGCGTTGTAGAGCCAGACGCTGCCCAGATCCCAGGCCTTGGACGTTCGTGGATTTGCCACCCGCCGCAGCGGTGTTTTCTAGGCACCCACTCGGTTTGCCAGTTCCCGCAGCTCAGTCGGCGCGGGATCCTGCATCGACAACAGATCCGTGAGGGCTTGTCACGGCCAGGATCCCTCGCGTGGCCGCACAGCTGAAAGGGAATCCGCGCAACGGAACTCGGCCGGAAGTAACAGAGAAGAGACACGGAAGCCCCGGCTGCGAGGCTCTCTGTGCAATCAAGAAAGGATGAGTGGCTTCAGGATGTGGAACAAGGTGAGGAATGTGGCGGTCGCGGTGTCGGCGGCGGCCGCCGTCGGCGCGTTCGTACCGGCTCCGGCCAGCGCCGACGTCTGGGAATACGTCGCGGCCTATCCGCTCACCACTGCGGGCTACAACAAGTGCATGGTCGAGGGCAAGCAGTGGCAGGGGAGTTGGCGGTGCCGCAAAATGACGGGTGAGCACTGGTCGCACAAGAAGTCGGACTACCACCTCGAGATCCTCAAGTAGCGTCTCGCGCTACGGCTTCCTGGCCACGCCGGAGCGGGAGTTCCTCCCCGGGGGCGAGGGGCCAGGCATGCGCTCGTCCGGGTGCCATTCGGGGAAGTGCACCACGCCGGGCTTCCTAAACCAGGTGGCCGTATCGCCGGCGCCGTGGGCGAGACCGAGACTGTGCGGGCGTGCGCGAAAACGTGGACCGCGTGCAAAGCTGGCCCGTACGCCCTGCTTGGCGAGCCAATCCAGGCAGGCTTCGCCTGCACAGCCCTTGTCGACCTTGGCCGACCCGAGATGGACGGCAGGTGCGAACTCGCGATTGTGTGTAGTCCACGGTCGTGCTCTCCAAGGAGCGTCGTAGAGCCAGACGCTGCCAACTCCCAGACCTTGGACGTTCGTGGATTTGCCCGCCCGCCGCAGCGGTGTTTTCTAAGCACCCACTCGGTCTGCCAGTTCTCGCAGTTCAGTCGACGCCGGATCCTGCATCGACAACAGATCCGACGCGAGTTGCCGCACGATCCGGTGGTTACGGATCTGTTCCGGAGTGATGGCCTCAGCTTCAAGGAGCTGGGCCACCGCCTCATCAACCTGACGACGCTGCGCATGCGCGCGAGCCAGATCAACGGCCAGCCGCGCCCGCCGCTCTGCCGATAGCGTCGAGGCGTCTACTGCGGCTCCGACGCGTAGCGCGTGACCGGCGTCGCCCACTTCCACCGCTACGGCCACCTCATGCAGCGCCACATTGGCCGGGCCGAACTCAGTGTTGTAGTCGTTGCGCCCCTCGCCAACGCGCGCCGCCATCTCACGGGCTCGCGACAGGTGCTCGTAGGCCACGTCGGCCTGATTGAGCCGCGAGGCCGCCACCGCCCGCTGCAAGGTCAGCCCGCCCCACAGCGACATTGCTTCCACGCTGCCCTGATCGGTCAGGGGCCACAGCGCCTCAGCAGCCGTACGTGCTGTCTCCTCCACCTGATCGAAGTGACGCGCCCCCAGGAACACGAACCCCAGCCGGAACGCCCCCGCCGCCATCAGCAACGGGTTGCCTGCCCGCTCGGCCGCGCCGATGGCCCGATCCGCCGCGATCCACGCCGCATCCGGCTCGCCCAGCTTGGCCAGCGATGCCGAGCATGCCTGATAGGTCACCGCCAGCAGTTCGAACAACTCGGCCTGGCGTTCGGCGGGCGCGGATCGCACCGCGCTCTCCAAGGTGGGCACTAGGCCGCGCAGCAACTCGGTCAGTTCGACATAGCGGCTCTGATGCGTCAGCTCCCACGCGTGATCTACCTGTGGCTTGAACTGGTCAGTGGCCGGCGCGGGCGTGGTGTGCAACGTGGCCTGCAAGGAGTGGGCGCCGGACAACACCAGTCGCAGCCCGGCCGTTCCCGGCATCTCCTCATTGGTGGCGGCGACCAGGGGCGCTTCGGCGGCCAGTTCCGACAGCGGCACATCCAGCGTCTCGGCGACTTTCTCCAGCACGGACATGCGATCGACCTTGCGCACGCCCCGCTCCACTTGCGAGATCCACGCCACCGACCGATCCACCAGTCGCGCCAACTCGGCCTGCGACAGGCCGCGCCGCTTACGCTCTTGAGCGATACGTCGTCCGAGCGCCCGCTGATACTCCATGCTCACGGCGTCGTGCCCTTCCCGCTCTGCAGTTCCACCCAGTCGACTTCAACCGAGGCCAGCAACTCGTCGCGAGCCGCCAGGAAGTGCCTGGTGTGCTCGGTCTGCTCGTGGGCGTCGAAGGCGTCGCGGTCCCGGTACAGCTCGTAGAAGATCCGCTGGAGCGGCTGACCGTCCACCCGGTGCGAGGCGTACACGATCGTTCCGGGCTCGTGCTGGCGGATCGCCTCGATTGTCTCACCGACGAGCGTGTCGAACGCCGTCGCGCTCGCGTCGTCCTTGCAGGTGAAACGGACCATTAGTCCGAACATATGCACCCTCCTGGGTCACCGCCGACGGCTGGGATACCGGCCTCTTTACTCGACCAGTACTTATTGTGCGGTGCAAGTACACCAAGTCGCTTGTACTTGAAGTATAGCACCAGTACTTTTAGTACCGATAGCTGTTGGCAGTGCTCTGACCTGCATGAACGCGAGGAAGTCGCAATGTCCCCAGCGCTGAACAGCCCCAGAGAGATCCACCGGTGGTGTCGCAACTTCCCCGGCACAAAAGACCAGATCCGCCAGGCACGCCAGTTCGTCGCCAGCTACCTGGGTGGCCGCCCCGAAGCCGACACCGCCCAACTGATCGTCTCCGAACTGGCCACCAACGCCGTCCGACACACCCGCAGCGGACACCCCGGCGGACGATTCGGCGTCACGATCCACGCAGGAAGCACCCTCTTGATCCTTGCCGTCCTCGACGAAGGCGCTCCCACCACTCCACACCTGCGTCAGGCCGAAGACGACGACCAGGGCGGGCGCGGTCTGCACCTGGTGGAGACCCTGGCCATCCGCTGGGGCGTCCACGGCGACGAGGCCGGCCGCACCGTCTGGGTACTCATACCTCTCACATCCGTGAACCCGGCCGCATGACCGACTGCCTGGCCCCACACCTTCCACCGCCGCAGCCGGGCTGCGTCCGACTGGTCTGGCTCAGCCCTCGCAACGAGCCGCGATACAGAGCACTCGCCTGGACCTGCCACTGCGCTGACGTCACCTTCGAACTGTGCGCCGCCGGCGGCCAAACCTTCCTCCGCCGCACCGACTCGAGCACTGGGAAGATCTGCGAAACCCATCGCATGAGCATGCGAGAGGGAGAGGTCACATGGCAGGCCCTACTCTCAGGTCGCGCACGGTAGGAGCAGACGCGGCTCGACCCTGAGCAATGCGCTCAAACGCAATCCAAGATCATCAAGGCTCATCTCGCTCAGTCTCCAGGCGGACAGCAGAAGTAGGCGAAGAACAACCACGACCAGCATGAGCACTAGCGAGGCGGACGATGCCGCCAACAGAGCCGCAGAAGAGCAGCAGATGACTCGGGGCTCCGCCCCGACCCTCCTCGGAGATAAGGAGGGCGCATGGCTGAGCTGGAAGGGCGATCACGTCCTCACTGGCCACCACAAGGAACGCCAGACCAGCCATCCGAGGTCAAGTCGTCGTGTGTGTCGCACGTCGGGCAATCAGCGGTCGCGGAAGGTCAGCGGGAGACAGGTACACGCAAACGACGGCTTAACTCCGGTCGTCCGGCCCGGCATGGCGGAGCCTGCCCGACGAGATGACCACCAAGGCCGGATCCGCCGCAGCCGTCTACCTTACCAGCTTCGAACGCACCTGGACTATAGCCCAGCCCTACCCCGGCCAGCACTGAGACACCTACGAACAGCCACTACCGGACAGCGCTGAAAGCAACTTATCTACACGTCATTAAAGGCGGCTCGCCTGCGGCGATCCGCCGCGCGTTCGGGTGATCGCTGGCCGCGCTGCGGCTCTCCGGCTGGTCGTGGCCAGCACCGCCCACGCGCCAACGTCCACGGACAACAGCCGATCATGCGGTGACCCGCACGCCTCCGACGGATGATGAAATGGATTCAATGATGCTCAGAACGCATTCCGAACTTACCGCATGACTGACGGCGACGGAGCACACCAGCTGATCGTCCCAGGTTTAGACGCTTCGGCCCCAGTTGGCCTGGCCGTTCGCGACCAGAAAGCATAAGAATGTCGGACGCGACCAGATAGAGAGGGTGTGGGCCGCCGCCGACCGAGCCAAGTACGGCATGGACTGGAAAACTCACCTTGGCCGCCTGAATAGAATTAGCCACCAAGGTCCCGGCAGTCTCCAAACGCACCTGTTCACGCTTGGCTCGCGCCGCCGGGGTCAGACCACCACCATCCGGATAAAGCATCTCACCGGCATACTCCCGAACCCCGCCGTAAGCACGCAACCGCACAGTGATACCTCAGGCCTTCAACCTCTTGTGAGTCCTCGAGGCTGAGCCCTGCTCGATAAGGACGTATTGCTTAACCCCACTCCCATAACTTTCCGGAATCGGCTTGTGAAGCGTCGGCCGGCCTGTCCTGCTGCTAGACAGCTGTATTCTGCACAATCGACGTCACACCGTTAGCGATTATCTATCGCGATAGCCATGAAAAATTACTCGACGCCTCCCATTCCCGGCAGCATCACGTATTCGAGAGACATGACTCGTGATTGTATTAGCTGGGAGATCACGAATATTGAAATAGGCGAAGGATAACACTTCCTCTGATGTCGTCGGAGTTCGTGCGCCTATACTGCACCTGAACAGAACAATGATGCTCGGACGGCTAGTCACTTGAGTTTCGTTGAGATTGTTTGAGGAGTAAATGCCCACTAGACGCCAATGGGCGCAGGAAACCCCTATTTCCTCAAGCAATTCTCGACGCAATGCATCTTCGACTGTTTCATTATACTCAACAATTCCTCCTGGGAGGCACCACAAATGATTATCTGCGCGCAGCGTAAGGAGAATGCGGTGATGACTGCAAAAAATAGCAGCATTAACAGCGACAATCGGATATTGCATTACCTATCCGCTCCAGCCAATGCTTCAGACGGGTCGCTAATGGGTCCACCCTTCATCATCCACCCCGTCCAACTTCTCTTTCAAGCCATTGCATCGTCACATCTCTCGCTACCCTAAATGAATCGGGAGGGTAAGCAAAACTATGCCCTGCTCCTGGAATTATGACTAGCTTCGAGGGCTGTCCTGCTGCTTGGTGCGCTTTTCGCGACAATTCCACTGAGGCGGTTTCATCAGCGTCCCCATGCACCAGCAAGCACGGAACGTTGGCATCGCGGAGCGCGGAATATGTATCTCGCCCCTTCAATGAGAGGAGGAAAGGCAAACCAATGCGATATTCATGATCGTACGTGAACCCCTTTGTAACAATCGCGGGCCCTAGCCTGGATGTATAGCGTTCGTATAGCTCTGCAGATAGGCACCAGAGGACAAGAGAAGAGATATCGGAGCGCTGAGCCGCAACGTGAGTTGCAACTGCACTCCCCAAACTATTTCCAAGAAGCAAGAGTCGTTGATCAGGAAAAATCCTCGAGAAATGATTGATTACGGCGTGCAGATCCGCCATATATGTTTCGAAAGTTACTTCTTCCGTGCTTAGATCGCTGTAACCCCAACCTCGATAGTCGAAAAGAATGCAACTATATCCATGTCTCGCCAGTTCATTTGACATCCGCACAAATCTGCGCCCCCCCTCGATGCCACTGCTAATGAATCCATGCGAGAAAATAATTGTTGCCACCCTAGCAGCATCTTTCGGTGGCTGGATGACTTGCACATGAACGTAGGTTTTATCAGCAACCAGCAGCCTAAAATGTCCTTTTACAAGCCTCATAGGTAATCTCTCTCAGGATGCAAAATCAGTCAGGTAAGCTCATGCAGCCATAAACGCTGCTGCCAAGTATCCAGCTATAAACGCTCCTTGTAACTTCCGGACATTATTTGTGAAGTGTATATGATCTGCATATAAGGGTTCGTCTCTGATGTCCTTGCAGAACTGATATAAGTCTATGATGCGCGCGCCGTGCCCACGGGCTATGGTGTCGGCGATTGCGTTATATGCCTGCACATCCGAATCGTGGCGCTTATAATCATTTTTGATAGCATTATGTCTCGCATCATCGACTGGCGTTGTCCTTATCCAAACTATCTGATCGCCGATATCCGCAGCCAATATAAAAAGTCTTTCTAGATTTGTCTTGTATTGCAAAATTGGGACCTGACGAGAACCATTTCGATCGCGAATGTCCCATAGGCCACAGTTAAGTAAAAGTATTCCCCATCTCATCTGCTGAGATTGACATCGACCCAGATAGGTGAGAACCATACTAGAATCCTGGCCATTTGAACCCTCTACATTCTTAATGGCTCCAATGGTTTCCGTCTTACGGCTGTAGTCGCACCAGCTTGCTACGTGAGCCTCAAGATACGGACCATAATGCATTGATATACTATCTGCCACTACATGAAGAGTAGACATTTCTTCTCCGGGAGATCTCGTGGTACTCGCACCTAAAGCCGGCGCAGTTTTCCTTTTTTCATGAATGGGCGGCGATAAGCTTCGCCAGACTAGACACCTCCTCAGAATTCCTGATACCGATCTGGATCGCTGGATTCTGAGCCCATATAGTTGCGGTGGGAATGTCCCGCGTCACCACTGCGCCGGCGCCAATCACCGCGTAATCCCCAACCACAACGCCGCCTATCACAGATGACTCGCGCCCAATCAACACTCCGTCGCCCACACGGGGGGACGGCTCGATGTATCCAGGAAGGCCGGCCTTGAATCGATGCATAAGGTGACCAAGGACCGAGGCTCCGTGTCCAATGTAGCTACGATTACATACCGTGCCAGCAAGGCGACAGCCACGCCCCACATGAGCAGCGGCCATAATTTGAGTGCCTGTTAGGATTCGCGTCTTTTCGCCAATTGAACACTCTTCTCTTAATTGCACATTGTGAGCGATATCCACTGCTCTCTCTAAGTTGGAACCACTATATATAACTGTTCCAGAACGAATAAAAGAATATGGCCCAATCCGTGTGGGTGACGTAACGCATTGATCGATCAAAGAGTCAAATGAGTCAAAAATATTTCCCATCTCAAGATTTTCCCTAAGTAATTCTTGCTCGCGCGGAGATGGATATCCTATTATAACCCCACTATCAATAAATGCACATCTTTCGATCACGACTGCACCGTATATCCGGGCCGTAGGAGAGATGGCAGCGTGTTGATCTATCTTGGCTCTATCCGAAATGAAACCGCTTTGCTCCGAGTGTCTATTAGTAACCACTCTGCCGCCTTAGATGTTATGTCCGAAATAGGCTTTACGTGAAATCCGAAAAACCCTTCCAGGGTAGCTGCCTAGGCAGCACGGCGCATACATATGATGGTACGCGGAAGGCTCCCCAATGCAAGCAATTGTGGAATTCGTCGGCTGCCTATCGCGGCTGCCACCCCTTCCACGACGCAACCAGCCAGACGAAGCCGTGCGACCCGGGGCAAGGGGGCGTTGCGGTGAGGCTTCTCGTCGTTGATGTCACAATCATCCCCAAACGGATAGCCGATCCCTATTTCAAGCCCACAGTGTCAGACGCTTTTCACTCGACTTCCGTGGTCGATACAACTAATACAGGCGCACCGCACTTAGCGATCTTTGAGTCGTTGTCGCTGGTAGTGGCTTTGCCTGGGCCGCGGGTCTGTGGCAATGCCACTAAAGTTAAGCCGCTGATTGGATCTCTTCGAGGTTGATCCCCGCCCCGCAGCAGGCGTTGGCCCGGATGGATGCCTGCGCAGCACTCTGACCTGGGACCGCGGTATGGAACTCGCCGGCCACCGGCTGCTGACCGAAGCGACCGGCGTCGACGTCTTCTTTGCGGCACCGCGCAGCCCATGGCAGCGGGGCACAAACGAGAACACGAACAAACTGATCCGGCAATACCTACCGAAGGGCATCGATCTGAGCCTGTACAGCCAGGCCGACCTTGACGCCCTGGCCGCCCGACTAAACAACCGCCCCCGCAAGTGCCTCGGCTACCGAACCCCGGCCCAATGTGTTGCCTTGACTCTTTGAATCTAAGGCTGCTTTTTTCAAGAACGTCAGCTTCTCGCGCAGTTCGGCGTTCTCCCGCTCCAACTCCCGGATTCTGGCCCGGTCCGGCCCGGAGACCGGCTGCTGCTCGTCCTGAGCGTGCGCGATCCGATGCCGGTTCACCCAGCTGCCCAGGGTGCTGGCGTTGATCCCGAACTCGCGCACCACCGACGCGACCGTCCGCTCGCCCTCCAGCACCATGCGGATGGCTTCTTCCTTGAACTCCGGCGAGAACTGCCTGCGACGCCTCGTCACGTACCTACCTCTTCCAGACTTCTGTCAGCTTATGTAGCCGACTGTCCGGAATCTTCTTGCACCTCAGTCGACAGGCGCGGCAGCATCGCCGGAACATCGGCCCCGGTCCGGTACCACTCCAGCAGGGTGACGACCGCGAAAGTGTGTCTCAGGTCGTGAATGCGCGGGGTGTATCCTGGTGACCGCGGCCTCAACCCGGCGCGGATCACCAGCGCATGGAAGATCTCCCAGACCCGGTTGTAGCGCAACCGGCAGCCCCGCGCGGACAGCAACCGCGCGGACAGCAACAGGGAAGAGGATCGCGGGCAGGGCATGATCTGGTCACATAGCTGCAGGTAGTCCCACAGCCCAGCGCTAGTCGTCGGGTGAAGTGGTAGCTGCCGGGTCTTACCGAACTTGGTGCCGCGTATCGACAATACGCCAAGCGCGGCGTCGAAGTCCTCGCGGTCGAGCCGGATGGCTTCTCCGATGCGCATGCCGGTCACGGCCAGAAGCCGGAACAAGGTCTGATAGAGACCGGGAAGGGCAACTGTCCGGCTGCCCGCGCCAAAGCAGCGATCTCGTGATCGGTATAGAGGTAAGGAACGACGCGTCGGTGGCCGCCGGGGATCAACCCGCGAGGCGGTACTCGATGCGCTGGATCGATCGCCTGCAGGTGGGTCGCGAACCCGCGGACCACCGACAGGCGCATCGCCCACCAGCGCGGGCGCGCTGAGCTCGGCAAGGCTGCCCAGGCCGGAGCATGATCGACGGTAACGGTCACGACTTGGCTCGCCGCGAGATATTCCAGGAACTGCCGAGCAGCTTGGCGTGCCGCTCCATCTTGAACCCCATGGCCCGGCGGACGGCCAGGTATTCCTGCAGCCGCTGATGCAATCGGCTCACGTGGTCGCTCACGTGGTCTCCCCGGGCCAGGGACGAGCCAGCGCCCGGAGCCCTTCGTAATCGACCTTGGCGAATTGCGCGGTGGTGAGCGCGTGCTGATGATGCAGCACTTGTCCGATTTCCTCCAGTGACGCCCCGGCAAGGAGCATGCTGGTCGCCGCGGTGTGACGCAGCCGGTGCGCGAAGATGGTCCCCATGCCGCAGCGGCGGGCAGCGCGAGCCACCACTTGCGTGACTGCACCGCGGGTCAAGGGCCGTGCGGGGCACGAACCCCGGCGAACACCTCCCGGGTTTCCGCCGACGCCGGGCGACCTCCGCTCAGGTAGTCCGCCACCGCCTCTCCGACATCGACCGGGAGCGGCAGACGGTCGTGCCGGTTTCCCTTGCCGTGCACCGCGATCTCGCCCCGCCGCCAGTCGATGTCGTCCAGGTGCAGGCGGCCACCTCACGTGCCCGCAGCCCCAGTCTGACCGGCATCAGCAGGATCGCCTGATCGCGCCGCCCGACCGGGGTGGCCAGGTCGCATGAGGTAAGTAGCCGGGTGACCTGCGCACCGGTGAGGTACTTGGGGAGCCGGACAGCTTCCTGACGGCGGCCGTGGGCACGGCGCCTACCAGCGAGGAGCAGGTTGCTGCGCGCAGGTGCAGGAATCGCAGCAGCGATCGCAGCGCCGTAGCCGTGCGTTGCATCGTCGCCGGTGCGACGTTCTGCCTGCAGGCCAGGATGAACGCAGTCACGTTTGGCGGCCGTCAGCGGCTCTAGGTCCAGGTGCTCGTCGCGGATCCGCCCGGCCAGGAATGGACGGATCAACTCCTTCTCGCGCTGGATGGTGGCTGAGACGAGTTCGCGTTCCCGAGCGAGATAGACCGCGTACTCGAACAGGAACGACTCCACCAGCCCGAGCGCCTGCTCTAGCCTGGGCAACGGCGCGATCCCGATCTTCTGCAGATACTCCGTCAGCGGTCGCAGCGCCTGCAGTGACAGCCCATCGCGGCACCGTCGGTCCGGCGATCTGTGATGAACTCCTTCAGCAGCGTACGCACCGCCGAGCCGTCCAGGCCGCGTTCCTCCAGCCATCTGCTGAGATGTGCCATCAGCCGAAGATGGACGACCCGGACTTGCCGCGAGTAGCCGACCAGCTCCAACTGGTCGCTGAAGCCCGTCCGGAACGCTGCCAGCGGTCCCAGAACCTGGACCAGTGCTGGATTTCTCGTGTTCCTCCCCTCTCCACGTGTTGGGAGAGGCAGAACCATGATCAAGAGCTGTTACGCCGACCTCATCGTCTGGATGCTGCTGGCATTGAGGAGAGCAGACGGTGAGGTCGGCATAACACTCACGTCCTCATAAGACGCGCTCCACACTCAGCGCGAGCACGCCACGTTCCTGGTGGCCGAGAAGAAAGCCCACTACATCCTGATCGTCAAGAAGAACCAGCCCAGCCTGCACGCCCAGCTCAAGCGGCTGTTATGGAAGCAATCCCCGTCGCCGACTGCCGACGCGATCGCGGGCACGGCCGCGAGGAGCACCGCACGCTGAAGGTGCCGGCCTGCTCTTCCCGCACGCGCTCCAGGCATGCAGATCAAACGCCAGGTCAGGGACCTGAAGAAGGGTAAGTGGCGGACCGTGACCGTCTACGCCATCACCAGCCTGCCCACCCGGCAGGCCGGCCCCGCCGACCTGGCCACCTGGATCCGCGGCCACTTGGGCATCGAAAACCGGCTCCACTGCGTCCGCGATGTTACCTACGGCGAAGACCACTCCCAAGCCCGCACCAGCAACGCACCCCGCAACATAGCCGCCCTACGCAACCTCGCCATCGGCGCGCTACGCCTGACCGGCGCGACCAACCTCGCCCAAGCCATCCGGCACCTCTCTCGAGATGCCACCCGCACCCTGACCAACCTCGGACGTGCATGATCAACCAACTTTGCCGGGGCCCTGCCTGAACCCCTCAGCCGACCACGTCAAGGCAGTGAAAGATCGAGGCTAGGGATGAGCGCGAGATACAACTGAATTCCTGTAAGTACAGCGGCGATGATGGCGATATACAACCCGATACGACCAATTTTCTTAGAGGTAGCAGCCAGTTCAATTTGTATACTTTCCAGCTTTGAGCTCAGTTCCGCCTCGCGAAACACAGAAATAGACTCAACGAAGCTCGCAAACTCCGACATGGATTGGGCGGAACGGGCTGCATACACGTCTAAACCGAGGACGCCAATCAGTCGCACTATAATTTGAGCAAAAAAAGTATGCTTAACCCCGCGCTCCAACGCAACGGGTTCTACGAGCATTTGCGAAGCACGTATTACATCAGCATATCTTTTCTGCAGATGCAATCTTTCCGCCTCATTAAAATCATTATAGCTGACCAGCTCGTCTAGTAGGCTCTCTCGCTGATCCCGCACCCAGTTCTCAAGGAAGGCCATTGTGCACTGATACCCGATCAGGATCTCTGTAGCAAGCTTGACATCAGCAAAGAATGCAATGTTATAAGTATTGGCACGTTCGGGGTGCCGTCGCGTCATTCGCTCTCTACCGATTGCCCAAAGCTCATCGTCCCGAGTGCCTATGTCGGAATCGATAAACTGCTGTAGTCTAACCTCGCGAAGGCTTAATACGTCAGATATATCCATGTTAGCAATAGCAGTGAGTTCGCGCGCCGCTGTCTGATCTACACTGTGATAGAGAGCTTTAACGGATGCGACCTCACGTGGTGAGCTGCGGTCGAATAGCGTGAAATCATAATCCCAGATATCGTACGAGTGGAGAGCGGTTATAAGTCCCCGTCGGCTTGGTCTGATTAACTGGCAGTCTGAGATCGACGCGTTCCATAGATCAACAAACGCACCAATGCTCCTCTCCAGTGCAGCTGAAATTGCCGACATTAGGCTGTGGTAATTGTGAACCACTTCAACAGCGCTAAGCGGTGTTCTATTTCCGCTGTTAACCATAACCCTTAGCGTTAAAGCCCCCTGAGGACTGAGACGTATCGCTTCGACGAAATATGCAAAGTTATCTTGGACAGTGTGGGGTGGATCAATGATCGGTATCTCAAGGGGAAGAAGCCTTGGGGAGTGACGGCTTAAAAATGTGTTACGCGCTGCCCGGTCTGTCTTACCATAAGCGGATTCAGCAAAGCGCGGGCAGCCAAAACCGAACTCGTCCCACAGCGTAAGTTTCGAGTGAATGCCTTGTATCCAGTTCCCCGACACACGCCGTGTGATCAGTGTAGAGGAATGCGCTTCAGTCACTAGACTATTCAAGTCAAGTGCGAAAATGACACAGCCATTAAATCCAAATATACCGATGCGAGCTCCATCAGATTGATCCATAGAACGTTCCACTCATTCGGTGTGCTGGACCACGATTAGAATCGACACTTGGATGTCGTACCACCTATACCCGAGCAAATACCCACTCAAGCGAGAGGTGTAGAGCCTCGGAGAACTGCTGTGGCTGGCCTTCGAAGCCGTGATTGCCGTCACGTATTTCCATAAGTGTAGTATTCTCCGATGCTATACGATGCGCCGTACGAGACAGATCAATAGACGCCACGGGGTCGGCGTTTCCATGCACTAGGAGGCATGGAATATGCATGCTTTTGATTGCCGCATATGTGTCACGATTTTTTAGCGAGTCGAGGAAAATGCGCTTTACTTTCAATCCGTTATCGGTATATGTATAGCCTTGCTCGTCTATTTCTTTTCCGAATCTGTAGTTATAACGCTGATACAGATCGGCAGACAGAGACCACATGAGGGCTAGAAAAGCGTCTGAGCGCGCGGCTAGTGTGTGAGCTACAACGGCCGCTCCAAGACTCTCACCCCAGACAATCACACGATGTCCAGGAAAATGCGCGGAGACAAAGTCTAGGATCGAATTCAAGTCGGCAATTTCAGATTCTAGTGTCATGTCTTCAAACAACCCATCGCTGTACCCAGATCCTCGATAGTCAAAAAGAACCACATGAGCGCCATGTTCAACAATGCGATTTGCAATGTCGAGAAAGTGGCGGGCGCTTTCGGTTCCGTCCACACTGAACCCATGAGAGAATACGAAGACCAGCCGGAGAGGCGACGGGACATCTGGCGACATAATGAGCGTGTGGACCGCTTCGTAGTGGCTGACTTCGATTCTCATGTGACGTTTTTTGCATTCGATCATCTTTCCAGCCCTCTCATCGAAGTACTTAATTGGCCTGTATAATAGTAATCTGCAATAAGGAGTCACAAATCAGATCAACTGCTTGTGCCGGCAGGCATTCTGGCCAAGCCTTGCCATGCCTCACCCAGGCCGTTCGCATTCCAAAGTGATGTGCGCCTATGATGTCAATATCGGGCTGATCTCCGACAAATAGTATTTCGCGTGGATTCACATTTAGTCGTTTTGACGCCTCTAGGAAAATATGCGGGTGCGGCTTCCTGTATCCGAAATGTTCGGATATTAGAATACAGGTCGCCTGATTCGCCAAGCCAACCCTTGCTGCTTTGTGCATCTGATGATCGGAGCCATTTGTAACAATTCCGAATGGAGTCTCCCTTTCTGTTAATGAACGTAGTAGTTGGTCAGCGCCTAGGGCAAGGCAGGTGTATTCTAAGATATCCGCATAGTACTGCATCGCCAGACTCTCCGGAGGGATATTGAACTTTCTATATCTATCCCTCACGTAAGAAAAGAAGTGATATCGTGGAGTCAATCCGGATTTGTCTATTTCTATGAGATGTTCTATTTCTTTATCCCTTTCCTCTTTGGCGATGCCTCTTAGCCAATGGTTCATTGCAGCTGTTAACCAGAGCCTAAACGCGGCGCGGCGGTCTATGAGTGTGTCATCTAGATCGAACAGAACTCCATTTATCGGCCCGGCTATTCCTTCAAAGTTCAATTTCGGTTTCACACAAATCTCCCATCTAAGCCATTGTGCGACTATGCGCTGGCAAGTTCTGCTATGATTGGTTCCACTTTCTGAATAAATTGCCTGAGACTTTCTGGATCTTCAAAGTTGTGATCGGCCCTTTCTCCAGGGATTAGATCCGCGTGCCATCTAGGTGACTTTAGCGCCATGGAATCTATATCGGAGTACTTGAGTATCGCATCGTTTTCTGCCTGAAATGCATATATGTTGCAGTCTATATTTGTAGCTCGCGTGTGGAGCTTCTGTTGCTCAGCTTCCTGCATAAAGCGATATCCGACCGGATATCGGACCTTCTCATACGTTAGGAACGTTACCTGATTCGTTTCCCATTCACGTATAGCTTCGGCTCCGAGTTGTTCTGTTCGATATGCTGCATAATCGAGCACCGGGTTGACGAGGACAATTGCTCCTATTTGTTTAATCATGGCCAGCTCAAGGCTTATATTACCTCCAAAACTGTACCCGAATAGGTGCATCTGGCGTGAATGCCGAAGCTTGGCCCACTCAAAGACCCATGAAAGTGTCGTAATTCCACTGGAGATATAGAGATCGGTAAATTTATTCTTCTGGCATCTTTCGGGATAGATGTATTGCACCCATCCCAAGCCATGTTTCGTTAGGAGACCTGCGAAAGCTAGCTGTACTGCTTCGCTAAATTGATCGTTCCCATATCCGCTGCTCAAGATGAACGTCGCCAAAGCATTATCGGGTATCTGGAAGCGAATCTCAACGATGGTGCGGCCAGGGAGTGTCAGTTGATCTGTGAGCATGTGTCCTCCTTGTTTAAATGCAATTCAGCTTAAGTTATCGATATTCGGTCGCCAACAGTGAGCATAGCTACGCCACAACCCTACGTCGATAGGTGCTGCTGAGGTATAACCCGTAGGCGTCACTCTCGATCTGCTGAGAGTCGAGAGTGGGCAGGATGAGCCACCTCGTTGAGAGTTTTGGGCTATACAAAAAGCTAATAATTGGTACGTCGTTACGTTTGTATAGATATGTCCCATTTCCGCAGGTGTCATTTTGTTTGATGCTTTGTTGACGGCTAATAGTAATACCTAACTTGTTTGGCACAACCAGTGAGATGGGCCCGATCGCCTCTGAGGCGACCTTGCGTATCCATTCATCACGCCTGTGATTGATCAGGCGTTTTGGGTGGTATCCAGGGGGTTTCCGGCCAGGGCCTCATCCACTCCTACCTCGGCACCGCCCGCAACCACGGCATCCACCCACTCAACAAGTAGCGGGCGGCGGCGCGCACGCTGCGCTGCTGATGCCGTGACAATCGCGGGCTTTCGTGCGCGCCGTACGTGGCCGGGGCGATCGCCGCCAAGCCTCATTCATCGGGTCTGGGATCGAGTAATCCGGTTGAGGCGGTAGGCATGCGGCGCTGGCCGAGCTCACGTGGCTGCTGTTTGGTCTGTAAGCGGACGCACCAGCGGAAGAGGGCGTCATCAACGGTGATGAGCGGCGTCCCCCTTCTTCCGGGCATCGCCACAGCCGCCCCCTAGACTCGGCCCTGTTCCGTCGCTGTTCGGTGGGAGCGCCGGAGTCAGCGAGAAGTGCTGGGAGACGCTCACGAGCGTATTCACTGCTCAATGGCATGATCGCGTTGGTTTTGCAGGTGGCCGGATCGCGGAGCCGAGAACACCCAAATCTACGAGGGGTCGTTCTGGCGTTCGCCGTTCAGTCGCCGGCTGCAGGCGGCATGAGCTGGCCTATCAGTGACAGCGAACGGCGAGAGATCGACCGGCGCGCTAAGCAGCAACGCCTGGCCCTGGCATGTACGGTTCCCTGATGATGACTTGAGGGCTGCCGGTCGACGGGTTCTGCGAACCGCAAGCGCTCGGCATCGGCGTTCTGGCTCCGTATGCGGCAGTCTCATCGAAGTGCGAAAAGTCGCAGTAACTCCGCTTGTTCCGGACTTACCGGAAGTATCGGGTTATTTGCGCTCGGGTAAATCTCTGCCGCTGCCCACTGCGCGGCTCGGACGCTAGAGGCGACCCCGATCCTTACTCCGCGCGTACGGAGCTCCGCTAGCAACTGCTCAGCGTCAAACAAGTACACGGACTCGATGCACCAAGGACGAGTGCCGCCTCGCGACGAAGCCGCCGGTGATACGGGCCCCGTCAGCACGAGGTAGTAGTCCGGCTGCGTCCGCACCGTAACATCCAGCAGGCCCTCACGCTTGAGATACCACTTCGCATTGACGGTCCGACCACGCAATGGACCAGAAGTGAACCGACCGTCGACTGCAGAGGCCACGGCGGATGTTTCCAACGCGATTCCAAAGACTTGCGCCACGATCCATTCGCCTAGATGGCCTGCGGTCAGGGGACGTTGGATGATCGCCGCGATCTTCGCGTCGATACCATTCCGTTCCCTCAACAGCATGGCAATCTTCTCCACGTCGACGTCGCTCATGCCGCCCAGCCTTTCACTCCTCGGCCTACAGGCCGATGTTTACACCTACCGAAAGACCGGAGTGTCAGCAAGGTGCCGGTTGCATAAAGCCCACCAACTCCCTCCGCCGGCATCACGCATCAGGACGCTTCAGATGGCTCGGTTTGGGCCAAAATCCTCTCCACGTGCATTCGCGGCGCTGCGCCGTGCTCTCGGTGCCGTGCACGCTGGCATCCCACTCACGTTCCTCTGAGATCGCCCAAGGAAGGCGCAGACCTGCGGTGCGGTAAAACGGGATCTTGCCCTGGCGGCGGTGGGCCCAAGCGCAGTATGCGAGCTGATAGCGGAAACGATGAGGTCGCGTACTTGGGCTAGCAACCAGGCCGGGGATCGCTTTCCAAAACCCGTCCGCGTAGACCCTCCAGCTCTCGCCGCAGGGCACATGATCCGACCAGCATCAGGGCATGTACGGCGCTCACTTCCCGGGCGGATGCCCATATGCCCGATCCGGGGGTCTGGAACGGAAGAACCTCGATCAAGTGGACCCGAAAAGCGGCTGGCGCCAGGTATCGCATACCTCCGGTCCCGCACAGGTAGGTCGTGGCGCCTGACATCCAGGCCAGGTCGGCAAGCCGCTGCGAGCGCTCACCACGCGCGAGCAGATCACTGCTGTGCAGGATCCGTCCCCGCCACCCGACTTCTTCCAGCAGCAGGCGCGTGGACAGCTCCCTCACGTCCGCCAGCCGATCCGTACTCGCGAACGCGGCGAGCACGGATTCGAGCCGCCGCTTGAACGGCGGCCAGTGAGGGCTGTGCCGGTAGTGGTCAGCGAGAAGTTGGACGACGCGGCGTCGGCAGCGGGCGGGATCGGCCAGGCGCGCTCCCCGGATGGAGGTGGAGCGGCCATGCGGCAGATGGGCGGCGATCGAGAGCCACTGCGGCTGTCCCGAGCCGTCGAGCGAGGCGAGGCGTGTGCGGTGCTGATAGTCCCTGCGGGCGAACTGCACGTCGTCCAGGACGATCCAGTAGTCGGCGGTGAACAGCTTCGCCAAGGTGGTGAGCCGTGGGAAGAGGTTGGGCTGGTGAATCGCGCACACCTCGCCGTACGGCAGGTCAGGGCGTAAGGAGCCTACTGTCGAATCCGGCGCGGAGAAGAGCCTGGTAGGCGTCATGGACCTCTCCTGAGACGGGCTGCTCGATGGCGTAGCCGAGCTTGGGGTACTCGATCACGCGCTGGAGGTCGCCGACGAGCATGTCGATGACCAGCTTCGGATCGCCGATCGAGCTGACGTGGTCGTCCAGTTCCAGCGGCTCGGAGGCGCACACCACCTCCATCTCAGGCCACACCTTCCGCGCCGTGGCGCACCCCCGGCGCTCCATGTACGGCTTGGAGATCAGCAGCACCGAACCGGGCTGCATACCCGCGTCAGCCAGCACCTGACGGGATAGTGCGATGTTCTGGCCGGTGTTGGTCGCGTTCGGCTCCAGCAGGATCGCCTCGTCGGGTACGCCGAGTTCGAGCGCGTGCTCGCGGTAGTGGCCAGCCTCGCCGCGGGGGAAGCGGGCCGCGGTGGTGGGGCTGGTGGCGCCGGAGAAGACGAGCAGCGGGAACCAGCCGGCGTGGTACAGCTCGACCGCCGCGCGCGCGACCCCCAGATCGTGGCTGCCCAGGCCGATGGCAACGTCACATTGGCGCAGGTCGTGGTGCATCTGGTGGTAGTCCCAGATGGTGCGGGCGTGCTGCCACCGCTCGTCGGTGATGACCTGCTGCTTGACGCTCACTCGGTTGCTCCCTGGTCGCCGTGGCAGAGGGAGGCGGTGGTTCTCCCTCACCATGGGCGCTGCTGGCCGCCTCAACAAGAGCAAACTGTACCGGTTGGCCGGTATAGTTTCCCTCGTGTCACGTCCCAGTTCGAAAGAGCGACTGCTCGACGCCGCGGCCGAGGTGCTGCTGTCCAAGGGGGCCGAGGCCTTGACCTTGGAAGCGGTGGCCCGGCAGGCAGGCGTGTCCAAGGGCGGCTTGTTCTACCACTTCCCTACCAAGCAGGCGCTGGTCGCCGGCATGGTCGACCGCCTGATCAAGGCCTTCGACCAGGCACTGGCCGAGGTGGGTGCCGAGCCGGGCGACTTCCTGCGCGCTTACCTGAACGCGACGATCCCCGAACACCACACCGCGACCAACGCTCCGGCCGACCGGGTGACCGCCGCACTGCTGGCCGCGGTGATCGTGGACCCGGCAGGTCTGGCGCCGCTGAGAGAGCGGTTCGCCGCCTGGCAGGCCAGACTGACCGACGACGGCATCGATCCGGCCGCGGCGACGGCGGTACGACTGGCCATCGACGGCTGGTGGGCGGCCAGGCTTCTCGGCCTCGGCGAACCAGACGCGGCACTGCACGAACACACCAGGCGCTACCTGATGGAGGCGATCGACCGTGCTACGCGCCACTAAAGCGTTGATGCTGCTCACGGATCTGGCGTTCGTCGTCTACTTCACCATCACCGGGCTGGGGGCGATCCCGCCCGAATGGGCGTTCGCCGACTACACCAACCCGGTAATGGCCGACTGGAACTGGTCGTTTCTCTGGATCGACCTGCTGGCCAGCGCCACCGGCCTGGCCAGCCTGTACCTCCTGCGCCGAGCGTCGCGGTCGGGCCTCGGCCTGATGCTGGTCTCGCTCGTGCTCACCATGGCGTCCGGCTTGATGGCGATCGCGTTCTGGACCCTGCGCGGCGACTTCTCACTGGCCTGGTGGCTGCCAAACCTCTACCTCATGCTCTTCCCGATCCCCGCGATCGTCTGCCTGGCCCAGCCACGACCACAGCTGGACCCCCGGCCCAACGTCAGGTAACCAGTAGGACGCCTCCCGAGTCGCGCTGCCAGGCCGCCACCGTGAAGGCATTGGCGGTCGTCTCCACGCCACCGTCGCTGCCGTCAGTGAAGGTCTCCAGGACGAGCGAGCCGGACCTGACGACGGTGACCATGAATTCCGGTTGGCGGAGGTGCTTCCACGGGCTGGGGGAGAGGGTTGTCTTGACGGCGCTCACCGTGGCGCCGGGAATTTTGAGCGGCGCAGTGCCACGACGGGCACGATCAGGACCGCTCCTGTCAGAGCCGCTCTTCTCGCGCGGACCGGAAGACGCTACGCTGATCACGATGAATACCTCCTGCATCAGATTGGGGGACCCGTTCGCGCAAGGTGAGTGCTGATGCCGCACTCGACCTCGAACGAGGATCCCCGCCTAACCCTCTGGCTGCGCGTGCGCGAGTTCGCCGTGCCGCCCTCCATGATCGAGTCAGCGACCGCCCGCCGTACCACCGGAGACTGGGCAGCGGCGTGCGCGGCAGCACACGTGGACGTCGATCTCAATCCGCGCCGCATAGCGCGCCTCCACGGCCAGGAACTGGCCGCCCGCCTCCGGAGTGACCTCCGCCACCTGGCGCCTGACCTGCTGCGCTGGCACATGCCAAGGATCGCCCCCAACGGACTGATACGTCCGGGCCTGACCCTCTCGCTGGCCCGGTACCTCGAGAGCGACAACCCGGTTCACCTCGTGGCCAGGACCCCGCCGGCCTGGGCGGATGCCGGTCAGCGGATCAGCCTGGCGCTGTGGGACGGTTCCCGGTCCGGGCCGCATCCTCATCCGAATCGACGTTTCCGCCTCGATCTGCATCGCCACCTGTGGGATGCGCGCAGGGCCGGTGAGCTGCGTGCGCGTTCCGAAACGGCGCCGCACGCACAAGGCTGGGCCGTCGATCGGTGGCCGGCCGAGGCCCGGTTGCTGCTCCGGGCCGAGGGACAGGACGGGGGTACGGTCGCCGTCCGGGTCGGCCGGCGACGTCAGGTGATCCTCGATGTGGACGCCTCCCGGGTCGGCGACGAAGGACTCGCGTCACCGCCGATCTTGCCTGACGCGGCGACCTGGGTGCTGCCCGACCTGGCGTTGCTTCGTGCCGGGCTGATCGAGCCCGACAGGCTGCACCCGCTCGTCGCGGCGGCGCTGGTACCCGGCCGTTCGCCGGACACCACGCCACACGGCCACCAGAGCGAGAACGGGCCGCACATGGTCGAGTGCGGCGGCGCCCAGCACAGGGTCGCGCTCGTGAACGGCGTGCTGGTCGCCCTGGATCACGACGCGGCCGAGATCCGGCGCGAGAAGCTGCTGGCCGAGTTGACCGGCACCCCGTTGCCCTGTTTGCAGCTGATCGATGAGGCCCACCGCGCCCCGGAGTGCCTCCTCGACGTCCGCGCGCGGCTGGACCACGGCGACGCCGCCGGTGCTCAGGCCACCGTCGACGGTCTCCTCGGACCTGGTGCGCGGCTGCCCGAGGGCGCGCTGCGCGACGTGCTGGAAGAGGCGGCGCGGCGGCGGATCGACCACGGACTGTTCCGTGCCGGGCTCGGATCGGGGTCGGGACCGGCCGAGCGACAGGTCCGCCGCCCCCGTATCGGCCGGTCGCGCCCGCGCTACGGCACATTCCGCTGACGCTTTCCTAGACCTCCAAGGTGATACATCATGCTTTCGTCTGTTCACGCCTCGCGTCTTGAAGTCGCCGGCGATCTGTTGTCCCTGCTCCGCGACACCACCACGGAGCCACGTACCGACACGCAGCTGGAGGCCCTGACCCTGGCGGTGGCGGCCGACCTGCCCGTCCTGCTGTGGGGGGAGCCGGGGAGCGGCAAGACCGCGGCGCTGCAGCAACTCGCCGAGGCGCTCGGCCTGCCGCTCACGACGGTGATCGCCAGCGTGCACGAGCCGTCCGACTTCTCCGGCCTGCCGGTGGTCGGTGACGACCCTGCCGTGCAGGGCGTCCCGATGGCGCCGCCGGATTGGGCCGTACGTCTGGCCCGCGCGGGCCGGGGGCTGCTCTTCCTGGACGAGCTGTCCACGGCACCGCCCGCCGTGCAGGCCGCCCTGCTCCGTCTGGTTCTGGAACGGCGGGTCGGGGCCCTGCGGCTCCCGGCGGGTGTCCGGATCGTGGCGGCCGCCAACCCGCGTTCCTCCGCCGCCGACGGCTGGGAGCTGAGCCCGCCGCTCGCGAACCGGTTCGTCCACCTGCAGTGGCGTCACGATCACGACGTCGTCGTACGCGGCCTCGGCGGAACCTGGCCGCGTGCGAGCCTGCCGTGGCTCGACCCGGAGCGACTGCCGGAGGCGGTGACGTTCGCCCGGCGTGCGGTGTGCGGGCTTCTCACCGCCCGCCCCGATCTCGTGCACCGGCTGCCGAACAACGAGGCGCACCGGGGTGGCCCGTGGCCATCACCTCGCAGCTGGGAGATGGCGTTGTGCCTGACCGCCTTCGCCACCGCGGCCGACGCGTCCAAGGACGTGCTGTCCATGCTGGTCAGAGGCACGGTGGGAGACGGGCCCGGGCTGGAGCTGCTGGCCGCCATGGATCGGATGGACCTCCCCGACCCCGAGGCGCTGCTGGCCGACCCGGCGACAGCCGAGCTGCCCCAGCGGGGTGACCTGCGCCAGGCCGTACTTGACGGTGTGGTCGCGGCGGTACGGAAGCGGCCGGACAAGGGCCGGTGGGACGCGGCATGGGAGCTGCTGGTGCGAGCGCTGGAGACCGGCGCCCCGGACCTGGTGGTCGTGCCCGCCTCCACGCTCGCCGCGCTGCGCCGCGCGGACTGGAAGGTTCCGGCCTCGATCGAGAGGCTCGCCGGGGTGGTCTCCTTGGGCAGGAAGGCGGATGAGGTCGCGGCGCGGGTGGCGGGCTGATGGACCTTGAGAAGCTCTTCACCGCCCGGTTGTACGCCGCGCGAGCCCGGCCCTATCTGGCGACGGCGCTGTTCGCGCTGCACCCGATGGAGTCGCGGTCCGTACCAACGATGGCCGTGGATCGGCACTGGCGGTGCTACGTCTCACCGGCGTTCGTCGCGCGGACCCCCGTGGCGGAGCTGGCGAGCGTGTGGGTGCACGAGGTCTCCCACCTGCTGCGCGACCATCACGGCCGCAGCGACCGGGTCGCCCAGGAGCAGGAGCTCACAGGACGGGGAGAGCGGCTGCGCATGAACATCGCCGCCGACCTCGAGATCAACGACGACGTGTACGGTGACGGGCTGGCCCGGCCCGAGGACGCCGTCCAACCGAAGATGCTGGGGCTGTGCGAAGGCGAGCTCATGGAGGACTATCTGCGCCAGTTCCGCCTTGGGCCGTCCACGCAGGGTCTGGTCTGGCTGGACTGCGGCAGCGGCGCCGACGGACTCGAACGGGAGTGGGATCTCGGGCCGCACAGCGCGAACGGGCTCAGCGACGACGAGCGGGAAGCGGTCCGGTTCCGGGTGGCGCAGGGCATCAACGCCCATCCGGGGAACGCGCCGAAGGGATGGCGGCGGTGGGCGGAGGAGGCATTCCACCCGCCGCAGCCGTGGCGGGAACTGCTCGGCACGGCCATCCGCTCGGCGGCGTCAGGACCCGGCGTGGGCGAGGACTACACCTACGGCAGGCCGCCGCGTCGCTCGGCCGGCCTGCCCGGCGTCATCCTGCCGAGCCTGCGGCGCAGGCCGCCGCGGATCAGCGTGGTCATCGACACCTCCGCGTCGGTCAGCGACGCCGAACTGGGGAGCGCGTTGCTGGAGGTCGCCGCGATCGTCCGCGCCGTGGGCGGCCGGCGCGACCTGGTCAGCGTACTGTCCTGCGACGCGGCGGCCCGGGTCGCGCAACCGCTGTGCCGGGCCGAGGGGATGACGCTGGTGGGCGGCGGCGGCACGGACCTGCGTGCGGGAATCGCCAAGGCGCTGCGGGCGGGCCCGCGGCCGGACGTCATCGTGGTCCTGACCGACGGGCAGACCCCGTGGCCACGTGAACGGCCGGCGTCCCGCGTGGTGGTGGGGCTGTTCGCCCGGCCCAAGCCGTCGTACGAGAGCGACCCCGACTACGTGCCGGACACGCCGCCCGCATGGGCACGGGTGGTCGGCATCGGCTAGGCGGCGCCTGGACGACCCTTGCCGATCTTGGCCGGCCTGGGATGGACGGCAGGTGTGCGAACTCACGATTGTGGGGCGTCGACCTGCCGAAGACATGTAGTACACAGCCGTGCTCTCCAAGAAGGCGTCGCAGAGCCAGACACCGCACAGATCCCAGGGTCATGGACATTCGTGCGAGCAGGCCGCAATGATGTGCTTTTCCGGCGACTCCATGCACTTGGACCAGCTGATGCCTCTGCCCTGCGCTACCACAGATCAGAGGCTGCTATCGAATCGTTGAGGCGTGAGAGGGGCACTTGGTCGTTTTCGCATGTGTGGGGTGCGGTGCTGTTTTGACCGCGAGGGTGTCACGGGTCGCGCTTCCCGACCACACCGATCAGAAGTACGGCCACGACTTGCTCCCCGCGCTTCTCGAGCCCGGAACGTACGCGGTGCATTCCCAAGCCTCCGACCCGCCATGGCGGGTCGGGGACGAGGCGGGCGTGGAGGAGGCGGCAGCCGGTGGCGTGTACCTACAGGTGTATTCCCTGCCGTACGGGCCCCCGGGGATCATCGGGGTCGCGCCGGGCGATGTCCGCGGAACCGTTCTCACCCGAGAGCGGTGTGATGGCTGCTGCTGTGGCCTGGACGGCCGGAGCGGCGCCAACCTCGCGTGTGTGGAGTGCGGGCGTGCGGTGGCGACCCGCATTGATGACTGCGGGTTCTGGCAGGTGGTGTGGCTGGATCCGAGTGCCGTGCGACCTGTCTGCGTCGATGGCCCCGCTTGTACGGTGGTCGGCTGGGAGGCGCTGCGGGCGGCCTATCCGGACACACCACCCATTGAGCAGCCCGGATGGTGGAACCCGCGGTGGGAAGCAGCGGTCGCGGTGGCGTTGGCACGCCTGTTGGCGTTGTCGGGCGGCAAGCGGGTTGCCGTCCCTGACGGACCGGTCGCCGAGGCCTTTCGCAAGGCGCTCGACACGCTGCTCCCCGCAGGCCCGTCGGCACGGAACCTCGTCTTGGCCGGGCCAGGCATGTCCGGCGTGACCGCGGATATCGCCCTGGTGCCGCGGCATCCGCAAAGCGGCGAGGTGTGGCCGTGCGGCGCGAGAGGGGTGGTGCCGCTGGCGGCTGACGTGTGGATGTACATGGCCTTCAATGACGATCGGCGTCTTACCCTCGCGACGGCAGGGATGCCCGACATTGTCCGGCGCGACGATCCGCCACCACGGCTGCCATGGAGGCCCTTCAGACCTGATTTAGGCGTGTTCCTCAGCACGCTGGCGCGGCTACCGGCGGCTCGTGAGCCCTGGTTGCGCGCTATCTACGACCATGTGGAAGACCGCCGATACAGCTTGCCATGCTTCTAGGAGCTGGTGAGGCTCCAGGCGCACAAGCATGTGCCCCGTACTAGACAAGCGCACCACGATCTTCCGGGACGATCTTCGCTTAACGTCTTTCGGCCGGTCGGCGAGCCCTGGAATCTCGGCGTTCGCCTGGTCCGGTGCGGTCGTAGCTCGTTGTGGAACTGGATGGAACGCCCTTGCAGTGAGTACGGCGACACACCCATGTCGATGACCGGCCCAGGATCGAGGACCGGTTCCACAGAATCGAGGAAGATCCATGATGTTCATGACTCGACCTTCACGTCGTCGCACAGTCCTCGCCGCGGTGGCCGCCTGCGCTGCGGCTACGGCAATCACGACGTTCGCGCTGGCCCGACCGGCCGCCGCCCTTCCCCTCAGCCAGGCGATGTGCGATCCCCGTGGGTTCCCGCTTACCGCGAGTTCGGCCGTATACGTGGGCCTCCTTGATAACCCGGTGTTCGTCGACGTTCCGGCTACGACGACAGTGAAGGTGGAGGTCACCGCGGACGTCTCCGTTCAGGCGGGTGCCGAGATGCGACTCACCTACAGTTTGAACGACTCCCTCAAGTCGGAAGGCGCCTTCGGACCCGCCAACTTCGCCAATCACCAGGAGTTCGCCGAGACTCGATCGACCTTCGCCTTGATCACCGTGGGTCCTGGAAGGATCAACATCAGGCCTGTGATCAGGATCAACGGTCCCGCCGGCAAGACGGGCTTCGTGCTGCACCGATGCGTCTCGGTGGAGGCCTCGACCAGCTGAGTGCCGATCCGCGGCGCCGGCTCCGCTCATGCTCCCGTATGGCGGGCCACCGGCCCTTCACCTCCCGGCCGCGGCGCGGCAGCTTACGGAGGTAGATGTCCGGTTTGGGGAGGGCCGCTCGGTCATACTGGGCCCTCATGAAGATCGCGCGGCTTGCGGCATCCGTAATGATATGTCTCGGCATGGCGACCTGATGCTCGGGACCGGCGGCCGTTCCCTCGAGCCCCGCGACCGTCACGCCTTCGGCGACCGCGAGCGCGAGCGCGGAGACCGGGAAGGTGGTGGCCCGCTCCGAGCGGTGGAAGGAGGTCGAGGATCTGCGGCTCCGGGCGAAGTCGGAGCTCGTTGACGTGATTGCCGACGGGCCTCGGCGGGCGTGGGCGGTGGGCTCCGAGGACGGCGCCGAGGACCGCGAAGGGACCGTGATCGTCGAGCGATGGGACGGGACGGCGTGGAAGAAGACCACTCTCGATCGCGAGCTCTACGTGAGCGGCTTCGACGTGGATGGACCCAGCGGCATCTGGATCGTGGGGGATGGCGAAGCTATCCACTGGGACGGGCGGCGCTCGTCGTACCCGCGCCCGTCCGGGTTGGGAGTGGCCTGGTTCACCGATGTGTCGATCGACAAGGGGCGGGCTGTGCTGGTCGGTATGGACCTGAACAGGGAGAACTCCTTCGCCGTGGAGTGGACCGGCCGGAAGTTCGAGAAGCGGGCCGCCGTCCAGGGCGTATTCGCCGCGGTGGCGGCCGGGCACGGTCAGGTGTGGGTGGTCGGCACTGACCTCCGCGACGGCTGCGCGGGCATCAGGCCTGCGGTCTGGCACGCGGCCCGGGGTGGGGAGTACACAGAGATGCCTCTCCCGAACGTACCGAGAGGCTACCTCAACCAGGTGTGGGAGATCTCGCCGGACGACGTGTGGGCTGTCGGCGGAATCGGGGGCGAGGGGGCGCCGGGGGGCGCCTGTAGGACCGAGATCGACGATCCCGGACAGCCGGAGGCGCTCGTCATGCACTGGGACGGGTCCTCGTGGCAGCGGGTGGCCGTGCCCGGCGGTGGCGGGCCGCTGGCGAGCGTCACCGCGTCCGGGCCGGACGACGTGTGGGCGGTCGGGTCCGACAAGGACGACGTCACGGTGGCCCGGCACTTCGACGGCCAGGACCTGGAGCCGTGAGCGCGTCTACGACTACCCGTTTGGCCACGTGGCGGTGACGGCGATTCCCGGTACATCGGAGCTGTGGCTGGCAGGAGCCCCGAACGATGAGACCGACTACGGCCAAGGCGTCATCCTCCGGCGACGGTAGGGCCGTCTTCGCCTTGCGGGCCGGGGTAGGCGTGGGGTACTTGTTGCCGCCTCGCGCCGTGCAACGGTTTTCGGCTCTGTCCCGGTGAAGGCGAATGTGTAGGGCGTAACCGCCGTCATCCGCTGGCGGAACGTCAACTCTTGCGGGGGGTTGGTTGCGGTTCGATGAACAGAGCCGTTCGGCGCGGCTCGTCTCGCCACAGGGCACAAGATTCACACCGAAGGAGCCCACGCCTGGGGCGACCGCGTGCCCGGCATGGCTTGTCTGTCCCGTGCGGACCATCACGTCTACTGGTACAGCCAACTCGGGGACAGCGAGAAGAACGGTGCGTTCATCAATAGTTCCCTGGAGCTGTTCGTCGAGACCTTATACCAGGTCATGCGCGGTTGGATGCTGAGGGAGTCCGTCGCGCGGCCCAGACGAACCCGCGCCGGCGGCCAACCGGCCTGAGCGCCGTTTTAACAGTCGTCTCAGGTCCGCTCGGTATGAAGAGGCATCGCCGGGCGACGCGGGTCTCGGCCTCGCCAGCATGGCCGAACGCGCCGCGCTCTACGGCGGCACGGTCAGCGCCGGCCCCGCACCGGACGGCGGCTGGACCGTCCACACGACCCTGAAAGGCAGCCATTCATGATCTCTGTGCTTGTGGTGAACGCCCAGCCGCTGCAGCGCTTCGGGTTTCGCATGCTGCTGGAGAGCACCCCCGACACCGAGATCGTCGGCGAGGCCGAGAACGGCGCCGAGGCCGTTCGGTGGACCACCGAGCTGCATCCCGACGTGGTGCTGATGGACATCCGCATGCCGGGCGTCAACGGGATCGAGGCCACCCGGCGCATCGTCGCCGCCGGTGGGCGTTCGCGGATCCTGGTGCTGACGACGTTCGACGTGGACCGGTACGCGCTCGCCGTGCTGCGGGCCGGGGCGAGCGGTTTCCTGCTCGAGGACACCCGCCCGGAGGAGCTGCTCGCCGGCATCCGGGCCGTCGCCGCCGGGGACGCGGTGATCGCGCCGGCGCTGACTCGGCGGCTGCTCGACGCGTTCGCCGACCGGCTCGACGATGACCTCTGCGGGCCCGTGCGGGAGGATCCCCGGCTGGACTCCCTGACCGGCCGCGAGCGCGAGATCCTCGTCGCCATCGGCCACGGCCTCACCAACGGCGAGATCGCGCAGCGGTTCACGCTGTCGGAGTCGACGGTGAAGACCCACGTCGGGCGGGTCCTCGCCAAGATCGGCGCACGGGACCGGATCCAGGCCGTCATCCTCGCCTACGACCTGAGACTCACCCTGCCGATTAGCGCTGCATCTCGCGCGTCCGTCGGGGGCACGACCGTAGTTCCCAGCCGCAACCGCTCCGGGCCGATCCGCTCCGCGTGATCGACCGCTCCGCTGCCGGGTCCGCGTGCAGCCGCCCACGGCACCGCCCGTCCGACCGCCACGACGCCGCACGGGTGTGAGTTCAGTGCGGACGTGTGTGAGCTCAGAGCTGTTTTTCGGCTTGTTGATCTCAGTGAGCTCACACACGTTCGACGCTTCGTCAGGACTTGCGGGGGGAGACCGTCATGATGCCCGTGCACATCTCGTCGCTGGTGCCGTCACCCCACACCACGTAGCGGGGCGGCAGCTTGCTCAGCTGCGGCAGCTGTTTGCGCAGCCCCGCGTCGTGCGTACACGTCACCCGCAGCGTGTCCCCCGGACCGATCTCCACCGGCGACGGCAGCTTCACCAGCCGCTGGCTGTCGAAGTCGAACTGCGGCACGTCCAGCACGACCTTGGCGTTCGGCTTGCCCGGGTTGAGTTCGACCTTGATGGCCCGCCCGAGCAGGTGCATGTGGCCGAAACCGGCGAACAGCGTCATCGGCGCCGGCACCTTGTGGTCGCAGGTCTGGGTGTCACCGGGCTTCGGCGCGCTCTGGCCGCACTCCTCCAGCTGCTCGTCCGCGGTGCCGCCGACCTCAGGCCCGAACCGCTTCGTCACGTCCGCGATCGAGGCCGCCCGGTCACAGAGCGGACCCGACTCGTCGGCGGCGCAGGGCAGGTCGGTCGGCGCGTCGAGCGGCCACGTGTCGAATTCCCGGGTCTGCGGCGTGCCGTCCGTCAGCCGCAGCCGCACCGCCGAGCGGTCCGACCCGGCCGGCTTGCCGTCGGTCGCGAGCAGGTTGTAGTGGATCTGGAGGACGACCAGGCTGCCCGGCTCCAGCTTGAAGCCGGCGTCCTGGGTGAACAGCGTCTCCGTGGCGCCCGGCGCCCAGGTGTCCACCCACGCCGCTTCCCCCTCTTCTACTTCGGCGCCTTTCACGCCGGTCCCGCCGAAACACTGCCAGCCGACGCCGGGGGTCTTCGCGTCCTGCTTGCGCACCGCGGCAGCGCCGCCCGGCGGCACCACGTACACGATGGCGTGGTGCGCGATGGCGACGTTCTCCGGCGTGACCTGAGTCCCGGTCAGGAACGCCGCCTTGGTCAGGCCCGGATCGATCACCTGGCACCGGTACTCGTCCGTGCCGCCGCCCTCCGGCGGCGCGGGCGTGTAGGCCTCGGCCATCTTCAGGTCGACGAACCGCTCGCCGGTGCGCAGCGGCTGCGGTGGAGCCGACGACCCGCCCGCGTGCGCGCTGTGCGAGCCGGCCGCGGCGGGCACCGCACTGTTGTCGGCGCCCGACCCGCAGGCGGCGACGGCGAACGCCGTCGCCAGCGCCATGGTGGCCGCCCCGAACCTCCGCAGTGGACTATCAGGTTTCGTCATAGCCCTGAACGCTAGGCCCGATTCCGTCCTATTTCGTCGTACTGCGGTCGTCATCCTCGAGAGGGAGGCGGTACGACGGTACTACTCTCCGGAGCGCCGTTCGACACCCGCACGAGAATCAAGGCCCGTCGCAACTGACACGCCCAAGAAAGTCCGTCGGCGATGGACGGGAGTCAAACTCCCAGCTCAGAACCGACTTCTATGCCTGCCTGACCGCGCGGGTCGACGCGCTGTTCGAGCTCACCGACGCGGTGCTCTGTACTGATGGGCCGGTACGAACCCTGGCCGGGTTGTCGTTGCCGCCCGAGCACCGGCGTGGGCACGGCGCGTTGTACGACGCGCTGAACAAGGTCTGGATCGAGGTCGAACGGCTCCGTGGCATCCTCAGAGGGCTGCCGCTACCGCGGTGCGCGGGCGAGCGGGGGCCGCAGTCCCCTGTCCTGCGCCGCCGCCGGGGCGGGTCAGCGCACCGCGGTGTCCTCCCCGGCACTGAGCCGCGCGATCGGGGCGGGCGGGGCCGCGGCGGGAAGGTCGACCTGAAGCAGCGCGCCACCGCGTGCGGAGCGGGCGACGGTGGCCCGGCCGCCGTGGGCGTCGACGACCCGCTGCACGATCGACAGCCCCAGACCGGATCCCGGTAACGCCCGGGCGCTGTCGGCACGGTAGAACCGGTCGAACACCCGCGGTACGTCGGCGGCGTCGATGCCCGGCCCGGCGTCGTCGACCTCGAGCACCGCCGACGCGCCCTCGGCATGGAGCCGGACCTGGACCGGCTGGTCCGCGGGGGACCATTTGCCGGCGTTGTCGATGAGGTTGAGCACGGCCCGTTGGAGCGCAGCGGGACGCCCACTCACCCACACGGGGGTCACGTCGAGCGCGATCTCGATGTCGGGCACCCGGGAACGCGCCCGGGTCGCGGCGGCCACCACCACGTCGGCGAGGTCGAGCAGCTCGGTGCTCTCGTCGCTGACGTCACCGCGCGCCAGGTCGGTCAGCTCGGCGGCAAGGGTGCTCAACTCGGCTACCTGGGCGCCGAGATCGTTGAGCAGCCGGGTCCGGCTCTCCGCCGGCAGTGCGCTGTCCAGGGTGCCGCGCCGATCGAGCCGGATCAGCAGCTCGACGTTGAGGCGCAGGCTGGTGAGGGGGGTCTTGAGCTCGTGGGCGGCGTCCTCGGCGAGCAGCCGCTGGGCCCGCCGGGAGTCCCGGAGCGCGGCGAGCATGTCGTTGATCGACTGGATCAGCCGCCGGATCTCCCCACCGCCCTCATTCGGGATGTCGGCGTCGAGATCCCGGGTGTGCGCGACACGTACCGCGGCGGCGGTCAGCCGGTCGATCGGTGCCAGTCCGGTCCGCGCCACGGTCCGCCCGACAAGGGCGCCGCAGACCACGCAGAGCAGCCCGATCAGCAGCATGCCCAACCCGAACTGGTTGATCGGGCTGTCGTCGGCGACGCGGGCCACCTGGACCGCGCCGTCGCCCGCCCGCAGCGTGTAGATGAGGTAGCCGTCGTCGTCGCTGTCGTTCGACTCCATCAGGTTGGCCGACGCGCCCTGCGCCACGCGCCCGGCGCGCTCGCTGACGGGGGGCAGCGCGGGTTGGCCGGTCGGCGTCCGGGTCGAGCCGTCGGGCAGGATGACCCGCACCAGCCGACCGGATCCGGGATACGGCGGTAGCTGGACCTGCGCCAGACCGGCGCGCTCCGTGTTCGTCGCCAGGACACGGGAGTCGGCGCGTAGCTGATTCTCGGCGGTGCGCTGCAGCTCCCAGTCCAGTAGCTCGCTGGCCACCTGGAAGGCCAGGAACACGCTGACCGCGATGGCCGTCGCCGCGATCACCGTCATTCTGGTCCGCAGGGACCGCCGGCGCCACCATCGGGTCAGCCGGTGCGGTCCCCGGCCGGCGGGCCTGCTCACGGAGGAGTCTCCCGCAACGTGTATCCCAGGCCGCGCCGCGTGTAGATCAATCGCGGCTCACCCTCGGCCTCCATCTTGCGGCGCAGGTAGCTCACGTATACCTGGAGGTTGTTGGCGGTGGTGCTCATGTCGAAGCCCCAGATCGCCTCGAACAGCGCGTCGTGGGTCAAGACCCAGGTCGCGTTGCGCACGAGGACCTGCAGCAGGGAGAACTCGGTCCGGGTCAGGTGCAGCGGCCGCCCGCCCCGCCACGCCTCGAACCTGTCAGGATCGAGCCGGACGTCGGCGAACGACAGGATCTGCGACTCCCCGTCGGTCGGCGTACGCCGGCGCAGCAGGGCCCGCACCCGGGCCAGCAACTCCTCGGTGGCGAACGGCTTGGGCAGGTAGTCGTCGGCGCCCGCGTCCAGCCCTGCGACCCGGTCGGAGACCTGGTCACGGGCGGTCAGCATCAGCACCGGCAGATCCCGACCCGCGGCCCGCAACCGCCGGCAAGTCTCCAACCCGCCGAGGCGGGGCATCATCACGTCGAGGATCAGCAGATCCAGCGTGTCACCGCCGGCCCCATCGACCCCGTCGAGCACGGCGAGACCGTTGGCGACGGTGCTGGTGTCGTAACCCTCGACCTGGAGCACCCGCTCCAGCGACTCACGGATGGCCGTGTCATCATCCGCGATCATGATCCGCACGCCGGCCCGCCCCCTTCCAGTCGATGCTTTTGCCGCTCATTCTCCTCGATCAACCTGAGGCCAGGATTAGAGCCGTCGCCGCTGTGGTGCCCGCGGGCCGTGCTCTTATGGATGCCTAAGTGGTCCGCGCCGTTAATTCGTCGGGCGTAGGGACCAGCCGGTGGGGTCGTTGCGGTAGAGGCCGCAGACGCAGTCGAGGGCTTCTTCGGGGCTGCCGGCGGGTAGGCCGCTGGGCAGGATGTTGTCTTCGTATCCGTCGCGGCTGGCCAGGTAGATCGCGAAGCCTCAGATGCTCGCCGAGCCGTTGTATCGCAGCCGGTACAGCGGCAGGATCGTCCCGTCGCTGAGGTGCCCGTCGATATAGGCGAGCACGCCTCGGTAGCGCACGCTGACAGCGGCTAGAACGGGCCAGCGGGCCTGGGCGTGCTGGGTCAGGCGTTGCCGCTGGCTGATCTTGGTCGACTCGGGCGCTCTGAAGACGTTCTGGGTGTGGCCGGTGAGGGCGGCCGGCCGGAGGAGATCCGCGACAACCTCATTGCCCGCATCGCTGAGGCCGAGCATGAAGTGTGCGTCAAACGCCCTTCAGAACACGATCAAGTGCCGCCCGGCCCGCAGGTCCCCAGTGCGGCTTCCCGCCGGGAAGTCCCCGATCTCCGTTCTGCCCCATGAGCATTAGGAAGAGGCTCTTCATAGCGGCCAGCCCGCGGGCGCGCCGGATCGCCGCCTCGTCCGCGTGCGCGTACATGTCGAAGAACCGTGCGGCCGTGCCGGCGGGGAGCAGCACCCATGCGGCGGCGAGGTCCCACGCCGGATCGCCGGCGAACAGGCCGCCGAAGTCTATGATGCCCGACAGCGTTCCGTCCGAGACGACGACGTTCGCGGGATGGAGGTCGCCGTGCACCCACACCGGCGGGCCCTCCCACGCCTGGGCCGCGACGGCGTCGTCCCAGACGTCCCGGACGTCGGCCGCGATGTCGTCGAGGGCAACGGCCTGGAAGAAGTTCTCGAAGCCGACCGTGCAGTTCCTGGGATGGGCACCGCGGTCCGTAGCGATCGGCGCCTCGGCGGGCGCCTCCACATGGAGCGCCTGGAGGAAACCCGCCAAAGTGTCGGCCGCGTGGCCGCCGCGGCTGATCGAGCCGTGGTCCAGCGGCTC